>JBAZZQ010000023.1:0-58754 GCA_041658725.1 Phycisphaerae bacterium | reverse complement strand
AAGCCCGTAGCCGTGAGGCCTTGATCCAAGCCATTGCCGTTGCCTTGGATGCGGTCACCGCTCAGGATGCCCAAGGATGGTTCAAATCGTGTGGATATATGTACGATAAATGTTGAAATGCTCTAAAGCCTGTTCCGAGCGGGGCGGGAAATTTTTCCCTTCTATTTAAAGATAGCACACGGCTGGGGAAAAGCAAATTTTTAGGGAAGTTTTTTTGATTTTTTGTGACAAAACCTTAAAAAGGGAAAATGGTGGGTCAAAGACAACCCTACACGGCTTTTAATGCAAAATAGTCGATTTGAAGAAAATTCTCTTTTTCAAATACAGACAAACCATCCACGCCCCACCGGTTTTTTCTCGCAAATTTATCAAGAAACGGTGTATTTAAGAAAATCTACCCTACCAAGCTTGTTCCGCAGGTCATTGGTAACCTATGGCCCGAGTTCCGTCGCTGTTAAGCCACGGAAAAGAGGCCCTTTCTAAACAGACGCACCAGCCCAAGCCCGATCGCCGCAAGCAGGGCCGCGCCGGGAGCCGGGACAACGGGGGTGACACCGCCACTGAATCCGTAGCTACCGAAGTCGGGGCGACCGCTGCCGAAGTCTTGGGCGGTATTATTGTTGGAGATTCTATTGGTATCCATCGTCACTGCACCATTTAGCGCGATGGCTCTACCGCACAGAATGTCTGCGGTGGTATTCAGGGTGATGCTCTGGTCCGCGATAATATTTCCCGCGAACACCGTGCTGGTACCGAGGGTCGCGGAGCTGCCGACCTGCCAATACACGCCGCTAAGCGGCCCCCCATTTAACACGTTAACAGAAGAGCTGCTTGCGGTCGTGAGCGCACTCTCTATCTGGAACACGAATCGCCCATTGGGGTTGCTTGAGAAGTCAAGCGTGAGTGCTCCTGTCAACTGAGCCGACGAAGAAAAAGAATAGACGCCTGGTGCGAGTGTGAGTCCGCCCAGATCCTGACCAGTTAAGTCCTGAGTGGGCGACAAGGCTTTAAAAGTATTGTACGCAGTGAGGGAATCAATCTGAGCCTGCTGCGCGACCGCATCAGTTTGGTGTACCGTTCCTGTGATACTGATGCTCCCCAAGCCGGTGATCGATGTGCCAGGATAAAGACCCAGATCTCCGTAGATGGTGGTTGAGCCGGTATTGGTCACCGTCGAACCACCCATGACCGCGAAGCTCTGCGCCGAACCCAGTGACATGTCGGCTCTTGCTTGCGACTGTAAACCGGCGAATACCAGAACTACCGATAGAATCAAATACTTGTACTTCATTTCGCACCTTCCTTTCATTGTGACTGGCCTTGCGGCCTCAAACCCCACCGTCCAACGGCGCCCATTGGAAGCTCACGAAGCCTCCTCGGTTCTTTTCGCCGCTACGGCTTTCCATTATAACCCCCCCCCATATTAATCAAGTAAATTTTATGGCTTTTTGAAATTAAATGAAAAAGGTAACCGTTCAACGCACCAATTGCCTACAAGTCTTCCTTATCCATCAGCGGGCCCAGGATGTATCCGAGGATGAACGTTAAAATTGTGCCTATTACAATTATCCAACTCCAGGCTAGGGGGATTTGTTTTGTGATCGAAAGATATAGGAGAATTCCCATCGCGATTGCGCTGGTCAGCATTGCGGCTATGTTGGCTTTGTTTGATACTCGTTTGGTTAGGAGGCCTAGTAGGAAAATGCCCAGCGTGCTTCCGCCGGTTACGGAGACTACCTGGAAGGCGAACCAGAGGACATTTTTTACTGGTTGGCAGGCGTAGGCTAGGGAGGCTAGGATTAGGCCGAAGGCGATTACGCCCAGGCGGGATATCCAGAGATAATGTTTTTCTGAGGCAGTTTTGTTGATTAATGGGCGATAGATGTCGGTAACAAAAGAGGAGGAGAGGGAGCTTAGGGGGGAATCGATGCTGGCTAGGATGATGGCGGCTAGGATTAGGCCCTTAAAACCTGTTGGGAGTGAATGTAGGACGAACCAGGAGAGGATTTCTTTTGATTCTTTTGGCAGTGGGAGATTTGGGTGCTGATGGTAGAATACGAATAGAAGGGTTCCCAGGCTTAGGTAGAGGATTGTTAGGGGTAAGGCGGCTAGCATGGTGGAGATGATGGCTTTTTGGCTGGAGCGGCGGGTTTCTACCGTAAGCAATCGTTGCATTAGTTCCTGGTCGGTTCCGAAGATGGCTAGGCAGATGAAAAATGCATTGGCGGTTCCTGCCCAGAATGTAGTGGGATTATTTAAATCCAGATTGAAATTGAAAATGCTTAATTTTCCGGCAGGGCCGGCGATGTGATGGACTTCGGTTAGGCCGCCGTGAATTTGCGAGAGTAGATAAACGGCTACTGCGCCGCCTGCGAGGAAGAATACCAGCGTTTCGTAGGCTCCGGTCCAGACGACGGCTTTGATTCCTCCGAAACCTATGAAGACTATGCTGATCAGGGTGAATAAAATTAGTGATTGAGTTAGGGGCCAGCCGAGGATTATCGACACGCCCAGGCAGGCGGCGTATAGCCGGACGCTTGAACCTACCAGGCGGGTTAATAAGAAAAAGATCGATCCGGCGTATTGGGTTTCCGGGCCGAAACGGTGTTTTAGGAATTCGTAGATCGTTGTGCAATTGTATTTGTAAAATACGGGGATAAACAAAAATGCGACGAGGATTCTAGCGGCGGCGGAGCCGATGAAGAATTGGAGGTATTGCCAGTTTTCGGTGAATCCTGTGGCGGGATTTCCCATGATGGTGACGGCACTGACTTCGGTGGCGACGAAGGAGAGACAGGCGATGATGGTGGGGACTTTTCGGCTGCCGAGGAAATAATCCTGGGTGTCTTTTTCTTTTCGGCCTGAGAAGTAGGCGATGACGAATAAAATTCCTACGGCGGCGGCTAGGATTGCGAAATCAATCCAGGTTAGGGCGCCGACCAATTTTAATGTTACCGATGTTTCGTCCATTTTTAAAAATTCCATAGAAAAGGGCGGAGCAAGCCCCGCCCCTACGTTGTTTTGTTGTGGCGATATGCTATGATGCGGACTTTTTCGAGGGTTACCAGGCCTTCTCCGATCATTTGGTCCAGGACTGGAAGGAAGTCGGCGATTCTTTCGGGTTTATCCACGATTTCTACTATCATGGGTAAGTCTTCGGAGAGGCGCAGGATTTTGGCGGTATGGATTCGGCTATTGGCACCGAAACCGAGGACGCCCTTTAGGACTGTGGCTCCGGCCATTCCTCGTTTTCTGGCTTCGAGGACGATCGTTTCATATAAGGGCTTGCCTTGAAATTTGTCGCTTTCACCGATGAATATTCGCAAGAGTTCCGCTTCGGATGGTAATTGCATTTTTTGTTCTCCTAAAATAGCCGCCCTACCCGCATACCCACAACGAGAAATAAGATTCCGATTAAATTTTGAAACGCGATATTAAAACCCGCCCACAGCCACTCGGAGTCGCGGAGCATCTGCGTGGTTTCAAAGGCGAAGGATGAAAATGTGGTAAACGCGCCCATGAAACCTACCAGCAGAATGATTCGCGTTTGGCTGCTGATTAAAAAGCGATCTTCCGCCAAGGCCCAGATCAGGCCGAATAGAAAGCAACCCAAGAGATTTACGACGAGCGTACCCCAGGGGAAAGCTCCGTTTGTGAATCGCTGCACGACCCCAGCCAGGGCATATCTCGCCAACGCCCCCGCCGCACCTGCCAAACCGAGATAGATTAATTTTAGAACCATTTGAATATTTTACCTGGGCGTTTGAATTTTTTTATCTCGTGCGAGGACGTCGTCTTTTTGTTTTTTGATGAAGATTTTTAGTTTTTCCGTTAGGGTTTTATCGCTCAGGGCGAGAATTCTGATGGTAAGCAGAGCGGCGTTTTTTGCTCCTGGAGCGCCGATTGTCATCGCGGCGACCGGGACACCGGGCGGCATTTGTGAAATCGCCAGCAGGGCGTCGATTCCCACCAGTGCGCCTGACGCGACGGGAATTCCGATAACCGGGAGTAAGGTGTTCGCGGCAATCGTTCCGGGTAATGCGGCAGACATTCCTGCGGCGGCGATAATTATTTTTATCCCTCGATCCGCGGCGGTG
Organism: Phycisphaerae bacterium; assembly: GCA_041658725.1. Classification (GTDB taxonomy): domain Bacteria; phylum Planctomycetota; class Phycisphaerae; order JAAYCJ01; family JAAYCJ01; genus JBAZZQ01. Next base: position 54,657 of record JBAZZQ010000023.1, on the reverse strand, counting down.
CGAGCGTACTGGGCTACCTCATCGGGAGTGCGATGGGCGGACAAAGCTCTTATTTCGTAGCTCAGACCGAATTCATCGAACACTTTTAGAGCCGGTTCGACGGTTGGCATGTCTGAATCGCTGCCGAGAATGATACCGACTATGACAGATTTGGCACCTTCCATTGATCCATTCCTTTCTTTTTCCCATGAGGGGATGTAAAATACATTGCGCTATTTTACGGATATTTGCACGATTGGTCAACAAAAGGATATATAAAGAACACTCCCTTACGGTCGTGCCTCTTAAAGAAGCGGATAAAATTCAATGGTCAGTAGAGAGTTGTTAAAACTTCTGGGCTCCTGCGCGGTGGTTGGAGCGGTTTTCTGGTTGTTGTGGCAGGTTAATCCTACCGCTTGCGCAATCGTCATGTTTGAACTGCCCTACCTGGCGGGGATATTCCTGGCGGGTCTGGCTCTTGGATATCTTCCGGTACGGTTGCTGGGGCAGGGATTGACGTTTGGACAAAGGATCATCACCGCAATGGCCTCGGGGTTGGGATTCCTTTCGATTTTGGTGATGCTGCTGGGACTGGGCGGTTTTTTGCAGATGAAAATTCTTTGGCTTATACTCATCGGTGTTCTTGCGTTGATCGCTTTGATCCTGCTGTATCGCGATTTTCAGAAAACACATTCCGACGAACGAGTTGTTTTTGAGGCCGGGCGATACTGGCTGGTGTTGCTGTTTGCTCTCGTGCCGTTTCTTATTTTAACTTTGTTATGCGCCGCCATCCCGCCGGGCGTGCTGTGGTCGGCGGAAGGATTTGGATATGATATTCTGGAATATCATCTTCAGGCACCGAAAGAATGGTTCCAGGCCGGCGCGATCAGTTTTTTACCTCATAACGTTTATGCGAATTTTCCTTTCAATGCTGAAATGCTGTATTTACTGGCGATGGTGTTAAAGGGAAATCCCTACCAGGCGGTTTATCTGGCTCAATTGATTCATGTTGGGTTCGCGATTCTCTTTATCGCGGCGATTTGGTTTTTTACCCGCCCCGCCGGTTTGAAATCCACTTGTTTTGCTACCGTGGCGGCAGGGACATGCGCCTGGGTCCCCTACCTCGCTCCTTTGGCTTATGTGGAAATGGGGATGCTGTTTACGGGGGCGGTGGCGATGGGATTGATCTTTCGGATGAAAGATGAGCAAGTTCAATCTCCGGTTCGGTATGGAGTTCTTATCGGTCTTGTACTTGGTTTGTGCGCCGGATTTAAATACACCGCCCTGGCTATGATCGCGGCTCCGCTGATACTGGTCGGTTTTATATTTTTTGCCCGCCAGGTAAAGATCAGACGAGCGATTTTTGCGACGGTGGTAATGTCGGTTATTTGTTTTGTGGGCATCAGCCCGTATTTGATCCGCAATTTCATCTGGACGGGGAATCCGGTTTTTCCGCTTGGATATAAATATTTTGGCGGCAGAGGCTGGGACAGCCAATCGGCTGCGCGTTTTGACGCTGGGCATAGCGTCAATGAGAATGAAAAACCGATTAAGGCCCGGCTGGAAAAATTGTACTGGGCGGGTTTTAAAAATATCATCGCCGATAGCTTTCTCGCCGAGCACTATAAAGCGAAAGGCGATTTCAACCGGGCAAACGCGATTTTCAACCCGCCGGGAATTGGGGATCTTCCCACTTATGGATTAGCCATTTTGATTCTTCCGTGGCTGGTGTTTTTGACCCGCCGGCAGCGGTTGTCCGATTGGCTTTTACTTCTGGTTTTTATTTTACAAACGCTGGTTTGGCTTTTTGCGACACATTTGCAGGCGAGATTTACGATTCCGTGGCTGATTGTTTTGCCGTTCATGGTCGGGCGGTCGGCTGAAGCGTACGGGCGAGGCAGGTTCTCTATTGGGATGATTCTGATCACGGTAATTACCATCGCATCGGTTTATTTGAATTTTTCTGAAAGCTATAAACGTTATCTGCGACATACGTATTTTGAAAATCAGCCTATAAACTGGTTCGGTCAGGAGCAGGCGTTTGTCGCCGGAAAAATTCCCGGCTATGAGTATCTTGAAATCATCAATAAAAATCCGTCAGCGAAGACACTGCTTCTCGGTGACGTCAGGCCGTTCTATGTTCGTGGACCAGTCCTATACTGGACGGTATTTAATCGCAACGATTTTGCCGCCGCGGCTGGCAGCAAAAGAACAAAGGAGGTAAAAGATTACCTGGCTGCAACCCGGCCGGATTTTATCTTCGTTGACTGGACCGAAATCATCCGATTGAGCAATTCCTACGGTTTTGACGAATCCATTACTCCAACCCTTTTGAATAACCTGTCCAGTCCGGATCGTTTTACGGTCCAGCGGGTCGGAAAATGGGGGCCATTCATGGAATACCGCCAACGGCGCGTTCCCGCAAAAGTTTTGTACGATGTAATTTACAAAACCAGTACGAAAAGTGTGAAAATATCCATAAATCCCCTGCCAAAAGCCCCCCCAAAAAAATCAGGACGGTTGAGGTCCAATAGTCTTGCAATTTAATACCTTTCGGATAAAATGCATCCTGTCGTCACCGTCGTGGTGTCGCAAATAAATAAAGGAACCGAATTATGCTTCATTTTCTCGATAAGAAACGAACGATCGCCGGGCCCGGTTTTAATCGCTGGCTGGTGCCCCCTGCCGCCCTTGCCATTCATCTTTCCATCGGAATGGCTTATGGTTTCAGCGTGTTTTGGCTGCCCTTGAGCCGGGCTGTCGGAATCGAAAAATCCATCCACGCTCCCAAAGACATGAGCTTTTGGTCAAGTTTGTTTTCCACCGGTTACGACTGGAAAATCAGCATGCTCGGATGGACGTTCACCCTCTTTTTCGTTTTGTTGGGTTCTTCCGCCGCGATCTTTGGCCGATGGCTTGAACACAACGGACCCCGCAAAGCGGGCGTTGTGGCCGCAATGTGCTGGGGAGGAGGGTTTTTCATCGCCGCTCTTGGAGTTTATACCCACCAAATCGTATTGCTGTGGATTGGGTCGGGGGTAATCGGCGGCTGCGGGTTGGGGCTTGGTTACATCTCGCCCGTGTCAACCCTAATCAAGTGGTTCCCCGACAAACGCGGCATGGCTACGGGAATGGCCATCATGGGATTCGGCGGCGGAGCAATGATCGGATCACCGCTGGCGGACCTGCTGATGAAGTTCTGGTCGTCTCCACTTGCGTTCGGCGAAAAACTCGGGTTGCTTTTTCATGGTCATGGTCAGACACTATTGAAGGTTGCGCATGACCGAGGCCTCTCAATTTCATCGATCGGAGTGTGGGAAACATTCCTTACCCTGGGCGTGCTGTACCTGATCGCTATGCTTTGCGGCGCCTTTGCTTATCGAATCCCCCCCAGCGATTGGAAACCTCACGGCTTCACCGGGCCCGCCTCCAACGGTGGACAATCCTTCATTACTCAGGGACACGTGCACGTCAGCAATGCCCACAAGACCCCCCAATTCTGGTTCCTCTGGGCTATTTTGTGCCTGAATGTAAGCGCCGGGATCGGAGTGATCGGCATGGCTTCGCCCATGCTCCAGGAGGTCTTCGGTGGAAGGCTGATCGGAATCAAGGCACCCCTCGCGTCCCTTACGAACGAGCAAGTGGCCCGCGTGGCAAGCATCGGGGCGGGTTTCGCAGGATTGCTGAGTCTTTTTAACATCGGCGGGCGAATTTTCTGGGCGTCCCTGTCCGATCATCTCGGACGAAAAACCACTTACCATATCTTTTTTGCCCTCGGTCTGGTGCTCTACATCGCAGCCGCCCTGGCGGGCGGGGCCAGGAATGTTCCTTTGTTCGTTGGGCTGTTTTGCGTGATCCTGACCATGTACGGAGGTGGGTTCTCCACCATCCCCGCCTATCTGGCCGACCTGTTCGGAACGCAATTCGTCGGGGCCATTCACGGACGCCTTCTGACCGCCTGGGCCACCGCCGGAATCCTGGGGCCGGTACTGGTCAACTACATACGCGAGTTTCAGCTCGACCGCGGCGTTCCACCCGAATCGGCATACAACGTAACGTTGTACGCCCTGGCCGGACTGTTGTTTTTGGGTTTTTTGAGCAATCTGCTGGTCCGTCCCGTGGAAAAACACCATTTCATGAGCGAAGACGAACTGGAAGAAGAGTGGCAGGTTACCCGCCTGACGCCCGTCCAAAGCCGAATCGAATCCCCAGCCGTCGAGTCCGCAATACCTACCCGTGCCAGCTGGATTACGGTCGGTATCGGATGGACCTTCGTGGGAATTCCACTGGCTTGGGGCGTATTTAAAACCGTCGAAAAAGCCGCCAGCCTGTTTCAATAAAGGCAACCGCGCAAACCTTAGATTCTGAAAGCAAGGTCTTGTGTTGTAACGACAAAAGACTATGATGGGGGATAATATATTTTTGTAATCGTTCAGACCGCCCCTCATTGTCATCATCCGGCTTGACCGGATGATCCAGGGTGTGCCCCTTTCGGGCACGAAAAAAGCGAACTGGATCGTCCGGTCAAGCCGGACGATGACAGAGGAGCGAGAATAATGACGGGAGATCGCTGGAGTCTGAACGGTTACATATTTTTTAACTTTTACACAGGAATGATTCGATGGAAAAAAGAATTCTCGATCGCGGTAATTTAAGGGACGTGATTGTCGTCTTGTCGCTGGCCTCCGCGATTTTTTTTCCGATCAATCTGGTTCAAATGACGGTGGGACTGGTTATTCTGGCCGGCGGGACCGTATTGCATGTTATTACCAAGGCCACGTTAGTTCGCAACAAAGTCCTCTGCGAGGAGGGTGTTTACCGGATTTGCCGACATCCGTATTATTTGTCGAACTTTATTGTCGATGTCAGTTTGTGCCTCCTGAGCGGGAATATGTATCTCGTGCTGCTCTACCCATTTTTGTTTTTCTGGGCTTATGGTCCGACGTTGAAATTTGAAGAAGAAAAATTGTCCGGTATTCATGGCCAGCGGTATTTTGATTTTTTACTCAAAAGCCCGCAGATTTTCCCCTGTCAGGGATCGTTGGTGGGTCTACGCACGATTTTTAGCGAAACTTCAGCTACGCGGATTACGAAAAAAGAATGGACCCGGATTACCCGGTTTTGGGCTATGGCGTTTCTTTTACTGGTCGCGCACGATGTAGCGGTTTCCGGCATTCATATTTTATATATCAAGCCTGTCGATATCAGAGCCGTGGTTTTCGCGGCGCTGGCCATCGTTCTGCTGATTATTGAACTGATCCTGCAACTGCTGCCTAAAAAAGAAATAAGCGTTTTGTCGTCGCCGTCGCAACACAAAAACGCTTAACACGTGGGACAATATTTTCAGGCCTGCTTAAATCCGCAGATGAAATCCACCGTTCGCCGAATGGTCTTTTCGGATGTCCGTGGGTGAAGCGGAAGGTTGACGACTTGCTCGGCTGCTTTTTCCGCCTGGGGGCACATTCCCCAGCGATAACCATAAAGCTCAACGCTGGTTTCTTTTGGATGGAGAGGCGATTCGAACCAGGTGCCAAGCTCCACACCGCGGCTGGCGGCTTGCTCCACCGCTTTCCACTTTTCGGTGATCCGCACAGGATATCTTACCAGGACCGGGTCCATATCGTTCGAAAGTTGGCTGACCGTCCAGCCTCGCTGTGAAAGAAGTTCGTCATACATTTTTGCCATCTTCCTTCGATGGTCAATGTTTCGCTCAAGCCGGGCAATTTGCCTTAAACCCGCCCGAGCCTGCACATCAGACATTCCCATGAAAAAATCATCCGGTGCGACGTTCCCGGCAAGCTCCTGATTCGTTGATGAGCCGACAACGAATCCTTTTTTATTCAGCCAGCGAAAAACATTTTGAGCCAGGGCGGTGGTTCGCGGATAAATAAAACCTCGATAGACCATTAATTGAGCCTGAAGAACAAGGGATTTTTTAACCGGAACGGGGATCAGGCGATCTTGGCATAATTTTTCGATTTTTTCTGCAAGACCGGCATCGTTGCAAAGAGCCATTCCGCCCAAACCCGTCGTATACGGTTTGTTCCACTGGAAGGAAAAATACGCGGCTTTGCCGAGGGTTCCGAGAGTCTTTCCCTTATACTTTCCGCCCAGGGCCAGGCAGCAATCTTCGATGACCGCTATTCCCTTTCTGCCGGCGATCTGGAGGACCGCGTCCATTTCGACGGGATACCCGTAGGTGTGCTGCGCGATGATGACTTTGGTTCGCGGCGTAATTTTTTGTTCAAGTAAATTAACGTCAAGATTATAGGTGTTCGGCTCGATATCGACATAAACAGGCTTCGCGCCAAGGTACATAATCGGATTTACATCCATAACGCAGGTATAGCCGGGCAAAATAACTTCATCGCCTTCCTGCACACCAAGTGCCTGGAGAATGGCGTGAAGGGCCACCCGGCCCTTCCAGAAAGAAAAACATTTACGTCCATTGATCCATTTGCCAAAGGCCTCTTCATATTGACGTATCGTTGGACTCATTTTGGTTCCTCTTAGTCATGGCCGTCATTCTTGTTCGCATGTTTTCTGGTCGGCGGTAACGGGGATATTAAACGACTGTTGCCGATAAAGCCGAATCATCGCGGAGGTTTTTCTTATGGTATAGCTTTTTGGAAAGAGCTTGCCGATTATTTTTAAGGACGGTTCCCTGGCGAGCGAAAAGAGGCAACGAAGATTTCGCGAAAACACAAGCCTCTGCTTGATAGGCTGAAGTTGCCAGCCCATACGCACTTTAAAATGATCGAGTTGATCGGTTTCTTCGAGAGATCCGAGACCATAACAAATACCCTTGCAATTTTTTTCTTTGAAATAATGCTGGGCGGCGATGAACGCGAGCGCATTATTCGGATACTTATCTCGCAGGACGGTGGATGAATGATTTACGACCCATTCGACCCAATCCCCGCATTCGATGGCCACAAGGAATGCCGCCAACTGACCTTCCACAAACGCTCCCCATGCACTTACTCCGGTAGTAGACTTGGCGGCAAGGCAATATTTTTTCCAATAGGCGATATCGGCATATTGGCTTTCACGTCCCTGGCGTATCGCAGTATCCTGATTTAGTGGCAGCCCCTTTTCTATAAGATAATCAAAATCTATCTGTTCCACCCTGGTGTTTTCCAGGCCACGTCTGGTCTGGTTTCTGGCCTTCTGATGCTGATGGGACAGGTCATAATCAGGGTTTGTATTAATCGCCAATGTGCTGGAAAAGCCATAACCAGCTAAAGGGGTCGGATAACGAAGCGCTCTGATCTTATACTGTCGAACAAGGATATCAAGTTCATCCTGCGGAGGCTGTATTAACCTGCAATATGGGAAAGCGAGCAGCACACTCGGTTGGACATCATACCATATCGCGTTTTGGCTGGAGATTACCTTATGGCCGAGGTGTTCAAAAAAATCCGCCATCCGACCAGTTTCAATCTGCATAATCCTGCTCCTCTATGAATTTATCCTCTGCGTGAGCATTATATTCTGACCTTAGAATCCTAAATGTGAGTTTTTGCGTATCGGCAGATTTCATATCCGCCTTTTTTTCCGGACTGCAGAGCTTAAATCCGCATTTTTGCATCACTTTTTGCGAGCCAATATTTTCTTTCACCGTCCAGCCTTCTATCGTTTCCAGGCCAAGATGGTTAAAACCGAATTCTATCGCCAGTTTTACGGCCTGCGTCGTAAGTCCCTGACCCCAATATTTTTTTATTATCCAAAAACCTATATCTCCAACCTCAAGTTGCGGCCCTTGCCTGCTGAGAATTACCATTCCCACAATTCGGTTAGTTTGATTGAGTGAAATACCAAATCTGAATATTTTTTTTTGGTGTGGTGGAATAAGTCTCTGATACATATATCGTAGTATCTTATAGGTATATCTGGAAAGACGGTAGAAACGGCGTAGAAAATAATTATGAATTAATTGTTGATCGAATGGCGCAGCCCATTTTGCGACATCATTATCTTGAATGGCCTTAAGAATGTCTAAAGCATCAGAAAACTTGATATGTCTAATCGTTATATTTTCACCCGCTATGATAAACTGCCTTCGATTTATAGGAGGTGCAGGTCTGGCACAGATAGTCCACGATAGTGTCAAATCAAAATGACCAAAAGTAATTAAATTATTAAAGTACAATACCTGATGCACTATTTTATTCCGAAATGTTCGGACAAATTGGCGTTCTTTCAAAATATCTATGTATGAAAAACCTGCTCGTTTAAGTGCAAGCACGGTACTTCGACGAGAGAAAAGATGAATATAGTCACCCCAAAGTGAGTAGATTATTTGTGAATTGCCCAATAGTTTTTTTATAAATCTTGCCAGTCCTGCTCGGGTCGGCTGACGTAAGATTAAAATTCCCTGTGGAGTAAGGTATTTTCGCATCTCAGACAAAATTTGCACAGGGTCAGGCAAGTAATAAATACAATCGGCCATGATAATTGTATCGACGGAACCATATTTGAGGCCTGATTCCTGCAGCGTGGGCGCCCACCGAAGATTTTTCTCTGTCAATATTTTCTGTGAATTAGGCGCAATCTCAATGCCAAACACATCCCATTTATTTTTTTTGAAAATTTCCATACAGTTCCCGCAGGAACAACCAAAATCAAGCATGAGTCGGTTCTTGCCATGTACGGCCTCCGAAGCTAGTTTCTCAAATCGTTCAAATAATCTGATATGCACATTAAGCAATTCAGGGGGCTCCGGCTTGGTGTAGTATGCATTCTCAAAATGTTTGGTAATGTCCATATCTTTCCATGGTTCGTGCCGCCAGGCATGGAGGCATTTATCACAAGTCAAACCGGATGCCATCTCCCGAATATCGTTGCGATTTAAACAAATTGGGCACATCCGATCCAATACTTGATTGATCTCATTGTTCATTATTCGTTTAGCCCTTTTTGTGCGATTGTTTTAAATATTTTCTCAAATTTATCCACCGCGAGTGAAAATGAAAGCTGCTCATCATAGAAAGCTTTTCCATTTCGCCCCATTGCGTCAAGCTGTGCACGTGGTAAGGATTGTAACTTCAGGACAGCCTGGGCGATGCTTTGTGGGTCCTCCGGCTCGCAGGGCAAACCTGCATTTGCCTTTGTAATAAGGTCGGCTGCATCTCCCTGCACACCAATAAGCACAGGTCTTCCGGCAGCCATATATGCCTGGGTTTTGGATGGGATCGTGATTGCAAATAGCGGATCATTTTTCAAATGCACAAATAAAACATCGGCAAGGCTCAGGATTGTACCGATTTCAGATACCGGGCGGCGCGGAAGAAACAACACATTTTTAAGTCCCAGGTCAACCGCTTTTTGTTTCAAGGCGTCTACCTCAACACCGCCGCCAATGAAGACAAATTGGACAATGGATTGCCTTTCGCCAACAATTTTAGCAGCATCAAGAACCGGAGAAAGTGCCTGTGCCCTGCCCATATTACCGGCAAAAACGATATTGAATCGTCCAGCCATTCCAAGCGTGCCGGCTAAATCCCCATTTGGCTCGGTATGACAAATCTGTAAATCGTCGCACCAGTTTAAAATCACTTCGATTTTATCTTTGGGCACCCCTCGTTCGATTAATCGTTGTTTCATTCCAGGCGTAATAGCAACGATCTTCGTAGCACGTTTATATACGAAGTTGCACCATCCACTGACTATTTTGAGGCTAATTGTGTTATTGAGCATGCCGGTGGAAAAAAGGCTGTCCGGCCAGAGGTCATGGACATGTAACACAAATGGAATGCCTTTGAGTGATTTTAGGACACATGCGGGCAATCCGACAGTTATTGGCCCTTGATCAACATATACTACATCGGCTGTCTTTACTGCGGCCACTCCGATGGTGGAAGCGGAAATTGCAAAGCTTGTATAACAAAGCATCCGTTTAATCGATGAATTATCATGGCTGGGATAAAGAGGGACGCGATTGATCGGAATACCCTCGAGGATTTCCCGCTGCAAAACCTTGATACGATACCCCGGATAAATTTTTCCGCCGGGATAATTTGGGAATCCGGTAAGCACTTCAACCGTATGGCCGCGTCTCGCCAATTCTTTTGCAAAAGGCAGACACATAAAAAAGTTCGGTTCGGGCTGAAAAAAATGACTTAAAAATAAAATGCGCATGACTGAATTCTTATGAAAAGGTTTTGATATTATCCCAACTATGAATTAGCTTTGCCGTTCCCAGAATGAGTTTAACGACCCGCAGGGACGTATCATTAATTTCATACTCGAAAGGAATTTTCGGTTTTTGGGCCAAACTTTCCGTGGATATTTGCATCCGGATCGATTGCAAAATAACATCCGGATCCAGGCCGGTCATAATAAGGGTCCCCGCGTCGAGCGCTTCGGGCCTTTCGATGGCATTACGAACGGTAATGGCGGGAAAAGAAAGGATGGCGGATTCTTCGCCAATGGTTCCGCTATCAGAAATCGTGCAATAGGCATTAAGTTCCAGATGGACATAATCCAAAAAGCCGAACGGTTTCAAGAACTGAATCCTGTCGGAGATTTTCTTTTCACCCAGGGCCTCAAGGCGTTTGCGGGTCCGGGGATGTGTGGACACAATTATTGGTAATTTAAATTCCTCGCCGATCATCTCAAGGGCTTGAATGATCTTTTTCAGATTCTCAGGGTCATCGACATTTTCTTCCCGATGGACGCTGACGACGAAGAATTTATTTTTCGTAAGACCCAGGGTTTTTAGAATCGAAGAGGACTTGATGCGGTCCATGTGCGTGAAAAGGACTTCCTTCATGGGCGAACCGGTCAGATAAATCTTTCGGTGCGGAATTCCTTCCGAGAGCAGGTGTCTCCTGGCATGCTCGGTATACACCAGGTTGAAATCGCTGATATGGTCGATAATCCGACGATTGATTTCCTCGGGGACATTGAAATCGAAGCAGCGGTTTCCCGCTTCCATGTGATAGATGGGAATTTTCATCCGTTTTGCCATGATTCCGGCGATGGAGCTGTTAGTGTCGCCGAGAATCAGAACGGCATCGGGATGCTCGGCCTGGAGGATTTCCTCGCTTTTAATAAGGATATTTCCATAGACATGGCCAAGTGTCGAGGTGTCCACGTTCATAAAATAATCGGGCTTTCGGACGTTCAAATCCCGGAAGAATATTTCATTCAATTCGTAGTCATAATTCTGTCCGGTATGAACGATCTTGTGATCGACAAATTTATCCAGTAGATTCATGGTGCAGGCCAGACGGATGATTTCCGGCCGAGTGCCCAGGATGGTGACGACTTTCATTTTATGGCTCATGTCCGCTTATTCCTTATACTTGCTCAAAAAAGGTATCCGGATCATCCGGATTAAATACTTCGCTGGCCCAGAACAGGGTGAGCAGATCGACGGTTCCGACATTCTCGATGTTATGAGTATGGAAAATCGGGATTTCGATAAAGGAGGGCGATTCGCCGCTGACTGGATATTCCTCGACTTTATCGCTATCGACCCGGCGGAGGCGAATAATCGCCTGACCCTGCACGACGCAGAATTTTTCCATTTTATGCGTGTGGTAATGATTTCCCCGAACGATGCCGGGTTTGGTCCAGGAAAAGAAAATCTGCCCGCCGTCTTCCTGTTTGATGATCTCAAACAGCATCCCGCGATTGTCGGTATGAAGGGTCGGAACCTGGCAGAAATCGGGCGGGTTCATATACGTAATGAACGTGCTGTAGAGATTGCGCTCGAAGGTATTGGCGAAATATGGGACTTTTTTCTTATCGTAGTAATATTCCCGGAACCGTTTTAAAACGGCCAGGATTTCAGTTACTTTGGCGTGGGCGGTGGCGGGGATTTTGAACTCCTCGACCCCGCGGGGCGGATTTTCAATTCGGTTGTGAATGATTTCGGTCAGTTCGTTGATGTAAATGAGATGCAATTCATTATCGACCTTGATTTCAGGCGAACCGCCGTGAGTAAGCAGATGGCAGAAGGTGGCAATGACGGAATTATAAAACGGACGGCAGCGATCACCAAAGACGTTCGGAATGGTCAAAATTGTTACCGGAGCGTTATTTCTTTTGGCCCATTCGGTAAGTATCTTTGCGCCCTCTTTCTTCGACCGGCCGTAGGGATTATCCAGTTCGACTTGCGTGGATGAAGAAAATAAAATGTGCGGAGTTTTCTTCAGCTTTTCCAGCGTGGAGACGAGCTTTTTGACCAGCTCGACGTTGGTATTGTAAATTTCATTATCATCCCCGCGATTCATAGCCGCCAGGTGTACAACGACATCACACCGTGCCAGATATTCTTTCAATTTTTCCGGCTGATTGAAATAGTCATCCTCAAAGGGAACGGCCACAGAAACGTTTTCATCCCGTATAAACCGTTCTTTCAGGTGCGTGCCGACAAACCCTGCCATTCCGGTTATGCCCACGTTCAGTTTGGTCATTTATTTTATCCTCCAATTACATCTCGCAGGTAACTTCCGGAAGGCTCAGCAGCAATTCTTCGACTTCCTTGACGCCGAGCTGACGGGTATTGTGCGACGTATAATCTTCAACCGTGGCTTCCTCGATGTTCCCCTCGGTAAAGTATTTGGTGTAATTCAAATCACGGTCATCGAGCCAGACGCGGTAATAGTCGCCCATATCGTTGGCCCGAAGCAATTCCTCGCGGGTAACCAGCGTTTCATAAATTTTCTCGCCATGCCGACACCCAATCACGCGTTTTTCAACCGTGGATTTAAACAGGTTCAGAATCGCGGTGGCCAGGGCGTCGATCGTGCAGGCGGGCGCCTTCTTTACGAACAGGTTTCCCGGTTCCGAATGCGTCAGGGCGAAGAGAACCAAATCCACCGAGTCGCGAAGCGGCAGCAGGAATCGCGTCATCTCGGGAACTGTGATGGTCAAAGGTTTATTTTGCTTAATCTGGTCGATGAAGAGCGGGATGACCGATCCGCGTGAACACATCACATTCCCATACCGCACCATCGAAACGACCGTTTTTTGTGCCTCGCTCGCTCTCGCAGCCGCCAGGGCAACCTTTTCCATCAGGGCCTTGGTCATTCCCATCGCATTGATCGGATAGACGGCTTTATCCGTACTAAGGCAGACGACATTGGATACTCCGAAATTAATTGCGGAATCAATCACATTATGACTTCCGATAATATTGGTCAAAACCGCCTGCATCGGAAAGAACTCGCAGGAAGGAACCTGTTTTAACGCCGCGGCATGAAAAATAAGATCGACGCCCTTCATGACATGCTTCACACTGTCGGCATCACGAACGTCGCCGATATAAAAATTGAGTTTTGTATTATTCAGTTCGATCCGCATCAGTTCCTGCTTGAGCTCATCCCGGCTGAAAATACGGATCTCCTTGACGTCCGTTTTCAAAAGGCGTTTAGTAACGGCCTTGCCGAATGATCCTGTGCCGCCGGTGATAAGAATTGTTTTTCCAGAAAGTTCTTTCATTGATTTCTCCTAACTAACTCGTTTTAACCTTACTAAAAGTACATTTCCAATTAACCTTTTCCAGTTCCATACTAATCACGATTTGAAAGTATCTTCTAATTCACGTATAACATCCTTAGTAATTTCTTCCCAACCTTTAAAAAAGGTAGATATTTGCTTTTTTCCGTTATTTACAAGTGTTTTTCTTAATTCAATATTTTCTTTTAATAAAATTATTTTATCAACAACTTCGGAAGCACTCCATGGATTAAAGTATAAAGCCGCATCCCCGCAAATATTATGAGCAAAATCAAGATCGCTAGTTAATATAGGTACCTCAAATTGCATAGCCTCGAGATAGGTACCGCTAAAACTTTCCAAGAAAGTAGGAAGTATGAGGGCATCTGAATTATAATAATAGTTGGCAAGGTCGGTTTGTTTTAAGAACCCAACATTAACAATGTATTCGCTCAGCCCATATTTGTCAATTTTATCTAAATACTTTTTAGCATTTTGTGATTGATTGGGGGATATTGTGATCAGGCATCGAACATCCTTTAATTTCTCAGGAAAACGCCTGAATATTTCCACCAACACATCCAGATTTTTATGTGGATAGTATGCAGTTAAGCAGAAAAGGTTAAAATGGCTCTGATCATTGAATACGGAAGGCTTTACAGAAATAGCCCGATCAAGTTTAGCGAATTCAGACACAGCATTTGGCATTATCTTTATTTTCGCGATAGGAAAGTTAAACTCTTTAGCAAATCGTTCCCGAGTTACGGGAGTTTGGCAGAAAACTAATTGGGTATACTTTAAACACGCCTTTAATCGCCTTTTTAACAACCCTGCAAAGACTTTCCATCTAAAGGAACATTTGCCCCAATGCACAACCGGATAAACTAACTGTGGCTGATGAAACAATATGGCCTGTTTGTAAGGCAAAGTGAGTCCAATATTACCCAATGCTAAAATATAATCCGGTTCAAACTCTTTAATTATTTTCGGCAGGAACATACAATCATAAACAAGTCGTTTTAAAAGATTGCTCTCTCCATCATATGCATAAAATTGGGTATCATTCGGAAGATCGATATTTTCATACCCAACATTTGAAGGATAAACAATTAAATATTTATGGTTTGAGGCTACATATCTCAATGCACGAATGAAATTAGTACCCACAACCAATCCACCAGCCCCTCTGAGATTATGTGCCAGTACAACTATTTTCATAAGAGTTATTCTCCAAATAGCCTCAAGGTATTTCGTATCGTTTGTTGAGAGCGTAATTTATTCCATCGATGAATCCCTGGCACATTTTATCCACAGTAAAGTCCTCAAATATTCTTCGCCTTGCCTCGTTGCCCATCTGGAGTCGGCGTTCTCGGTTATTTAGAAGTTCTTCCATTTTTGCCACCAGATCATCAACATCCTCATAGAGATAAAACAGACCGGTCTTGCCATTTGTAAATACCTGAATCTCGGGTCCTTGCAATCGTGAACAATCAGAGGTAATTAAAGGAAGCCCGTACGCGTGACACAAATTCGCAATCAAACCTTGCTGGCCCGGTGCCACACAGATATCACTGCTATGAAACCAATAACACAATTCCCCTTGTTCGACAATAGAGCCAGGCCAATGGATGTTTTCGGAAACTCCCAATTGCTGCGCCAATTTTTGCCAAGTTATCATCATGGGACCATCACCTATAGAAATAAACTTTATATTAGGAATTGTTTTAACAATCTTTGCAATTGCCTTGATTAGAATATCCAGACGCTTGTTTTCAACTAATCTACCAGCGTGTATAATGGTCGGATTACCAGCAAAGCCATTTTTCTTCTTAAAGTTTTCCAAAGTTTCATTCGTCATCTTGGCTTCAGCGGCAACAATACTGTCTACATCGACCGCATTGGGGGCAACAAATATTTTTTCCCCGGGAACGCCACTGTCGATGTATCGCTGTCGATGAGCATAGCTGTACAATATCATCGCATCGACTTTGTGGGCCAACCATATTCTCACTTTATCGCGAAGCCATTGTCGGTACTGTGGGAATCCTATAGAAAATATACATATTTTCTTCCCTCGTTTTCGTGCAACTTTCAACGCTGGCAATAGGTTCAAGCAGTACAGGTCATTGGCAACGATTAAAACGTCATAATCGCCATTTCTAACATATTCATACATGTAAGGAAAAACACTTATTTTCTTTTGAGTTAATGGAAGGCACGAAACGGGTTTGACGACACAGTTGACAATAGGATCATTCTCAACATTTTCTATACCGCCGACCCCTGCTTGATCGCCATACAAAAGCGTAAAATCGATCATTGGATGAGTGGCTAATTTTTGAAATATTGCCTGCCGGTAATGAGGATAATTTCGTTGAACCATCAACACTTTAATTTTCTTTTCCATTAAAAACACCTTGCGAATTAATATCACTTTATTAACACATAAAATATGCTTGATGGCTGAAACTTTTGACAGAATCCTTCAGGATGATAAACAGTATTTCTATTAGTAATCTTACAAAGAAATGCATCAAGGCAAGTCAGCAATTTATTATTATATGCATTGACGCCAAGTAACCTGCATACTCCGGACAATGGCCGAAACACACAAAAGCCTGAATGTAATACCTTAAAGCCAACCTGCTGATTAATCTGATTAAAGATACCGATAGGAATACCTCGTTCTCTTTTTGTTCCACCTTTACGCGGTTTCGTCCAGTCACCCATCGATACAATCGGTTCTCTTATTAAAACCAGTCCATTTTTTGCAAGACAGCGATGAACTTCGCTCATAACAAAAGAAACGTTTGGAATATGGTGAAGTACACCAAGGCATGTTATCAGATCAAAGCTGTTTCCTTCAAAAGGCATTTTTCCGTCAACGGATGGCTTTATATATTTACATGGAATACCGTAGCATTCATCTTGAACAAATGATTGATGATCCAATATTGTAATTTGTTTTATATTTTTTAGTATTGGCTTAAATTCATCTCCGTAAGCACTCCCAATACCCAATGCTGAATTAATTATCTTTTTCTGAATATATTTGAAACCATGATAATAGTTAAGGGCATGATAGACATATCTGTAGGACGCTCTATTTTTGGCCCCTAAATTAGCGTAACCTTCCACCTCATCTTCATACCATTCACGAAGTTGTTCTAATTTAAAATCGTCGCCATATAATTTATCGCCTGCGAAATATTCATTCATATTAGTCATTAAGGAATTCTCCTATAAATAATGTGTAATTACCTAAAATATTTATCTTTTGGCAAAATTAATTTCTGCGTATTCAAATTAGCTTTTGGCCATAATATCCTTACCATCCAAATAATATGGATAATATTGTTCTCCTTGAAACATATCATCCTCAATGACTTCGTATTCCTGTTCCGTTTTATTCTTAGCCAAGTTGATCGCTACGACCGTCAACCCCAGAGAATACCAAAAGCTTTTTTTAAAATAATGGGTTACGGTAGTTCCTGATAAAACGGCGAACATTAACATTGCCACCGCTATCCATCGTATTTGAAGATCCTTAATCTTCATCGTAGCTCTCAAGAGCTTTATATGTAATACAACAAACACTATCAGGCCCGGAATACCAAGCTCAGCCATAATAGAGAGCAAGCTGTTGTGAGCAGCCTGATATCCTTCCCCTATCATTAATGATCTGGCGGGATAATTCCCCACTCCCCAACCCGTCAAAGGTCTTTCCATAAAAAAACTGACCGCCATCGACCAGAAGTACAGTCTGCCACTGGAAACCAGATCATCTTTTGTAAAGCGTTCCCTCGCGGCATCAGAAAGCAGATTACTTTTGTAAAGCATCTTTAGCGAAATCAAAGCGACTATGGAAAGCGCGAATGCAATTAACAGGTATTTAAATCTTTTGCCTTTGGCAGCACACATGATAAAGGCTACGACAGGAATAACCACCGAACAAGCAAGAGGTGTACGACTCTGCGTTTTGAAGTTAGCATAAAAAATCAACATAAAAAGAATACCGGCGAATATTTTCTTCAATAAGCCGCCCCGAAAAGCCACATGCACCAATACGACTGCTCCCAATGTCAAAGAAAAAGCCAGGGTGACGGGATCAGACCCTTCCTGAAGTGAAGCCCTTCCAATTTTAGCGGCATATCCACTATATTCAACCACGTACCCACTGGCTACCAGCACGGATGAAACAAATGCCCCTAGAATCAACCCGCTGCTGACTACAAACAATACTTTCTTGTCTTTGATGGCGTTTGTCATTATAAAGACTAAACCCAAATTCAAAACTAACGTAAGCCAAAACATAAGGTTCACTGTAAAGGGAAATATACTCCATAGTATACTGAAACCTGCCCAACCCACGAACAAAGACATCGTTCCAAAGCTATCAGGTAACACCAATTTTGATATGAGCAGTCGAAATGAAAAGCTTAATAAAATAACCACACCGGCTATTTTGCTTATTGTAAAGCCTTCACTTAATATTATGGCATTTTCGATTGACAACAATGCAAAAAGCCCCATCAAACCGTACGGTATGCTATAGAATGTTAACAACACATATGTCGATCCGACCATTGCAACAAAAACAAGTTTATTTTTTGTGATAAAAAAAATAAAGCCACCCACCACCAGCGAAATAACAGTAATTCCAATTGACCAAATTAACTTTATATAGTCATTATTGTCAGGATAATCTTCAAAGTGATTTAGGCTGGTAGCATAAGGATATATATCTAATTGCGTCACAAGTTTTTCCTTCAGAAAAGAAACATCAATCTTTATGTTTAATTAAAGGGTTTAAATTCGGATAAGCAAACCGTGCTCTAAGGTAAGGTATGGTAGGTCTATACCAGCGGCCTTGGCGCTCGGCCCAACGTACTGCCAATTGGGGGATGAAAATATCCGTAGCCGGTCCTTTTGCCCGGTCTTGCCTGGGATTAAACATTTGAATCATTTGTTCGAACCATATTTCCTTCTTCAACGTTTTTTCATATGTGCGTCTGGCACCCTTACAAAGTTTTGTTCGTAATTGTTCGGAGCCTGCGATATCATGAATGGCCCGAGAAAATCCAGGAATATCAGTTCGATCAAATACATAACCTGATTCGCCGTGGTCTATTAATTCCCTCATGGCACTTGGACACGATGAAACCAGAGGAATTGTTCCGGCCCTCATGGCCTCCAACATGCTCATTGGGCACCCTTCACCACGGGAAGGAAGCAATAGACAATGCGCGTCGCGAATGTAATCAGCAGCATGCTGTTGTGGAATCAGCCCCGTAAATAAAATTTCATCTTTAAATTTATCCTTTAACTTCTTTTGGTATATGTTACTGGAACCTAACCAGATCAATTTCCATGGTTGGGGTAAATCGGTTAAATATTTGACGAGTTTGCAGACAACGTCCGGTGATTTTTGCCGGTTAGCCCCGCCGGGATAGACGATCTTGAATTCCATATCCTTTTGTTTAATTTTCAAAAGATTATCAAAAGGTATATCGTAATCCTCTACCGAATTATACAACACCTTAACCTGATGCGAAACAACGCTAGGCAATCCAAGAACAAATTCTTTGCCAGCATTGGATAATACGATAATCCAATCCGTGTGCTTTGGACGAAAAGCGGTGGTCTTAGGAAGCAATCCGTCATAAAAGTGACTGATTCCAATTCGAATACGATGATCGGCAAAACAAGGAAATAACGACGTCAGGTAAATATGATCACTGGATATCAATACATTAGGATCAAATTTACAAATCGCGTTGAACATGGCTTCGACAACCTGAATCTCCTGACGAACTTTGTGGGGAATTTCCGTAAAATGCAAGCCTGATAGAATGGGCCAATTCAGCAATTGATTTCTACATTCAACACCTTTTTCCGCAGTTACGATGTATAGCTGATGCCCGGCTTGCAGTAAGCTCTTTGCCAACTCACGATTGTAGGTAGCAATTCCGCCACCTGACCTGAAAAATGTAGAACCCGCTAAAACTATTCTCATTAAACACTCCCAAGTCTACCGACTAGCATTTTGGATTATATATTCTTTCTAAAACCAACGATTTGATTTTATTTTTTTCATTATCCGTCATGGACCAGAGCCAACTAAAAACAACCACAAGGATTCCCGCAATCAAAGCAACCAGGAAAATCTCCGCCCAGGATGTCGGGGTTCGCCACACTCGCCACAAAATCATCCATGTAATGGCGGGGAAACAGCCCAAAAAGGAAGGATACCACACCATTGCCGCCATTTGCTTTAAAGAAATTGACAACTTTTTATGGAAATATATTTCCATGACAATTCCAAAAAATAGAGTCAAAAATATGGTATTTGCCCAGGCAATGCCCATTAACCCCAATTTCTGCCTCAAGACAAATATACTGGCTACTGTAATTACAATGGCTACGATTAGAACCATGCTGCCATAAAATTTGTGATGATTCATCCCGCAAAGGACTTTAAAGTTGCAATCCTGAAGCAATCGAAAAAAGTGTCCAACGCACAATACCGTCAGTACCGGCCATAACCCTGAGAATTCAGGACCGACCCAAACCGTCAAAAATGCCTGACCCATGACGATAAAAAAGCCAATCGACGGCAACACAAATAAAATATTGAATTTTTGCAACACAAGATAAAATTCTTTGATTTTTTCCGGATTGTTTTGGGATTGTAAATTAGCTATGGCCGGAGTAATCGCGGTATTGAATGTTTGCGTCAATGCCGACAACATGATCAGCAATGAAACCAGCACATTGTATTCGGTAACATTTGAGATCAACATGAAGATGCCGATGAGGACATTGGCAACACGGTAGATAATCATAATGCCAAGTTCATAAAATATTACATTGATACCGTAGGAGATCATTTCCCAGAACAGCGAGCAATCAAATGGCCAAAAGCTAAAACTCCTGGGGCCTAGAAATCGAAGGGAGAAGATAACCAGAAGCAAACGAACCACAATTTGTACGGTACCATAAATAATTCCTGTGCCAATTAAGCCAATCCCGAAAGGCAGAGCTAAAAATATCAACCCTGCTCTGACTATATTGCCAATCAGGTTAACCCCCCGGAAGAAACCGTAGCATTGGTACCCACACAAGGCAGCCGGAAATGACTGAAAGGGCATAATGATTACCCATGACATCCCAACAATAAAAACCATCCATTTTGTATCGAAAAGCAGATGCTGCGGGATTTGAAACCACTGCCCAAAATAGCGAGTTCCAATGAAAGTGACAATAAGTAATATCAAACCAGCAACGGCAAAACAAATGTTTCCCGTCGCCATAATCCGGTGAATGGCTTCATTATCATTCTTACCCTCGTAAAAGGCAACATATCGTGAAATACCACCAGAGATACTAAGTTGAATCAGGACCGAGTATGTAAAAAATGTGCCGACTAATGACCATATCCCATACCCCTCTTTATGCAAATAGACAATAAAAAAAGGTATCAGGAAAAAAGATAATAGTGAATCAATGACGGTTGCCAAAACATTGAAAATAACATTAAAAGCAAGGCGTCCCGCTGAAGTTTGTCCTTCATAGTGGGTTCTGTCTATTGAAAATAAATTTTTTATAGAATGAAATGTCATCAATAAATCCTATCCATTTATGCTAGGCTGCTATTTAGAAGAGTATTGAGGTTTTTTGGCAAATACGGTATAGCCAACTGGCAGCGTTTCGCTTTCCAAATGTCGGTCAAATTTAGGGAGTATGATCTGGGTCACATAGACCAGGGGATATCCCAACAACATAAGCATATAACGCAGGTATTTGTATTTAGGAAAACATCTGGTAAAACAACCACCAAGCATCAAGGAAAAATTTGTATACCACCCCCCCCTTACCAAAATGGTTATTTCAGAAAATCCGGCGTGTTCGAATAATTCTTTTAACGCGTATCGTGTATATCGATAAAAATCATAGGGTTCATCGTGCAATGGCCATAAAAAAGGGGTCGTCAGCAAAACACAACCATCTCCTTTGAGTACCCGATAGATTTCGTTTATAAAATCCTGAGGTTCAAAAACATGTTCCAGAACTTCAGTACACAAGATGGAATCAAATTGTTGCGGTTCAAATGGAATGGTTTTGCCGTCAAAAAATACTTTATCTTTATCTTTTTCTTCTTCAGCAATGATGTAATGGTTTCCCTTGATATCTAATCCGGTGTAATTATCAATCGCTTTCAAAAGACTTTTGTAGGGTGAGAAACCACAACCAACGTCAAGCAATCTTCCTGTCAAACGAGATTGGTACTTTTTTACACATTCGACGATGCTACGCTTTACCAACGCATTAGACATCGTATGCGGGAGTATCTTGGGATTAACATAACGACTTTTTATCCGCTTAGCCGTCCAAGTCATTTAATTGATCTCAAATTCCAATCACACCTTACAATATTTTTAAAATCCGAAGTACGAAGGACGGAATTTTTTCCGCCTTCGTACTTCGGCCTTTTCTCTACCCAACAATCGTCGCGCTGACCGTTTCGCTCCACGGTCCTTTATCGCCGTGAGTGTTCACCCAGCGGAGCATATAGTGGGCGGTCTTGCCCGCATCCGTGCCATTTTAAAACTGATAAACTACTGTATTATATCAAATTTTTATTAAAAAGCCAACCGTCTTTCGATGAAACATGATCCGCTTTCCTCAAAGTACACTCGTACTCCATTGAAAGTCGACCTTACTTGCTCAAAAGTCGGTCGTCTTTCCTTAAAAGACGATCAATTTTCCTTCAAGTACGGTCTTACTTGACTAAAAGACGCTCGATTATCTATCATGGCTAAAGGCCAAAATCCAATTTCCAAAGTCAATTTTATTACACCTGATTGTTGAAAGCTTAAAACCTAACGTTTTCAGTTTTCTTTACCTATCGCCTACTATTTCATGCCTTCTTGTCTGCTATTTTCTTTTCCACAGTGTCTTCTATCGACTTCTGCCAGATATTCTATTAGCTTCTGTAAGTCTTCATGTGTTTGTGTGGAAATTATAATCCGTTTTCAGAGAATACGTACAGAACTGCCCCAAAATACCACCATCTATCACCTTTAATTCATTTCTGCCAAAGAAGTTACAAGTAACTTTTAAAAAACATGGCTGTCCAAATTTGCATTTTTCCAATCATGTGCTATCTTTAAAGCAGCGGGCCATAGTCTTTAGCCCATTAATGCCTGTCTCATATTAATCGATTCCTACAGAAAAATCATTTATGCGTTTTCCAACACAAAAAACCAATATCCTTTCCTTCGCGGATACAATAATTCAAGGTTTAACCTCAAATTCTATGGACTTTCCCGATCCGCCTTTCCAGGCCAACTCTCTTTTCGTCCTTCAGCAAGACACTCGCACCGCAATACTCCGTCGCCAGGCGGCACGGGCCCAGTTGAAGGAAGCCGTCGTGATCGAAAATGAACGCCTTTCGCAACTCAACGCCCTGATTCGAGAATTCCGGCAATCTGCAAACGGTTACCAACCTGACCTGCCGGAAAATTTTCTGAAAATCATGTCGGCGGTACATTCCAATCCCCGGCTGATACCCCTAGCATATTTACGCCGTTTTGGCATTCTGTTATAAAAAAAAGGAGCTCGTCATGAAATTTCCCAAACGAAAGAACGAAGTCGTCTTACTGGCCGAACAAATCTTAGCGGGGGTCGCCGCCAACACGACCACGTATCCAAGCCCGCCCTTTGTCGTAACGGATATCACTCAAACATTGGCGGATGTCAAAGCCGCTATCGCTCAGCGGCAAGCCAAAGAGGCCGCCCTTCAGGCCGCAGTGGAAGATGAAAACCAGAAAATCGAAACACTTGTTAGTGCGATGAAAAAGATTCTTTATTTCGCCGAGGCCCACCATGCTGCCGATCCCGTCAAACTTTCGCTCATTGGTTGGGGAACCAGCGACAATCCGACCAGTACACCACCGGATCAGCCACAGGAATTGAACGCCCAAGAACTTGATCGCGGCGTGGTCGAACTGAGTTGGTCGTTACCCCGACCAGCCACCGGCGGACAGGTCCGATTTTATCGCATCGAACGAAGGATGCGCCAAACAGATAATTCATGGACCGACTGGGGCAAGGACAAGACGTATTCCACTATAAATCGTCTGATCGAACTTCAGGATCAGCCGTTGAGCATCGAACTGGAATACCGCGTCATTTGCGTCAATCCATCCGGTGAAAGCACGCCAAGCAATACTGTAAAAGTTGTACTCTGATCGCAAATAAGGCAAATTTACAGTTCTTTAGTCGCCCTTTAGGTCCATGTGGGTCAGAACAATGGACATGTCCGTCGAAGTCGTTTCATTGTCGCCGTCGCAGTCGCCGCCGATCAGACTGATGTTATCCAGGTTCGTCGTCTCTGTAAGGCTCCGGGCAGGCAGGACTTTCCGCAGCCAACCTCCGACCTTGACAGCGATTTTGTATGTCCCTGGAGTAACGTTGTCGATCGCGAACTGTCCGGCGGGGCCCAGGAACATCTTTTTCTCGCAGAACACGCCATCGCCCTGTGGGATCAATTGAATCTTTACGCCCAGATCCGAACGATCGGAGGTGTAATACTGCGGGTCAACGGTGCCCGACAGCGAAAAAAATGGTAAGTATTCAATGGTCAATAGCGGCCTCTGGTTGGCGTTATTGGTATATTCGGATGACCGCAAGTAAACGCTGACGCCCGATGCGCTCGCGCAGAGGTATAACCCAAAATTGGCGGAGGGCGTGGTCTTCCAGCCTTGCACGAGGGAAGTGATGTTCCAAGTCATGGTGTAATCGTTCTCAATGGTTCCCGTCCCTGTCGGGTTGACCAGACAACTGGCCGCGTAGTTGCCCGGATAGTCCGTTCCCTGGACCGGCCCGGTGTGAATAAGGCCATCCGTGCCCCATGCGTCGGCGGGATAGGCGGCGTAGTTTCCATCAAAGCGATAATGACGGGCATTCATGCAACTGGAATTGTCCTGGGCGTCTCCTCCACTCCCGGTTCCGGGAACCCAATCCTTTAACATGGGATAGGCCGCAATGTACTGGCTGGTGTCGGAGGTTGTCCGGATGTAAGCGGTCATGGAAAGCGTGGCGTTCACTATGACGCCGGTGGTGGGAATTTGTCCTGCTCCCTCGCCAAAAAGATTATCGAACCGGATTAGAGCTGCCCTTACCGGTGTAACCGGGACTCCGGCGACGAGCAGCCGATCCTTAGCCCCATAGTTATATGTGGGAACGTCGGCCTGTAAGTAGGTATCCGCGCACCCGATATAAGTGCCATTGTTTTGGAAGGTCTTGGTGACGGTGCCGGCGAGGACATCTGGGGCGAAGATGTTGAATAGCATTCCTACCATAACTTCAATGGTTATGCGACTCATGGACATGGTCGATATCTCCCTTCTTATGCAACCAATTTTCGCCGGATCTGCCTGGACTTCGTCCCCGTCGGCTGCGCCGATTTTAAAAACGCTTACTTACGTGCGCGTCTCTTAAAAGAGGTTATGAAACCCATTCTTCATTCTATAGACTCCAGGACACCGGCGTCGATTTCGACCGATGCGCCCTGGCCTAACATGCTGACTTCAACCACAAATCGCGTGGAATTTTTCCGCCGCTCCACCCGCCCTTCCAAACCAGCCAGCGGGCCGGACTTTACCCGGCATAGCGTTCCCGCCTGCAAGCCCGGATACGGATCGATGGCAAAACGAGTATCGATCAATCGCTTGATATCGGAAAGTTCGGATATAAGTCGCTTTTGATCAACGACTTCGATTAAATTGGCGATCCGGCCGGTCTGAAGGGCCCTTAACCGCCCTTCTTCCTGACAGCACAGAAAAACATATCCCGGAAACAAGACCAATTTCGATTTCCACGCCCGGCCACGGCTGGTCCGGGTTATCTCGTACATCGGCAAAAAGTAGATCCCTTCTGAACGCAAAACATCCCACGCCAATGCCTTTTCCTGACGCGGTTTGGTATGGGCTACCCACCATCGGCCTGCAAATTGATCAAGGCTCAAATCGTCGGGCGATTGAACGGGAGGATTTTCCTTGGATCGAAGCATAAATTTGTTTTTTTGTAAAAACCTTTCCGAAAGTCTTATATGGATTTTACCAGTTTTGTTATTGCGTTTGAATTTTAACATATTATATCCCCAAGGGATATCAGAACCATCAGAACTTTAAAATTTGCCCGAAAATCTTGGCACACCCTGCAAAACGTACCAACAATTCAATCCCCACACCAATTTTGCCGATTAAAGAAGTGAAAATAGGTAATACAGGCAAAATGAAAGGGCATGATATGGTCGCTATATTGGAAAATAAAGTGAACGAGCGGGTTGGAAAATTCATTAATGATTTTTACTTAACTTCAGGCACGACAAATGATTACGAAACAAGGCGAAACGCTCGGCGATACCAAATGACGGACACGGTGGATGTCATGCTCGATTCAACCGAGACTCCCGCCGAGGTCATACTGGCTACGGGAAGAGACATAAGCACCAGTGGGATCGGAATTTATTCGCCTCGGCCTATTCCAGTGGGAACCGAAATGGTTGTTAATATCGATAACGGTAAAGATCGTATGCTCGCCAAGGCAGTGTCCGTACATAGCACTATGTCGATAGGACTGTTTAAAATCGGGGCAAGGTTTATTGTTTAGCGTTCAGCCAATCGCTTAAGAATTGGAAAGAATCGTCTGCCGCCTCGGCTTGCTTGAATACTTCGATTGCGGAAGGCAGGTCTTGATTGCCGGCCTGTAAAACTTTTTCAAACAGCTCCGTATCGCGATTATATCGGTGGTTCAGGAGTATCCAGGCATTGTTGGTCGGCACAGCACCCCATCCGCCGAACCGATCGGGGTCATGCAGCGCGGGGAGAAAATCTTTTTTAAACCGGTCCCTTTCCGACTGAAAAATCTGCTCCCTCTGCTGGATTTTTTCATCGTCCGTCAAATCAGTTCTGCCATAGAAACCAACCAGGTCGTCATAGACCTGGGCCAGGAATTGATTGACCAGGGCTCGATCCTGGGCCTCCGAAACCGCCTGTTTGTAAAGGTCGGATTCTTCTCCGGAAACACCTTTGATAAATTCCAGCGATCCGGTCTGGCCGACAAATTGGGCCACGCTCTCGTTGAACTCGCTGTCACTGATTTTGTAGACGGTGCTGTGGGTCAGCTCGTGGATAATGGTCTCGGTCAGAAGCGGATAATCCAGATCAATCATGCTGGAGTAGAGCGGGTCGCTAAAAACTCCGCTCGTGCTGTACGCGATGGCGCCATAGATGACTACATCATAATTTTCGTCTTTAAGCTGCTGCATATACTCGTTGGCCAGTTTCTGACTAAAATATCCCAGATACTCAAATGTGCCGAAAATGGGAAAGGACCAGGTATACGGATCGAAGGTGAATTTTTGGCTTGCGCTTAGATTATAAACGGCCGGCTTTCCGCTGGTGTCGTAATAATAGCGATAGCTCTTTCCAACTTTTAATCCGATTTGGCTCTCGGCATAGTCGCGAACCTGTTGTGCCCAGAGCAGTTTTTGGTGTGTGTCCGAGGACAAATCGGGATTATCCAGGGCCTCTTGCATAGGAACCGATTGGGTTATGACGTTATATTCGCCAAAGGCGGCGGAAACGACAAATTTGAATTCCGTGGGGGCACAGCCGGGCGACAGGAGCATCAAAGACAACAAAATCGAAGAAAAAAACAGGCGAGAATAATTCATAGTTTTTACCATTCTTATGGAAGCGTATACACTTGGCTCGACCCCGGAGTCAGCAGATCAAAGACCTGTGCCATGTCTTCATTTCGCAGCCGGATACAGCCTTTGCTCAAAAACTTCTTTACACTGTCCGGCTCATTGGTTCCGTGAACGCCGAACCCGGTTTTCCCCACGGCATCGCCGTCAAGCCCCTTAAGACGAATCCAGAATCCGCCGGTAGGATTATTCGGGTCATTAGGCCCAAAAATCTGCTTGGTATCGGGATCAACATAGACGGGCCTTCTGATGCGGTCCTCGACCAGCCATTTTCCGTCGGGAGTTTTTCCATCTTTCCCCAGGCAGACGTCATATTTGGCAAATAGAACGTCCTGCAGAAAAACATACAACATTAGTTCATGCTTGATCACTTTCAGATGGATCGGCCCTTTTGGAAGTTTTATTTGCTGTCCTTCCATGAGGCGGCGGGGATCGATGATTTGATTAATCTTGCAGAGGAACTGATAAGGAACTTTATTTTTTTTTGCCAGCCGGACCAGTGTGTCGCCCGCGTCGATGCGATAGGCTTGGCAGACAGGATCGTCGGGATAAATTTTCGCTCCGAGGATAGTTTGCTTTCCGAGCTCCAGTGCCCGCGTGCGAACGGCATTGGAAGAAGGACTTTCAAAATGCTCGGCTAGATAGTCATTGAGAACTTTCCTGGCCGGGATAATTTTGCCCTGTCCCGTAAGCTCTTTGGCCGCGGCAAGCACTTGCTCGACCTCGATATCAGACACCGTTTCTTTGGGGGCGGGCCTGGTCGAAGGCGCTCGCTTGGCACCCGCCAGTAAAGGCAACTCAACGGTAGAATCTGTTTTGGGTGACATTTGGGCGACTACTGCCGACCGGTCCGATAAATCACTATCCGAGGCGGGAATCTGCGCCGGTTTAGTTTTAAGCGTCAGATAGGAAAAACCATGGTACGCCACCCACGAACCGACCAACGCGAATATTAAAACAGTAAAGAAACGACGGGCAAGCCGCCTTCGCCGATTTCGTCCAGCGTATCTCATTGAGAATCCATCTCCTAGCAAACCATTAAGTTATATTAATTCCGTGCATTATAACAATCCTTCGCAGAAAGACAAGAAGAAGAAACGTAACCGTTCAGACCCCCTTACGGTCATTGCGAGGAGCGCAGCAACGAAGCAATCTCGTTCTTTTGCCAACCGGCGTCATTACGGGATTGCTTCGCTGCGCTCGCAATGACAGAAGGAGCTGAACAGTTACGAAGAAACATTGAGTTTGATCTAAAGTGCTTTTGATAAGTGTCGATACGACTCAGTATATCGCAACGTTACTGTGTGGGGTAAATAAGTTTAGCCAAGGAGACAGTACAGTTGGCCGTTATCGACGCACCAGCGGAAGTAGAGCAATACACTCCGATCTCTCTGGAGAGCGTGTGTGCGGACACCATTCTCGATTTCGATCTGTTTATTGAAAATCCTGGATACAAGCACAGAGATGAAGGTGATAGGTTTATCCTGTATCGCGAGCAAAATCTGCCTATGGAAGATTGGCAAAGGCAGCGGTTGATCGAATCGGGGGTTGATCGGTTGTTTATCAAGTCAAACGACCAAAAAAGCTACTACCGCTATTTGGAGAGTAATCTGGCAAGGATTCTTTCCGATAAGAAGATTGAAATTCCCCAAAAAGCCCACATGGCCTACGAAGCCGCCGCCGGACTGGTCCAGGATGTTTTTACCGATCCTAGCAACCCGAAATCCATCCAGCGGGCGATTCAGTTGGTGAATAATACGATTGGTTTTACTTTGTCGGGTAAAGATATCGTTCACCAGTTTATTTCGACTATGGGTCGGGATTACAGCACTTACACCCATTGCGTAAACGTTTGCCTTTATTCCCTTGCGCTGGCCAAGCGAGTGAATGTCCGGGACGATGAGCTGGCAGGGGTCAGTTTGGGGGGCCTGCTGCATGATATCGGAAAACATGATATTGACAACAGCATCCTCCAGAAACCCGGCCCACTTACTTCTGAGGAATGGGTTATAATGAAACATCACCCCAGCTACGGAATCAATATTCTAAAAAAGTTCCCACGCATTCCCGATATCGCCTATCGGGTGGTGTATGAACACCATGAGAAATGCGACGGTTCCGGATATCCCGATGGGCTGCGAGCGGAGCAAATTAATCCTTATGCCAAAATCATGTGCCTAGCTGATGTCTTCGACGCCCTGACGACCAACCGGCCTTATAAAAAAAAGATCAGCACCTATAGCGCACTCCAGATCATGCGGGATAATATGAAAGGTGCCTTCGATCAGAACTTGTGGCGGCAGTTTACTATGATGCTCGGGAAAGAATGACTAAACCCTAAATCCTAATGACTATACGACAAATTGGACGAACCGCTAAAGATTAGACCGTAATTCGCCGATCAATAATGTAGCAAATGTCCATGTGTTCTGCGGGTGCGTATTTACTGGAGAAGAAAAAATGGTTGAAAAAATTCCAAAGCAACTGGTCAAAGCCATTGTCTACACGGTCAACAACCTCAAGGTTGAGGGATTCGTTTTCACCGGTTCAGATATCCGTTTGTCGGATGAACTGAATTTAAACATTAAGAAACTTATCATTCTCAAAGACGCGACCGTTACGGTGTTAGGGACCGGTATCTCCACCGCTTATGAAATAACTTTTATCAATAAAGACCAGATTGTTTTAGTCGCCCCGCATGATTAAGTTTCGTAGTAACTGTTCTGCCCCCTCTGTCATTGTTCCGTGGCTGGCTTGTCCAGCCGTGTCTTAAGAGCACGGTCGGATGAGCCGACCGTGGCACAATGGGGTCTGAACGGTTACGTTTCGTATCCATGACCGGCAGTGCCTTGTCGTGAATACAAGACTATTCCATCTCATACGTTTCGATGGTGGGGGTTTCGTGGAGGATTTTAAATTGTTCGTGGTGGCAATGCGGGCATCGGGCGGTGTCTTCGTCGAGTTCGAATTCCTGATTGCATAAATTGCATTGGCCGAAGGGCGGATCGTTGTGCAGCTCGATATGGGACGCTTGAAAAATTGGTTCTAAAGCGATTTCCTGCCAGCAGGTATTTAGTTTGGCGATACTTACCGATTCCATTGAATCGCAACGGACAATGACTTTACGCAGCCGGCCTGAAGATTTTGCGGCGAGTAGGCCCTTCATAATTTCGTAGATTCTTTGGACTAACGTTTGTTCGTACGTCATTTTTCGTCCCCCTTTTTTAATTTCAGGTTCTAAAAAATTATAGCTTGTTGGCGGCTCCGACCTGTCGGTCGAGAAACAACGCGTAGGCTAAAAAGAGCATGGCGACGATGTAACAGCATGCGTAACCCAGCGAAAGCACGAGATAATAAGCGGTAATGTGTTTTCCCTGGTCCAGTGCGTCGATCATCCAGAAGACCTGGAAATTAGGTATGACAGCATAAAGCGCGGACCAGGCGAATTTGATGTGCCACACCTGTGCCAACTGAATTTTTGGTAAAATCAGCCAATCCCAGGTCATTCCCAGGCACAGGACGACAAACGCGATCACCAGTGTCCATACGACATTAAGCCGTGTGGAACAAAGCAGGCAAAGACCCGCCAGGACCCAGACGGCCAGGAGGAGCAAGCCGCACGCCGAGATCACCTCCACGGAATATCCCTGGCCAAAGGACTGAAATCCCCAGGCGCGATCGAAAAAACCGGCGAGAAGAACGGCGAAAGAGAGCATGGGCAGCCCCAGCCCCATGGCGGTGGGTGCAAATTGCCAATCAAAAAGATAATTGCCCAGCCCCGATAAAATCAAGCCCCCCCCCGCCGCCGCAAGACCAAAGACAACGACCGGCATATCCCTCTCGGTGGAGGCGGTGGATATCACCCCATGCCGCAGGACCAGCAAAAACGCCAAAAGCATAAAAATATTTGCCACGAAAAGGGCGGAGAGGACACCGAGGAATTTCCCGGCAATAAACGCCAGACGATTGATCGGTTTGGATACGATGGTCAGAATAGTTTGATCTTCAATTTCCGCAGAAATCGCCCCGGAAGCGGAAAACGCAGCCAGGAGTAAACCGGTTACTAAAATGGTTGACAGGCACAGATCCTTGAGCATCTGGTTGTCGTCCGAAAGGGTAAAGGCGGTGATGGACGGGGCGAGGGTCATCAAGCCCATTGCCAAAAGGATAAGAACCCCAAAGATCGGCTGGCGTATTATCTGTAGTAACGTTACTTTTGCAATGGCATAAATTTTCATAAATTAATGTTCGTCAACAAGCTTTCAAAGTATATGTACAGTTGTTATATTTATACGTTACTTTATCGGAAAAGGTTCAGGTATTATAGAAGAAATTACAAAAGTATGCTGAATAATATATAGGGTATCGAAACGGTTTTGAAAATCAGGAGCAAGTATGCACCGAGCAGATAAGCGATCGGAGATAGCCGCCCTCGTCGGATTGGCTCTACAAGTTGTATTTTTTGGTCTTTTTGTGGTTATGTTCGGGTTGAACCGAAGTCCCGCCACTTTGGCGGAGAGCTGGCACCTTTTGGCGGGGGCGGGAATTTGGATTCTGATTTTTATTGAACTTTACCAGCAGCGAACGGCCTGGCAACAGCGGGCGGAATTGGAAGAATTTGAGCGTCAGAGGCTGAACAAAGTCGGAGGATCCGAAAGCGTATTTCAACCCTTCAGCGCCGATGAGGAATTGCCCTCGGAACACCGGCTGAAATTGATCAAACGATGGTTTGTTCCCGCTTTTGCAATTATCACCGCGGCGATATTGCTGGTGTTTGCGGCTCAACTGTTTCCCTCGTGGAAGCCCATGACGTGGGTCACGGACGCTTTTGCTGCCAACGTTCAAAATCAATTCGCCACTCTGGTGATAATCGCTATGGTGTCCTTGTGCTGCTTCGTGGTTTCGCGGTATTGCCTGGGATTAAGCAAAACGCACCAATGGCGTGTCCTTCGGGCCGGGGCCAATTATATCATGGGCAACTCCATCGTCTCTTTTGCCCTGGTGATCGTGCTGGCCCTGTCGGTGTATGGTATAACCGTTCCCGAACGGATATTGGCCAAGGCGATTCCCGTTTTGATGCTTTTCCTGGCGGCGGAAATTATCCTGAATCTGGTCCTGGATATTTATCGGCCTCGGATTCCTGGCGAAGAATATCGTCCAAGTTATGAATCCCGGCTTCTGGGTCTGTTCAGCGAGCCTGAAGGCGTGCTGCATTCGATCGCCCAGTCGATTGACTATCAATTCGGATTTAAGGTTTCCGAAACGTGGTTCTATAAATTGTTTCAGCAGGCCATCGTCCCCCTGCTGCTGTTCGCGGCCGTCACTCTGTACATACCCAGTGTGCTGGTGATTGTCCAGCCCGGTCAGCAGGCGATTGTTACCCACTTCGGGAAAAAACCGACCGCGGTCCTGAAGGAAGGGATGCATTTGAAATGGCCCTGGCCGATCGACAAAGCCGAAGTCTATAACGTCGGGCAGATCAATCAGTTGATTATCGGTTTCTCCGGTGAAAGCTCCTGGCTGGACGCCAAGAAAAAGGAGCCTATACTCTGGACCGTTAAGCACGTGACAGGCAATGAATTTCAAATTTTGGTCGCCAGCAAAGAAGTTTCGAGCCAGGTGGACAAGTCTTCCCCATTCGAGGAGGAGACGACGACCCAGCCCAATGACAAAAAGAAACAAACCGAGCTTTCCCCGGTCAATATCCTGGCGGGCGATCTGGTGATTTATTACAACATCAAAGACGAATCGCATAACGGATTGATCGATTACGTGAGTAATTACGAGAAACCGGGCGCGATCATGGAATCGGTGGCTTATCGTCAATGGACGCAGTATATGGCTAGCGTCGATCCGATGGCGGTGATGACGACAGATCGTGACCTGGCGACGTCGGCCCTGCAGAAATCCATGCAGGAGGAGTTGGATCGCCGTAAAACGGGGTTGGAAGTTATTCGCGTCGCCATGGTGGGAATGCATCCTCCGGTTGATATCGCCGGAGCCTTCGAGTCGGCCATCAATGCCCGGCAGGAGCGGGAAACGATGGTGTGGCAGGCACAGGGAGACGCCAACGCGCGGTTACCCAGGGCAAAAGCCCTGGCCGGGGAATCCACCATGACGGCACAGGGAGATCGTTACGGTAAACTGGTCCTGGAAAAAGCTAAATCCCAGAGATTCAACGCTCAATTACAAAGTTATCAAATCGCTCCGGAGGTGTTTTTCCTTCGTAATTATCTGGACGTCCTTCTGGAGTCGACGTGGAACGTTCGGAAATATATTTTGGCGGTGGAACATCCGGAAAAAGCGAAGATAATCATCGATGATAAGGAAAAGATTTCCTCCGGCATCATGGGCCTGGGTGAAGATGTCGCGCAGGAAGCGAATAAAAACAAATAGGAACCGGTATTTACATTTTTATAGTGGTGAGGAATTTGATCTATGTCAGAGCAGAACAAACGTAATGCCGCAAGCATGATTTTAGCGGTCCTTGTGATCGTCGCGTTCGGGTTGTATATGGTGGCGTTCGAGGTGCCGTTCACGCATACGGCGGTGGTCACGCGGTTCGGGCAAGTGATGAAGACCTACAGCGGCCTGAAGCCCGAAGAGGTTGGGTTGCGCTTTAAATATCCCTGGCCGATCGAGCAGGTGATCCTGTTTGACAATCGGGTGCGCATTTATGAAAGCAAACTGGAACAGTTGTTTACCTCGGATGAACAGAGCATCACCGTGACGATTTACACGGCTTGGCGGATCGGTGCCGACAAGGACGACGTCCTTCGGTTCCTTAAAGTGGTCAATACTCCGGAGAACGCGGAAAGTAAACTGTCGGGAATGGCCCATGACGCCATGGGAAAAGTGGTGGGCCGAAGCGCCTTTGAGAGTTTTGTCAGCACGGACCCAGCCCGGATGAAGTTCTCTCAGATCGAAGAGGAATTAAGCGAGCGGATCAAGGAGCAGGCGAAGGGCACGTATGGAATTGAAGTCCTGACCGTTGGAATCAAACGCCTGGAGCTGCCCGAAGAGGCGACCAAAAAGGTCTTTGATCGGATGCGGCAGGAGCGTGAGCAACTGGCGAAAAAATACAAGGCGGAAGGAGAAGGCCAAGCCCGTCAGATACGCGCCCAGGCCAATCGCATCGCCAGCGATTTGGAAAACCGGGCACGGGCGGAAGCGATTGCGATCACAGGAGAGGGCGACGTGGCGGCGGCGAAATATTACAAGATTTTCGCGGAAAATCCCGATCTGCATAATTTCATCAAGCGGCTTGAGACGCTTAAAGAAATTTTGCCCAGACGCTCAACATTGATTTTGGACGCCGAACGGGTTCCTCCGTTTGATTTGCTCAGCGCCAAGAGCCTAAAAACTCTGGCGGAACCGAATCAGCCGTCCGCGAAATGACAGACTGAAATTTTTTAACTACAGGCGACAAAATCGAAGGTTAGGAAAATAACATGGCTTCGGAAAAAATAGAAAAATACGGGTTGGAACATATCGAGGACACCGCGAACAAGGCACTGTTCGACGCCCTGAAGTTCAGCTTCTGGATATTGAAAGCGATCATGGCGCTCGTCGTGGCAGCGTACCTGATCAGCGGAACATTTTCAGTCCAATCGGACGAAGTGGCCCTTGTCACGCGATTCGGGAGGGTTCTGGGAACCGGACCTCAGCGAGAACTCAAGCAAGGTCTGCACTGGTCCTGGCCCTGGCCGATTGATAATTACATCAAAGTTTCCAAAGGAAAGGTCAAGACGACAAATTGCGATTTTAAGTACAACGTAACGGAAATGGAAACTGTTCAAGGCCGAAGCGCCAATGTCGGAGAATCCCTGGTGCCTGGGAAAGATGATTTTATCATCACCGGAGATGCCAATATTCTACACATTGGATTGATTATCAATTATGGAATCATCGACGCCTTTGATTATGTCCGCACCATTCCGAAGGCGGATCAATGGAATCCGAACACCCACGAGAATGAAAATCCCGAAAGCGATTTGATCATGGTTTTGGCCGACACCGCCGTTATTCAGGCGGCGGGACAATTTAAGGTGGATGACCTGCTGGGGCAGCAAAAGACGAAATTCGCCAGCCTGGTCAAACAATATCTTCAGCAGTCCCTTCGGGCGATGAATTGCGGGCTGGAGCTGAAAGATGTTTTAATCAAAAAGATCGAACCGCCGCGTCAGGTGGTTCAACAATTTAACGACGTGCGTAATGCAGCCGAACAGATGCACGGGGACATTCAAACGGCCATGGGTGACGCGACTCAAAAGCTGACCCAGACGGCGGGAATGGGATACCAGGAACTTATCCAGGCGATCCAGAACGAGCAGAAGATGCAGCAGGGCAACGATCCAAAACTGGTCGAGGCTCAAAAGGAAGTTTCCAAGCTTCTCGATCAGGCGGGCGGGTCGGTGCAGGAAATTCTGGCGAACGCGAAAATCTACAAGACACGGGTATTCGAGTCGGCCAAAGCCGATGCGCAGTACATGCAGGCCTTGCTGCCCAGGTACCTGGAAAACCCCCAGGTGGTCAGGACCAGGCTTTTAATGGGCATGCTGGAGACCACGCTGGACAATGTGCGGAAGTTGTATACGCCCACCGACGTAAGCGAGATCCGGATTATCATCGATCGCGATCCGGAGGAGCTTAAAGTAGCCGATAATAATACCGGACAATAGGAATTTTGATTGAAGAGAAGAGATATGAGCTTATCCCAACGCCAGACCGTCATTGAAACCGTATCGCTGACCAAAACGTTTAAGGATTTTTGGGGGCGGAATAAGGTCAGGGCGGTTTGCGACCTTAACCTGCAAATCCATAAGGGTGAAGTGTTCGGACTTTTGGGGCCGAACGGGTCGGGAAAGACAACCACGATAAAAATACTTTTGGGATTGCTTTATCCTACGTCAGGCCGGGCAAGAATTTTCGAAAAAAGCCCGACCAACGTGGAAGTCAAATCGCGGATCGGATATCTGCCGGAAGAAACGCGGCTTTATCAATTTCTGGATAGTTTGGAGACGTTGGATTTTTACGGCAGAATTTTTAATCTCGAAAAGAGCGAACGCGACAAACGCACCGAAGCCCTGGTGGACATGGTGGGACTGGGTCCGGCGGCGTCTCGACCGGTAGGACAATATTCCAAAGGAATGGCCAGAAGGATCGGACTGGCCCAATCCCTGATCAACGATCCGGACCTACTGATTCTCGACGAACCAACGTCGGGCCTTGACCCGATCGGAACCCGCCAGATCAAGGATTTGCTGATCGAGCTTAAAAAAAGAGGAAAGACGATCCTGCTGTCGAGCCACCTGCTGGCCGACGTGGAAGACGTGTGCGATCGGGTGGCGATCATGTACGGCGGGAAACTGCTGTGCTGCGGACCCATCGAAGAATTGCTCGCCCAGCAGGATATGACGCAAATTCTGACGGAAAATCTCCAGGCCGACCAATTGAGCAAGCTGGGGCAGTATCTTGAACACGAGCTTGGGTGCAAAGTGATTTCGGTGGGATCGCCGCGAGACCGGCTGGAACGATTTTTCCTTCGCATGGTTCAGCAGGCCCAATCCCAGATGGGAACATCGGGAGCCCTGGCGGGCGGAAAGGTAAGCGAATTTCTCCGCGGAAGCGGTGAGGCGGACACCGGAAAAGCACTTTTACAAAAACTGATGGCCGAGGAGGAACTCTCACCGGAGTCTCGACAAGTCGCGCAAGATATTTCCAAACCTCAGCCGCAAACGGTCCAGCGGGATGTCCTTGAGCAACTGGTAACCGAACAAAAAGCAGAACCGGAATTACCGCAAAGTCCCCTTCCCGATCCGACACGCCGGGAACCCTTGAAACAAGAACAAATCGACCGAAATCTTTTGGATGGACTGACCAAACACGACCGTCCCAACGGCAGCGGGGGTTAGCCGATGCGCAAAGTATGGGCTATTGTCCGACTGACCATCGCCGAATCGATTCGCACCCGCGTTGCCATTGCGTTTGTGCTGCTCCTGGCAGGAGTCATGGTTTTGCTGATTTCGACCGCATCGGGAGACGGGACCGTTGCCGGCAAGATTCAAATGTTCATGTCCTACTCTATGGGGCTGACTTATTTTCTTCTGGCCCTGCTCGTCATTTTCCTCGCCTGCCGAACCCTGGATCAGGATATCCAATCGCAGCGGATCGACAGTCTGGCGTCTAAACCTCTGGCCCGATGGCAACTTCTTTTGGGCCGATGGCTGGGGATTGTCCTTCTGGCGTTATTCTTGTTTATTCTCTCGATGGGAACAACTTATACTATGGTTCGCCTGTATGCCCGGTCGGCCAAAGAAAAGACACAAGATAAATTCAAAATCGACAACCAAATCCTCGTGGCCCGCCGAGGGTTTATGCCCCCCCTTCCCGACGTTTCCGGCCAGGTTGAGAAACGAATAGCGGAACTTAAAGCCCAGGGCAACATGCCGCAGAACAGGGGTTATACAGATGTTCAAAAAATGATCGGCGATGAATTGATTCGCCAAACGCGGACGGTCAATCCGCGACAACAGGGGATCTGGGTATTCAAAGGTCTGCCTAAACCCCAGCAAGGCGAAGTGGTACTCACTCTGCGGTATAAATATGAGCCTTCGATTACTACCACCCGGGATAAGGAATCCAACTTGAGAGGTGATACGATTTACGGGCAATGGATCATAGGCCGACGGGAAGCGAAAAATGTCTATATCACCTCTCCGATGGAAAAACCGTATCGAACCTTGCAGGAGCTTAATATTCCTATCAATGCGATCGACCCGGATGGGTCATTGACGATTGCTTTCATAAACGGCGACCCGCGTGAGGTGGCCGTCCATTTTCCTCCCCAGGACGGAATCGAAATTCTGGTCCACGAAGGAACATTTGAGCCGAATTTTATCCGCACGGCGATTATTATTTTTTCAGCCATTGTATTCCTGACGACCCTGGCTCTGGCCTGCGGGACGTTCCTTTCGTTTCCTATAGCTTCCCTGGTGGCGCTTTCGGCGTTCTTTGTCGGGATAGGCGGAAATTTCCTCTATGAGGCCATGGGTAAATTCGGTGATGAAACCGTCCTGAATACTTTTGTGCGGGTAATCGGCGGGTTGCTTTCCGGAAAGGATGTTTTGAATAATTGCGAAAGGCTGATATCCCTGATTTCGCTGCAGATCATTCCCGTGCTCGATGCCAGTGTCTTCACCTCCAAATTGATCGATGGAAGGATCATTGATTGGAATGACGTGGCGGGACAATTCGGCAACCTGGTGATTTTGAAAGCAGGAGTATTGGCAATTTTTGCCATTTTTGTCTTTAGTCGGCGGGAGTTGGGGAAGATTACGGTATGATGTCAACGACAACGAAGAAAATATTGGCTTTTGTCCTGGCGATATCGCTTTTGACGGGTGGTTTTTCGCTGGTGGGACAGTTAAACGAATCCCGCCGGTCGTTGGGTCTGACCATGCTTGAACTGCCCGCCCAGGCTCGGCCGGATTTATTGACCAGCGTGCTCTTCAGCGTCGGCAGAGCCTTGGCGGTCGATTATCTCTGGATCGGACTGCAAAAAATGCAGGAAGACGGCCGATATTTTGACGCCAACCAGCGGTCGGAATGGATTTGCCAGCTTCAACCGCATTTTACCAGCGTCTGGATTTTTCAGGCGTGGAACATGTCGTATAATATCTCGGTCGCTATGACCTCCGGGGCTGATCGATGGCGATGGGTGAAAAATGGATATGAATTGCTGCGGGACAGGGGAATTCCCCTTAATCCCAAAGCCATCGGGATGTATCAGCAGTTGGCGTGGATTTTCCATCACAAGATCGGGGCGATGTCGGACGATTATCACTGGTATTACAAAATTCAATTAGCCCGCGCGATGGAAGATATCATCGGCTGGCCTGACGCGAAATACGACGTGATAGTCAAGGCCCCGGAAACGTGGGAAAAATTGGTGGCCGATCCCAGGATGGCCGAGTTTGTGGAAAAAATTCGTGAATTCAAAATCGATCCCCAGGAAAAATATCTGTATCTGCTTTCTCATCGCGGTGAATTCGGCCAAAAGGTGATCGCCCTGCTCGACAATCCTGGTTACGCCCACGAGAAGGATATGCTGGAAGGTTTCCTTCGGGCCGACCGCCTCCGCCGAGAATGGAAAATGGACGCGAAAATAATCGGCGAACTCCGCAAGGACGATATGTACGGACCTCTGGATTTTCGCACACCCGAAGCCCACGCGGTCTACTGGTCTTATGCGGGATTTAAGGCTGTGGGCGCGGATACCTCCTTTGAAGCATTGAATACCGACCGCGTCATTTATGGCTCACTGCAGGAACTGACCCGTCGCGGGCGGTTTGTGATCACCGCGGAAGAAATGCCTTTGATCTCTCCGGACATCCGGTTTATCCCGGTCCTCCATCGAATTTATCTTTCCCTGGGCAAAAAATGGGCCGCCGCGGAGAAGATTCCCTGGGATGGAACCGCGGGGGAAACGTTTAAAGACGGCCATATCAATTACATGAAAAAAGCCATCGGCCTGTATTACCAGTACGGAAGAGAGGACCTGGCGAAAAAGTATTGGGACATGATGCTGAAACTTTATCCGTATGCGGAAAAAAATGACGG
Source organism: Phycisphaerae bacterium (assembly GCA_041658725.1). GTDB lineage: Bacteria > Planctomycetota > Phycisphaerae > JAAYCJ01 > JAAYCJ01 > JBAZZQ01. The sequence continues at coordinate 14,831 of JBAZZQ010000023.1, read as the reverse complement.
GCTGGAGGCGTTTGTCCGCCGGTATGTTCGTGAGGATATCAAATCGATGGGTTTGACGGACGTCAACTCCACCGTGGTAATGTTCCTCGGCCAGGCATACCAACGCTACGCCATGGGCGACGATTATTCAGCCCTGGCGATGGAACGCTGGGCCAAGACGATCTACGATTCGTATATGCAAGGCCAGGAGGGCAAAAACGAGACGGGCAGAATGAACATGGCCCCCTGGAAGGATTTGAAGAATTACGCGATTAAAATGTCGTTGCAATCCCTGCCGGAAAACCTAAGAGAACGATTGCGAACACGATTAAACCTGCCGCCGGAAAAGAAATAAAAGCAGTCAGCGAACAGCGGACAGCAGACAGCTTAAGAACGAGAAAAAGAACCGTAACCGCTCAGTCCCCCTCCGTCATTGCGAGCATCTAACCGGCTCCGCCAGCGATATTCACAACGAACTGGGTGGCATGGGCAATTCCGATTGCCCGTGTCTTTTTTCCCAATCCACGCCTGGAAGACACGGGCAAGAAGACTTGCCCATGCCACCCCAAAACATCAGTTCCTTAGGAGGCCCGCTCTTGGTTTTGCGGGCCGAAGCAATCTGGCCTGGGAATATCAATGGCGTCCGAGTACCAGATTGCTTCGCTGCGCTCGAATGACGAGGGGACTGAACGGTTACAAAAAATCTTCGCCGAAGCTGTGTGCTGTATGCTGTTCGCTGTACGCTGACTTCCGTTTGCTTCCTCTATAAGCCCTCTAAATTTAAGCATTTACGAAATTTTAAAAATATATTATTTTTGTCATTGACCTTTTTATGGGGGGGGGTAAACTAAAATTATTAAGACTAATTAAAGCACTTGGGAGAGTGAGTAGAGGTCATTTTTACCCAAGTGCTTTTTTTGTTGGGTTTTGAAGTTCGGCATAAGTATTTCGGTGGTGAAAAAACACCTGAGAGAGAGCGAGAGGACTCGTTCTGTTTCAGGTGTTTTTTGTTTTTACTGTGTCGTCGAATCAAAGTGGTAAGCGGTAGGTAAATCGCGTCTCAATTCAAGAAAGGAGAAAGTCATGAAAAGGGTAAACTGGGCATTAGCTTTATTGGTAACGGTCATGGTAAGTTCAAGCAACTTGGTCATGGCCCAGCTTCACAACGACGCTGATACGGGCAAGTGGATTAAGGATGGATTTGATGTGCAGAAGGTTACCAACATAGGCGAACAGATCATTCGTATGGGTGTTGGACACGGTGGTTCTTTCGGAACAGACTTGATCGTTACCACCTACGAAGGGAAACGAGTCTACCGAATCAATTCGGGAGGTCAAAAAACACTGGTCGGACAAACGCCCTATGTGATCAGCGGAATAGCCTCCCCGAACCCCGGTTCTGCGTTTGGCGATTATGTCTACCTCGGTGCGGGAACCAGTTACTATAGTGGAGACTCTTCAATTTATCGCATGGATTCCCAGGGCCATGTGGAAAAATTTTTCGACGGCCACAATTTCCTGGGGGAGACGATGGGAGCCATTGGGTTTGCTCCCCCGAATAGTCCCTATGGGAATTACCTATATACATATGACCGGGGATCACAGCAGATTTACCGAATCGACGCCAACGGGACCGCCACGACGTTTACCTCCCTCGGCAACGAGTTGGCCCGAGATATTATATTTGACACGACCGGGCAATTTGACAATCAACTGCTTGTAGTTTCCGGTCAATCCGGGCCTGGCAACATTTATAAGGTGGCCCCGGACGGTTCAAAGACAACCCTTCAGGCAGGTGCTTTTTATAAAGGCGGCGGCGCGGTTACTCCTCTAAATTCGCCTTTTGGCGGAAAGTTGTATGTGGTCGAAAACTATTGGCCGAGTTTACCATGCGATATTTACTCAGTCAGTCCGAATGGGAGTTACGAAATCTTTGCCCGCAATTTCAACTCCTGGGACGAATCCAGTCTTGTCTACGGTGCAGATGGAAATCTTTATACCTTTGACCGTAACATCGGCAACGGAACTGGCGAAATCTATCGGATCGTTCCCGAACCGGCCATGCTTTCGATGCTCGTCCTCGGCGGTTTGACTCTGCTGCGTCGCCGAAAATCGTAGAGAATTCAGATTTCCGGGCTGTAGGCAAATGCTTACAGCCCTTTTTTATTTTGATCTCCCTTAAGACGTACTGAACGAATAGGTTTACATTGTCCCACGGTTGGCTTGTCCAACCGTGTCTTTTCTCTTGAGGTCCAAGAGTAATCGCAAGCATTTAGACCAGTCATTGCGAGGAGCGCAGCGACGAAGCAATCTCGTTCCTTGTGCGAAGGGGCCAGATTGCCGCGCCCGCTGCGCGGTCTCGCAATGACAATTTTCAATGGGGGTCTGAACGGTTATGAGTAATCACGGTTGGCAAACCAACCGTGGCACATCGAACGGATTTTTCGGGTGTGGTCGATTTTGTAAGTGGTTTTTCTCGTACAATAAATCAGAATGTCTGGATTCCCGCCTGCGCGGGAATGACAGATTGAGCAGCGCCTTGCGTCATTCCCGCGCAGGCGGGCATCCAGGGATTTTCCATTTATAAAATACATGGAAAAAGTTTAAGCACAAAGAAGAATACTGGATCGTCCGGTCAAGCCGGACGATGACAGGGGAAGGTGGCCAGGAAAAATAGTCAGACACACGGATTTTTCCATTCATCATTTTTATTGTGGAATACCCCGATTAACGATATAAAACCTGTTATATATTTTTTCTTTTCATATTTGGAGAAATTAAAATGACCGAGGAAAGTAAACCGTTGGAAAACAAACCATTGGAAACCAAACCGCTCATCAGTTATGAGCAATTTTCCGCTCTGGATTTGCGGGTTGGGCGGGTTCTGGAAGCCAGTGCCCATCCTAATGCGGACAAACTGCTGGTTGTAAAAGTGGATTTAGGCCCGATGGGCGTTCGGCAGATTGTGGCAGGCATAAAATTATACTATCAGCCGGAACAACTGGTGGGAAAACTTGTTATCCTGGTGGCGAACCTTCAGCCGCGAATGATGCGCGGACTGGAAAGTCAGGGAATGCTCCTGGCAGCCAGCGAAGGGGAACCCCCCACCGATATCATCGTCCTGACGACGGATAAACCGGTGTCGCTCGGTGCATTGGTGAAATAAGCTTTCAGCGAACAGCTTTAAGAAAAAGAAAATGCTCTCAAAGCTTTTTATTAAAAATCTGGCCATCATAGAGGAACTTGAAATAGAGTTCGCCGAGGGATTTAATGTTTTTACCGGCCAGACGGGGGCGGGAAAGAGTTTGATCATTGGGGCGTTGGGGCTGCTCCTGGGTTTTCGGCAAACTTCGGCGACTGTTCGCCCCAACGCCAGTGAAGCGTTGATTTCGGCTGTCTTCGATCTGCCGGATGACGGGTTGCTTACGGAACTGGCCCAAATCATTAATGTCCCGATCGAGGACGGTGAATTTATCCTTCAACGTCGCATCATGGCGTCGGGCAAGACCGTCAGCACGGTGAATTCGATTCCCATCCCCGCTTCGACCTTAAAACAAATCGGGGAAATTCTGGTTGACGTTCACGGCCAGCATGAAAACCAGTATTTGCTTCGCCCGAACATTCAACTGCGTCTGCTGGACATTTTTACCGGATGCACACCAACGGCGGATGAATTTGCCGAGGTCCACCGGCAATGGCACGAGGCGATCAAACGCAAACAGGACCTGATGGAACATGCCGAACTCCGCGGACAGCAGATCGATCTTTATGAATTTCAACTCCAGGAGATCGATCAAGCCGAACTGAAACCCGGCGAGCGTCAGGAAATCGAAGCCCGGCTTCGCCAACTCAGTAACGTCGAAAAAATCCGTGAATTAGCCGATACCCTGATCAACGGTTTGGAAGAAAGCGAATTTCCGGTTATCGATCAGCTTCGCTCGATGCACACCAAGACCAATCAACTGGCCCAAATCGATAACCATCTGAAAGATTTACCGGGGCAGATCAATTCGGCGATTACGGAACTGGATGATGTGGCCAAGACGGTTGCGAATTATCTGGATCAGCTTGAATCGGACCCGCAGCGTCTGGCGGAGTTGGATAATCGGTTGGCCTTGCTGATGCGGCTGGGGAAAAAATACGGCCAGGGGGATATCGAAATGGTACTCCCCTACCGTCAGGAAATCGCTCAAAAGCTGGACCAGTTAAAAGGCCGGCAAAATGATTTTGACAGTATCGACGAGCAAATCGGACAATTAGCCAGAAAACGCGAAAAGATCGGAAATAAATTGTCTGAATCGCGTCGCAAGGCGGCGTTGAAACTTTCGACCGCCGTCAATAAACAATTAAACGAACTGGCCATGCCGAACGCGAAGTTCCAAGTCGATTTTATCCCCGCCCCACCGGAAAATCCTTCACCCCTGGGATTGGAAACGGTGGAATTCATGATCCAGACAAATCCCGGTCAGCCGGTGTTGCCGATTCGCAAGATCGCCTCGGCGGGTGAGCTTAGCCGGATCATGCTGGGGATTAAATCCATCCTCGCCAGTCCGGGCCGATCATCGGTCCTGGTGTTCGACGAAGTCGATTCCAATGTAGGCGGACGGCTCGGTGAGGTCATCGGCACGAAAATCGCAAAACTCGCTGCCCATCAACAGGTCATCTGCATCAGCCACCTGCCCCAACTCGCCGCCTTCGCCGACCGGCATTTCGTCGTCGCCAAACAATCGACCAAAAAAGAGACCATAAGTTTTATTCAGACTGTAACCGGCGAAGACCGCGTTGCCGAAATCGCGGAGATGATTTCGGGAAAAAATAAGACCGAAACCACGCTCCGCCAGGCAAAAGAAATGCTGAACGCCTCGCAAAAAATGTGATATCCAAATAATTACCACTTATTAATATTTACATTTAGAGTAAATTTTGCAGAAAAATCATTGATAAATTTGACGGGGGACGATTCACGTGCTATATTTAAATGGTTATACAGTCATCATACCTTGAACTTGACGCTAACCAACATTGCTGAGTAAAAATTTTGCTTATTATCAAATTACATTGTTGCGCTCAGCCGAAAATCGCGAGGTAGATACAAAAGTTGAGCGGATACGATGGCCTTTTAATTCGAAATATCCAAAGCGCCAACGATATAGTTGACGTCGTTGGGGAGCACGTGGCCTTGAAACGTGCTGGGAAGAATTTTGTTGGGCTTTGCCCGTTCCATCGGGAAAAGACGCCCAGCTTTAATGTCAGCCCTGAAAAGCAGATTTTCAAGTGCTATGGGTGCGGGGCCGGCGGGGATGTCATAAAGTTTGTTCAAAAGATAATGACTATTACTTTTTTGGAGACGGTCGAGGTCCTGGCACGTCGGGCGAATATTCCGCTACCCGAAAAACGAAAGATGGGGACCGGTGGACAGGAAGGGCCTTCAAAGAGTGATTTATTTAAAGTGAATTTGTGGGCGAGTAAGTTTTTCAGTCATATCTTGTGGGATACGGAGATTGGGGGGACTGGTCGAGAGTATCTGGCCAAGCGAGGACTGAAAGAGGATATTTGCAAGACGTTTTCGATCGGGTTTGCCCCTGTTACGGGGCGAGGGATGCTGGAAGCGGGAGCGAAACAAGGAATCAGTCCGCAGCTTTTTGCGGGGGCGGGGTTGGTATATGCCCGTGAAAATACGTTTTATGATATGTTTCGCGGACGGATTATATTTCCGATTTTTGACGTGACGGGAAATGTGGTTGGGTTCGGCGGCAGGACTCTGGGCGACGATCAGCCGAAATATCTGAATACCCCGGAAACGGCGGTGTTTCAGAAACAGAGAAACCTGTTCGGGCTGTTTTTTTCGCGGGAAGCGATTCAGGAAAAGAAACAAGTGGTCGTGGTAGAAGGATATACAGACTGCATGGCGCCGTTTCAGGCAGGAGTGAAGAATGTAGTGGCGACACTGGGGACGGCACTCACGGAACTGCATGTTCAGACGCTTCGGAGATACGCGGACCAGATCGTTCTGGTGTTTGACGCGGACGCTGCGGGCCAGAAGGCGGCGGACCGCGCGTTAAACGTTTTTTTGACGATGGGTGTGGATGTGAAATTGGCGCAGGTTACGTCGGGCAAGGACCCGTGCGACCTGGTGATGGCGGAAGGCGGGGGTGCGTTTGAAGCGGTTATCGCGGGGGCGGTGGATGCCCTGGAGTATAAATGGCGGCAGTTGCAGCAGCGTTATAAGGTGGGAACGAGCGTAAAGGAAAAGCGGGCCGCGATTGACGATTTACTTTCGACGGTGGCGGGTTGCGATCCTTACGGGAGGATCGATGTGATCCAAAAAGGGATGCTAATGAGTCGATTGGCGGTGATGTTGGACGTTCCTGCGGATCAGTTGCACGGTCAGCTTCAGAAATATCGCCGTCGGACGTATATTCCGGTGGATGGTCAAACGACGAACAAGGACGTGCTGCCATCCTGCGAAACGGTGCTTCACGGCGCGTTTCGCGATGTTTTGGAAATTATGATTTGCGAGCCGGGGTATATTTCGAGCATGAAAGAATTGCTTTCACTGGACGAATTTGCGCCGGAAGTGTACGGTAAGATCGCCCGGTACTTGTGGCAGTGTCACGAACAGTTGGGTGAATTTACTTTGGCCGAATTGCTGGGCATGGTTGAAGAAGTGGAATTGGGGGATATAATTACACAGCTTCATCGCGAAGGCAGCCGTAAGGGGAACCATGCCAAAACGCTGGAAGACGCTATGAAATGTATAAAAGATAATCAGCGCGAGCAGGAAGCCGCCAAAATTACCGCCAGTTTAGGGCACGAGTTGACGGAAGAAGAAACGGACCGTCAACTTCAAGCTTTGTTTGAGAATTTACAATTACCGATCCGGCGTATACCCGGAGCGATGGTGGATTGAATATTTGACGTTGTATCGTATATTTAAATAGAGAATACTTTTTTGAGAAAAAATGGATGGTCCTGGAATAACAATCGGATTTCTTTTCCGTCGTGAAGTCGGGGAAGGATGATTGTTTGTTTTGGCGAACGGTCCGAGAAGGGCCGATACGGGTCAAGACCAGAGCTATCCCCGGGTAACAAATAAATATTGGAGGAGAGTAAGCAAATGGGTAAAACTGACACAAGCAAAGCGGCGAAGAAGGACCAGTTTCTGGACGATCTGATTACCAAGGGTAAGGATCGCGGTTATCTGACCTACGAGGAGATTAACGATTCTCTGATCGATGCCAGTCCGGAAAAGCTGGACGCGCTTCTGATGAATCTCGATGAAATCAAGGTTGATTTGATCGACGAGGAGGAGGCGAATCGTCGCGCTCGCGGCGAAAAGCTGGAGCACGCGGACGATCAGCTTCCCGCCGACATGGAAATGGACCTTGGGGAAGAAGGTATCGAAGAAGAATTCAATCTCGAGGAAGAATTGGCCGAAGCCTCCACCCGCCGGATCGACGATCCTGTCCGCATGTATCTGACCCAGATGGGGGAAATTCCACTGCTCACTCGCGATGAGGAAATCCGCCTGGCGAAAAAGATCGAGCTGACCCGCATGGCGTTTCGCCGCAGAGTGCTTGAAAATGATTATTGTATTTTGCAGGCGATAAAGATTTTGCAGCAGGTGGAAAGCGGGGATCTTCCGTTCGACCGGACGATGAAGACGTCGACGACGGAAACGCTGGGAAAGGATTCGATCAACAAACGGCTCCCGGAAAATTTGAAAACCGCCCGGCTGATGCTGGAAACGAACAGCCGAGAGTGGGAACCGATGGGCAAAGGTAAGGTCTCGGAATCGCTTCGGGAAAGCCTGAAGCAACAGATTACGCAGCGCCGGCGCAAAGCGGTCAGTCTTCTTGAGGAGCTTTCCCTGCGAACGAGTAAAATCGTTCCGATTATGAAGAAGCTTGAAAATCTTTCGCAGAAGATGGTCGACCTGGAGAAGCGGATCGAACAGGCGGCGAACGAAAAAGACCTGCTTCCGGAAGACATTGAAGCGATGAAGGATGAACTTGACGGGATGATGTCAATGGTCCTTGAAAAACCGGAAGAATTAAAGGAACGCGTTGACCAGATAAAACGCGTTTACCTGGAATACGAAGCGGCCAAGCAGAGGCTTTCGGGAGGAAACTTGCGGCTGGTGGTTTCCATCGCCAAGAAATATCGTAACCGTGGTCTTTCATTCCTGGATATCATTCAGGAAGGGAACACCGGTTTGATGCGTGCGGTGGACAAGTATGAATATCGCCGTGGTTACAAATTCAGCACGTATGCGACGTGGTGGATTCGGCAGGCGATCACACGAGCCATCGCCGATCATGCCCGGACGATCCGAATTCCGGTGCACATGATCGAGACCATGTCGAAGTTGCGGAACATCGCCAAAAAACTGCTCCAGGAGCATGGCAGAGAGCCGAGTATCGAAGAAATCGCCAAGGAAGCCCGAATGCCGGTAACCGAGGCGCGCCGGGTGATGAAAATTTCACGTCATCCGATCAGTCTGGACCGACCGGTCGGAGACAGCGAAGACAGCTATTTCGGCGATTTCATCGAAGATGAAACGGCGGAATCTCCGGTGGTCTCAGCGACCCAGGAGATGCTGAAGGACAAGATTGAAGCGACGCTCAAGACGTTGACGTATCGCGAGCGCGAGATTATTAAACTCCGCTATGGGATCGGCGACGGTTATACCTATACGCTGGAAGAAGTGGGCAAGATATTCAAAGTAACCCGTGAGCGGGTTCGGCAGGTTGAAGCCAAGGCGCTCAAGAAACTTCAGCACCCGGTGCGCGCGAGAAAACTCCTGGGGTTTGTCGACGGAGCGAAGATCCCCGCCGAGATGGAGTTGGAAACCGAACTCGATGAGGACGACGAAGAATAGAAATCGGAAATTGAACTGAATAAAAAAACAGGCCGCTGAAGATAATCTCAGCGGCCTGTTTTTTTCTGCAAAAAAAGCCACCTTATGAAAAAGAGCGGGTTGAATATCCGCCCCTGCATTTACAAATGATCCATATATGGATTATATATTTTCTTTATTAAGTAGTTGCGGGAATTATGCCGCCGAGCGCAGAACTGAGAATCGCGCTGAGGACAGAGAACCCCACTTCGGACACGATGCCGGGTAAGATGCCACCCAAAGCGCCAATGCAACCGGTAATTCCGAAGCAACTTCCTGCCAATAGCATCAAAAATAAAAATGTTTTTCGCATAACTGTCTCCAAAATATACATAGTTCGTTACATCTTTCTTATCGGAACATCTCCCAGAATACATAAAAGAGTTTGGAAATAAAAGGACTAAATCCTAATATCTCATGAGTGACTAATTCTTAAATGACTCATGCCTAAAAAAAAACACCTAACCGTTCAGGCCACGGTCCTATCCTGTTACGATTCTCTCGCTTTAGTCATCGTCCGGTTAAGCCGGATGATGGCAATGATGGGTGGTCTTAACGGTTATAAAAACACGTTCACCGTTTTTTTTCGTTTAGACATTAGGATTTAGGATTTAGTCATTTCATATTATAATTAAGTTATGTTCCAGAAAGAAAAAACATTATCCGTGGTGGTCATCACCGGGCTGCCGGTGATTTTTTTTGCTCCCCTGTTTTTTACCTGCGGTCTGGGGCCGATGGAAGATGATCTGATTCAATATTTTCCTTATCTGGCCTGGCTGGAGAAGAATCTTGCGGCGGGATTTTTTCCGCTCTGGAATCGGTTAGCGTATGGAGGTTATCCGGCGATAGGCGATCCACAATCAGGGATGTTTTATCCGCTCAATTGGCTAAGCGGGTTGATTGGGGCGGGGTTGGCGTATCCAATGTTGCTGATCGTTCACTACTGGATCGCCGGAGCGGGAATGTACCGTCTGGGCCGGGCGTGGAAGCTGGCGAGATTATCGGCGATGACGGGAGCGGTGGCGTGGATGTTCAGCGGATTTATGCTGGGCCATCGAACGCATTATAGCATCCTCGCGGCGGCGAGTTGGATGAGTTTGATTTTCTATTTCTGGACGAAATTGCGGCAAGGCAATAAATGTCGAAAATATTTTGTGATTGTTGTCGTTCTTGAGGCTCTTCAGATTGTTGCCGGGCATGTGCAGGTGGCGGCATTATCGGGGGCGGCGGTGTTTTTGTATCTGCTAGTTACATCGGACACACGGCGGTTCCGATGGATACTGGTTTTGGGATCGAGTTATGTTCTGGCGTTCGGTCTGGCGGCGGTGCAGTTACTTCCCGTGTGGCATGTTTATGCGGATTCGGTTCGTACGGCCAATAGTTATCGGTTTGTTACGGAAAATTCATTTTTACCGGTTGCCTGGCCGCTGGTGATCGCGCCGTCGAGCATGGGACTTCGCGTGCCGAATTTTTTATACGAGTATAAATACTTCGGGCCGTGGAATCATTGCGAACTTCTTTGTTTTACAACGATTGTGTGTTTGGCACTGGCGTGTTTCGCCGTTCGGAATATGAAGAAACATCACCGCTTAATTTTGTTTTTTCTAATTCTTTCGATTTTCTCGGTTTTCCTCGCCATGGGACGGTATAACCCTGTGTTTAAACTTCTTTTTTATATACCGATTTTTCGGCCTTTCAGGTGTCCGGCTCGATATTTGATCTGGTTTAATTTTTCGGTGGCAGTGTTGGCGATGATCGGAATGGAATATCTTTCCATTCGGACTAATCTCGCCCGGTTCAGAAAATTTGCCGCGAAAATTACGACGATTCTGGCTGGGGGTTTTGTCGTTTATCTTGTAGTTATCTATTGGGTAACGTCATGGTTTGACGGGAAGAATTTTTTGCCCGAATCTTTATCCGAGATTCCCAAATCTATTCTTTTGGCGATTCATCCTTCGAATCCTGGTATTTTTATTCCGCTGATTATTTCGGCGGGATTGATTTCGATATGTTTATTTTTGAAGGCCCGATGGTTGGCGCGGGGAATTTTTGTTCTGCTGGTCATTGAAATCGCGACGTTTGCTCCGTTTTATGATATTTATTTCGATAAGGTCGGGAAGGTCAATCTTTTTCCATCCGTAGCCAAGAAGCTTGACGTTCTTAATCCGGAACGAGATGGTTCTATCTGGCCATTAAGCAAGAATCCTTATGCCAACCCATTGGAGACCCTTGAGCCGTTTTGCAATATGCTGGTTGATCGACCGACCATTACGGGGTATGGCCCCCTGCTGAACAAATACCAGCGTAGGCTTTTTGGGTGGGAACTTTGGCCGACGACGGAGCAATATCTTGGGCTGCTGAGCCGAAATGATCTGCTTAACAGGTACGGAATCCGGTACATTGTCGCGGATGCGAAAATGGGTAAGCAGATTGATGCGCTCAAAGCATTTCGATCCGATGGGAAGAAAGATTTTAAGGAATTTTTCGCCAGTTTCGTGAATGTGAATCCGAGCACACATTACGGCAAAGAAGTTTTTTTGGATCGGGGATTGTACCGGCTTGATTTTCATGTCAGGCGGACGACGGAGGATCAACTGCGGCTATTTATTTCTTTTTCCGGTTTGCAAAATGCGCTCTGGTCCGATCAGCAGCTTAGCCTGACCACTTGGGACGTCGATAAGAATTTTCGGAAATTTCAATGGTACTTTTTTATTCCGGCCAGGCAGGCGACTAAGATTTCTTTCCACGCCGATTATGGAGCAAGTGAATTTAAGAATATTCAGTTATCGGGGGTTTCATTTAATCTTGATTACCTGAAATCGCTTGCCGGAAATTCCGCCGACGGGATCAGGATTTACGAGAACATCAACTGGCCGGGGCAGGGATTTTTTGCGAAAACTGCGAAGATGGTCGATTCGCGAATGAAAGCCATCGATCAGATTTTGTTTTTTGGCCATACGGAACAGACGTACTTGGTCTCTGGAAGCGGTTTGACCCTGCCATCGGTATTGGGCCGTGGAAGAATCCTTGAATTTAAAGAGGGGTTAAACAGCATCTACATTCGGGTGGCGGTGAAAGAACGATCCGCGGTTTTTGTTATTCCGGCGGGGTTTGACAGCGGGTGGCAGGTTCGGGTGGATAATCGGGAAACGAATCTACTATGCGCGGATGGGATATCCAGAGCGGTCGTGGTGCCCGTTGGGGAGCATGAGATTACGCTAAACTATATGCCGCGATCGCTGATGATCGGGGCTGGGATTACGGTGTTTTCGGGGTTAATTTTAATGACGATTTTCCTGGCCGGGACAGGATTGAAAATGACTAAATCCTAATATCTAATGACTAATTTTTAGCGTTGTGAAAGCACGTTTTTTTCGTAGGCTTTTACATCATCGAGCCAGTCGGAACCGGTGGGGACATTTTGTTTGGAGCAATAATAATCCCAGACCGAGCCGGCGGGCAGGGTTTTTAATTCCTCGAGCATTGCCAGCCGGGACGTATAGTCGCCCTTGATTTCAAAATCTCGAAGCATTTTAGCCGGTTCGAGCAGTGCGATCAGAAGAGCCTTGATCATGGCGCGGGAGCCGATGACCCAGGCGGAGATCCGGTTGATACTGGCGTCGAAGAAATCCAGGCCGATGTGGACGCGGTACAGAAAATCGCCGCGTACGATTTCTTCGGCGATGGCTTTTAAGTCGTCGGAAAGGATGACGACGTGATCGGAGTCCCATCGGATGCCCCGGCTGACGTGGAGCAGGATTTCATCCAGGTAAAGCAGGACGGAGGAGATTTTGTCGGCAATGGTTTCCGTGGGGTGGAAATGTCCGCTGTCAAGGCAGAGGAGTTTATTATGTTCGACAGCGTAACCCATGTAAAACTCGTGTGAACCGACGACGTAACTTTCCGAGCCGATGCCGAAGAGTTTGGATTCGACGGCATCGAGATTATATTTGGGGCTGATTTTCTCGGCGAAGATTTCGTCCAGCGAATTTTTCAATAATTCTCGATGTGTTTTTCGGTCGATGGGAATATCCTTATACCCGTCGGGAATCCAAACGTTAGTCACACAGGGCGTACCGAGTTTTTGACCGATATACCCGCCGATTTTTCGGCAGGCGATTGCGTGGTTGATCCAGAATTTTCGAATGCCTTTATCGCGGCTGGAAAGGGTAAATCCACTGTCGGCCTTGGGATGGGCGAAGAACGTAGGATTAAAGTCGATGCCCCGTTTATTGGTTTTGGCCCATCCTATCCAATTTTGAAAATGCCTAAGTTCGACTTGGTCGCGGTCAATTTTTTTCCCGCCGGTTTCCAAGTAGCAGGCATGAAGGTTCAGGCGGTGGTTTCCGGGAATCAGGCTGAAGGCTTTATCGAGGTCTGCCCGGAGTTCTTCGGCGGTGCGGGCTTTTCCGGGATAATTGCCCGTGGCTTGGATTCCCCCGCCGGTAGCGGATTCGATCTTTTCAAACCCGCCGATGTCATCGCCCTGCCAGCAATGGAGGGAAATAGAGATTTTAGCTAACTGTGTTAAAACTTTTTCCGTGTCCACGCCATATTGGGCGTAGCGATCTTTGGCAAGGATATATGATTTTTCGATGTTTCTTTCGTTTTTTGCCATACATTGTTCTCCGATTATTTACAAAATCGGTTTGAATTTAACACAAGAGTCTGGGCCAGTAAACTGTTTTTCTGTTTTTTATCGGATTGACGTTTGTGGATGGTTATTTGATAATGGAATGAATGAACCGGATTAAGAAAATTTGTTTTTTTGAGATTTCAAGGCCGTTGCGGACTTTGTTTTCCACCTCGCTGGGAAAAAAAAGTTCCATGCGGAGCGTGATTGTCAAAGTGATCCTCGATAATGATGATTTTTCGCTGGGCGAGGTTCCGACGAGCTTTGTTTTAAAGCATGAAACCATCCCTGCGATCATGGCAGTTTTAACGGCAATTGCGCCCCGTTTTTCTGGTCTGCCGGTTGAAGAATACAAAGACAAGATTGCGGGTCTGCGAAAAGAATATTTTAATATGTCGATGACGATTTCCGGGTTCGAAATGGCCTTGTTTCGGGCATGGCTGAAATGTAAAAAAGTCTCTGAGCATCAATACTGGGGCGGGAAACTTCGGCGATTGGAAACGGATATTACCATTCCATTTATTACAAAAGTCCCGCCGTTGGAAAAATGGATACGTTACATTTTAAAGAAAGATTTTAAAACCTATAAGCTGAAGGTGAGCGGCGATGTGAAAGCGGATTTACAAATTCTCTCGCGGGTGTATCGCCTGCTGCAAGACAGCCTGGAGCATTTTACCGTGCGGATCGACGGCAACCAGGGGTACACTCCAAAAACATTCCTTGAAATGATCAAGCTGATCGAAAAAAATAAGTTCAAGATTGAATTGTTTGAACAGCCGTTGCCGAAGAACGATTATACAGGCCTAAAATATATTAAACACCGGTCACCCGTGCCGATCATTCTGGATGAAACGGTCTTTTGCAGCCGCGATTTACAGATGGTAATCGATCAGGACCTGGCGGACGGAGTGAATATAAAATTCGCCAAGAGCGGAATCGCCGAATCCGAAAAAATGATCAGAATGGCAAAACAAAACAACCTGAAACTGATGATCGGCTGCATGACAGAAACGATGGTCGGTTTATCAGCCGGAATTTATTGCGCAGCCGGCAGCGGGAAGTTTGATTATGTCGATCTGGACGGTGTGTATTTTCTGCATCATCGAGATGTATACGACCGGATCAGGATCGACGGACCGGAATTTGTTATTGAAAAATAATTTTGTTGTTGTGAATCAGGTTATACTACTTGCTGCCTAATTGATGGGGTGTAGTTTCCATTTTACGTTGAAAATTTGAAAAACAGACCCCTTCTCTTTAGGATGTAACTTTCTGAAACAATGGAGGTTACAGGCCCAAAGGAAAGGAGTCCGAAATGAT
>JBAZZQ010000022.1:0-60584 GCA_041658725.1 Phycisphaerae bacterium | reverse complement strand
ATTTCGCGGAAAAGATAAAATTTCAAAAATAATTCCCGTATAAATGCATATTCGCGGGATAAATTCAAAAATAACATTTTTATATCCCCTGATAATTCATACACTTCCAGTCATCGCAAATAGCTCTGGATTGATTGGATGATTTGCCGACGATATAGTAACCAATTCGAGGTTGGTGATTGTTAGGAAGGGTGAATGGAACAACTTCGCGGTATTTTAAAACACTATTGGGGTTACGACCGGTTTCTTCCTCTTCAGCAGGAGGCGATGTCCTGCGTGGTGGCTGGAAGGGACTCGGTGGTCATCTTGCCGACGGGCGGAGGTAAATCGCTGTGCTTTCAAGCCCCGGCGGTGGTGATGCCCGGATTGGCGGTTATCGTTTCGCCTTTGATTTCACTGATGAAAGACCAGATCGACGCGCTGACGGGGTATGGAGTTCCAGCGGGCTGCCTGAACAGCAGTTTGTCCGCCCAGGAACGGCGAGAGGTGGGGGAGAAAATTCGTAGCGGCAATTTGAAACTGCTCTATGTGGCGCCGGAGCGGCTGGTGGGCAGAGATTTTATCGAATATCTCCAGCAGTTTCAAATTTCCTTTATTGCCGTGGATGAGGCTCATTGCATCAGTATGTGGGGTCATGATTTTCGTCCTGAGTATCGGGGGCTGCGGGTTTTAAAGGAGGCGTTTCCAAAAATCGCGATACACGCCTATACCGCCACCGCCACACCGCATGTTCGGGATGATATCGCCAGGGAATTGGGATTAAGGAATCCACAAATGCTCGTCGGATCGTTCGATCGTCCGAACTTGATTTACAAGGTGATGCGGCGAGGTAACATAGTCAACCAGGTTTGTGAAGTTCTCGAACGTCATCCATCGGAATCGGGAATCATTTACTGCATCCGCCGGGCCGACGTCGATGAAATGTTCCAAACGCTGGCGGCGAAAAGTTACAGCGTTCTTCCCTATCATGCTGGATTGACCGACGATGAACGCAAAAAGAATCAGGACGCGTTTATTCAGGAGAAAGTGGATATCATCATTGCCACCGTTGCTTTTGGGATGGGAATTGATAAATCCAACGTCCGTTACGTTATTCACGCGGGGATGCCGAAATCTTTGGAGCATTACCAGCAGGAAAGCGGCCGGGCGGGTCGAGATGGTTTGGAGGCGGAGTGCTGTTTGTTTTATTCGGGCGGTGATTATGGGGTTTGGCAGAGCATTTTGGGAAATACCGAATCCGTCGATGCCGCCGAGATCGGACTGACCAAGCTCAAGGGCATTTACAATTTCTGCACCGGTGTTTCCTGCAGGCATCAGGGCCTTGTGAAATATTTCGGCCAGGATTTGGGAAAGGAAAGCTGCGAGGCTTCGATGTCTGCCTGGGTGATTTGAATTTAGTCCAAAACGCCCTGATCGTTTCCCAGAAAATTATTTCCTGTGTCCTGCGATTGAACGAAAAATTCGGCGGCGATTATACCGCGATGGTCCTGATAGGCTCGAAAGAACAGCGGATCACGGATAACGGCCATGATGCACTCAGCACATGGGGGATCCTTTCAGAGTTTAATAAGCGGATCGTCCGGGACTGGGTCGAGCAACTTGCTGCTCAGGGTTACATGGAAAAGGTCGGTGAGTACAATGTTTTAAATGTGACTGAAAAAGGCTGGGGGGTGTTGAAAGGAAAAGAAACTCCTCGTCTGCTTCAGCCGCCTCCCAAACGCGAAAAAAACACCAAACTGTCAAAAGTGACGGTCAAATCCTGGGGCGGTGTGGATCGCGGTCTTTTCGAGGAATTACGAATCCTCCGCCGCCAAATCGCGGAGCAGAGGTCCGTCCCCGCCTTTATTATTTTCGGCGATACCTCTTTGCGGGATATGGCGCGGCTGAAACCCAAGACCCTGGATGATTTCCTTGAAGTAAACGGTGTCGGCGAGAAAAAGTGCAAGGATTTCGGGCAGGCATTTACCAGGGTCATCAAAGAATACTGCCAGCAGAACCATAGATAAACACCTGTAGATTTTCATATCATTTCCCCAGTTTCATATTTACTCGGACCCGTGCCACTGTCGGCTTGTCCGGCCGTGTCTTTTAAAATGAAAAAGAGGAGCACGCCTGGACTAGCCAGCCGTGGCACAATTCCTACGGAATTGTTTTTGTGGGCCGTGGGAAGAACACTCCTTTACGGTCGTGCCTCTTAAAGAGGCGGCCATTATAACTTACCGTGAAAACATTTGATTTATCTTGATCTTTGGAATAGTATTAACCGTTTGTAGTTATTTCAAACTTCAGACACTACTTTTGCATTTATATAAAAGGTGGATATGGAATCTCGACGATTGATTACGGCGATTATGCTGGCTTTGTTATTCTGGATCGTTTTGCAGCAGTTCAGTGCGAAGTTCTGGCCCGCGCCGCCCAAAACGGAGGTTCCGGCAACCACCAGCGGTCCGACCACGCAGGAGGCTTCGACACAAATGGCGAGGACTCCGAAAACCCAGCCGGCAAGCACGCAGGCGGTGTTTCTGGATCAGGACAAGAGTCGAAACGATAATATCACCATCGGGAATAGCGTCAAAGGCAACGGTTATAAGATGCGCACGACGTTCAGCAATTTCGGGGCGTCGTTGAAAACGGCCCAGTTGAGCGACTATGCGGAAAGCGTGTCCGATGCCAAACAGGGATATCGGTTGATTTCACCGGTGGAGTATCCGTCGGGTGAGCGATATTCGTTGAGCACGGAAAAGCTCATTTTGATGGATGATAAGGGCAACGAATTATTTACGGTCGGCCTGGATGATACCAAGTGGTTTTACAAGGTCGCACACAACGCGGATGGCCAGCAGGTAAGATTCTGGATCGATATAGATCGCAAGGGTCAGAAATTGATGCGAGTGGGCAAGACCTTCGAGTTGAAGAAAGGCACTCTCGATTTGAAATTTAACATCGAGCTTGAAAATCTCAGCGGTGAAAACCTTAAGGCAGTCATTCGGCAGGAAGGGCTGGTGGGAATTCGGAAAGAGGACCCTCGAAGTGAAGACCGGAAGGTCTATGCCGGACTTAGGCGGTCTGGTCGGGACGGTATCCAGGCTACCAGTGCCCTTCGGTCCGACTTGCTGAAACTAGCCGACCAGATGCGTCGAATGGGCGCAGTGGATGAACAGGCGGTCTGGGCGGGTCAGACGAACAAATATTTCGCTGCCTTGATGGCGGCGGTGGATGACCAGGGAAAGATCAGCGGGAAACTGATCGATTATGTCGATGCGAAGACTTACAGCTCCGAGCCTGATCTGGGTGTTCCCGATCTGGGGAAAGACCTTTCAACGATCTGGGTCAGCAAGCCTATTTCAGTCGGTCCTCAAAAAAAGGCGGACATGAATTTTGATCTGTATCTGGGTCCCAAGTCGCACACATTTTTTTCACAGGGCAAGTACCTGGAACGAAATTACTCCCTCACGTTCGACTCTTCATGGTGCACGATGCAGTGGCTGGCGGACTTCATGGCGTGGTTGCTGAACAAGCTTTTCCTGGTCACGCGAAATTATGGAATAGCGATTATTCTACTGGTGGTTATTGTCCGGGTCGTGCTACATCCGGTCAGCAAGTCCAGCCAGGTGAACATGATGCGGTCGCAGCGGCAAATGCAGAAGCTTCATCCCAAAATCAGCGCCTTGAAGGAAAAATACAAGAACAACAAGGAGGGATTAAATAAAGCCACCATGGAATTGTACAAGGCCGAGGGTGTTAATCCGGCGGGACAGATTTTGGGGTGTTTGCCGATGATGTTGCAGATGCCGATTTGGATAGCGTTATGGACGGCGTTGAATAACACCTTCGAGCTTCGTCATCAGCCATTTTTCTTTTGGATCCGCGATTTGGCGGGATCGGACGCGTTAATCCATTTTTCTCAGTCATACAAAATTCCCCTGCTTTCAGGAATGATTGGCGATGTTCAGGACTTGAATGTGCTGCCCGTTCTGGTTCTTCTTGCCTTTATCGTCCAGCAGGTATTCAGTCCTCAGACGGCACCTAATCCGGACGCGGACCCGTCTCAGGCCAAGCAGCAGAAGTTCATGATGTACTTCATGTCGATTTTCATGGGGCTGATCTTCTACAATGCCCCGAGCGGATTGAATCTTTATATTTTAACCAGTTCGCTATTGGGCGTGGTGGAGAACAAACGCATCCGCCAGCATCTGGAGGACGAGCAGAATCGACCGCCTGACCCGAAGAAGAAAAACGGTTCGTGGTTTGATAAAATTCAAAAGAAGATGGAACAACTCGCTCAGCAATGGGAAGACCAGAAGACGGCCAAGAAATAAATACTGAAGGGTGTGATTCATATTTCAAAGCGATAACCGATTCGCGAACCGTAACGATATCCGAATGTGATTTGTCTCTTTTTTCACCAAGACGTATATAATGCCATATACTGGCAAACGACCCAAAAATCCCCCCGAAAAATTTGCTTTTCCCCAGCCATGTGCTATACTTAACATGAAGGGCAAATTCCCCGCTCTCTAAAAATAAATATTTTCTCTGCGTCCTCTGCGATCTCTGTGGTTTAAATCTCTTTATATTCGTGCCCATTCGGGTAATTCGTGGCTAAAGAATCTTTTCTTCTTGGCGGTTAAAGAATTGCACCAAAACTGCACCAAAATTGCACTATTTCGAAAAATGTGCACTACCGGATCGATTTGTTCATGTCAAATCCAAAACCAGGGGAATTTCCTGGCAGTTATTTTGCATTTCGCAGTGGATGCAGTCCGTCCAGACTTTGTGCGGTAATTTTTCTTTCTCGACGACTACGAATCCCAGTTTTTCAAAAAACGAAGATTCGTAAGTCAGGGCGAATACTTGTTTAAGGCCGAGGGTCCGCGCTTCGTTTACAGCGTCGAGGACCAGCTTTTTGCCAATCCCACAGCCGATGTAATTCGGGTCCACCGCCAGACTTCGTATCTCAGCCAAGTCTCGCCACATCAACGCCAAACCGCAACAACCAAGCACCTTACCAGCGGCGTCCGCGAAAACGCGAAATTCCCGAAGCCGTTCAAATAAATCCTCAAGTACCCGAAACAACATTTGGTTCCGTTCCGCGTAATAGCTAATCAGATGGTGGATCGCATCCACGTCCTGCATCACCGCCGGCCTCACGATACCTTCAGTTTTTGTCACTTTTTGCTTTTACCTCACTTGTTATTTTTCCGTCCAACAGTTCAGTTTGCATCATTTCATTCGCTACAATCATATCCACAGAGGTTACTATTTTAGAATCTTTTTCCCGCCGGACAATGGCAAATCCGCGATTGAGCACCTGCCGGTAATCCAGAGCGGACAGCCTGGCGTCCAGGTGAGTTACCGTTGTTGATTTTGTCTTCACAACATTGGCGGTAAATATTTTCAAAAGTGTAACTTTTTGCTCAAAGCTACCTTTTTGTGTAGCCAAAAACGTACTTAGGGTATAGCCCAATTGCTGTAAAAGTTTCACGATTGTGTTATTGGCTCTGGCTAATAACACGTTTGGGGATATTTTTCCGAGTTTCAGTTCGGCGTTGTGAGTTCGATTTCGGCTCTGTGTCGCAATTTTCTTCAAAGCGGTATTAAGCCGCTGAACGGTTTCATCGAATCGCTGAGCAAAGGGACCGAGGATTATGAGCGGGTGTTTGAACATGCCGCGGTCGGCCAGGTTTTTTAGTCTGCCTTTTTCGATGGTCATTTTTTGTCTTGTTACGTTTCGCAGCCGTTGATATTGCCCCTCAATCCCAGCCAGAATTTCCGCAAGAACGGGCGCGGCTGCCTGTGCGGCGGCGGTGGGGGTTGCGGCGCGATGGTCGGCGACAAAATCGGCGATGGTGATGTCAACTTCGTGTCCGACGCCGGTGATGATCGGTAACGCCGAATCGTAGATAGCACGGGCGACGATTTCCTCGTTAAAGGCCCAAAGGTCTTCGAGACTCCCGCCGCCGCGGGCGAGGATGATCACGTCGATCTTTAATTGTTCGGCGTTTTTGTTTAAATCATTCAGTGCGGCGGCGATTTGCGGGGCAGCTTCGGTGCCCTGGACCTGGACGCCGTAGAGCAGGACTTTTCCGACGGGCCAGCGCAGTTCGAGGGTGCGGAGGATGTCGCGGACAGCCGCACCGGTGGGGCTGGTGACGACGGCGATGGTTAGCGGAAAAGCGGGGATCGGTTTTTTGTGGGCCGGGTCGAACAAGCCTTCTTTTTGCAATTTTTCCTTGAGTTGCCGAAAGGCCAATTCCAGTTCGCCGAGTCCGAAGGGACTGATGCGCTCGGCGTAGAGCTGGTACTGGCCGCGAGGCGGATAGACATCGACGTAGCCCTGAACGACGACGGCGAGGCCGTCGGTCAATTCGAATTTTACCTTTACAGCGTTGGACCGCCAAAGGGCGCAGCTTATCTGGGACTGCTCGTCCTTGAGGGTGAAATAGACATGGCCGGAACTGGCGAAGGTGAGGTTTGAAATTTCCCCAGCCACGAGAACGGTGGCGGGAAGATTCTTTTTAATAGCGGATTTTATTTTATCGGTCAATTCCGAGACGGTCAATGGTTGTTCGGATTGATTGGTTTTCGTCGGCTGAGGCGCAGATGAATTATTCTCATCACCGAAGATGAGTTGATACATCGCGTTATCCGATTTTCGTTTCTTCCGAGCCATGAGGGAATTATAGGGGAAAGTAGACGAGGAGGCAAGCCGACAGCGTACAGCAAACAGCGGACAGCTTAAGAAAGAAAAAAAACCTTGTCTCTATGTTTGGCCGAGGAGGAGCCTTTCATTCCCAAAAATTCATTTTTTGCATTTTATCTTCTATTGCGGCTGCGGCGGCCTGTTCTATACCCCCCGGAATCATTAGGACCGATTCGCTCGTTGGCATTCTGGATGTATCCGCCCCCAATATTATCCCTGCGTTTTCTTTCCTGCTCTTCCCTTGCCGCATCTACCCGAAGCGTCTGGATTTGCTCTTCGTAGCTATCGATTACTTTTTGGAAATCGTCCAGAAACCAATCCCTTGGGATATAGCCCGACGCCGTGCTTGGATAAACTTTAAAATCGTTCTGGAGTTGTCTAGCCAAAATAACCTGCAAATGAGGTTGTATTCTGAAAATTTGCGCCACCGTTTTCGCCGAGCTTTGCTTTCTAATGCACGCCGCAAGTTCGGCCTTCGCTCCCTCGACGTGCCTTGTATTGGAGTTCAACATCTGGCCTTTTGCCAGCATGTTTCGTATTGTTTTATCCAGGTTGGATTTTAAAAGAATATCAGCATCGACATAATTCTTCGTGCCGACAACATCTTCAACCTCCGGATCGATCTTATCGGCCAATCGATCCACCATTTTACATTCTAAGGCTTTTTGTGCGTCAAAACAAACATGCTGTATCGTAAGCCCGCCACTACTCCTAACCGTTCTTTTTTGGCTAAACATTTCGACGGTCTGCCCCCCGGAAGATGTGCGTTTTTGAGTAACCACGGAAAGCCTCTCTACGCATTCGACTATTTCGGGGTCTTTAGTGATTAAGGGAACCCCTTGTCTCCAATAATCCATCATGAGTGGATGGATTTCCGAAGGACGAAATCCCTTGCAGTTGGCCAGGGCGAGCGGCTCAATCTTTTCCTTCGTTCCTAAACTGGCCTTTGGGTGCATTATAACAGTATCGCAAGCCAGGGCAAGGGCGACCGGATACCCGAAACATCCGCCGTATCTTCCATAATCAATAAAGGCAATTTTCTTTCCCTGGAAAGCATTTACTGCGTCAAGCATTTTCTCAACAAGCACAGGATCGCCGCCGGGAGTATCGATTGAGATTGCGACAACACGATCTGTGTCGCGACCAACGCTGTGCAGCCGATTAATTAACGCCTCGGCCTGCTTGGAATCTTCGATGGGATCGTAGATTTGGAAATGAAACACAATGGGCTTTTTCTTTGCCTCTTCCGCCGGCTGGCTAGTTTGCGATAGTCCGTAATTTGTGGCTATAAACACAACAAAGATAGGAAGGAAAAGACTATTTTTCATGGCAAATCACCTCAAACAAAAATTACCGAACGCCCATCAGGCAAAAATCGATTATAGGTTTCTTTCGTAAATTTTCAAGGCCAATTCCTGGATTTTAAAAGATTGGGGCCAAACTGAGTTTGGGGATTTAAGCCTTGACATGTATTTCTGGGGTAGACATTGATTTACACTTAACGAAAGAAGAAAAGAATGTGAAAAGAGTAAAAGTGGAAAAGAGTTTAATTGCAAATTGCAAATATTAAAATGCAAAGTTAAGAGAAGAAGTTGCCGTGCCGGCGACTGCTAAACTAAGAAAGCGAGGTTTGTTCGATGAAAGTTATTGCGTTTAATGGGAGTGCGAGAAAAAACGGGAATACGGCGATACTTGTCAAAACGATTTTTGCGGAATTGGAAAAAGAGGGGATTGATACGGAAATGGTGCAGTTGGCGGGGAAGAAGATACGGGGGTGTCGGGCGTGTTATAAATGCGCGGCGAAGAAGGATGGGCGGTGCGCGGTTAAGAACGACATTGTGAATTCTTGCATTAAGAAGATGGCGGAGGCGGATGGGATTATTTTGGCGTCGCCGACTTATTTTTCTGATGTGACGGCGGAGATGAAGGCGCTGATTGATCGGACGGGGTTTGTGGCTAAGATGAATGGGAGTCTGTTTAAGCGGAAAGTAGGAGCGGCGGTGGTGGCGGTTCGGCGGGGCGGAGCGATCCATGCGTTTGATACTATGAATCATTTTTTTCTGATCGAGGAAATGATCGTGGTTGGGTCCTCGTACTGGAATATGGGGATCGGGCGGGATAAAGGCGAGGTGGAAAAGGATGAGGAAGGGATGCAGACGATGAGAGTTTTGGGGGCGAATATGGCTTGGGCGATGAAAAAGATATGCGAGGAAGAATGAGATTGCTTCGCTCGCAATGACATTTTTAAGATTTGTCGGATTCGATTTCCGCATGAAAATGGTGGAAGAAGCGATGGACGATGGGGGCGAGGATGATGCTGATGGACGCGATCAAAATCAGGCCGCAGTATAGGGCGTAACATCCGGCGAAGATTTTTCCATCGCTGGTGTGCAATTCGCCTACCGGACCCATTCCTCCGAGGATCATGGCGGCATTGACGAAGGCATCGACCCAGGACATTCCTTCATAGCGCTGATAGCCCAGCATGCCGATCAATAATGAAAAGCCGATCAGGCATGAAGAAATGAGGGTGAATTTGGCTAGCCGCCAAAAAAAGGCGTGCCGGGGAAGTAACGGTTTGTGCCGATGTTCAAACATTAAAACGGAGAGGCAGGGATTCGAACCCTGGGTGCCCAATTAAGGGCACACAGCATTTCCAATGCTGCTCCTTCAGCCACTCGGACACCTCTCCAAAGCACCTCATTATAACGTTCCTCGTTTTATGCGTACAGCGATAACTTTAAAATTTGGTAATCCATCAAGAACACTCCCTTACGGTCGTGCCTCTTAAAGGAGATCAAGAAGGTGCTTTCATGGTTGGGTTTAATCGGCTAGAATTACAGTGATGTTTCCATCTGATAAACTTAGAAAACTGGAAGAGTTGGCTGGCAAGCTGGACAAGTCGAAGATATTTTTGGGTTCCTACTGGGCTAAAAGCAGGGAAACGCAAAATAGAAATTCAGAGCCGGGAAGAGAAATAATCCGGCTGGAAGAGACGGTGAATGGGGAAAATATTGAACTGCCGGCGGGGACATATTATCGAATACGAAAAAATCTGACCGCCGTTTGGCCTGAGGCGGCTTCGATTGTTCAACTTTATAAAAAAGTGATGTTCGGGGCGGGCCAATTGCTTGATTTGAAATGCGCCGGTCATGAGTTGAATGCGCTCACTGCGGCTACACCGCCTTGCGTTACCTATCTTGATATCGAGACCTGCGGATTTTCCGGGACTTCGATTTTTTTGATTGGGTGGTGTTATTTCGACGGGGAAAATGATTTCGTCATTGAGCAAGCCCTGGCCAGAGATTATACGCAAGAGGCGGGGATTCTCGCCGCCGCGGCGGAACGGTTGTCCGCGACGCAGGTGCTTGTAACCTACAACGGAAAACGATTTGATCTGCCCAGTATTATGGAACGCGCGATCATTCATCGGGTGGACGTTCCCCAGGCTCCGACACATCTGGATATGCTCCTGGAGGCGAGGAAGCGATGGAAAAGGCACCTGCCCAACTGCCAGCTGCAAACCGTCGAACTTTTCCTTTGCCGCCGGGCGCGGCGCGGCGATATCGACGGAGCCGATATTCCCCAAGTCTATCACGATTTTGTCAAAAACCTTGACGCCCGGAAATTGAAGCATGTTATTCATCATAATTTCCTCGACGTGGTTACCCTTGCCGAGATTACCATTCGCCTGCTCGCAGGAGAGGAACCGGAAGTTTAAAGTTTCCAGTTATGTTCTTTGATGGATTGGACGATTCGTTCTGCGGTTTCGACGGCGGCGAACCCTGCTTCGGCGGTTACTTCCGGTTCGGTATGGTTGAGGACGGCGTTGACGAAGGCTTCGAGTTCGGCGCGTAATGGCTCCTCGTCGGTAATGATGATGGGTTCGACTTTGACGAGTTTGGAATAATCAAAACCCGCGAGTTGGGCCAGGTCGTCGATTTTTTTCTCGCGGGCTAGTTTGATGATATCGGCATTGGCGTCTTTTTTAATGACGATGCCGGTTTTTTTCTGGTAGTCGAGGCTCAAGTAAGCCTGTTCGGAAAAGACGCGGATTCTTCGTTCGGTCTTCAGCGCGAGGCGAGAGGCGGTCAGGTTCGCGACGCAGCCGTTGGGAAACGTCAGGCGGACGTTGGCGATATCTTCCGGAATACCGAGAACTGCGACTCCTACGCCGTCCACCTGTGAGGGCTTTTGACCGGTCAGACTGAGGACTATATCGATATCATGAATCATCATATCGAGCACCACACCGATATCGGCGGACCTGAAAGTAAAGGGGCTGATTCGATTTGTTTCGATAAATCGCGGATGAATTCCAAGCCGGCGCATGGCCCTGACGACGGGATTAAACCGCTCGGTGTGTCCGACCTGGACGATGGTCTGGTATTTTTTGGCCAGGTCGAGAATTTTCTGGGCCTGGGCGGAATCAGGGGCCAACGGTTTTTCAATCAGGACGGCCTTTCCGGCGGTGATTAATTCGGAGGCGACGGAAAGATGATAGATCGTCGGAACGGCGACGGACGCGATATCGATTTTATCGAGAATTTCATTGATGTTTTCAAAGGCCTGACAATTGTATTGCGTTGCCATTTCCCTGGCGCGATCCATATTCGCATCGACCACGCCGACGAGCTGGACCTGCGGTAATTGTGAATAGATACGGACGTGATGTTTTCCCATGTGGCCGGCCCCGATGACGGCGGCGCGCAGTTTTGACGTGGTCATGGTTATTTATCCTTGTAAAAGTTACCGATATCTTCGGGGGTATCGTGGCGGATGGTTTCCAGATACCGGCCATATTTTCCCTGAAGACTTCGCCGCATGAAATCAATCAGATATTTTAGGTTCCGATCTTCGTTAGGCTCCTGATCAAGTTCGGCAAGTGCGGAAAGGAAATTTCCACCTCGAAATAATTTTTTATAGGCGTCTTTGACGGCTTGGATTTGCTCGTCGGTAAATTCGTTCCTGGAAAGCCCCTTACTATTAACGCCCCGAACAATTCCCGGATTTCCTTCGAAGATCATAAAAGGCGGAACATCGGTGACCACCCTGGTAAGTCCTCCGATCATGGCATTTCGACCGATGGTGGCAAAGTGATGAATGGCCGCTCCGCCTCCGATGACCGTGGAACGCTCGAGTTTTACGTGTCCGCCGATCAATGCGTTGTTGGCGATGATCACATGATCTTCCACCACGCAATCATGGCCGATGTGCACTCCCACCATAAATAAATTTCCGTTTCCGATAACCGTTTTCCCGCCGCCGACTTCGGTTCCGCGATTGACGGTAACGTTTTCCCGAAAGATATTATTCGATCCTACGAACAACTGAGTTGAGCCGCCCTTGAATTTCAGGTCCTGTGGATCCCCGCCGATCACGCTATTTGGATAAAATTCGTTTTGGTGCCCGATGGTGGTCGATCCCATGATCGTTACATTGTTATGTAATTTGCATCCAGGTCCGATTGAAACCTTCGGTCCGATATAACAATTCGGACCGACTTGCACGTCGTCGGCCAATTGTGCATCAGGATCAATATAAACATTTATCGCGATTTTCGGCATAATTTTTCCTTCGGAAAAAAAGAGACGCATGCAATGCGTCTCTACGATTGTCCGCTATCAGCGTCCACGAGCATGAATTTAATTGTGGCCTCCGCGGCCAAGGCATCGCCGACGCGCGCGGCGCATCGGACGTGTCCGGTCCGCTGTTTCACTCGAACGGTATAAGCCTCCAGGATCAGTTGGTCGCCGGGGATCACCGGTCGGCGCATTTTGACGTTATCCATGCTCAGAAGCACGGCGAGTTTACCTGTATGCTCCAATTTCTGGCTGAGGAGCAATCCCGCGAGCTGGGCCAGGGCTTCGACGATCAGCACTCCGGGCATGATCGGTTGCTGGGGATAATGACCCTGGAAAAAAGGTTCGTTGATTGTGACATTTTTGATTCCGACGGCCCGTCGGTCGCCGTCGATCTCAATGACCCGGTCCACCAGCAAAAATGGATAGCGATGCGGTAAAATTCGTTGAATTTGCCGGATGTCCATGATGGGTTTTGCGGCGATTTTTCTATCCAGTTCGATTTGTTTGATTCGGGCGGAAATTTTTTTCACCAGGGCATGGTTGAGTGAATGGCCTGATTTGTAACAGACGATTCTCCCTGTAATATGTCGGCCCAGGACGGCCAAATCGCCGATCAGATCGAGAATTTTATGGCGAACGGGCTCGTCTGGAAACCGAAATTCGTTTTCAATCGGACTGCCGTCGGCTCCGAGCACCAGAATATCCTGGTACGTCAGATGCGTGCCATATCCGCTTTGGCGAAGGTAATCCGCCTCCTGCTGAAGCAAAAACGTTCGGGCCGGCGCGATCTCGGTGGCGAATTGTTCCGCCGTTAGATTTAGCGCATAGACCTGCCGACCGATGGCGTTATTGTTGGAATAATCCAAATCATAAAGAATACTGAGTTCATCCGTTTCCCCGGGAAGCGCGGCGATCATGGCATCGCCCTCGCGAACGGTTATGGCTTCGGTGATCTGATATATCTGCCGAGGGACATCGAGTTCCTGAAGTTTCGCCTCCTGCAAGGCCTGAAGAAAAGGCCTGCAGCTGCCGTCGAGACCGGGCAGCTCCGGACCGGTCAATTCGATTTCGATATTGTCGATCCCCAGTCCTGAAATGGCCGCTAGGCAATGCTCGACGGTTTCCACGGCGATCGTTCCGTTTCGTAAAGACGTTCTTCGAGGTCGGCGGGTGATATTTTCCGGCCTGACTGGAATTCGGACGGGGCTTCCCTGATCGGTGCGGACGAAGACCACCCCGCTGTTGGCGGGGGCGGGTTTGAACCGGACATGGACCGGCTCGGAGGTAAATAACCCTTTGCCGTCAAGCTCCGCTTCTTTTGAGATTGTGTATTGTTTGCTCAAGCTCATTTATTTTTTTAGTCAACTCCGTAACTTTGACCGCCAACTCCGGCAACCGCCGAAGGGATGCCTGCTGCCGCAGATAATCATGATTTTCGATGGCCGGTATTCCACTAACCACCAGTCCTGGCGGCACGTTCTTGCTGATTAACGAATAAGCGGCCACCTTTGCCTTGTCGCCGATCTTAACGTGCTCGCGAACACCGACTTTTCCTCCTAACACGACATACGCGCCCAGCGTGGCGCTGCCGGCAATTGCGACATGGCCGACTAGAATCGAATTAGGTCCAATCGTTACATTATGACCGATTTGCACGAGATTATCAATCTTGGACCCGAACCCAATTGTTGTGGCTCCGGCTTTGGCGCGGTCGATGCAAGCCCCAGCCCCGATTTCGACGTCATTTTCGACGATGACCGTGCCGATATGATTGATTTTAACGTGTTTACCCTCGATCAGATTATACCCAAACCCATCTGCCCCGATGCACGCGTTGGGGTGAATAATGACACGGTCCCCGATGATCACTCGTTCGCGGATAACCACCCCCGGCCAAAGTAGGCAATCTTTTCCGATTTTGGCGTTGGGTCCGATATACACGTTGGGGTAAATAACGGTGTTTGGACCGATCAGAGTTTGGGGTCCGATGTAACAATTCGCCCCAACGGCGACAGTCGGATCGAGCGTTGCTTCGACCACGGCGGAAGGGTGTTTTCCCGGCGGAGGATGCGGCAGGGGGGGGGCGAAAATCTCGAGTAATTTGGCAAACGCCAAATCCGGGCGCTGAACGATAATGGCTGGCATTTCGACCTTGATTTGTGGCGATGTTACAACGGCACAAGCCCGGGTTTGCGATAATTGCGGTAAATACTTTTTATCGGCGATGAAACTGATTTGATTTTCATCGGCCTGGGCCAGATCGCCGACTCCGTAAATCTCCAGATCATGCGGACCCGCCGGCTCGCCGGTTAACATCTCGGCTAGTTGTTTCAGTGAATATTTTTTATCAGGCATGACAAAAAGCCCTTACTTCCTTCGTGTTTTTCCCGATTTCAGGGGCGTTTCTTCACTTTTTGGGGACTCGCTCGACGAGGAACCTTTGAGCTTATAGTTCTGGTTGAGAGCTTCCAGGACATTTTGAGTTATGTCGATTTCTTTGGTCGAGTACAGCACCTTGCGCTCCCGAATTTTTTCCAGCAAGGCAGGGAAATTGTCGCCGTGAATATCCGTCAGGTCCAGATAGAGAACCAGATCATAACCGGCGTCTTTCGCGACCGACTCGATGGTCTTGAGCATTTCTCCATAAATATCTTCGGTCATCACTCGAAATTCCCGTTTGATCTCTTCAGCCTTGATGTCGGTGAAATTTTTCAATTCGATGGAACGCTCCAGCAGTTCTTTTTCTCGCTGATAATAATCCTTGCTGTCGGGATGCAGACTGTCGAGTTGGGCCTTGAGGGCTTCGACCCGATCGATTTTCTGTTTACGCTGATTTTGCAACTCGACCTGCTCTTTGTTCAACCGCTCATTAATTTCCTTGGTCCGCTGATAGTCATTAAAGACTTTTACTATATCCACCACCGCCGCTTTTGTCGGCATTGGCGAATTTTTCTGCGCGGCATTTCCGGACCCGGCGAACCAGACGACCGCCGCCATTACGACAACAAACATGAAAAGATAGCTTACATTTTTCTTCATAATAATAACTCCATATTAAAAATGACTAAATCCTAATGACTAATGTCTAATCAATGACTAATTCCTTAATGACTAATTTTTGCTTTTCCGCAAAATGGCTGCGAATATCAGGTGAAGCTCCTTGACCTCCGTCCAGAGAGTTCTCGCATTATTTTTCAAAGTTGGTTCCGCGGTCGCGACCATTCGCAGCCAATATTTAGTTTCCCGAGCTTCCTTTTTACACAATCCGATCTTGTGGTTGAAGTCTTTTTTTGATTCCCCGTCATCCGCTTCACAATAATTTGCGCCGACACTCGTTGCCGAACGAATTAATTGATTAATAAGCGGCAACGTTATCGGATTTTTGGGTATTTCCCTGGCAAATAAAATTATCGCTTCCCCGAAGCGTGCCGTTCTTTCCTCAAGGTCATATTTATGTTCATCACTAGTCATTTATGAATTCGACATTAGTCATTAGGATTTAGTCATTTCACTCCAGTGTAACTTCAAGGTATATGGATTGGGAAGTAAAATCAGCGGTGGCTTTGGCGACACCGGCGGGAATCAGGACGACTTTTCCGGGTTTTAAGTTAATGCTCACCGTGCCATCGGTCATCACCCCGGCTCCGTCGATCATGACCCAGGCCAGCGGTTGGCCGACCGGGAGGGAAATCGAATCGCCCGTGGGTCGGATATTTTTTGTAATACGAAAAGTCGGTGCGATGGCCGGCAACTCGGAGGTGATATCGAATCGAATGCATTGGAGGGCCTGCTCGATGTGCAATTCACGGGGCTTGGCGGTTTTGACATCGATACGATTCCAATCATGGAGTCGAAATGTGGAGTCGGAAGGTGTCTGGACCTCGGCGATGACCAATCCAGAACCGATGGCATGAACGGTTCCGCCCGGTATATAAAATAAATCGCCTTTTCGGGCGGGAAGCTTGACGAGGAGATCGGCCAGCGTGCCTTCGGTTACCGCGCGATTAACATCGTCGATGTCTATGCCTGGTTTGAATCCGACATAGACGTAAGCGTCTTTTTCCGCGTCCACCACATACCAGGCTTCGTATTTGGCCCGAACCGATCCACCGAGTCTGGCGGCGGATTCATAATCCGGATGGACCTGGACGGATAAAATATCGTTCGCGTCGAGAAACTTAATCAAAAGAGGAAATTGCCCGCCGTCCAGACCGGCTGAACCCAGCAACTTGCTCTTCCATTCTTTAACAAGTTCGGCAATATTCTTTCCCGCCGCCGGTCCGATATCCACAACCGATTTATTTTCCGGTAAATCGGCCAGTTCCCATGATTCGCCGATGGAAACATTTTCCGGCAAGCGTTTGCCGAATACTCGCTTGAAATTTCGACCGCCCCAAATACGCTCCTTATAAATTTCCGTAAAAGTCAGTAAATGTGTCATTTCAATTCCGCCAAAGTCAAAGTCAACGATTCCCGGCGGGTTTTTAGTTCCTGAAGTTTTTGGCGATGCTCTTCAAGCACCTTGGGCGGAGCTTTACTGACGAAACTTTCGTTGGCGAGTCGGGCTTCGGACCGGCTGATGTGGCCTTCAAGTTCAGCAAGCTCTTTTTCGATTCTCACTTTTTCCTGTCCGATATCGATCAACTCCGCCAGCGGTATAATCAACTCAATCGCCTGACCCGAGGGGCAGGTCAATACTTTTACGGAGCTTCCCGGAGGAATCTCCGCCTGGGCATCGACTTTCAAATCACTTACGTATCCAAGTTCGCAAATCATCGGTTTGGCATCGGTGATAAGCTTCGCTTGTTCCACACCGCAGCGAATCAGGGCAAAAGGCAATTCGTTGAACGATTTTTCCTTGTTGGCCGAACGAATTCGATTAACGGTTGTCCGCACATCACGAAACGCGCGAATCAAATTCTGCAACTGTTCCATTTCCTGCTCGACGGCTAAATCGCAACGATCCGCACAAACCTTAGGCCAATCGGAAATAACCAGAGGTTTATCACAGACGAGTGTCTGATCCAGCATCCGGTTCGGATAAATTTCATGCAGATATTGCCAGAGCTGTTCGGTCAGATACGGCATGGCGGGATGAAGCAGTCGCAAGGTCTGATCCAGACAAAAGGCGAGAACCTGCTGGGCTTGCTGTTTGCTTTGGCCGGCTTGGCGCATCCGCGGCTTGATCCATTCGAGGTACCAATCGCAAAATTCGTTCCAGAAGAAACGATAAATCACCGCCGATGCCTCGGCGAATTCATAAGTGTCGATGGCTGTGGTTATCTGATCGACCGCCTGGTTTAATCGCGAAATAATCCATCGGTCCTCGCGGGTGAGACTTTTAATTGCCAGCGGTTGGGGCGATTCCGCGTCTTCAAGATTCATCATGGTAAACCGGGCGGCGTTCCAAATCTTATTGGCGAAATTTCGCCCGATATCGAATCGGTCGGAAGTATTGATTTCCCGTCCGTCGGGCATTTTTTCCTTTTTCACAGGCATGCGGATATCCTGCATCCCAGTCGTCAGGGCCGCCAGCGAATATCGCATCGCGTCCGCCCCGTACTTTTCGATAATGTCCAGCGGATCGACCCCATTGCCCAGCGACTTGGACATTTTACGCCCCTGGCCGTCTTGGAGCATGGCATGAATATAAACGTTGTCGAACGGCAAACGATCCAGGAAAAACAAATTCGTCATCACCATCCGCGATACCCAAAGGGTAATAATCTCCCTTGCTGTACAAAGCAAACTCCCCGGATTCCAAGTTTCAAGTGCGTCTGTCTTTTCCGGCCACCCCAGCGTACTAAACGGCCAAAGGGCGGAACTGAACCAAGTATCGAGGACATCAGGGTCTTGTACGCAGCCAAATTCTTCAATGATTCCAATTAATTCCCTATCATTAATATCTTTTATACAGAAATAACTTTCGGAAATATCAATATAATCTGCATGGAAGTGAATATTAATGGGTCCACCATCTCGTGAGCGTGCTACTAATCGATTTTGCTTTTCATAGACCTCAAGTCCAAGGTCATCAAAAAACTTAATTCGTTGGTCCGATGCAGGTATTTTTCCCTCTTTAATACTCCATATAGGAATCCGATGTCCCCACCAAAGTTGTCGACTGATGCACCAGTCGCGGATATTTTCGTGCCAGGTTTGGAAGGTCTTGGCGTAACGTTCGGGGTAAAAATGGAGTTTGCCTTCCCAGGATTTTTTCTGGGGTTTACGTTTGTTGGCCTGTTCGGTGTTTTTATCGTGTTGATCGTCCGCCATGGCGCGGAGGGCTGCATTGGCCAATCGGTTGTCCGTTACTTGCACATACCATTGATCAGACAGGTACGGTTCGATGGGCACGTGGCTGCGATAACTGTGTCCTACGCTGTGGCGATAGGGTTTTACGTCGGCGAGCAGGTCGTTTTCGCGGAACCATTCGACGATGGATTCTCGGGCTTCGTAACGATCCAGACCGAGAAGGCCTAATTCCTCGGCACCGCCGATATCCGTCCACCCGTGCTGATCGCTGATCGTTCCGTCGGGGGCTAATACGTTGATGATGGGCAGATTGTGCCGCTGACCGATTTCGTAATCGTTGGGGTCGTGGGCGGGGGTTACTTTTAAAAATCCGGTCGCATATTTGGCTTTAACGTCTTCGCTGTTGGGATCGGGCAGTACGACGTAATCATCTTCGATGATCGGTATCTGGCGATTGACAATGGGTAAATTTACTTTTTTGCCGACCAGAAATTTCGCTCGCGGGTCACGCGAATTCATCGCCACCGCTGTATCGCCGAGCATCGTTTCCGGCCGCGTGGTGGCCACGGGGATATATTCAATCGTTTCACCGTCAATCTCCACCGGTTCGGTCAGCGGATACTTCAAATACCAAAAATGACCGTCGATTTCCTGCATTTCGACTTCATCGTCGGCCAGGGCCGTCTGTGTGGCCGGGTCCCAGTTGACCAGACGTTTGCCGCGGTAGATCAAGCCCTCTTTAAACAGCAGGAAAAACGCCTCGCGCACCGCCCGTGCGCAGGTCGGGTCCATTGTAAATCGCGTGCGGTCCCAATCGCAGGAACATCCCATCGCCTTTAGCTGGCTCAAGATGTGAGATTCGTATTGATCCTTCCATGCCTGAATTTTAGCGACGAATTCTTCTCGCTTGAAATCGGTTCGCCGTCTGCCTTCTTCGGCCAGCACGCGTTTTTCAACCACCGTCTGCGTCGCGATACCGGCGTGATCGGTGCCGGGAATCCACACCGTATTGTCACCCAGCATCCGATGGTAACGGATCAAAATATCCTGTAGCGTATTGTTCAGGGCATGACCCATGTGAAGAGCAGCCGTTACATTCGGCGGGGGGATGACAATACAATAAGGTTTCTTAGAAGGATCGGGTTCGGCATGAAAATATTTTCCATCCAGCCAGAATTGGTAAATCTTCGGCTCAACGTCTCGCGGATTATATTGCGATGGTAATTCGGACACTTTCACTTTTACTACCTCGACTAAAAAAATCAGACAGACGCATGCAGTGCGTCTCTACACAAAGAATTACCACAAATAATATAAAAAGAAAGCATATCTCTCAAGGTAAACTTTATCGTTTTGACACATTTCGGGGCATCGGATACAATCATCATCATGCGAATATTAGCCAGCAGCGATTTACATTATAATATCAAACGATCTAAGGAGCCCGCCGAGGAACTTGCCCGCAAGACGGTTCTGCGAGGCGGAGACGTTCTCATCCTGGCTGGGGACATCGCTGGGATCGGTCCGGAACATTTTTTAGGCTGCCTGGAGTTATTTTCCAAATTTAAGGGAGAAAAATTCCTGGTGGCGGGGAATCACGACTTATGGGTTCGACCTGGGCAATGTTCCTTTGAAAAATGGTCCAAGCACCTCCCCCGTCTGGCCAAGGAGGCAGGATTTTGGATGCTCGACCATCAACCGAAGATCGTCGACCACATTGGATTTGTCGGAAACATCGGCTGGTACGATTACAGTTTCCGGGACGAGGGATTAAAGATTCCCATGCGATTTTACGAAGCCAAAGTCGGTCCTGGCCGGGCTTTGCGATTATCGGAATACCAGCATTTGCTTGATCCGACCGATCAACTTTTGCCGGAACACCGGGACATTACGACATCGTGGCGGGATGGGCAGTATGTTAACCTTCCCATGAGCGACAAAGAATTCGTGGAACATCTGATCGAAAAGCTTCAGACCGATTTAATCGGTGTTTCCCGGAATTGCGAAAAAATGGTGGCCGTCTTTCATCATCTTCCCTGCCGAAAACTGATCTGGTATCGCCAAAACAGCAATTGGGACTTCGCCGCCGCCTTTCTCGGCAGTCAACGTTTCAGGGAGGTTTTGGACAATCACCCGACCCTGTGTTTGTGCCTGTCGGGTCATAATCATCGGGCCAATGTTATCAAAGGCGAAGTCCTGGATTATATTACCATCGGCAGCACCTACGACGAAAAGGTCCTGCTGGAGTTTGAGTTGTAGTGATTCAAAAAACCTTTAAAAAAGTCAAGGATCTTTTCCTTCATCATATATTGCACGTGGACGATACCCCTCATCGGATCGCCCTCGGCGCGGCGGTGGGGATTTTTGTCGCATGGACCCCGACGTTCGGCCTGCAAACCGTTCTGGCTATCGCCCTGGCGGCGATTTTGCGGGCCAACAAGGCGGTGGTGATCCCGATGGCATGGGTGACCAATCCTCTGACAAACCCCGCCATCTACGGCTTTAGCTATCTTGTCGGACATTTTCTATTGACCGGAAATTGGAGTGTGGACCCGCAAATCAAAGCGCAAATCCTCGGCCTGATGAAAGAAACGACTCGCCTGGATATTTGGGATGCCTCCTTCTGGTCCCGTCTGATGGATGTTACCATGGAAATCGGGCTGGAACTCTGGGTGGGAAGCTGCGTGGTGGGGCTTTTGGTAACCCTGATTACCTATCCACTCATCTATAAAGCCGTCATCCGTTACCGTAAACACAAAATGCGTAAAGAGAGCCAACACAGGTTAGAAGGGCAAACTGCCCTCTTGAAAAAGATGCGATAATCTGTTATGAACCTAGCTGCTGCACTGTTACTCCAGCGGTTACAGATTAAAAAGTTTTTTTAGAAATTAGGAGATTTATCTATGGCACAGAAAGTGAGATGGGGAGTGATCGGGGCTGGCGGAATTGCTTACCGCAAAACGATTCCCGGTTTGATCCAGGCACCAAATTGCGAACTGGTGGCCGTCATGGACGTGGCCAATATCGAGAAAATCGCTAAAGATTTTAATGTTCCCAACTATTACACCAAAGAAATCGACCTGCTGAACGATCCGGCGGTGCAGGCCGTCTATATCGCCACTCCCGCCCACCTGCATGCCAAACAGATCAAACTGGCGGCGGCGAAGAAAAAACATATTCTTTGCGAAAAACCACTCACCGTCAGTTTGAAAGAAGCCAAAGAATCCGTCGCTGTCTGCAAGAAAAACAAAGTCTTTCTGCAGGAAGGGTACATGATGAAATTTCACGGCGCTCATCAGAAAATCAAAGAGCTGATCGAAGCAGGCAAACTGGGAAAGATCGTCTACATGCGAGCCCAGCTGTCCTGCTGGTATCCGCCGATAAAAGGGGCTTGGCGACAGGACCCCAAAAAGGGCGGTGGGGGGGCTCTGATCGATATGGCGACTCATCTGTATGATCTGCTCGAATATTTCGCGGGTAAACCGAAAACCGTGACCGCCCTGACCGGAAATCTCGTGCAAAAATATAAATCCGAAGACGCATCGACGACCCTCCTGGAGTTCAAATCCGGAGCCCATGCCACGGTCGATTGTTTCTACTGCATTCCGGACGAGGCGTCCAAAACGCGGCTTGAAATTTACGGGTCCAGGGGCGCGATCCTGGCCGAAGGAACGATCGGCCAGAGTGTCGGTGGAAACCTTCAGGGTATCTTCGGGCTGGGTGAGACCGGATATGACGCCGCCCAAAATAAGGATGTTCAGCGGACCTTCCAAAATGTTCCGTTTGAACCGATCAATCCCTATACAGCCGAGTGCGAATATTTCGCCGATTGCATTTTGAAAAAGAAGAACCCAAAAATCAACAGCGGACTAAATGCCCTGGATATCATCAGCCTGACCGAAAAGGCCTATGAGTCATATAAAAAGAAAAAAATGATGAAAATTTAAAAAAGTTTTACCCCTCTGTTCGCCGATGATAAACCTATCAAATATTATATAATGTATTTGCTATTAAATAAGACTCGAGCACTATAGAGGCAAATATGGGTAAATGTGGCAAGGATGCCGGCGGTCAAACGCACGTCCCAACGCTGGGGGTAATTATTGCCCGTTCCGGCAGTAAGGGATTGCCGGGTAAGCATACCCGTATGCTTTTGGACAAACCGCTGATTGGCTATACCATCGAATCCGCACTTAATTCTAAATCACTGGATCATATTATCGTCACCAGCGATGATCCTAAGGTTCAGAAGATTGCCAATGATTACGACGGGGTTTGGGTGGTCGGTCGGCCTACGGACTTGGCCGATGACAAGGCGACCGTGGATTCCGCGGCGAGATTCGGAACGGACCGGGCGGAAGAACTCTACGGGTTTCGGGCAGAGGTTACGGTGCTTCTCTATGGTAATATTCCCATCCGGCCGACGGGATTAATTGATATGGCGGTCAGGCATCTGCTGACCAGTGGCGGGGATTCGGTTCAAAGTTACACTCCGGTGGGCAAGCACCATCCGGATTGGATGGTGCGGCTGGAGAATGACGACCGGGTCGTTTTGAATTGTAAAAAAGCGATTTACCGTCGGCAGGACCTTACTCCGATGTTTATTCCCAATGGTGCGGTTTTGGCGATCCGGCGGGAGTCGCTGTACCGCAAACCGGAACATGCGGAAGACTTTCACTGCTTTTTGGGCACGGATCGTCGAGGGATCGTTGGCCCCGATTCTGATCTGATCGTCGATATTGATGAACGACGGGATTTATACATGGCCGAGGCCATTTTACGGTTTATCCAGGAGAATCGAGAGAATGCGTCGCAGCAAGCCAAAGGTTTACTGGTCTAGCTCGACCGGCGTGTTAATCGGTCATCGGACCATCGGGCCCGGCGAGCCGGTTTATATTATCGCCGAGGCGGGCGTTAATCATAACGGTCGCGCGGACACAGCCCGAAAGTTGGTGGATGCGGCCAAACGTGCCGGAGCCGACGCGATCAAGTTTCAAGTCTTTACAGCCGAAAATCTCGTGATCCCCAATTCACCGACCGCGACCTACCAGAATCAGCAAGGGCATGTCGATCAACGAAAAATGCTTCGGCAATTGGAATTAACTCGGCAGGAATTTACTGACCTTTACCGATATTGCAAGGAGGTAGGCATCGAATTTTTGGCTACACCATTCAGCATTGATGATTTGGAATTTGTGCTGGAACTGGGAGTTTCGGCGATCAAACTGGCCTCCCCGGATTTGGTGAATGTACCGCTTTTGGAAAAAGCCATTCTTTCAAATTTACCGGTGATTGTGTCTACGGGGGCAAGCACGATAGAAGAAATCGATGACGCAGTTGATTGCTTTTCCAATCATGGTTCGCTTTCCCGGTTGATTCTTTTCCACTGCATCAGTTCGTATCCGACACCGCTATCCGACACCAATCTGGCGGTGATCGGAAATCTTGCCCAGCGGTTTCCAGTTCCGGTGGGTTTTTCCGATCATACATCGGAGTGGATTACCGGCGCGCTGGCGGTAGCGGCTGGGGCGGTGATCCTGGAAAAACATTTTACGCTTGACCGATTGATGCCGGGACCGGATCAAGCTTTATCCCTGGATGAGACCCAGATGGGGCAATATATCTCCTCGGCGAAAGAAGCCCAGATGGCAATGGGAACTCCCCAAAGGCGGTTGCTCCCCTGCGAGCACGAAGTCCGAAACGTTTCCAGAGGCAGTCTGGTTTCCACCATTGACATACCCTCCGGGACAATCCTTACCCCGGCCATGCT
The DNA here is from genome assembly GCA_041658725.1 of Phycisphaerae bacterium. Taxonomy (GTDB): domain Bacteria; phylum Planctomycetota; class Phycisphaerae; order JAAYCJ01; family JAAYCJ01; genus JBAZZQ01. Next base: position 36,271 of record JBAZZQ010000022.1, on the reverse strand, counting down.
GACCGTGAAACGACCGGGCGGGGGGATTGAACCGGCGAGGATTAAAGACGTCATGGGAACCAGGGCATTAGCTCATATTCCCGCCGACACGAAAATCGATTGGACTATGATTCAATTAACCGCCAGTGAGTCCGAAGCGATTCAGAACCAATCATAATATCGACATTTTTTTCTTGAAATCGTAAAATGATACTATAGAATTAAGTGCGATAAGCGGGTGTAGCTCAATGGTAGAGCGTCACGTTGCCAACGTGGATGTCGAGGGTTCAAGTCCCTTCACCCGCTTTTTTCATTTTTACGGGACGGGTAAGATCAAATAATGCCCCAAAAAATAAAGGTAATGTCGATCTTTGGAACACGCCCGGAAGCGATCAAATTAGCTCCGGTGATCGACGTTCTCAGAAACGATAACCGCTTTGAGTCGATCGTCTGCGTTACCGCCCAGCACCGACAGATGCTGGACCAGGTTCTTGATGTTTTCTCCATAACCCCCGATTACGATTTGGATATCATGCGAGAAGACCAGGACCTTTACGATATCACCTGTAAAGTTATCCAGGGCCTCAAAGAAGTTTTTTTACGGGCAAAACCCGACATCATTCTTGTCCAGGGCGATACCACTACCGTCCTGGCCGCTTCGCTTTCCGCATTCTACAGCGGTATTACCGTCGGCCATGTCGAGGCGGGACTCCGCACCAAAGATAAAAAAAATCCTTATCCCGAAGAGATTAATCGCCGACTGACTTCCGTCCTCACCGATTTTCATTTTGCCCCGACCGAGTGGAGCAAAAATAACCTCCTGGATGAGGGAATAATACCCGAAAATATTTTTATTACCGGAAATACGGTCGTCGATGCGCTTTTCTGGGCCTTGAAAAAAATCGAACAAACGAATTATCCTGAAGTCGAACAAATCAAAGATCGGATCGAAAAAATGGCAGGGGGGGGGCGTATCATTTTAATTACCGCCCACCGCCGAGAAAGCTTCGGTCAGCCTTTTCGTGAAATGTGCCAGGCGATTAAACTGTTTGCCGAGAATCATCCCGATGTCCACATGGTTTATCCCGTCCACATGAATCCAAATGTCCGCGAGCCTGTCAATGAACTGTTAAAAAATATCGCAAATGTGCATCTAATCGAACCCTTGGGGTATTTACCCTTTGTATGGCTGATGAATCGTTCCTACCTGATCCTCACCGATTCTGGAGGCATTCAGGAGGAAGCTCCCTCCCTAAGCAAACCGGTTCTGGTCATGCGGGAAACCACCGAACGACCGGAAGGAATATCCGCCGGAACTTCCATACTCGTCGGCCGGGACAACAATAAAATAGTAGAGACTTTGGAAAGTTTTTTCACCGATCAGAACCGTTACCAATCCGTCACTCAAATCGCCAATCCCTACGGTGACGGAAAAGCCGCCCAAAAAATTGTGGAAATCCTTATTGAAAATGGCGTGGGGCTTGTTCTTGACAAGTAAGTTTGCAGGTGGTAACGTCGGAGCCAAAATGGCATGAACATTATTTTTTTCTAAATTCCGATTAAGTGATGGGGCCTATGACCGAGAAAAAAACGCCGAAAGATAAAAAGGTAGCTGGTAAAGGAAAATCGCTGGTGATCGTCGAGTCGCCTGCGAAAGCAAAAACGATTAACAAATATTTGGGTTCCAGTTTCGTGGTGAAGGCTTCGATGGGACACGTCCGCGATCTTCCAACGGGCAAATTCGGCGTGGAACTGGATAAGCAATTTGAGCCGACCTACCAGATTCTTTCAACCCGGACAAAAGTGGTTGATGAACTCAAAAAGTATGCCAAAACCGCCGACGAAATCTATCTGGCAACCGATCTTGACCGGGAAGGGGAGGCCATTGCCTGGCACCTGGCCGGTGCCCTTGGAATTCCCGAAGAAAATGCCAAACGCGTCATGTTCAACGAAATTACCAAGCGAGCCATCCAGCAAGCCTTCGAAAACCCGCAAAAAATCAACATGGACAAAGTCAACGCACAGCAGGCCCGGCGAATCCTCGACCGCATCGTCGGCTATCAGTTAAGTCCGCTCCTCTGGAAAAAGATCGCCAAAAATCTCTCCGCCGGACGAGTCCAATCCGTCGCCGTCCGGCTGATCGTCGATCGCGAGCAGGAGATTGAAATATTTATCCCCGAAGAAAGCTGGGAAATCTCGGTCATTCTTCATGCCGGGCAAAACCCGAATGAGGCAAACAACGATTACGAAAAATATCTGGAAGAATGTAAGAAAAAAGCCCAAGAAGATCAGGAAGCCAAAGCCCTTTCTCAGTCGGAAACTGGTACCAGCGGATTATCCATTGGCGACCGATTGCGCCATCCTCACACCGACTTGATACTGGAAATTATCGGTGTCAATGATCCTTCCCTGATAAAATTTCGGACCAAATACGGCGTCGAAGGGCAAATTGGCAGAAAGGCGGTAATTCAAACCGGATCGGACATGCCGAAAGACTCAAATGTTTTAGATGAATCGCTTCGCTATCTTATGCCTATCGTTAAAAAACAAAAATTGGTCTTGGATAAGCATCTTCTTTTTAAAGCCGACCTTATTAAATTCGATGGTAATAATGACAAAATTCTAACGGATCGCCAGGCTAACAATATCGTGTCAGCCTTGAAAAATGCCCAGTACCAAATTACCTCGATTCAGAAAAAACAACGCCTGGAAAACCCCTCGGCTCCGTTCACCACCGCCACCCTTCAGCAGCAAGCGGCCACCCGCCTGGGCTTCGCTACCCAGCGGACTATGCGGATAGCCCAGCAGTTATACGAAGGGATCGATTTGGGAACGGAAGGACCCGCCGCTCTGATTACCTACATGCGTACCGATTCCACGCATCTTGCGCCGGAGGCGATTTCCGCGGTACGGAAACACATCGGCGACCGATTCGGCTCGGACTATCTGCCGGAAAAGCCAAAATATTATTCCGCTTCCAAAAGTGCCCAGGAAGCTCACGAGGCGATTCGACCGACCGATGTAAATCTCACACCGGAAGATGTTAAACGTCATCTCGAACCCGATCAATTTGCCCTTTATGATTTAATCTGGCGGCGGTTCGTCGCCTGTCAGATGAATCCTGCCAAGTGGGATGTCACCGAAGCCGTGATTACCGCCACAGCGCCAAACCATACCGGCGAATTCAAAGCCGTCGGACGCATTTTGGCCTTTCCGGGTTTTCTGGCTCTGCTGCCTGACCGGATGGAAGGAGCGGACGCGAACCTGCCTCTATTGGAGCGAGACAAATTATTGCAAATGATCCATCTGGATGGCACGCAACATTTCACACAACCGCTCCCGAGATTCAACGAAGCCTCGCTCGTCCGAACCCTCGAAGCACAGGGCATAGGCCGGCCCAGCACATACGCCTCGATCATTTCCACCATCCAGGACCGAAATTACGCGGAAAAAAAAGAAGCAAAATTCTTTCCCACCGACCTGGGTAAAGTCGTTACCATCCAGTTAATCGAGCACTTTCCGGTTATCATGGACATCAAATTTACCAGCCACATGGAAGAGCAGTTCGACAAAATTGAAGAAGCCCACCTCGACTGGGTTTCCGTTCTGAATGAATTTTATGAACCCTTCAGCAAATCGCTGGAGCAGGCCACGAAGAACATGGAAAAACAGTCTACCCAAAGTGAATACCCCTGCGAGCTATGCGGAAAACCCATGGTATACAAGTGGACCAAGACCGGCCGGTTCCTCGCCTGCAGCGGATATCCCGATTGCAAAAATGCCATGTCCGTCGATGAGGAAGGAAAACCAAAACCCAAACAGACTACCGAGCAAAAATGCCCGAAATGTGAAAAGCCGATGGTCGTCCGGTCATCGCGATTTGGAACTTTTCTTGGCTGCTCGGGCTACCCCGAATGTAAAACAACAATCCCCTGTGATAAAGAGGGCAACCCGCTGCAAAAAGTGAAACCCGATGAGGTCAAGATCAACTGCCCTCAGTGCGGAAAGCCGATGGCGGCCAAACGGTTCAAAGGGCGAAGTTTTATGGCATGCACCGGGTATCCCGACTGCAAAACTACGCAACCGATTCCCGACAATATCGCCATCGACTGGCCGGAACCCATAATCGAAAAGACAGATATCAAATGCGATAAATGCGGTGCTATGATGGTCAAGCGATTCTCCAAACGCGGCCCTTTCCTGGGATGCGGCGCGTTTCCAAAATGTCGAAATATTCAAAAATTGCCGACGGACAAAACGACCGCCGTGGACGCTGTGGATGAAACCCCAAAAACCGCAAAACCGAAAAGAGAGCCGAAAAAACTAGAATTGACAGATATCAAATGTGAAAAATGCGGGTCTCAGATGGCGGTAAGACATTCAGCCCGCGGAACGTTCCTCGGATGCAGTAAATATCCCAAATGTAAAACCACCGCTCAAATGCCCGAAACCGGAGTTTAGTTTCGGGTTTAGGGTTTCGAGTCCATTCTTAACTCGAAACGCGAAACCTGAAACCCGAAACTTTAATTATGTCCAACGATGAAAAAATAAGAATAACTTTTTTAGGAACCGGCACCTCCCACGGAATTCCCATGATCGCCTGCCGCTGTCCGGTCTGCGCCTCCGACGACAGCCGCGACAAACGGCATCGCTCCAGCTTGATGGTCGAATACGGCGGGGGGGTCATCATTATCGACACTACCCCGGAATTTCGCCTGCAATGTCTGGCCAACAACATCACCCGCGTCGATGCTATCCTCTATACCCACACCCACGCCGATCACATCTTCGGCCTCGACGACCTCCGGCGTTTCACCGCCATGCAAAACCAAAAAATTCCTTGCTACGGTTCCCCAAAAACAATAAAAACCCTAAAAACCATTTTTCCTTACGCCTTTGGACATACCGGAATAGTCTATTCGGAAATCCCAAATTTGCTGGACGTGGAAGTCACCGGACCATTCGAATTCTTCGGAAAAACAATCATCCCTCTCGAACTATGCCACGGCTGGGATAAAGTTCTGGGCTTTCGAATCGAAAATATCGCCTATTGCACCGATTGCAGCGAGATTCCTCCTGCCGCGATGGATCAGTTGCATGGTTTGGACATCCTCATCCTCGACGCCTTGCGTTATACCCCGCATCCAACCCATTTCAATCTCGACCAGGCCCTAATCGCCGCCCAAAAGATCAATGCCCGAAAAACCTACCTGACGCATATCGCCCACGAAATAAAACACGCCGATCTGGAAACAAAATTGCCCGCAAATATTTTCTTAAGTTACGACGGCCAGCAGTTATCCGTATAAATATTGACTTTCCCAACTCTCCTGACTATCTTGACCGTATGAACAAAAACATAACCGAACAACTGGAACTATTGAAACGCGGTGTCGAAGCGATTTTCAGCGAGCAGGAACTCACCGCCAAGCTAACAAAATCAACCGAGACGAATAAACCCCTGCGGGTAAAACTCGGTATGGACCCGACGGCGCCGGACATTCATCTCGGACATTCCGTCGTCCTGCGAAAACTCCGTCAATTTCAAGACCTCGGCCACAAAGCCGTCCTGATAATCGGCGACTTTACCGCCCGCATCGGCGATCCCTCCGGACGAAGCAAAACCCGGCCCGTCCTTTCCGACGACCAGATTCGGCAAAACGCGCAAACGTATTTCCAGCAGGCAGGGAAAATCCTCTTAACCGATCCCGATCACCTGGAGATTCGCTATAACGGCTCCTGGCTGGGGGAAATGAAATTTTCCGACGTCCTCAAACTCGCCTCAAAAATGACCGTCGGACAAATGCTCAAACGCGAAGATTTCCGAAATCGTTTCGAGCAGGAAATCCCCATCAGCGTCCATGAATTGCTCTATCCGCTCATGCAAGGTTACGACTCCGTGGTGATCGAATCAGACGTAGAACTTGGCGGAACCGACCAGACCTTCAATAATCTCGTCGGACGCGATTTGCAAATCGACTCCAATCAGCCACCCCAGGTAGTAATGATCGTCCCCATCCTCGCCGGCACCGACGGTGTCAACAAAATGAGCAAATCCCTCGGAAATTACATCGGCCTGAATGACGAACCCAAACTAATGTTCGAACGTGTTATGAGTATCCCGGACAAATTGATGTTATCCTACTTTACTCTATTGACCAATATCGAAAAGGAAGCCATCGCACAACTCGCCGACCCCTCGAAAACTCATCCCAAGCAAGCTAAAATGACTCTGGGCAAAGAAATCGTAAAACTCTATCATAGCTCTGAATCCGCAGAATGGTCAGCCGAAGAATTCCAGCGCGTTCACGCCGAGCACCAATTGCCCGAGGAGTTACCCCAGGTAAAAATCTCATCCACCGGTCCGCAACTATTAGCCAAACTTCTTGCAGAGATCAAATTAGTCCCCAGCAACGCTGAAGGAAAACGAATGATTCAGCAGGGGGGGGTAAAGGTAGACGGCCAGCCCATCACCGATCCCAATTTCCAAATCACCCCCGCCAGCGGAATGGTCGTCCAGGTAGGCCGAAGAAAATTCGCTAAATTAGTCGTCGAATGATCAATAAATTACCATTATTATCGGACCCTGTAAAATACGCTGGACTTTATATCTTTGACTTCGGCGATCACGTCGCCGTGGGATATACCGCTGAAGAAATCGAATTTCTACTCGCCGACCCGAAATCCGCTAAAGGTACTGTCTATAAAATTTATCGAGCCTATCCCAACGGAACCCTCGAAATCCGAGGTGTCAATCCTCTGATGTGGAATCTATCGACCGGCCTTATATTCTGGTTCAAAGATCATCCCGAAGCCATCGAAGCCTATGAAAAACTGAAATCACTGGCTTCAGATATCGGTCCGCCCGGTGATTTCGATCTTTTTCTCGTCAACAAACTCGAAAACGAATTTCCCTATGCACTCGTAATGCGATATATCCGTGAAATCGACGACGCCATTGCCGCCTGGCTTTTGAAAATCAACTACCACGCCGGCCAACACGTAGAGGCGGGAACCAAACTTATCACGCAGTTATTGGCAAACAGCACCGAATTATTACGTGAGTGTTTTGACGCCGAAAGTTTCCGTAAATCTCGAACCAGACAGGAAGTCCTCGAAGCGACTGATCAACCGATCCAGAGATAGATAGCTTTTTACAACGTCCTATAATGGATATTATGTTGCGCTGCGCGTTATATTGGTTTTAGGTTTGCCGAAAACCTCTAAATCCCGCATCCTTGTCAACATAAAGTTTCCTTGCCGCGTCAATCGCCTTTTCCAATTGATGTTTAAAATAATTTTCCAGCAATGTCTCATTTGCGTCAAAAAGCAATCGATGAAATTCATCATCCGACACGCTCGTAAAATTCACCGACAGCAAATCTGAATTGACATGCTTACGCTCATAAAAATCTTCGCAATCTTTAAGCAATCTTTTTTCGATCGCGTAATAATACAGCGGCGATCCTGGATACGGCGTCACGGGCCGAATTGTCCTAAGTTGCGAGTGATCGTCATATTTTAAAAGAAAATCCACGCCTTTTTGAAGCGTCTCGGCATTTTCCCCAATATTACCAAAGATAATATTAAATCCAGGTGAAATCCCCGCCGCCAACGTTTCTTCGATCCCTTCGACAATCTGCCGAACGGTCAAGCTCTTGTTCATTACCTTTAATATTTCATTATCCATACATTCAATGCCGTAATTGATGAACACACACCCTGCTTTTTTAAGCAGTTGCAAAATCTCCGGCGTGGCAAAATTCAATCTACCATTGCAAGTCCAGCGAATGTTCAGGTCCGCCTGAATGAACGCCTCGCATAATTTTTTCGTCCTCGCCTTCGATGCCATGGTAAGCTCGTCGGCAAACGCAATATAAGTGATGCCATATTTCTGCTTTAACGCCTTAATTTCCAGCACGATATTTTCCGGCGATCTGACCCGAATCCCCTCATCCATACGGTAACAAAAATTGCATTTGAACGGGCATCCTCTTCCCGTCAGCATCACCCCGCACCGATCCTTGTTTTGGATATGCGGCATTCGTAGCAGCGTGTAATACTCCATCGGAAAAAGGTCCCACGCCGGAAACGCTATTGTGTCGATGTCCGCAATCAACTCCTGCGGTTCGGTTACCACCCCCCTGCCGTTTTGCAAAAACGCAATTCCTTTCACCGTCGCCAAGTCTCTTTTCTTTTCCAACGCCTCCAGTAGATTGACCGCCGTAATCTCCCCTTCCCCGATCACTACCGCGTCCGCCCCGGTCTTCTTCAAAAAATACTCCGGCTCCGGTGCCGGTCCGTGCCCCCCTATCACATAAAATGGCCGCTGAGAGGAACCATTTATCGCTTCGGATATTTGTAAAAGTTTCCGATACTGATAATACCCCGCCACAATGCTGACCCCAACCACATCAAACCTATTTTCGTTCAGATAAGCCTGCAGGTGAGACTCCGGATAGTGAAATTTATCCTGGCTGTAAACCGTTACCTCATGCCCCGCATCGCGAAGAGCCGACGCCACATATCCCAATCCCAAAGGAAACCAATGGATAAACGAATCGTTATCATAGACCACCAAAAGAACTTTCATTGACTATTCTCCACATAAAAGAGCCGCGACCGTAAGGGAGCGGGTATCGTACTTCCTCAGTCTTTTCCGGCAGCGGGAAGAACACTCCCTTACGGTCGTGCCTCTTAAAGAAGCGGCCCGAAAAGACTGAGGGAGTACCGGGTATCTGTCTTTTAACTTGCATTTTAGACAAAACTTTCAGATTATTATATATATAAAAATGTTTCTGATTGCGAGTTTTTAACCCGAAACGAAAAAAAGGAAAGGCCATGATTGCCGGCATAATTGTCCTCGCCATCATCTTACTTGTCGTCTTCGCCGTCTTGTTGATCTACAACAATCTGGTCCGGCTGCGCATGTCGGTCAAAACCGCCTGGAGTCAGATTGACGTTCAATTCAAACGGCGATACGACCTGATCCCAAACCTCGTGGAAACCGTAAAAGGTTATGCCGCCCACGAACGGCAAACTCTGGACGAGGTCGTCCAGGCCCGCCAGCAAGCTCTTTCCGCCAAAAACGTCCATGACCAAGCCCAGGCGGAAAATATTTTGACGGGAGCATTACGGCAGTTATTCGCCCTTAGCGAATCCTATCCCAACCTCAAAGCCAACGAAAATTTCCTGCAATTGCAGTCGGAACTAGCCAACACGGAAAACCAAATCAGCACCGCCCGGCAATTTTATAATAACACCGTCCAGCAGTATAATTCAGCAATACAGGTGCTGCCAGCGGTCCTCTTTGCTCAAATGCTGGGTTTCGGACCGCAGGATTTCTTTGAATTGGAAAACGCACATGAACGAACCGTACCAAAGGTCCAGTTTTAGAAATTAATATAAATAAGGAGGTAAATATGAAGATATATAAAACTCATATCACAATCATGGCCGTTTGTATTTTCGTCGGGCTGACCACTTGGTTGCTCGCCGCCGGCCCCACCACTAAATCCACCGAAGATATCTCCAACGCCCAGCAAGCAATGCAAAAACTCCTCGAACAAGGTCCGCCAATCACCTCTCCATCGGTCCCTGCCGGGTCGAGCGAAAAAGAGGAATTGTCCGCCCGACCTAAAGGAAAAACAAAGCACTCCCGATCCGCCAATTCCTTTGGGTCACCTGCCAAATCCCAGATCAAACACAAACTTCTCCCCGAAGGACATTATGTCGCCGATCGACGTGGCCGATTGAATTCCACCAATGATTACAGCGTGTTTATCTTCGAATCCGACGGTAAAATCCTCGCCGATCCTCCGGTAAAAGTCCTGCCAAATCGCTGGCTCGAAAAAATGGAAACCGACGTGGCCGCCGGTCACGAATCCATCATCTTCCGAATCAGTGGCGAAATAACCACATATCGCGGACAAAATTTTATCCTCCTGCGGAAAGTTCTCATGGAACGCGAACCCGCGGAAACCAATAAATAATTCCACAATGGAACCAGTGCACTTAGCCATCGTCGGGGTCGATCGTTACACCGAGCAGATATTGACTTGTCTGGAAAAATCGGATCGCGTCAAGCTCTGCGCCGTCTGTGATACACACCCCCCACTTCTCAATATGTACCGCGAAAAATACCCTGAAATCCATTTTTATGACGATCCCCGTGAAATGGTCCTTCGGGAAAAACCCGGCATCCTTCTGCTCTGGCGTGATTGCTGCAAAAATGAATTTCTCGATTCCGTGATTGAAAAAGGATGCTGTCCGGTGCTAAGGTCGCCGACCATAGGCGGGCTTGGGGGCGCGATGCGACTAATCAGGCAGGCCGAAAAAAATAATTCAGCCATTTTTGTCTGGACCCCCTGGCTCTTTTTCCCAGGTTATCAATGCGTCCAGGATTGGATTGGCGACGCGCATATCCGCTCCATCAACTGCCGATCCGCCACGTCCCTGGCCGATCTGGAACTGCCCGCCGAAAACAACCTGCTTTCCGCCGGTATGTACTCTGCCCTCTTTCTGACCCATAAGTGGCTGACTCTGCCCTCACAAGTCTATTGTCGAGAGATTTTTAGTTCGGCGCAGTCCACGGAAAAGGCCATTCAATATTTTGCCCAGGCAAATCTGGTTTATTCCCATGCTTTGGCTTCGATCACCGTCGCCGTCAACGCCGGACCGCCCGAGGATGAAATTTTCCTCACCGCCAATACCGGACAGGTCCGCCTTGAACCCACACAGTCGAAATTTTTCGATTGCTCCGGAAATCCGATCGCCGGGTCCCAGAAATATGAGCTAACCGAAGCCCGCCAAATCGCCTATAACCGCCACTTTGAACACATCTGGCAAAGTATAATCGAACATCAGAAATCGACGGATTTTGAATTAAAACGGCACCTGGGCGTCCTGGCCATTTTAGAAGCCGCCGCGCTTTCCGCCCGCACCGGCCACCCCGAGCAACTAGCAAAAATCATAAATTTTCACAACATCGCCGCCTACGTCTGATGAACAAGTATTTGTGAAATGCGGTGCCTTAGACCCCTTGCAACATTTCCCCCAGGCTCATTTCAAAGGCCTGGGCGATTTTATAGAGCGTGACCACAGAGGCGGCACTTCTTCCGGTTTCCACCTGGGAAATCTGTGATTGTGTCACCCCCACCCGATTGGCCAACTGCTGAGTCGTCAGTCCCATCTCGCGGCGTAATTGGCGAAGTCTTGCCCCGATGGACTTGTTAATTGTCGCTTCGCTTGTCAGATAAATTCCCCGCCGAGACAATGAACGATTGACCGATTCCAGCAGGCTGTCGTCCTGAACCGGTTTTGATAGATAATCGCAGACACCAAGCTGGATGGCCTGTACGGCACTTGCCAGAGACGGATCGGACGTCAATACAATGGCGCAAGTGTGCCGATGCGTATCTCTAAACTGTCGGACCATGTCCAATCCGCCCATTGGACCGTTGAGATTCATTTCCGTGATGATTAAATGATAAATCGTTGCCGCCGTCTTGGACAAGGCATCATCCGATGAACGCGCCACATCGACCTGATATCCTTGTGTGGAGAGAACTTCCGTGGTTTTAGCCGCACTTGCCGCTTCCGGATCGACCACTAAAATCTTGATTTGCTGAGGTTTCATTTTTTAAATTCCTTCCCATAAAAACATTGATACCGACATACCCTTGATATATTATAATGCTTTTTTACAATAAAAGCAATTCGGACTTTTGATTTACCAGTTGCTTTAATTTACGTATTTCCTCAGGTGTCAGACGTCTGACACGCCCAATGCCAACCCCTGTCAACACCAAGGGGCCCATACGGATGCGAGTGAGCTTTTTTGCGGGCAGTCCTAATTTGGCCAACATGCGACTTACTTGTCTATTTTTACCTTCTTTCAATGTAATTTCCACCAGCGACCGTTCATTGCCTCTTTTTACAATTTTTACACGACTGGCTTTTGCTTTTCCTTCCGAGAGCCACACCCCTTTAAGCAACTGCTCGACAAATGTTCCATCCACACGACCGGCAACCTCGGCCAAATAGACGCGTTCGACCCCAAAACTTGGGTGTGTCAATTTTTTGGTTAGTTCTCCGTCGTTGGTTAAAACCAAGAGTCCCTGGGCATCCTTTTCAAGCCGTCCCACAGGAAACACTCTTTCATTAATCGCGCCGTGCGGTAAAAGATCAAGCACGGTTTTACGGTCCCGGTCATCTTTCATCGTGCAGATTATGCCTTTTGGTTTATTCAGTAATAAGTAAATTTTCCTTTCGGGAGAAACATTGATCACCTTGCCATCAATTGAAATATGATCGTTTTTGGGATCGATCAAGACCGGAAGTGTAGTTACAAGTTTAGTGTTAATAGCAACATGGCCGTCTAAAATAAGCTGTTCACACGCGCGGCGAGAACCTATTCCCGCTCTGGACAACAACTTTTGTAATCGTTCTTTCATCATTATTTACTCACCAACCCTATTATCAAACCGCTAGATTATTAGCGGTACCTTATTAACATGCAAGTCAAAAAGGGAAGAATTTTCTATATTTCGCAGGTGTTTTTTAATAATAGTAAGCTAATGTTCAGTCAAAAAAAAAGACGCATACAATGCGTCTCTACTACCAGCTACTCCCTTTCACCTTCTGGTGAATTGATTTCCCGGCAGGAGTTTTACCAGGCCTTTGAGTTGTAATGTGGTCAGTGTTGCTGAAACTTCGGCGGCTTTTAGATTGCACAGTTGGCAGATTGTGTCGGTGTCGTTGGGACCGTGGCCGAGAAAGTCCCAGATTGTTTTTTCGGCGGGGGAAAGCGCGGCTTGGAATAAATTGCTTAAAGTGTCGTTTTGTTTGGAAGGTAACTCTTTACCCGCTCCCTTACGGTCGCGGCTCGTTTTTGTCAAAGATTTCGTTTCGGATTTCAGGATTGTGCCGACCTGTCCTAGCTCGTCGAGAATGTCTTCCAGGCTGGTGATAAGCTTGGCTTTTCCGGATTTTATGAACTGATGACAGCCCTGGAAATTGGGGATATCTACCGGGCCGGGGAGGGCGAAGACTTCACGATTGTATTCGGTGGCAAGGGCGGCGGTGATGAGGGCGCCGCTTTGGAGCGGGGCTTCAACGACCAATGTGCCCAGGGTCATGCCGGAGACGATGCGGTTTCGGGCGGGGAAATTTCCGGCAGTCGGTTGGATGTTCATCGGGTATTCGCTGATGATTGCGCCGTTTTGCCGGATGATCTCGTCGGCGAGGTCTTTGTGTTCCGGGGGGTAAATTTGACCCAGGCCGCAGCCGAGAACGGCGATGGTTCTGCCCTTGGCCAACATCGCTCCGCGATGGGCTTGGCCGTCAATTCCGCGAGCGAGGCCGGAAACCACGGCGATGCCCGCCTGGGCTAAAAGATATCCGAAACGATAGGCTTGCTCGTTGCCGTAATGGCACGGTCTTCGCGTGCCCACCACGGCAAGGGATAATTGGTCTTGTTCTTTTAATTCGCCTTTGACGTAAAGAATTGCCGGCGGGTCGGCGCAGGAGGCTAACAACTGAGGATATGAATCGTCGGTGAGAGGAATAATGTTTACCCCTGCCTGCTCGGCGGCGAGTAGTTCAGATTCGGGATCGACCGATTGAAGCCCTTCGTAAATTTGCCGAGCCGTCGCCGGTCCGAGGTGCGGAACATATTTCAGGTCGCTCAACGATGCTTTTGTAATTTTTTGCGGGGAACCGAATACATCCATCAGAAGTTTAAAACGTTTCGGACCGACCCCTGCGGCGAGGTGGACGTGGAGCCAACTAAGTAAATCATTTCGCGTCATTATTTTTTCATCAATGTTTGAAATGCCGGGTGCCTGTGAAGATTAGAACTATTTTGTGTTCGTTGGCGGCTTGAATGACTTCCTCGTCGCGTTTGGAACCGCCGGGTTCGATGACGGCGGTGATGCCGACCTTGTCCGCCTGATCGATACTGTCTCGGAACGGGAAAAAGGCATCGGATGCCATCACGGAACCTTTGGTCTGACCGCCTGCAATTTCGCAGGAAAGTTTTGCGCTCATGATCCGCGACATCTGCCCGGCGCCTGCGGCTAGCAGGGTGGCATCTTTGGCAAGGACAATCGCATTGCTTTTGACGTGTTTGCAGACCAGCCAGGCGAAACGAAGATCGTTCATTTGCTGGTTGGTCGGTTTCGTCGAGCCGACGATTTTCCATTGATCTTCGTTGAGACTCGCGTCGTCACGGGTTTGGGCGAGAAGGCCTCCGCGGATACGTTTAATATCCCAATATGCCTGGGAGGATTCAGAAATACCCGCTCCCTCACGGTCGCGGCTCGTTATCCAGTCTTGAACTTCCAGCAGACGCACTTCCTGCCCCCAGGGTTTACGGGTGGTGAGAATTTTGAGTGCTTCGGGAGTAAATTTCGGGGCGATGATGATTTCCGCGAAAAAGGCGTTGGCCCCGGCGGTTTTTCCCCATCGCGCTAATGAATCGACAATAGCTTCGGCCAGATCGGGCTGGATGGGACGATTGACGGCGATGATCCCGCCCATGGCGGCATTGGGATCGCCTAGGTATGCGCGGCGATAGGCTTCGACCAGATCGTCATTCATCGCGGTCCCGCTGGGATTCGTATGTTTGATGATACAGACGGCGGGTTTATCGGTAAATTCCATGACCAGTTCCAGGGCGGCATTGGCGTCGACGATATTGTTAAACGAAAGCTCTTTTCCGGAAACCTGCGTAATATTGCCCCAGCCGGTCGGCACGGATTTTGTGTCGATATACAGCGCGGCTTTTTGATGTGGATTTTCACCGTAGCGCAAGTCCAACGTTTTCTTGTACGCGCTCAATAATTTTTTCGGGAAAATAGAATCTTCCGAAGGTCGCTTTAGCTGCCCGGCGAGATATTCCTGGATGTGGATATCATATTCCGCGGTCATCCTAAACGCGACATGGGCGAGCATGCGACGAGTTTCGCTATCAATTTTTCCGTTTTTTATTTTTTCGAGAATGAACTTATATTGATCGGGCGAGGTAACGATCAGGACATGTTTATGGTTTTTGCAGGCGGCGCGAACCATCGTCGGTCCGCCAATATCAATATTTTCAATCGCGTCGGCGAGGGTGCAGTTTGGATTTGAGGTTACCTTCACAAATGGATAAAGGTTCACGCAGACCAGGTCAATCGGTTCGATTTGATGTTTTTCCAGGGCTGCGATATGCTCGGGGACATCACGGTCAGCGAGGATTCCGGCGTGAATGTTTGGATGCAGGGTTTTGACCCTGCCATGCATCATCTCGGGAAACCCGGTAACCTGGTCCACGGGAATAATGCTCAGCCCCCCTTCTTCCAGAAGTTTGGCTGTCCCGCCGGTGCTGACGATTTTGACACCCAGAGCGGAAAGTTCGCGGGCAAAGTCTAGAATTCCTGTTTTATCGTAAACGCTGAGTAGCGCTGTTCGTATGGGCATGTTGAATCTCCAAAGACGCTGTTCGCTTCCTAAATTTTCACAAAATCACCTAACATTATTCCGAAGTCGTTTTCGATTTGCTGTAATTTTTTAACACGCTCTATATCTTCTTTGATTCGCTCGCCGAGTTTTAAAATATAGGGCCGCCCTTCCAGCCTCTGGACCAGATCGTGGGTCATCAAATCCCATCGACCGTCATAAAGCTCATAGTTACAAACAACGAGAACCTGATCCTGTTGCGTCAGGCCCTTAATAATGTCGGCCACATCTTTTGAATTTGTAGGCATACCTTGGGAATTAGAAATGGTCCGTCCACTGCGATTCCGGGAGCCTGCGCTCGAGGCGATGCAGTAAATAATTCGCTAATTTTACATCCTCGCCGACCTGTGTCCACGTAACGGCTTCAGATTTGGGTATATTCTGTCCTGAAACCAGGGGAGCTTTGTCGCGAAAGGCCAGAATGGTTCCGGAGGCGGTCGTTATCTGTCGCTCGGGTTGACTTTTTCGCTGAAGGAGGATGGAAATTTGAATTTGATATTTTTCTTTAACGGGAACAAATTTTACCTGGGCAGTCCTGCGAATACTGTGGATGGAGCTTTCAGTCTTCTCATAGGTGCCCTGGACGTCATCCCTCCAGACTTCGAACCACTGCCTGGAAAGGGCCGGATAGGAAACGATCAATCCTGCTCGCCGATCCTGGCGATCTGGAACAAAATAATGCTCTCGCAGGACGTCGATGGTTTCCTCCCAGGCGGTATCGAATTCGGCCTTATTGATGACCACCGCGCCGGAGGCCGGCTGGACGGGAGCATGCGGATTCTGGCAACCGTAAATAAAAAGACCGATGAAAATAACACAGGTTGTTAAGGCGTTTTTTTTCATACCGGAATGATAACTCGACATGCAGTCGGGTTCAAGAAAAATTATGGGCTAAAGAAATTATCGGGTGGGATTGAACATTGAGCATCAACGTCAACTCAACAAATCTCATTCTAACATTCTCAAGAATGATAGAATGAGATTAAAGCCGTACACGCTATCACTTCAAGTGTATTTACACACCGCTTTGCCGTTAAGTTCACGGCGTTGCATGCCACCCCATGGTAGATTTTGTACTTTATTTGTGAAATGTTGTACTTAGTGGGGGTGCGAAGCTTTGCCATTCATCGGTAATTGCAGGTCAACCCAGATTAGCCGATGGTCGGAGCCGGGGAGCGGGCTGACTTGGCTGGCGCGGGTTTTCCAGGGTCCGCGGACGAAAATGTGGTCGATACGATATCCGATACCGTTGACAAAGATGCTGGGCTGACTGCTTGTTCCGACGGCGGAGGCGCAATCCCTCAGGATGGAACTGAGGGTGAGAAATTCGGGAGTAAAGGAAAGGGTGTTAAAATCCCCTCCGACGATGGCGGGGGTTTTGGTTTGCTTGACAAGTTCCACGATCATTTTTGCCTGCTCCTGGCGCGGTCTCATGGATTTCAGCAGGCCGGTCAGGAGGGGACGGGGCAGGGATTTTAAATGGACACAAATGACGAGGAACTTCTGGTTACCCATTTCGACCGAGGCGGCCAGGGCGAAATTTCGTTCTTTGGGCATATCAAATAATTTTACGGGTTTGATTTTTCCGATAGTAAGAATTCCCAATCCGGTAGAGCTCTTCGGCCCGTAAGGGCCAAACTGGTAACTCATTCCGAGATTTCGCGCAAACGACTTGATTCGCGAGAGAGGAGCTTCCTGAAGCAGGACGATGTCCGGATGAACCGATTGAATATTTTGAAAAGCCTTGTCGGCGAATTTTGCGGAGAGGATATTGTAGCTGGCCAGGCGGAGGTTGAGGACTTTGGGGGCGGTGGGTCTGGTTGAGGGTTGTAAAACGGCATGAGCCGGGAGGGTGATCAGGCATACCAAAACAACGCCCAATAATATCCAACCTTCAAGGATAGAGAAAAACGAAGAAACGACATTTCTTTCTTTATCTGTATGTTGGGTATTGAGTGTTGGACATTGAATATTAAATTTTAATTTATGAGGCATTACTTTCTCGCTTTGGGTTTTACGGCAAGAGTTCGGGAATTGATTTCAATGTAACCGGTGAAACGATTTATCTTATTCTGATAAGATCGCATCACCGCCAACGAATATTTTCCGGGTTTGGCATAGAGATGCTCCACCACTTTTCCCGGAGTACTGTCTCCGTCGCCGAAGTCCCAGAAGATATCATCCGTATCGTCTGGTCCGAGGATTCCGGAATCGAATTTAATCCGGCACTGTCCACCGGGATAGAGTTTGGCGGAACGAATGGTGGGATTTGGATATTTTTTTACGGCATTGAGGAAGAATTCCAAAGCGACCTCCGGGTGCCTCGAATGTCCGCCGCTGAGGCCCTGGAATGAAAGATTTCGCTGCCCAGCGTCTTTCAGGAACCGATAGGCGACGTGGGAATCCGCCTTCAAGATGGGTATATCCTTGTCGCCATAAAAGATGAGGATCGGCTGCCAGGGATTGAACCGCCAGGTTTCCGCGGGGTAATATTCGCGGACAAAATTCGCCTGTCGGGCGACGACGACCCGGAAAATCTCCGGATGGCGCAAGCCGACGTAATAGGTGGCAAATCCTCCGGCGGACCATCCGGTGATCATGATGGCGCGATTGTCTACGTTGATATTGTTTAGGAAGCGGTGAACGATTTTGAGAATAAACCGTTCATCGTCTTTCAATATTTGCGTTCCTTCCGGCGGCGAGGGCGGAATAAATCCTCGAGCGGAATTGATTATGGGCGCGATGACGACGAACTTATTTTTTTCGGCGAGATATTTCCATTCGTTGATCTGCATGCGTGCGCTGTCCCAGGGATTGGTTCCGTGGCAGGTGACTACGAGAGGAACGGGTTTTTTTCCAAAACTGCTGGGCAGATAAATGTAGTAATCACGGTTAAATTCGGGATCAGTCAGGAGCAACGGATCATGTGGGACTTTTTGCGACTGGGTTACGGCACAGCCGGAGAGGAGGATGAGCATTAAATTAAAAAAAAATTTGCGAATCATAATCATTAAGAGAGACGCATGCGATGCGTATCTACGGATTCTTATCGGTCAAATCCAGTTTTATCTTTCGCTGGGTTTTCGCGGATTTTTTGGTTATTATGGTTACGTTGACGTCATAGGTGCCGGGTTTAGGAAATTTGTGTTTAGGAGCCATTTCATTTGATATTTTATGGTCGGTGAAGTCCCACACCACGGTCTGTGGTTCCGGGCTGATATGGGCATAGAACTGGACGGTCAAAGGATCGCCGTCGACATTTTTGACGGCACTAAGCCGGACGAAGGAATACTGTTCGGCGACATCCTTGAAATAACTAAAGGCGGCTTTGGGTTTGCGTTCGTGGAGGCCTGGGATTTCACGTATAGAGACCCGTTTCATGTTTCGATCGTTCAGCCATTTATAGGCATTTCGGCACTGGGTATTGATGGCAGGAAAATCTTCTGATGCCAGGAATACGACAACCGATTGGTACGGGTCCATGCGGGGAGTAACGTCGGTAAGAAATTTTTCATCGAAGTTACCCATTCGCACAGCCAGTGCCCGAAAAATCTGGGGGTTTCTCAGTCCGGTATAATACACATCGTATCCCCCTGCCGACCATCCGACCATAAAGACTCGATCAGGGTCTCCGTTAAGGGAGGTAATTGTTTTTTGGACGATGTTCAGAATGGCCTGTTCGTCTTGTTGTTGACGTCGAATCTGGTCTTGAGAGTCAAGCGTTCTTCCACTGCTGGTGGCCTGCAATTCCGGAGCGATCACCAGCAGGCCATATTGTTCGGCAATTCCTCGCCATTCATGGATTTGGGACCAGGCGGAGTCATAGGGCGGGGTTCCATGGCACGTCACGATAATGGGCCAGGACTGGTCATTGTTGTGCCAGGATGGGACATAGAGATAATAGTTATATCCGGTTTGGTTTTCCTTGAATTTTTGGGTATCTCCGGGGACACGGTTCAGATTTACGAGGCAACCGGGTAAACTCAGCAGCAGGGCCAAACCTGCCAGGACGTTCATCATGCGCTTCATTGTTATTCCTGTATCAATTTCCATTATTTACTGAATTATCTGAGGGCTAAAACAATGTTAATTAAGACAGAAAATATCAATAAAAGCAAAAGAATAACCGCAGTAATTTTCCATGTTGCGGAAGTGGAAGCTGTTTTGCGGGGGTCGAGATGTTTTACGGGTAAGATATTGTTATGTTCGTCCCCATGCTCCAGATGCGCTAATTGGCTCATATCGAATATTTTTCTGGCATGAATGGGCGGTCGGCCTTGTCGGACGGCCATTAAATCTTCGAGGAGTTCCTGTGCGTTTTGATAGCGGTCGTTTCGGTCTTTTGCCATCATGACTTCGATGATTTCTGCGCATCCGATGGAAAGCTCGGGGTTCAGATGATCGGGCGGGACAAGTGTTTCTCGCAAGTGCTTCATCATGACGGCGGTGGGATTGGCGGCTTCGAAGGGAACCTTTCCCGTGACCATGTGATAGAAAGTGGCGCCGAGGGAATAGATATCGGCCCGGGCGTCGATTTCTACTTCGCCGCGGATTTGTTCGGGGGAGATGTAATACGGAGTTCCGTAGGCCCGTCCGGCTTCGGACTGGGCTAGTCTCGTGTCGGAAACTTCGCGGGCCAAACCCATATCGGCGAGTTTGGCGACGTTGTCTTTGGCAATCATGATGTTTTTCGGTTTGACGTCACGGTGAATTAATCCTCGGGCGTGGGCATGGACGAGCGCATCGGCGATTTGGATGATGATGCTTATCGCTTCTTTTTCGGAATAGCGGCGATTTTGGGTGAGTTTGTCGTGGATGGTGTATCCATCGACATATTCCATGATGAAATAGTGATATCCACCGCCTTCTCCGACGTCGATGGCTTGTACGATGTTGGCATGGTTTAATTTGGCGGCGGCTTTTCCTTCGCGGTAGAATCGATCTACGAATTCCGGATTTTCGCTGTAGCGTTTGGGTAAGACCTTTACCGCCACGATTCGATCGAGGGAGACTTGCCGAGCTTTGTAGACGGTGGCCATGGCGCCTTTTCCCAGTTTTCCGAGTATCTGGTAGCCTGGAATTTGCTGCCTGGAAGGTTTTTTTATGCCTTCAAATTCTTCCGTGAGACGCCGATATTGCGACGTGGTGAGATAACCTTTTTCGACGAACACCTGGCCTATGGGTTTATTTTCACCTTCGCCGGCGAGGCGCCGATGCAGGTCCAGGCACTCTTTGACTTCTCGGGACGAAGCAAAGTGATATTTAAGGACCAGCTTTCCAAATTCGGATTCCTCGTTGACACCGTTGCTACCGCTGCCGCTGTTGAAATTTGAACCCAATCCTGATTGTTCCAATTCGGACATAAAATCCAACACTCCCTTACGGTCGTGCCTCTTTAGGCAGAACAAATTTTCCGTCGATCATGACCGCGGTGAGGAAACTTGCCGAATCAAATACTCCAGCAAAAACATCACCTGCATATTTTCGATCCATCGAAAGAATAATCAAGTCTGCCAATTTACCAGTTTCCAGTGTTCCAATCAAGTGTTCAAGGGATAAACTTTTTGCGGCTTGGATGGTTGCCATCGACAAAATCATTTCCGGGGTTAAACCGCCTGCCTGGTGCAGTACCCGCATTTGATCCAGGATGGATAAGCTCGGACTGCAGGCCAGGGAATCGGAGCCGAGGACTACGTTGATACCGGCATCGAGCATTTGGCGATAACGATGCTGGGGGTGGTGAAAATACTGATGTGCCAATGGACAGTAAACCACCGACGCCTGCCCTTTTGAGAGGATTTTTATGTCGTGGTCATCAGTATAATTGACGTGGGCCAGTAAGATTTTTTGATCGAGAATGCCCAGCGATTCGGCCCAGGCGACGGGGCTTAGGCCGGTGGGTTTAAAACTCATTTCCTTAATAATACCCGCTCCCTCACGGTCGCGGCTCTTTTCAATATTCACTCCCTTACGGTCGTGCCTCTTTATCGAGGGATTATTCCATACTCCTAATGTTTTTAAAATCGTTCGCCAGGGACCACGGGCGTGGCGGATCAGTTCGTCTTCCGCTTTATCCTCGGCCAGGTGGGTCATCAGTCGCCACTCGTGGCGATTGGCGAGGTCGATTGCCTCTTGATATATTTTTGGGTCGGTTGAATACGGGGCATGAGGTGAAATGCCCTTCCAGAATCCTTCACGCTCAGAGGGCATGGTTTTCATTCGATTTTGCAAGGAGCTAATTGCCCGGTCGGCTTTGCGGCCCAAGCCCAGGACCTCGGCGAAACAGATTTTTCGGATCGGTTCATATAAAAGCGTTTGCCAGGAGCGATTGTTGGCGGAGATGTCGGCAACGGTGGTTGTGCCGCCGGCCAGACAGTGTTTAACGCCAAGTTTGACCCAGCGATCCTGGGTTTGTTTTCGTTTGGGGCGATAGATCAATATTTTCATCAGCCAATTTATAAGTGATTGGTTTTTTCGTAATTTGATTTTTCCTGCGAGGCCGGAAAGTTCAAGGTGGCAGTGGCAGTCGATTAATCCTGGCACGATGACGGTAAGACGACGCGGATCGGAAAATTGGATTATTCTTTCACCGAGCGTGGACAAATTCGAACCGACCTCAGCGATACGGTTCTTTTCGATCCGTATTAAGCCTGGGGTAAGAAACGAACCGGTCATGGTGATCAAGGCGTTCGCTTTAATTAACATTTTAAGGAAATTAACCTACCATCGACTGGTTTGGCAAGAATGAAGTTCAAGGATTAATGAAATT
This sequence comes from Phycisphaerae bacterium, assembly GCA_041658725.1. GTDB lineage: Bacteria > Planctomycetota > Phycisphaerae > JAAYCJ01 > JAAYCJ01 > JBAZZQ01. The sequence goes on along the minus strand of JBAZZQ010000022.1, from coordinate 14,022 downwards.
GATGGGTCCATGAAGAGATAGAACTAGGATGAGAATTTTGGATTGAAAGAAAATGTCTTAGCAGACACACTTATGTTTTCCTGTATTATTCATAATGTGTGATTTTGCATTTTATTCTTGACATCATTGTCAGATAGTATATAATATCTATCGACTTACTCTAGAATGGTGTTTGGGAAAAGGTTTATTTTTTTGAAAAGGAGCAAGACATGAAAACTTCCTATCTATCTATTTTTGCGCTAGTTCTTACGCTGGCAGTCGGTGTGGCATCTGCTGATAGCGTGCTTCAGACGAGCAACATGGTGTTGGGCGAGGCCGGTTACATCAGGAACCCGTCCGGCTCCGTGACCTACGGTGAAACCGGGATAACGCTGACCAGCATCGTTATCGACAATCCCTCATCACAGATTGCTCTGCCCTCCACGGTTGATGCGGTTGCCGATTCATTCTTTGACGTGTTTACCGAATTGACCTTTGTCGGGTTGCCCGGCACCAGCGGTCCAAGTACCTTCACCATGCTGCATTCACCTTCCGGCGTTCACTACCGGAATACCTATAACGGCTATCCAGTGGGCACTCCGATCATGCAGTATGGCACCGAAATGCTTTCCCTTGACATCAGCGGCGGGAGCTTCATGCTTCGCGAGAGTCCGACGCTGGCCTCCACCGGCGGCACGACCATCGGCGGGGTAGGCGGCGGTCTGTACGCCATCGACAGCTTCTTCGACATCTTCACCGAACTTAGTACTAATGGCGGGGTGACTTGGATTCCCTCATCTGGAGGGATATGGGTCGATACCATCACACCCGAACCGACCTCGCTGATCCTGATGGCTATGGGCGGAATAGCGATGGTTCGCCGCAGACGAGCATAGGCATGTTGGATATGCCGATTATCCGATTCCGTCATGTTGAGTGAAGGGAAGAATGACAAGTTTTTTTGTATCAGCATATTCAAACTGAAGTTGTTATAAGTCCATGAAATTCTGTCCGGCGACATGAGCATACCGAATACTTATTGCTTCCTGATATTTACATGCAAGAACGAATTTTTGTTATAGTAACCATTCAGGCCATAGGTTTTTTTGTCCACCGACTAACCTCCTGCGGTAGCAGGGGGACTTTTAAGAACCGCCCGACTACCGTCGGGGGTTAGTCCGGGAGGCATATCCCTTGATCCGATTCACTTAATTTTCCCCATGAGCCCAATTTTCAATGGGTATGAACAGTTACGCTATTCTTTGTTTGACTTGTAAAATCGCTGGGTGTTTATTCCACCGGTCTGATCATGTATAATCCACAATTTGGATATGATTAACGAAAGCGATTTAATGAAGGACACAATGATTCGCCGACGGCTTGAGGTTACGGGACAGGTTCAGGGCGTTGGCTTTCGACCATTCGTTTTTAATTTGGGGCGGCGAGTTGGGTTGGGGGGATTTGTAACAAATACGCCGGGCGGGGCTTTGATCGAAATTGAGGGGGCGATGGAAAAAGTTGATGGGTTTATCAGGCAACTGCACGATGAATTGCCGCCACTGGCTAAGATTGATCAATTTACGATTACGGAGTTGGCGGTTTGTGGGGAGGACCGTTTTGTTATTCATAGCAGCCGGGTCATGGGGGCGGTCAGTGCGGAAGTTACCATCGATACGGCGGTTTGCGGGGATTGTCTTCGGGAGATGCTCGATCCGGCGGACCGGCGATATCGGTATCCGTTTATCAACTGCACCAACTGCGGGCCTCGGTACACGATTGTAAAAAGCATTCCTTATGATCGGCCTAATACCACCATGTCGGAATTTGCGATGTGTTCGCGATGTTTGGCGGAATATGAGAATCCGGCGGATCGTCGGTTTCATGCCCAGCCGATTGCCTGCCCGGAATGCGGGCCTCATTTATTTTTGCAGGATAAAGACGGAAAACTTATCGAAGGTGATCCGATAGTTCGGACTTGTGAATTTTTGCGGGCGGGGAAAATTGTAGCGATCAAAGGGTTGGGGGGATTTCATTTGGCGGCGGATGGAACTAGCGAGGAAGCGATCAGGAGACTTCGGCGGTTGAAGAAACGGGATTTTAAACCGTTTGCTTTGATGGTGGGGTCGATAGAGGCGGTGGAGGAAATTTGTAAACTCGATGAGCAGAGCCGGTTGCTGCTTATGGATATCGCCCGTCCGATTGTGCTGCTGGGTCGAAAGTCAACACACTCCATTGCCCAAAGCGTTGCGCCGGGATTGGACAGTTTTGGAGTTATGCTGCCGTATACGCCTTATCATTATCTTCTGTTTGCCCAAGGGCTTGGGCCGTTGGTTATGACGAGCGGGAATTTGTCCGATGAGCCGATTGTCAAAGATAACGATAAAGCTTTGGATCGGCTTGGGGGTATCGCGGATTTATTTTTGATGCACGACCGTCCGATTTATCGGCGGGTGGATGATACGGTTTTGCAGGCCCGCGAGAGCGGATTGATTATGATGCGGCGGTCGCGGGGATTTGTTCCGGGGTCGCTTGAGTTGGGAATAAATTCGCCGAAACCCATATTGGCGGTCGGGGCGGAATTGAAAAATACGGTGGCGCTCGTTAAAGGATCAAAAGTTTATTTGAGCGAGCATTTGGGGGATTTAAAGGACCCGGCGGTGTATGATCATTTTCGCCGGACGATTAATCATTTGAGCGCACTTTTCGACGTTCGGCCTGAAGTTATCGTTACCGATTTGCATCCGGAATATCTTTCGACGCAGTACGCTTTGGAAAAAGTCGATGTGGAACTGATACTGGTTCAGCATCATCATGCGCATGTTGTTTCCTGTATGGCGGAACATCGGTTGTTCGATCGGGTGATCGGAATCAGCGCCGATGGGGTCGGTTTGGGTACGGATAACGCGATCTGGGGCTGTGAAGTGATGGTGGCGGACCGGGTTGATTTTACACGAGTGGGGCATTTGGATTATTTTTATTTGCCGGGATCCGACGCGGCGGCGAAGCAGACATTCCGGCCTGGGCTTGGGCTTCTTTATCAGGCGTTTGGCGATGAGGCCGTTGATTTGCCGATTGCGGCGAGGATTTGCCCCGATAGTCAGACGCGAAAGATGATTTTTCAGATGATCCAGCGGAAGATCAACAGCCCCCCTACCAGCAGTCTGGGACGTCTTTTTGACGGAATTGCCTGCCTTTTGGGAATTGCCTCAATGAATCATTTTGAAGGCCAGGCTCCGATGCTTTTGGAATCGCACTCGAAATTTCTGACGGGTGAAGAATATCCATTTGGTCTGAAATCTGTAAATGATGTGACAATTATCGATGTTCGGTCTATGATCAGGGAGATTAATTACGATCTTGATCGGTCGGTTGATGTACAAATAATTGCGAGTAAATTTCATAATACGGTGGCGGGATTTTTAACTTCGGTCGCTATTATTGTTTCGGGAAAATTTAAGATTACCGATGTCGTGTTATCGGGTGGATGTTTTGGGAATCGGAATCTTAGTGAGCGGATGAATCGGCGATTGAGCGGGGCTGGACTTCGATGTTTTCAACATCAGCGGTTCCCTTGTAACGACGGAGGTATTGCTCTTGGACAGGCGGCTATTGTTGTTGCGCGGTTAAATAAGGAGAGTCGGAATTTATGTGCCTTGCGTATCCTGGAAAAGTGATTGAAATAAACGGCTGCGAGGGTCGGGTTGAACTTGTGGGTAACCAGTATAACGTAAATCTTGTGCTGGTGCCGGAGGTTGCGATTGGACAATATGTGCTGGTGCATGCGGGGTATGCGATTCAGATCGTCGATGAGGAGGTTGCGCGCGAGACGTGGGAGATTTTTAATCAGATCGATGAGAAATTGGCTTAGGACGCATGGACAATATACAGAACATACTTGAACATCTTTTCCGGCAGGCGGCACTGGTTGATCGAACCATACGAATTATGGAAATTTGCGGAACGCATACGGTGGCGATTCAGCGGGCGGGGATACGGTCGTTACTGCCGAAAAACATCAAGCTGATTTCCGGACCCGGTTGTCCGGTTTGCGTTACTCCGGCGGGATATATCGATGCCTTGATCGAACTTGCGGGGAGGAAAGATGTCGTGATCGCTACTTATGGTGATATGGTTCGGGTCACGGGAAGTAAAAGTTCGCTCGCGGCCCAGCGGGCAGAGGGAAGAAATGTTCAGGTGGTTGTTTCGGCGTCCGATGGGCTTGCGTTCGCGATGGAAAATCCTGGTAAGCAGGTTGTATTCGCGGGGGTGGGGTTTGAGACGACGACCCCGCCGACGGCGGATGTCATTTTGCGGGCTGATCAAAAAACGATCAGGAATTTTTCCGCATTAACGGCGCATAAACTGGTTATTCCGGCGATTGAGGCGTTGCTTGTCTCGCCGACGTGCGCGATTGATGGATTTTTGTGTCCCGGACATGTCAGTGTTTTGATCGGGGCGGATGCTTATAAACCGATTGCGGAGAAATTTTTACGGCCTTGTGTTGTGGCCGGTTTTGATGCTTTGCAGATTATTGCGGCGATTGATCGGATTGTTTCTCAAGTAGTGGAAAAGCAGAGCCTGGTGGAAAATATTTATTCGGCGGTGGTTAAGCCGGAACCGCTGCTTTCGGCGAAGAAATTGGTGGATGAGGTTTTTGCGACGGTTGATACGGAGTGGCGGGCGTTGGGAATTATTCCAGAGAGCGGGTTGGCGATAAAATCACGTTATGGGGAGTTTGATAGTCAAAAGAAATTTCACATTTCCATACCTGTGGTGGCTGATCCCCCGGGATGCCGATGTGCCGAGGTGATACAAGGTCTGATCGATCCGGTGGATTGTCCGCTGTTCGGACGGCGATGCACTCCGATTGATCCGGTGGGGCCGTGCATGGTATCCAGTGAAGGGGCATGCCAGGCATGGTATAAATATTCGTAAACATCAACGAATAAGACACTCAACACCAATTTTTTTTTTAACCGGTTGCATTTTTCCCCAACACTAACCATAATAAAGATCACGGTAGTCAGTCGTTCGGAACCCTGCGGGAGAACTTTGCCTGGTGTTCACTAAGACAGGAAAGTAAGGGAATGATGATCCTTAGCAAACTAATTGATGAGCGCATTCGACAAGCCAAGGCCCGACTCCTTGGTGAACGGGTCGCCCCCCGGCTACCCGATGAAGCTCCCCTACGGTCGGAATTGTTCGGTATTCATCAGCTTGAACTTCATGCCCGGTCTTTGGCGGGATGGCATAAGATCGCCCTTCGGCCTGGATCGGACCGGCTGCTTTCGCGCCTGGCGGAGAATGAAAACTTTCTGCTGCAAACCTACCACATGATTTCTTCCGCCATCAAGTCCAATCGCCAGATCACGCCTGCCGTCGAATGGTTGGTGGATAATTTTTATTTGATCGAAGAACAAATCAGAACGGCCCGCCGACATTTTCCCAAAGGCTATAGCCGCGAACTTCCCTATCTGTCCAACGGTCCTTCGGCGGGATTTCCGCGGGTGTACGACCTGGTGCAGGAATTGATCTCGCACGTCGATGGTAAAATCGACGCTGAAAATATCAGTTGTTTCACCCGGGCCTACCAGTCGGGGGTCGTGCTGAGCATTGGCGAACTGTGGGCGATACCGATTATGCTCCGTTTGGCACTGATTGAAAATCTTCGCCGGGTGGCGGTCGGAATCGCCCAGGGTCGTCGGGACCGGGACGAGGCCAATTTATGGGCCGACCGTATGATCGAAACGGCGGAGAAGGATCCAAAGAGTCTGGTTCTGGTGCTGGCCGATATGGCCCGATCCAATCCTCCCATGTCCAGTGCGTTTGTGGCGGAACTGGCCCGCTGCCTCCAGGGGCAGAGTCCCTCCATGGCCCTTTCTCTGGCCTGGGTGGAGCAACGTCTTTCGGAAGACGCTGCGACCATCGAGCAACGGGTGCAGGAAGAGAACCAGACCCAGGCGGCCGATCAGGTTTCCATCGGAAACAGCATCAACAGCTTTCGTTTCCTGGGGGCGATGGACTGGCGTGAATTCGTGGAATCGTTAAGCGCGGTGGAGCAAATCCTGCGGCAGGATCCCGCGGACATTTACGGGCAAATGGATTTCAACACGCGAGACCGATACCGACACGTCATAGAATCCCTCGCCCGGAAAAGTGTTTTTTCGCAAGAGGAAGTCGCAAGAAAGGCCATCGAACTATCCCGTAATAAGAGCGACCCCCGCGAGCGGCATGTGGGGTTTTACCTGGTGGACAAAGGCCTACCCCGGTTGGAACGGGCCGTGAAAATGCGTTTTTCCCTTCCGAAGGTTACAAATCGGATCGGGAGACGGTTTGCTTTCTTTTTCTATTTGTCGGCGGTGGCGATTGTGACCCTGTCGGTGGGCGGGTGGATTTTGGCCATGGCCCATTTTCACGGAATGAGTTTTACGGGCCTGATTCTCCTTTCGGTCCCCATGGTTTTCGCCGCTAGTCATTTTGCCGTCGCCTGGATCAACCGGCTGAGTCTCATGATGGTTCAACCCGTGATACTTCCCCGCATGGATTTTGCGAAGCACGTTCCTCCGGAGTTCAGCACACTGGTGGTAGTGCCGACGATTCTCCCGGATGGGCAGACCATCGACCGTCTCCTGGAGGGTCTGGAAGTGCGCTACCTGGCTAACCGGGAGGAGAACTTTTATTTCGCACTGCTTTCCGATTTTCCCGACGCCGACCTGGAAAACATGCCTGGGGACCCGGAACTGCTTGAACGGGCCTCGGTGGGCATCCAAGCCTTGAACGAAAAATACGCCGATGGCGGGCCTGGCGTTTTTTACTTTTTTCACCGTCCCCGCCTGTGGAACGATCTGGAAAAAGTATGGATGGGACAGGAGCGAAAGCGCGGAAAACTGGGAGACTTGAATCTTCTGCTGCGAACGGGAAACCCAGACCGATTTTCTTTGGCCATAGGTGTCCTTTCGGCTCTGGCGAAAATAAAATACGTCATTACCTTGGACACGGATACTCAATTGCTGAGAGATTCAGCCCGGCATCTCGTGGAGACGATGGCCCATCCTCTGAATCGTCCGAAATACGATCCGAGACAAAAGGTGGTGGTCGAGGGTTACGGCCTGCTTCAACCGCGTGTGGAAATCACGCTGCCCAGCTATAGCCAATCGCGGTTCGCCGGGCTTTTCGGAGGCGAACCAGGGATCGACCCCTATACCCGCGCGGTCTCGGACCTTTATCAGGACCTTTTCGGGGAAGGATCGTTCATCGGAAAAGGAATCTACGACGTCCAAACTTTCGACGAACTGCTTACCGGACAATTCCCGAATGACCGCATTCTCAGCCACGACCTTCTCGAGGGATGTTACGTTCGGTCCGCTCTGGTCAGCGACGTGCAAATGACCGAGGACTACCCATCCAATTATCTGGCCGACACTCAACGACGTCATCGATGGATTCGGGGTGACTGGCAGATCGCAAGCTGGATGCTTCCCTGGGTTCCAGGACCGGCCAACCACAGGCAGTGGAATCCGATATCCCTTCTTTCACGATGGAAAATCTTTGACAATCTTCGCCGAAGTCTGGTAGCTCCTTCGCTGCTCTTTCTTTTGTTTTTCGGTTGGATCGTCGGCCCATCGCCTGTTTTCTGGACTTGGGTCGTCCTGGCGATTCTTTTCTTGTCTCCGGTTCTGAATTTAGTCCTGGAACTCTTTCAGCGATCGAAAGAGGTTCCGTGGAATCTCCACGTACGCACCACAGTTTTATCCCTGGGCCGTCAGATCGGGCAAAACCTCTTTGCCCTGACACTCCTTCCTTTCGAGGCCTACCGGAGCGTGGACGCCATCGTCCGCACGTGGATTCGAATCCACCTGACGCACCGGAATCTGCTGGAGTGGCAGACGTTTCATGAAACGAACTGTAAACTCCGAAGCAGCCTGGGAAATTTTCTGCGATCAATGTGGGTGGCCCCTGCGGCGGGATTGCTTTGGGCTGGATACTTTTGGTATCGCAACCCGGATGTATTAATTATAACAGGACCCATTTGCGGACTATGGTGTTTTTCCTTTCTAATCGCCTGGTGGATCAGCCTCCCGCCGGGACCGGAAAAAATGGTCCTGTCCAAACATCAAACCCGCTTCCTGCGTAAGCTGGCACGAACTACGTGGCGATACTTTGAAACCTTCATGGGTCCGGAGGATCATTGGCTGATCCCCGATAATTTTCAGGAAAAACCTAATCCCGTCATTGCCCATCGCACATCACCGACGAATATCGGTCTGGGATTACTCAGCCACCTGGCCGCTTATGATTTCGGTTATCTTTCCGCTGGAGCCCTCCTCGATCGGACGCAAAAAACCATGCAAACCCTGACCCGGCTGGAAAAATATCGGGGACACCTCTACAACTGGTACGATACTCATTCCCTGCGTCCGCTGGCTCCACATTATGTTTCCACGGTGGACAGCGGCAATTTCGCAAGCTATCTGTTGATCCTGCGGACCGGTCTGATGTCGCTTTCCCAGGAAAAGATTTTTCCGACCCGTGGGTTTGAGGGAATCCAAGATACTCTCTACGTGCTTTTGGAGCAGGCAAAATCGCTGAAGGATTTACCTGCCGGTGTCTCGGAACTGCTGGGGGAAATGCTCAGATCGGACGGGCAAGTTCCACCCACCCTTTCGGAACTTTACAATCGGTGCCGTCTCTTGACCGATTTGGCCAGAGACTTAGAGCTGCACACCGCGTCACGACCCGACGATGAATTCCATTGGTGGGTGAAGGCCCTTACGCGGCAGTGCCTCGATTTTTTGGCAGAACTGGCCCTTTTCGCTCCATGGATTCCTTTTTTGCCAGAGGCGGGAAGTTTTCGGCAAAAGTTGTCGGTGGCTGCGGAAGAACAACACGGGAACATTCAGAGTCTTTTTGAGATTTTAGATCGAATTCCAACATTAGGAAACGTCGCGGGTTTGTCTCTGATCGCCGGTCCAACTATTGGGAAAATCCAGTCTTATGTGTCGTCCCATTCATCGAACTTTACCCCCCAGGAGACGGCTTGGTTGAGGCTACTGGTGGGTCAAATCGCCGAATCGAGCAATCAGTCGGTAAACCGGCTTAGGATTGTTGAGGAACTGTCCTTACAGTGCGGCGAACTGTCGGAACCGGACTATGACTTTCTTTACGACCGATCCCAGAAACTCCTTGCGATCGGGTATCACGTCCACGACCGCCGGAGGGAAGTCAGTTACTATGATCTTCTGGGTTCCGAATCCCGATTAGGAAGTTTTGTCGGGATCGCGCAGGGTCAATTACCTCAGGAACATTGGTTTGCCCTGGGCCGGTTGCTGACTGTGTGGAAAGGCCGGCAAATCCTGCTTTCCTGGAGCGGGTCGATGTTTGAATATCTGATGCCACTGGTCTTGATGCCGACCTATCCCTATACACTACTGAATCAGACCTGCAAGGCCGTGGTGGACCGTCAAATCGAGTATGGTCAGCGGCTGGGTGTTCCGTGGGGAATCTCGGAATCCGGTTACAACCTCACCGACGTCCACTTGAACTACCAGTATCAGGCCTTCGGAGTGCCTGGTTTGGGGTTTAAGCGAGGATTGGGGGACAGCTTGGTGATCGCTCCGTATGCGAGCGCGTTGGCCTTGATGGTCGCCCCCAATGAAGCGTGCCGGAACCTCGAACGAATGGCCCGGGACGGATATTGTGGGCGGTATGGGTTTTATGAGGCCGTAGACTTTACCCCCTCTCGCATACCCCGCGGAAAATCCCACGCCGTCGTCCAATCGTATATGGCCCACCACGAGGGTATGAGTTTTCTTTCCCTGGCCTACTCGCTGCTGAATCGACCGATGCAAAAACGGTTCAAGTCCGAACCGATGTTCCAGGCAACGGAATTGTTGCTCCATGAACGAGTTCCAAAAAGCTACCCCTTCCTGCCACACGCCACCGAATTACCGACCGTCGAACGGACCGCGTCGGAACGGAAAGACCTGATGCGCGTCTTTTCCACCCCACAGACAACCATTCCCGAAGTCCATTTGCTGTCCAACGGGCGATACAGCGTTATGATTACCAATTCCGGAAGCGGATACAGCCGTTGGAACAACACGGCTATTACGCGATGGGGAGAGGATACGACGCTGGACAATTCCGGCACCTTTTGTTATCTCCGGGATGTCGGCGGTAGCGAAGTCTGGTCGATGGGATATCAGCCGACCCTCCGCATGGCCAAAAATTACGAGGCCATTTTTTCGCAAGGTCGGGCTGAATTCCGGCGACGGGATCACGAGCTGGACCTGCACGCGGAAATCGCCGTTTCTCCCGAGGATGACATTGAACTGCGGCGAATTAACCTCACCAATTACTCGCGGTCGTCACGAACGATCGAACTTACGAGTTATGCCCAGATAGATATGACCGAACGAGGAGCCGCTCTGGAACATCCCGCCTTTCACAATCTATTTGTCCAGACCGAAATCGTTCCTGAACAGCAGGCCATCCTTTGCACTCGCCGACCACGGTCTCCCGGCGAACACTCGGTCTGGATGTTTCACATGATTACTTCCTACCCTCCGACCAATGATGGAGGGGCGGAATTGAAGGAAATTTCCTTTGAAACCGACCGTGCAAAGTTCATCGGTCGCGGAAAAACTCCGGCCCAGCCGCAGGCGATGGAAACACAGGGCGACCTGTCCAATACCGACGGTTCGGTCCTGGACCCCATTGCGGCATTGCGGGGTCGAATCACCCTTCGACCGGGGGAAACGGGTCGAATGGACCTGATCACCGGAGTCGCGGAAACACGCGAGGCGGCTCTGAAGATTATTTCCAAGTATCACGATCACCGTTTGGCCGACCGTGTGTTCGAGTTGTCCTGGACTCACGGGCAAGTGGTTCTCAACCAGTTCAACGCTCAGGAATCGGATGCTCAGATTTACGGGCGACTGGCGGGGTCCATTCTTTACAGCAGTTCCCTGCGTAGGGCCGGTTCGAGCGTTTTGATAAAGAATCGGCGGGGACAAACCAATCTGTGGAGTATGGGAATATCGGGAGATTACCCCATCGTTCTGTTGCGAATAAGCGATCAGTCCCGGATGGAACTGGTGCGGCGGTTGGTACAGGCCCACGCATATTGGCGATTGAAAGGACTGGCCGTTGATCTGGTCATTTTAAATGAGGACTATTCAGGTTACCGCCAATTGCTGCAAGACCAGATCATGGGGTTAATTACCGCCGGCACGGAATCTCACACGATAGATCGTCCAGCCGGAATCTTTGTCCGTCGCGGGGACCAGATGTCGGACGAGGATCAAATCCTGCTCCAGACAGTATCTCGCATCGTACTGACGAGCGGAGGAGGAACCCTGGAAGAACAAATCGAACGTCGCGGGCGGATCGAACCGAAGATTCCCCGGTTCAAACCCACCGGCTCCCGTTCTGAGGAACCCGCTGATCACGTTGCGCTGGCGAACCGGGATTTGGATTTCTTTAACGGTCGTGGCGGGTTCACCCGGGACGGACGGGAGTACATCACCCGGCTTTCACCCGGCCAGACGACTCCAGCTCCCTGGGTCAACGTGCTGGCGAATCCGATTTTCGGCACGGTGGTCTCCGAAAGCGGAGCGGGGTATACCTGGCTCGAAAACGCCCATGAGTTTCGATTGACTCCCTGGCACAACGATCCGGTCTGCGACACGAGCGGGGAAGCCTTTTACCTGCGCGACGAAGAAACAGGACGATTCTGGTCTCCCTCGCCGCTTCCCGCACGCGGTAAAAAGCCTTATTGCACCCGGCACGGATTTGGGTACAGTGTTTTTGAGTACACAGAAACGGGAATACGCTCGGAAATGTGGATGTATGTTTCGACCGATCTTCCCGTCAAATTCGTCGTCATTAAAATTCAAAACCTGTCCGGCCGACCGCGACGGTTTTCCGCCACCGGTTACATGGAATTGGTATTGGGCCGGTTGCGTCATCAAACGTCGATGTATGTCAATACGGAGGTCGATCCGAAGACGGGAGCGATGTTTGCCCGGAATCCTTACCATACGGAGTTTTCCGACCGCGTGGTGTTCTTCGACGTCAACGAACCTTTGCACAGTGTAACGGGGGATCGAATGGAATTTCTGGGGCGCAACGGCACTTATGGTAATCCCGCCGCCATGTACCAAACTCGGTTATCTGGAAAAGTCGGGGCGGGAATGGACCCCTGTTGTGCCATGCAGGTGCAATTCGATCTGGCAGAGGGTCAGGAAGATCAGGTGGTCTTCACGCTGGGAGCGGGGAGGAATACCGAAGAAGCACAAAATCTGGTTCAGCGAATCCGGGGGAGCGATCCGGCCCGTCAGGAGCTGGAAAAGGTCTGGGGTTATTGGAGCCATACTCTAGGGACGGTGTACCTGGAGACTCCCGATCCGACCATCAATATTCTGTCGAACGGCTGGCTGCTCTACCAAACTATCTCCAGCCGACTCTGGGGACGCAGCGGGTTTTACCAGTCCGGAGGAGCCTTTGGTTTCCGCGACCAGTTGCAGGACGCCATGGCGTTGATTCATTCGGACCCTCATCTGCTTCGGGAACACTTGCTGCGCTCGGCCGCCCATCAATTTAAAGAAGGAGATGTTCTGCACTGGTGGCATGAACCTTCCGGTCGTGGGGTTCGCAGCCGGATATCCGATGATTTTTTGTGGCTGCCCCTGGCTGTGTGCCGATACGTCGAGTGTATCGGGGATACCGGCGTTCTTGAAGAACAAATTCCCTTCCTCCAGGGTCGTCCGATCAGGCCGGAGGAAGAGGCCTATTACGATTTACCACTCCGGTCCGAAGAAACGGGAACACTGTACGAACATTGTGTTCGTGCCATTCTGCATGGTCTGCAATTTGGGGCTCACGGTCTGCCTCTTATGGGCAGCGGAGACTGGAATGACGCCATGAATCTGGTCGGGGCCCAGGGCAAAGGAGAAAGCGTCTGGCTGGGATTTTTCCTCTATTACGTGCTCCAGAAATTTTCTCTGCTTGCCCTCAGGCGAGAGGACAAAGGTTTCGTCGAACGTTGCCAAAATGAAATGGCACGGTTGCGGGACAATATCGAAAAAAACGGATGGGACGGCGACTGGTATTTGCGGGCCTACCTCGATGACGGAACCCCTCTGGGTTCCAAAACAAATCCGGAGTGCCAAATTGATTCTATTCCCCAAAGCTGGTCCGCTCTGTCCGGCGCCGTTGATCGCCTTCAGGCGAAAAGAGCTTTGGAAGAAGTTTATCAGCGACTGGTAGTTCGGGAGTCTTCCCTCATCCGGCTTTTAACTCCACCGTTTGACAAGTCCTCCCTGAATCCGGGTTACATCAAGGGATATGTTCCCGGTGTCCGGGAAAACGGCGGACAGTATACCCATGCCGCGATCTGGGTCGTGATGGCCTTTGCCGCTCTGAAGGACAATCGCCGGGCATGGGAACTGATGTCTATGATCAACCCCATACGCCACGGCTCGACGCCCGACCAAATCATGACTTATAAAGTGGAACCGTATGTCGCCGCCGCGGACGTATATGCGGCCAGCCCACATGTCGGAAGAGGAGGATGGACATGGTACACCGGGTCCGCCGGATGGATGTACCGGTTGATTATCGAATCGCTTTTGGGGTTAATCCTCGATGTGGATCGACTCCGGTTTGAGCCTTGCCTCCCCGATGATTGGAAGACCTTCAAAATGCACTACCGCTACCGGGAAACGTTCTATCATATTACGTTTATTCACGGGGGGGCTAACACCGTAACGCGTGTTACGGTGGACGGAGTAGACCAGCCGGACAAAACCATTCTTTTGTCCGACGATCGTCAGGAACATCACGTCGAGGTGGAAACGAATCAAATCTTGTGAAAAGCGGTGTTTTCGGGTAATCATTCAGTGGGAGTGTAAAGGTTCAAATGGAGCTATTTGCGATGACTGGAAGTGTATGAATTATCAGGGGATATAAAAATGTTATTTTTGAATTTATCCCGCGAATATGCATTTATACGGGAATTATTTTTGAAATTTTATCTTTTCC
>JBAZZQ010000021.1:0-60735 GCA_041658725.1 Phycisphaerae bacterium | reverse complement strand
TACAATCATTTCGGACTCCTTTCCTTTGGGCCTGTAACCTCCATTGTTTCAGAAAGTTACATCCTAAAGAGAAGGGGTCTGTTTTTCAAATTTTCAACGTAAAATGGAAACTACACCCTTAAAAGAGAAGAGTCTGCCGTACTTACGCGCTTAAACTTAAACTGGCCCCGGGTTCACTAAAGGAATTATCCGATGTATTGCTTTCCTCATCGGCAGGGACGGCAGCGACGGCCGACTGATCTTTATGATCCTGGGTCAATTGCCGCATCAGCAGTATCCATGTTTCCCGCTGATAATTCAGTATCTTCAAGGCATCCTCGATAGGTAATATTTCCCGCTTAAGGTTGGCTTCGATGAGCCGGCGGTAGATGAAATTATACAGGCTGCTCAACTTGGCGCATAAGTCGGGGTCTATGTGGTGATTCAGTCCTGACGACATTTCCAGGACAATATTCTGGGTTCGCACAAGGGCGTCATGGGCCTTTTCCATGTTGCCTTCCTGCAAAGCGGTTTTGGCTTCTTCGGCAAAGCGAATCGCGCCGTCATATAGCATCAAATGCAGCTCTTCGGGCGAAGCGGTGAGGACCTTCGTCCGCAGATATTCCATTTTCCCTTGTTCATAATTATTCGTCATTGCCATCGATCCTGCCACTATGAGGAACTTGAGCTACTACTGGTAGTTGTCGACGTAATCGAGGACAGACTTGACAACGCAGACTGCATTCCCTGCAATTTGGCCAGGGCGGTTTCCATATTATTAAAACTTGTATATAATCGCGTTTCTTTGCTTTTAAGCAAATCCTGCAGGAAAGTAATCCGATCATTGAGCAGCTTGGTGCGATCATCGTAGGTTCCGGTCGTTCGTGCGATCAGCCCGTCGGAACTGCGGGTAAAATCGTCGGTCATTTTATCAATGAGGAATCCCAATCCTTTATCCTGGGTGGAAAAGAAATTTTCCACGGCGGTAGGGTTGGCGGTATAGGCGTCCTGGAATTTTTGATCATCGAGTTGGAGTTTTCCGTCGGAGCCTATGGACACTCCCACCTGGCTCAGGCGGCGGATTCCGCCAACATCGGTCAGGTTGTTGTTGATAAGGTTGTACAACTTGTCGCTGATGCTTTGGACCTGATAATCACCCAGGAGCGGTCCGGCTTGCTGTGTCTCGGAATCATATTTAGTCTGCGTGGAAATGGTCTCGATGACGGCGTTGAATTTGTCCACAAACGCCTGGACTTTTGACTTGACGGATTCGACGTCCTGGGAAACGGTCACTGTCACGGGGCTGGCACTGGCGTTATTCGCCGTAATTGTCAGACCTGGAACCAATCCGATAAACGTATTTTTGTTGGACGTGACGACCAGGGAATTTCCGCCTGAGGAATTGCCGAGGGAAATAATCGCATCCTTCGGTTCGGTCAGATCGTACATATTCAAATTCGTTCCACCGCCGTTTAAAATGATTTTTCCCGCCTTGCCGCCGACCTTGCTGGTCAAACTCAGATGGTAGGAATTGACGTCTGAACCGTCATTGATAATCGCGGCGGAGAATGGACCTTTCAGAGCGTTAATCTTATCGGCAAGAGCCTGGAGGGTATCTGAACCTCCGATGCTGATTTTGTATTCAAAGGAACCGTCGATCGTGGCAGCTCCGGGGGTATCGGCCATTTTGGCAATGTTGAGATTCGAAGCGGTGGTGCTGGAGCCTACATTTCCGATGGTCAACGTCCCGGCTCCACCGGCGGTATCGGTAATCGCAATGCCGTCCCCTGTGGCGTTGATCGCGGCGCTTATGCCGACTCCCTGCCCTTTGATCAAATCGAGCAGATCGCCGACGGTTTTTGTTGATAGATTGGCCGAACTTAAGACTACGGTCGCTTTGTTTCCTGCGCTGTCCGTGATGCTGAAGGACCCGGCGGCGACGCCGGTCCCACCGTTTAATTGGGACAGCAGAGTGTTTTCGGAAATATACTGTAAATGATTATTTCCCGCATCCACCTGATTGGCAGCCGAATCGATAGCGATGTGCAAATCGTTGGCGGTGGTGGAATCGACGTCGGAAATTTTTAAATTTGCGGTGGTCGAACCCGTAAGGTCTTTGATAACAATTCCGGTGCGGGTTTCATTGAGACTAGCCTGGATGCCTATTCCGGACGTGTTGTTGATAGTATCCAGGACATCCTGAAGGGACTGGGCGTTTCGCAAATCGACTTGCGTGGATTGCCCGGACCGATTTTGAATTGCAATAATTCCCGCAGCCACTCCCGATCCGCCGTTTAAACTGCGAAGGAGGACCGTATTGAGTCCTGCCACGAGGCGTTTGCCGGTAACAGAGGCGGTGGAATAGGTTCCGACGATGCCGAGATCCTCAGCGGCATGGGATCCGGATAACGAACTGATCACCAGATTACCCGATCCGCCGGTAGTGTCGGTAAGGATCAGGTTTTTTCCGTCGGAAGAAATACTGACCGCGAGTTTATCCGGATTGGAAGCCCGATGGGCGGCGTCTTCTATCGCCCGTTTGACATCTCCCAGCGTGGTAACGCGATAAATCTCTTTTCCGACCAGGGAAGTGGTAGTGGAACTCCCCACCAACCCCAGGTCGGTCGCGGTGAACGTGGCGCCGACGTTTTCAATGACCAGATTATTCGTTCCGCCGCTGCCGTCGGCGATCATAAGCTTTGATCCGCTGACCAGCGTGGCAGTAAGATTCAAACCTGAATTATTTATTGCCCCAACAACGTCGTTTACGGTTTTTGCGGTACTGAGGTCAATCGTGGCCGAGGTCCCGGTTTTATTGGTGATTTTGATGGAACCGGCTCTGATGCCCTGACCGTTGTTAAGGATACTCAGCGAGGAATCGAGCATCATTCCGCTCAGGTTGGCGTTAAAACTCGTTCCGTCCTGGAGCGCAAACTGTAAATCGTCGCCAAATCCGTTGGTGCGTATGCCGTTCCCGTCATTTAAAAACGCCAAAGGGCTGTTGTCGGACAGGGTGACGACATTGCTTCCGGTAATTGAGTTTGCCGCCGTGTTTCCGGTGATGCCGAGATCGGAGGCGAAGAATCCGCCATTGATATCCTGAACCACCAGATTGTGCAAAGCAGACCCCGTGGTATCTTCGAGCACAAAATGATCGCCGGAAACTTTTGCCTGGACCCCGATTCCAGCGCTATTAATTTTTTGAAGGACATCGGAAACGGTGACGGCGGTGGAAAGATCGACATCGGCGGAAACGCCGGCCCGATCGGTAATCCGAATTTGACCCTGGCGAATTCCCTGCTGGTTGCGTAGAACATTTAACTCAACATCCCGATCGAGATTTCCCTGCCCAAGCTCGAGACTGATGGTTCCGGTTCCGATCGGGGATTGATCGGTATCATTAAATCCCTGGCTGACCATTTGGTGGCTCTGGGCTAACTGGCGGACGTTGAAGGTATATTGACCCGGAACTGCGGCGGAGGACGCTTGGGCGGTTAAGATGTTTTCATCGCTGCTCTTGGCGGTATTGGGTCGAAAAGTAACTCCGGACTTGAAGGGGGTGACTGCGAGCTTCAAGGCCAGAAGCTGGGCGGAAATGGTCTGGTAGGCGGTTTTTTCGGTCGAAAGTTTACTGACCTGCCTCTGGAGCAACGTAATCGGCTGTTGCTCAATGGCCATTAATTTGGTCACGATATCCGTAATGTTCAAACCGCTGATTAAGCCAGTTCCCGAACTTATAGTTCCCATATTCTACCTTTGATGTTTTATTTCTCTCTCTCCCCCTCTCCTTGGTTCAAGCAAAGAATCTGCCGATAGGAAAAATCACTCATCAAGCAGATTCCTGGAGAACCAGCCTTCCTCGAACCAGACCTCGCTGAGCCGCCGATTCTGCTTTATCCGCGCGGGCGACTCTTCGAAGTACCGGAAAACCGATTCTCCGTCTATCCATCCTCTCAGGCATCTACCAACTCGACACACTTTGTGCGCACGAGCTTCATTTTTCTTCAGGACGCTGGCCATCTGTAGTTTCCTCCATAAGAAGACAACACTTGGCCACTACCTAGCGCCGACGACATCTTCTCCTTCTATCGGCTAAATATTATGGCCACCTTAAGTGTGTTTATGAGACGTGCAAATGGTGGGCGGTTTTTTGCGCAATTATTGCGCATTTTGTTTGAGAGCTTTCCTCTTTTGCGAACATCCGATAAGATATGTCTTTAGGAGATATCTTTGTGGATTACATGCGTATGCAATTAAATGTCGCCGGTTTGGTAGAGGAAGTTCTCCTGTCAGCGGAGGAACTTTTGACAGTTTATCGTCCTGTCCTTAAAAACCTTATGGAACTGACCTATCCCGAAAATCGGGGAATCGTTTTTTTGGCAGGTCCGCCCGGGTCGGGGAAATCCACTTTCGCTGCCATATTACAGAGGCTGGACCGGGAGCAATATCAAAAAGATATTACGATTCTTCCGATGGATGGCTTTCATTTGTCCAATGAATATCTGAAGAATAATTTTATCGAGCGCGATGGAGAAAGAATTTGCCTGTCGGAGATAAAAGGCGCACCGGAAAGTTTTGATTTGGACCACTTTGCGAAGGCTCTACGATCATTGCGAAACGGGGATAAAATTTACTGGCCTGGATATGATCGTACGATTCATGATGTTGTTCCGGATGCCATCGCTATATCGGAATCAGGTCTTTTTATCGTGGAGGGAAATTATTTGTTGCTGGACGAACCGGGGTGGCGTGAACTTGTGCAGTATGCCCATAAGACGATTTTCTTATCCGGGCCGGAGGATTTGTTGATGGATCGATTGATCGACCGGCATATTCGCGGAGGAAAAAAGGCTAAGCAAGCCCGGGAATGGGTAAATCGGACTGATATGCAAAATATTCAGCGAGTGATTTCGCGGCAAGTTCCAGCGGACGTACGGATTCTTCAAAAAGAGAAGGGATATGCGTCGGTCGATTATGGTTCCTGACTCAATAGTTCCAGCATCTCCCGTGGGGTGAGGACTTGAACGTTCCGGCATTGCTGGGCTGGAAAATGCCGTTTATTACCCGTAACAAGAACCGCTCCGGCTGATACCGCCACCTCCAAAAAGGGAAGATCGGTCAAATCAGGCAACTCCACTTTCAACGCTAGAGGCTCAATATGATCTGCCGTAACTTCAATAACATCAAGAACTTCGCCAACTCTTTCCTTCAATAAATGGAGGAGAGAGCCTCGTAGAACGGTATCATATTCATCCATAATTCGCCCATCAACGGCAATATCAATTCTACCGTCAATGATTAAATCTATAATATTACCGCACGTACCATCTGGAGTTAGTATCCCCGAAACAAGAACATTAGTGTCGATCACGAATTTCATTATCGACCCTTCATCATGGATCGTCTTTCTTTTCGGGTTTCGGCAATAATTTCATCGATCTGGCCCATGGTTAATTTGTCCAACCCCTTGGACTTGGCGTCTGCCCGAATTTCTTTCAAAGCCGCATGTGCTTTAGCGCGGCGTATCGCAATAATGTCCTCAATCATGGACTCCGGCCTCAATTGGGAAAGAAGGGCAAAAGGAAGCCCGTTAACCGTCAGGATCATTTCCTTCTCTTTGGCCAGGTCTTTTCGTATTTGCCCGCCCTTGCTCCGCAACTCGCGAATGGTAATAAATTTCATCGTCTAACTCCAAAAAACAAAAATATTTCTGTGCATAAAAGTGTACACTATTGTGACACAACTGTCAACTACTTGTTTTTTAAGAGTTTGTATTCAATGGAGTCGACGAGGGCCTGCCAGGAGGCATCGACGATATTTTCGGAGACACCGATCGTGCCCCAGTGTTCGGATTTGTCGGCGGATTCGATAATGACTCGTACCCTGGCGGCGGTTCCCGCGCGGGAGTTGATCACGCGGACCTTGTAATCGACGAGAGACATTTCGGCGATTTTTGGATAATAGGGAAGCAGGGCTTTTCGCATGGCGGCATCGAGGGCGTTGACCGGACCGTCCCCTTCCGCGACCTGGAGCTGCATTTCGCCATCGATCATTAATTTGACAATCGCTTCGGTCGAAAGCTGGCCATTTATCTTATGGATGACGATGCGATAATGGTCCAGATCGAAGAATTTTCGATGCTGGCCGAGGGTTTTCAGGACCATCAGGTGGAAAGAGGCTTCGGCGGCTTCGAACTGGTATCCTACGTTTTCCAGGTCCTGTATCTGGGTCAGAATCTTGCGGGCAAGATTTTTATCCTGCAACTGTTGCATCAGTGCGCTTTTCGCGAGGACATTACTGGCACCGGAAAGCTCGCTGATAAGGATTTTTCGAGTATTGCCCACGGATTCGGGCGGGACGTGCTCGTAGCTGGTGGTGTCCTTGAGAATGGCATGGACGTGCATTCCTCCCTTGTGGGCAAAAGCGGCGGACCCGACAAAGGGTTGATTTTCGCGAAGGTTCAAATTCGCAATTTCATAGACATAGCGGGAGATTTCGGTGATTTTCCGGAGGTTCGCCGGATGAGGCAGAACCTTGAATTTCATTTTCAAAGCCAGGTTGGGAATAATAGAGGTTAAATCGGCGTTGCCGCATCGTTCGCCAATTCCGTTGATGGTTCCCTGGACCGAACGTGCCCCGGACCGGACGGCGGCGAGGGAATTTGCCACCGCCACATTTCCGTCGTTATGGCCATGGAAACCCACGATGACCGAGTCTGATAGGGTCTGACAGACTTTGGTGGTAATTTGGAAAACTTCTTCCGGCAGGGTTCCACCGTTGGTATCGCACAGACAGAGATTGACGGCTCCTGCTTCGGCAGCGGCGATCAGAACTTTGAGGGCGTAATCCGGGTCGCGTTTAAAACCATCGAAAAAATGCTCGGCATCGAAGATGACCTCTCTGCCCTTCTTATGACAATACCGGATGGAATCCTCGACCATTCGCAAATTTTCTTCCTGGCTGACGGCAAGGACCTTTCGGACCTGGAATTCGTCCGCCTTTCCAACGATAGTCAGGACAGGAGCTTTACTGGCAAGCAGGGACTGGATGCACTCATCATCCTCGACTCGCGTCTGACGTTTGCGGGTCATGCCAAAGGCGGCGATTTTTGCATGGTGAAATTTTATTTTTCGAGTCTCGGCGAAAAAAGCTTCATCTTTGGGGTTGCTCAGGGGGTAACCGCCTTCGATGTACTCGACACCGAGGTCATCGAGTTTTTTGGCGATGGCGATTTTGTCCGAGAGGGTCAGCGAGACCCCCGCGCCCTGCGTTCCGTCGCGCAACGTCGTGTCGTAGATAAAGATACGTTCGTTCGTTTTAAGAGATTTTGACATTTTTTTTAATTTTCCAACTGCCAGACCCATTTCAAAACATCACGGTCATATTTTAACAATTCTTCGGGGGTAAAGAAAAGATCAACTTCTCTTTCCGCCGCTTCCACCGAGTCGCTGCCATGCACGAGATTATATCGAATGGAAACGGCAAAGTCACCACGGATGGTTCCGGGCGGCGCCTTTCTGCCATCGGTGCTGCCGAGCATCTGCCGGATCACGGTGACGGTGGAGGGACCGGCCAGGACGGCGACGACCACGGGACCGGAGGTAATATAGTTGACGACGTCGTCGAAGAAGTCTTTGCCTTTGTGTTCCGCGTAGTGCCTCTCGGCCAATTCCCGGCTGACGCGGATCATCTTCATGGCGATTATTTTTAATCCTTTATTTTCGAATCGGTTTAAAATGTCTCCGACCAGTCCGCGTTGGACGGCGTCGGGTTTACAAATGATGAGCGATTTTTCCATTTTTACTGTTTCCTATTTATTCCATCTTGTGTCGTGCCACGGCTGGCTTGTCCAGCCGTGTCTTAAAGAACACGATCGGGCAAGCCGACCGTGGCACACCCAAACCAACACAAATCCTATTTTCTTTATTGGCGCATAAGACGCAAGAGTTTATACTGGTTTTTTACGCAAATTTACCGCTCGATGTGAAACATTCCGAAAGGATTTTTTATGCGTGGAGTTATGAGTTTGGTTCTTTTATTTTCGCTGGCGGCTGATTTATCAGCCCAGACGAAGACGGTCAGGGATTTGTTTGAGAACTCCGATATTCCTTCGAATCAGACCGCTGCCGCGGTGGTTCCGGGGACCGATTCCAGAGCCATTGCCCAGGTCAACGGTCGGGACGTATCACGGCAGGAGTTTTTCAAGATTCTGTATTCCTCGTCTGGTGTGCGGGTCGTGCGGCAGATGATCGGATTGGAGTTGGCCAAACAAATGGCGGCTGCGGAAGGGATCGCATTGAGCAAAGGGGACATCGATCAGGAATTCCATGCCGTGGTCGATCAGTTGGGGCCCCAGAAAGACAACCTGGGTAAAGATCTTTCCTTTAATGACCGCCAGCGTCTGTTGCGAGCAATTCTGGAGCGACGTGGGATTAGTTTTGACGAGTTCCAGGTCGGCATCCGGCAACAGGGGTATCTGCGGGCGATTGCCCGGAAAAAAGTAAAAGTCACCGGTGAACTGGTGAAAGAGGAATATGAGCAGGCCTATGGTAAAAGGCGAAAGGCTCGCGTCATCGTCGTTCAGGATATCAAGATCGGGGAAGAAGTGTATAATCGTTTGCAGAAGGGTGAAAATTTCGCGGCGTTGGCTGGCAAATACTCGATTGATTTTACGAGCGCTCCGGTGGGAGGACAAATCGGAGAGGTTGCTCCGAAGGATCCGCGATTTCCGGCGGTAGTGGTTAAAACCATATTTACCCTGGCGATTGATAAAGTTTCTTCTCCGGTAAAAGTCAACGATCAATTCTGGATCATCAAAGTTGATCAAGAAGTCTTGCCCATGCCGATATCATTTGATAAAGTGCACGATCAGTTGACCAGGCAGGTCAGCAGCAGGCTTGAAAACCAAATGATGGAAAAAATACAAACGGAACTTTTTAAAAGCGCCAAAATAACGGTGCATGATAATTTGCTTTCCAAGGAATTCGCAAGTTGGATTAAAGAACTTCGGGCTAATGAATAGAAAAGATCACCACGAAGGAATACAGAAAAATAAAATATCTTAAAAAGGATTTTAAAAATGAATGATATCGACAATATGCCTATAAAACCCGCGGATCGGATTTTGCGTCTGCCGCCCTACTTGTTTGCCAGGATCAACGCGGTGAAACACGCGCTGAGGCAGAAAAATGAGGACGTGATCGACCTGGGGATGGGTAACCCTGTAGACCGTCCACCGCAGGTGGTGATCGATAAGCTGTGCGAAGCGGCCCAGGAGGCGAAAAATAACCGGTATTCGGCATCGTCTGGGATTTTTAATCTCCGCCGGGAAATCACCAAGGTGTATCAATCGCGATTTGGGGTGGAGTTGGACCCCAATTCGGAAGTAATCGCCTGCCTGGGCAGCAAGGAAGGGTTTTCGCATATATGCCTGGCTCTGATGGGTCCGGGCGATACAGCCGTGGTTGGAGACCCGGCGTTTCCGATTCATAACTATGCGATTGCCCTGGCGGGCGGGAACGTGATTAGCGTTCCATTGGGAAATGACGAGCGATTTTTATCGCGGATCGCTTATGTGCTGGACCATCTGTATCCGCGGCCTAAACTTATTATTTTGAACTATCCGCATAATCCGACGACGCTGACGGTGGAACCGGCATTTTTTGAGGAAGTGGTGAAGGTCGCGAAAAAATACCAAGTGGCCGTCATTCATGATTTCGCGTATGGATTGACCTGCTTCGACGATTACAAGGCTCCGAGTTTTCTGTCCGCCAAAGGGGCCAAGGACGTTGGCGTGGAATTTATCACGATGAGCAAAGGCTACAATATGGCCGGCTGGCGGATCGGGTTCTGCGTGGGCAATCGTGGAATGGTCAAGGCGTTGGCGACGATCAAGGGATATTACGATTATGGAATTTTCCAGGCCGTCCAGATCGCGTCGATCATCGCGCTGCGAAATTGCGAACAGGAGATGATCCAGCAGGCGAAGATTTATCAGAAGCGTCGCGATTGCCTTGTGGCGGGATTGACCAAAATCGGCTGGGAGGTGGAATCTCCGCGGGCGACGATGTTTGTGTGGGCGAAGGTAGCCCCGCAGCATTTGGCGGGACAGGGGACAATTGATTTTTCACTGCGATTGCTGGAAGGAGCCAAGGTAGTGGTCTCTCCGGGACGGGCATTCGGGGAAAACGGCGAAGGATACGTTCGTATCGCGCTGGTGGAAAATGAAAAGCGATTGAAACAGGCGATGCGGCAGATCGAAGTTTTTGTCGGAGCCAAACAGGTTAAGCGTTCTCGGCCGACCAAACATAGCTCGACAAAGATCAATCCGGCGGAAATTGAGATTTAAGAAATATCCGTTATGTCTTAAAAAAGTTCTTGTAATTTATTTTTGGGTGTGGTATACTGATTTGTTCGGCACCTTCGGGGGATTTGTAATCTAATCTCCACCGAGAGGTGGAAACAGCGGCATTTCGATCCTGCGGACAAGTTTTTGACCCGTCAAGGCGAATTTACGCTATCGCGTGTATTGGGCCTGATAGCCTCTATGACGCCAGTTAATACTTACAAATTAGATTAGTCATTAGGATTAAGTAAAGAAAGAATTATGGAAAAGATAGGTAAAATACGAAACATCGGTATTTCAGCACATATTGATTCTGGGAAGACGACATTAAGCGAGCGTTTCCTTTATTACAGCGGACGGATTCATCGGATGCTGGAGGTCAAAGGCGGAGACGGCGGGGCCACGATGGATTATATGGACCTGGAGCGTGAGCGAGGGATCACCATTACCTCGGCCACCACACAAATTGAATGGGGCGATGAGAATGTCATCAACCTGATCGATACCCCGGGTCACGTGGATTTCACGGTGGAAGTCGAGCGGTCGCTGCGCGTCCTGGATGGAGCGATCATGGTGCTTTGCGCGGTTGGCGGGGTTCAAAGTCAATCGGTGACGGTGGACCGGCAGATGAAACGGTATAACGTGCCGCGAATTGCCTTTATCAATAAAATGGACCGGGTCGGGGCCAATCCGTCGCGGGTCTGCAAGGATTTACGAGAAAAACTTGAGCTGAACGCGGTTCCGATCCAACTGGCTATGCATTCCGGTGAAGATTTCCGGGGTGTAATCGATCTGGTTTACATGCAGGCGATTACCTTTGAGGGAAAATCCGGGGAAGATTGTGTTCGCTCAGCCATTCCCGATGAATATCTTAAACCGGCCCAGCAGGCGAGACATGAGATGCTTGAAGCAATCAGTATGTTTAACGATGAGTTGATGCTTCTGCTTTTGGAAAATGAACCGATTAGCGAACAAATGATTCGGCAGACGATCCGCGAAGCGACGATCAACCGCGACATCGTGCCGGTCATGATGGGCACGGCATTCAGGAATAAAGGTATTCAGCCGCTTCTGGACGCGGTTTGCGAATATCTGCCCAGTCCGCTGGATCGCGTGGCGATGGCCCGGGATCACGACAATGAAGGTGCGGAAACACCGCTGGCTTGCGATCCGGAACGATCGTTGGTGGCGATGGCATTTAAGATTGTCGACGAGAGTTTCGGCCAGCTCAGTTACGTTCGGGTTTATCAGGGGAAATTATTCAAGGGCCAACAGCTTCGCAATGCCCGGACGAATAAAACACTGCGGGTCGGGCGAATCGTCCGGCTTCACGCGAATGATCGCCAAGAAATTGCCGACGCCGGTCCGGGCGACATCGTGGCTCTTTTGGCGATTGACTGCGCCAGCGGGGATACCTTCTGCGGAGAAGGTTTGAATTATTCGCTGGAAAGCATTTTTGTCGCTGATCCGGTAATTAGCCTGTCTATTTTACCCGCCACAACCGCCGATCAGGATCGGATGGCCAAGGCGTTAAATCGATTTATGAAAGAAGACCCCACCTTCCGCGTTTCCACTGATCCGGAATCAGGAGAGACGTTGATTTCCGGCATGGGCGAACTGCATCTGGATATTTACATTGAGCGAATGAAACGCGAATATAAGGCGAACGTAACGGTGGGAACGCCGAACGTCAGCTATCGCGAATCGCCGACCAAAGAAGCGGAGTTTAACCATCGTCATAAAAAGCAGACCGGCGGATCGGGCCAATTTGCCCATGTCGTCGGGCGGCTGATTCCGTTACCGGACGATTCCGCGGAACCGTATGAATTTGAAGATAACGTCAAGGGTGGGTCGATCCCCCGCGAGTATATTCCTGCCGTCAATAAGGGGTTTGAGTCGGCGATGAAGCAAGGACCGCTGGCCGGTTATAAAATCGTTGGATGCAAACTGTGTCTGGACGATGGTTCTTATCATGAAGTCGATTCCAGCGAAATGGCGTTTCGGATCGCGGCCATTGACGCGTTTAAGCAGGCGTTCAGGAATTCAAAACCCTGCCTGCAAGAGCCGATTATGATGGTGGAGATTGAAACCCCGCTGGAGTATCAGGGAATGATCGTCAGCGACCTGAACAGCCGGCGCGGAATGATTCTCGCCACCGAAAATCACGAAACCTTTACAACCATTCGGGCGGAAGTTCCGCTCACCAAAATGCTCGGTTATTCCACGATTATCCGCAGTATGAGCAAAGGGATGGCCACGTTTACGATGGAAATGTCACGATACGCCCGAGTTCCACAGGCCATTGCCGAAGAGATTATCGAAACCCGCCGGAAACAAAAAGAAGAACTGGCGAGAAAATAAGAATCTTCAATTTTGGGTTTAACGAATCCAGAATTTTTCTTCACCGTTAGTTTATAGTTTAAATATTCCGTACTGGACTATAGACTATCATATATTTTTCATTGGAGCAAATAAACAATGGCACAGACACAAGTGAAGAAAGTGGTTTTGGCGTACAGCGGCGGACTGGACACTTCGGTGATTCTGCCGTGGATCAAGGAACATTATAATTGCCAAATGGTGGCGTATGTGGCGGATATCGGCCAGGGGGAGGATGAACTGCGCGGGATCACGCAAAAAGCCAAGCGAAGCGGAGCGGATACGGTTGTTATTCGCGATTTGAAAAAAACGTTCGTGGTCGATTATCTGTGGAAGATGCTCAAGAGCGGAGCGGTGTATGAGCATAAATATTTGCTGGGCACTTCGATCGCGCGGCCCCTCATCGCGGCGGAGCAGGTGCGGGTGGCGCATGAGGAAAAAGCGGACGCGGTCGGACATGGCGCGACGGGTAAGGGAAATGACCAGGTGCGATTCGAGCTGACTTTCATGGCACTCGATCCGAGTTTGAAAATTATCGCTCCGTGGAAAGATCCGCGATTTGAACTCACCAGCCGAGAAGCGGCGCTCGAATATGCCCAAAAACGAAATATCCCCGTCACCGCCAGCAAAAAAAGCATTTACAGCCGCGACCGGAATCTCTGGCACATCAGCCATGAAGGAGCGGATTTGGAAGACCCGTGGAACGAGCCGCAGGATAATTTATGGATGATGACCGTTCCGAAGACCAAAGCCCCAAACAAACCGACCTATGTTACGGTGGATTTTGAAAAAGGCGTGCCGGTCGGATTGAACGGCAAGAAGATGGACCCCGTAAAATTGGTCGGTGCGCTCAATAAAATTGGCGGGGAAAACGCCGTCGGTCAAACCTGGCTGGTGGAGAATCGCCTGGTCGGAATGAAATCGCGAGGAGCGTATGAAACGCCGGGCGGGACGATTTTGGTGGAAGCGATGAGGGGAATCGAAGCCCTGACGCTGGACCGGGAGACGCTGCACTTTAAGCAGCAATTGGCCATCAAATACGCCGAGCTGGTTTATTACGGAATGTGGTTCACCACGCTGCGAGAATCGCTGGACGCGTTTTTTGATCGGACGATGCAAAACGCCACCGGTTCGGTTCGTGTGAAATTGTATAAAGGAAATTGTGAAGTGGCTGGAGCGAAGAGTCCGTATTCACTGTATTCAAAAGACCTAGCCAGTTTCACAATGGGCGCCGAATACAATCCAAGCGACGCGACCGGTTTTATCAAGCTGCTGGGCTTACCGCTGACGGTCCAGGCGGCGGTGCGGAAGAAGAAATAAGGCTAGAAAATTACTTATTCTCCTTGGCTGTGGAACGGAAAAAGGAGGCAATACCGCTCTTTTTAATTTTGTTTTCGATTACGCCCAAAACAAGCTTATAAAGTTTTTCATCGTCAATATCCAAATCGATTCCATTCATTTCCAAAAAGATCAATGCGGATGCAAGACCGGTTCGTTTATTTCCGTCGATAAAAGGATGATTTTTGACAATATGAAAAAGATAGGCGGCGGCCATTTCGAAGATATCCTTATGCGCCAATTCTCCTCCGAATTCCGCGCGAACGACGGCGACCGCCGAATCCAATAACCCCGTGTCCCTAATTCCGTAACTACCCCCGTACCGATCAATTTGATCAGAATGAATAATCAAAACATCATCAACGCTCAAATGGTATATCGGCACAGGTTAGTCCGCTAATTTTTTGAAAACTTTCGCGTATTTTCGATTTATTTTTCCGATGGCTAATTTAAACCTGGCTTCTCGTACGACATCCTTCTGTGGAACAACTACCAGACAATTGCCGTCGGTAAAGATTTCCAATTGGGTGTTACGATCAATTTTTAATAAATCCAAAATAGGCCGATCTATCACCAGCGCCATACTATTTCCATGTTTGGTCAGCTTTTTCGTCATCACCTAATCCTTAAATCCTAGACACAGCATTGTTAATACATTGTATCACCAACGAGAGGAATTTCAAGCATTAATTACCGGGCATCTCACGGATAGCTTCGCGGAGGAGTGATAGGAGTTCATCGACTTTGAAGGGTTTATACAAAACACCGGACAGGCCTTCCTGTCGGGCGCGGATGACGCTGTGGTTGGGATCGTATCCGAAACCGGTCATAAAGACGATGGGAAGTTTGGGATTGAGCTCCTTGACGGCGGCAAAAATATCGTAGCCGCTGCGATGGGGCATTTTGATATCGGAGAGGATCAGGTCGTATTTTCGCTGGCCGATCATGGAGATGGCTTCGTTTCCGTCGCGGGCAAGTTCGACGACACAGCCGTACTTGGTCAGGATATCATAAATGGTCTGGCGGATAATGGGTTCATCGTCGGCGACGAGGACGGTTTTATTGGCCAGGACCAGATCGGTGACGGGAGCGACGGGTTTTTCCCCGACGAGACTGCTCGGGGCCTTGGCGACCTGTTTGATCGTTTCGCGAATTTGCCCCACCTTGTCACAAATGGCCTGGAGGCGATGGCGCATTTCATCCTGGCCGATGTACTCTTCGATGAGTGTGGTGGCTTCGGTGAGGATGTCGTTCAAAGGTCCGGAAATTTCGGCGGCCACGTTGTTGGCGAGTTGACCGGTAGCACGGTAACGTTCGACGACCATTAGATCGAGAATATGTAAAGCGATGGCGACGTATCGGCCGAAGATTTCGGCGATTTGTCGATCGTCTTCATTGAAGGCGGATGGGTGTTCGGACTCCAGATTGAATACGCCGATGACCTGATCGTGCAACAAGAGCGGGACGGTCAGACTCGATGCGGCATTGTCGATTCCCGGCATGTATCGGCGATCGTGTTTTACGTCATGACAGTTATAACTTCGGCCGGTAGAGGCGACGAAACCGCAGATGCCGTTTCCTTCGGGGGTGGCGAACAGATCGATATTTTTCGCCTGGTCAGTCAGTCCGGCGGAGAGCACAAGCTCCAGGCGATTGGTTTTTTTGTCCAGCAATCGGACGGAAAATTTATCGAACCCCAGAACCTCGCGGGTGTAGCGAATGATTTTTTCTTCCAGGAGAGCGAGCCGATGGGGAATATCGAGTTTTCCGACGGTTTCGACTTCCAGACGGACCAATTCTCGTCCGGCTTTGTCAATGGCGTTTAATTTCTGCTGAAGTTGTCGAGAGGCGGTTACGTCCCAGATGGCGACGGCCAGCGTTTGGAACCGATCATCACCATCTATGACGGGTGAGGCGGTCACTTCGTAATATTCTCCGTGTGGACTTTGGATACTGAAACGTCGGGGATTTGGGCTGCAGATACCGGAGGAAATTTCCTGGTGGAAGATTTCCCGGCACTTGTCGGATAGTTGCTGGATGACTTCCGGTGAAGATTCGTTAAGCCGGCGGTTGCCCCATATCACTTTTCCGTTAAGGTCCAAAACAGCCACTCCCTGCCCGATGGTTTCGAGAATGACGGAGGCCTGGGCCGCCACGGCCGCCCGTTCCAGGGGGAGAAAATCGCTGACGTGGGAAATGACCAATTGAAAACGCCCTTGCCGTAATTCAGCAAGGGCTTGATCAAAATGGTCCACGGTCACTATTTCATAATCCGCGGCGAGCAGGTTAACCTGCTCGCAAATGCCGTCTTTTCCACGCAAAACCAGAACACGTCCGGCCTTGCCTTTCTTGTTCTGATCGCAAATCGAAGCTGTTTTTTCCATAGGAATCTCGGTCCCAGTCCCGGTTTCGGGTTTCGGGTTTCAAGTTTCGAGTTCTTAAAAACCCGAAACCCAAAACTCGAAACCAGAAACCAATTAAGTGGAGGCGGGGGGAATCGAACCCCCGTCCCGTGACAGTTCCAGAGAGGCCTCTACGTACATAGCCGGTGGTTTGTTTTTCGATCCCTTCGGCTCCCATCGGCAGGATCCTGAGGATCAATTCCCGCTGTTTTCTCGTCGTCAAACCGCAGGACAAAATTTGACGACCAGCCTGCTGATTGTCGCCCTGAGAAACTCACAGACAAAGCCTCTCGGACGGGTTGCCTAACTTAGGCAGCCATTGCGTAGTTATTATCGACGCTTAAATTGCGTCATCAGGTTTTTAACCAGGCCACCTGAAACCCTGGGTACGCCACCTGTCCTTCTTCTGTCCGGTCGATACCAGTCGCCCCCTTTTTTATTCGGTTTTCAAGAGAAGCTTACAACTCCTCATTATCTATTTTATCGGCAAAAATAGAAAAATGCAATACATCGGTTTTAGGAAAACCAAATATTTGTGCCCCCCCGGAATTTAATTGAATAAAATTAATTATAATAATTATCACTGCAAATTATGTATTTAAGGCTCAGGTGCAATTTACCGAAGATATCACGTAGTAACCACACATTTGGGGTTTTGGGGGAGATACTTACATGGGGCAGCCAACAAATGAGTTATGTCCTTCTTCGGTACCGGTAACAGATTATCCTGGCCGTCATCTTATCCGTAAGATGTCCAATAATACCGTTGCCTCCGATACGTCCACCACGTCCCGATACCGGGCCCTTTCAGAAGTATTGAGCATCCTGATTTTCTTTACGGGCTGTATGGTATTCACCGGCTGGATTTTTGATCTACCGACCTTAAAGAGCATTCATCCGACCCTGGTGACCATGAAGGCCAACACGGCCTTGTGCTTTATTCTCATCGGGTTGTCACTTTGGCTGATCCAGACCAAACGAGTGGGCCGCCGGTGGGTCCGCCGCACCGTCGGGGTATGTGCTCTGGTCATTTTCTGGGTCGGAGTCCTTACGATTTGCGAGTATCTGTTCCGATGGGATTTTGGGATCGATCAGTTCTTGTTTAAAGAGCCCGCCGGTGCGATTTTAACACCTTATCTGGGCCGTATGGCCTTCAATACAGCCATCAACTTTACCATCATCGGTCTGGTGCTGTTCTTCTTCACCTTAGAAGTCGAAGGCATCGGGTATTCCACCCAATTGCTGATTGTTCCAGAAGGGATCATTTCCCTTTTAGCCTTTATTAACTACCTTTATGGTGCGACGCCTCTGTTTATCGGAGCTAATTTCAGCACGGCCATGGCGTTACATACCACGGTATTATTCCTTGCGGTATTTGTCGGTATCCTGTTTTGTCGGCCGAACCGCCACTTCATGGCTACGATTACCAGCGATCATATTGGTGGCATGGTCTTTCGATGGATGTTGCCCGTGTCTGTGATGGCCCCGTTGTTTTTGGGCTGGCTGAAATTACATGGGGAAAAGTCATGGAATTTCGGTAATGAATTCGGGGTATCCTTTGTGGCGACCGGGAATATTCTCATCAGCGTGTCTTATATCTATTTTCTCTCTACCTTGTTAAACCAGTCCGATGCCCGGCGCATACAAATAGAGAGTACTTTGCAGGCCGAGAAGGATAATCTTAAAGCCATTTTCGCGTCATCACCGGTGGGAATGCTTCTGATCGATGAAGAAACCATAATCCGGGATGCCAATACGGCGCTAGCGAGTATGGTGTTAAGAGAACCCGCCCAGATCATCGGTCAACGTGCTGGAGGCGGGTTGGGCTGCGTTCACAGTCTTGAGAATGAAAAAGGATGCGGGTTTGCCCAATCCTGTCCGGAGTGTCCGTTGCGGAAAGGAATCCTTGCGGTCGTGAAGTCCGGGACGTCGACTCACGAGGCGGAAATTCAGCCCACCCTCCTGATTAACGGTCAGGAACATCGTCCCTGGCTGAGGATCAGCGCCAAGCCGGTACTTCTCAATGGCCGTAAACATGTGATCGTGGCCGTCGACGATATCACCGAGCGTAAGCAAGCGGAAGCTAGTTACAGGAAACAAAGCGCACTATTAGAAAACATCATTAATTCTTCCCCTGATTTTATTTTTGCTAAAGATATCCAATTGCGTTCTATCCTTTGCAATGAAGCATACGCAGCTGCCATCGGCAAAAAACCCGTGGAATTAATCGGGCATACTGATATTGAAAACGGATGGGATCCCGAACTTGTCCATGGAAATCCGGCGAAGGGAATACGCGGATTCGAGAATGATGACCGAGATGCTTTGAGCGGAAAGACGATTCATAATTCCAATGATCCTGCGAATACGCCTAACGGGGTACGAATATTTGACACTTACAAAATTCCGCTATCGCTGCCTGGTGAAAACAAAGAAATCATCGGTATGCTTGGTATATCCAGGGACATTACCGAACGCAAGCGGGCGGAAACGCAACTACAGGAAACTAACGATAAGCTTATTTCGATGGCAAATCAGATCAGCAATATTATGAAGGCAGTAGGTGAAAATATTAGCGATGGTAAATCTTTGCACTTTGAAAATTCTGACCTTGTACGCTGTTATGACGTGAAAAACTGCACCAAAACCGCCTGTCCCTGTCATAACAGCACTGAGCCGACAAGATGTTGGGAAATTGCCGGTACTTTTTGCAAGGGCGAGGTACAGGGGGTTTTTGCCAAAAAACTTAAGGATTGCCAAAAGTGTGAGGTGTACCAACAAGCACGAAGAAATCCTATATGTAATCTTGGGGAGTCATTCAATGAGATGATGCTTATTCTGGAAGATCGGCAGCGGAATCTGGGAAATGCACTAAAAGACACTAAACAGGCTAAAGAGCAGGCTGAAACTGCGAATGAAGCCAAAAGCACGTTTCTGGCGAATATGAGCCACGAAATCCGCACGCCGTTGAACGGGATTCTGGGTATGACGGAACTGGCTCTGGACACGGAGTTGAATACCCACCAGCGGGAATACCTTCAGATGGTCCAAACGTCTGCCGATTCGCTGTTGGTGGTTCTTAATGACATTCTGGACTTTTCCAAGATCGAGGCGGGCAAGCTGGAATTGGACCCGATGGACATTCGATTGAGGGATACCCTGTCGAGCACGGTCAATACTCTGGCCGTACGTGCTCATACCAAGGGACTGGAATTGGCCTGCCATGTTATGTCGGATGTTCCGGACGCCCTGATCGCCGATCCGGGCCGGTTGCGGCAGATTATTGTCAACCTGATCGGTAACTCTTTGAAATTCACCGAGCGAGGTGAAATAGTCCTTAATGTGAAAACAGAATCGCGAACGGACGACCAAATCGTTTTGCATTTTACCGTGTCGGACACGGGAATCGGTATTCCACTTGAAAAACAGCAACTGATTTTCAAGGCGTTCGAGCAGGCCGACGGTACCACGACCCGCAAATACGGGGGCACGGGTTTGGGTCTGGCGATTTCGGCTCAACTGGTGGAAATGATGGGCGGGCGGATTTGGGTGGAAAGCGAACCGGGCAGCGGCAGTCAATTCCACTTTACCGTATGTCTGGGTCTGCAGAAAAATCCAGTCGCCAGGGTCGAGGACCTCGATCCGTCGGTGCTGCACAATATGCCGGTGATCGTGGTAGACGACAACGCGACGAACCGTCGGATTCTGGAAGAGATATTGAAGAGTTGGCGGATGGTTCCGACACTGGTTGAAAGCGGACCGCAGGCGATAGCGGCGATGCGGGAGGCTCAGCAGGCGGGTCATCCCTTCCCGTTGGTGCTTCTCGACGCATGTATGCCGGAGATGGACGGATTTGCGGTTGCGCAAAGTATCAAGGCTGACCTGGCTTTGTCGCATTCGACGATTATGATGCTTTCGTCGGCGGATAAAGGGTCCGACATCAAACGTTGCCGGGAGGTTGGGATTTCTGTTTATCTGGTCAAGCCGATCGGACAATCGGAGTTGTTCGACGCCATTATGAACATCCTGGGTCTCTTATCGGTTCGTAAAGCACCGGCCAATCGCCGGGACTTATCCGAAAAGTCTAACACGCCGCGAAAAATCCTGCTGGCGGAAGATAACGCGGTGAATCAGAAACTGGCTATCCGATTGCTCGAAAAATGGGGGCATACTGTTGAGGTGGCGAACAACGGCCTGGAGGCCATGGCGGCACTCGAGAAAACCGCTTATGACCTGGTCCTGATGGATATCCAGATGCCGGAGATGGGCGGTTTCGAGGCGACTCAGGCCATCCGTAAAAAAGAATTGTCCACCGGCACCCATACCCCCATCGTGGCCATGACCGCTCATGCCATGAAGGGCGACCGTGAAAAGTGCCTGGAGGTGGGAATGGACGGGTACGTATCCAAGCCGATCCAGGTCGAGGAGCTTTTCAATACGATAGAGGAAATAGCCTCGATTGCTTCATCCTCGTGATCGATAGTGGCGGCGAATTGATAATACTATTGTCCTACAAAAAAAGCCCAGGACTATATCAATCCTGGGCTTTTGAGAGTTAGAATAAAAAAACGACTTACCTTATTCGCAGCACGCCACGGAAGCCGATGTTCATACCGTGGAAATTAGCCGGGGCAGCTTCTCGGACGGTGGTTCGGCATTTAGCGATCTCGCTGGTATAAGAACCCCCGCGGATCACCCGAAGATCGCCGTAGACGGGTCCTGATGGGTCCACAAATTCCCTCGCGGCCTCTGCCTTCTGTTTGCGGTGGGAATTGGCGAAATCGGTTACGGAATAGCTCGTGGCATCATACTGATTCTTGCACCATTCCCAGACGTTTCCCGCCATGTTATAGCAGCCATAGGGGCTTCTGCCGGCAGCGAGGGCGGACACCGGAGCGGTGTAGTGGAAACCATCTTCCGTGGGTCGGCCGCCGTCGTAATTGCACAGCAGGTGCTGGCTATCCGGTTCGATATTGCCCCACGGATACAATTGATCTCTGGTTCCCTTGGCAGCCAGTTCCCATTCCGCTTCAGTCGGTAAATCTTTTCCGACCCATCGGCAATAGTTCCAGGCTTCCCAGAAACTGACCGCTCTGGCGGGGTTGTTATCATTGACGCGGGGGGTCCAGTATTCCTTGAAATAGTTGACATCCAATTGCTCGCAGCCTGATTGCTTGCAGGCGTTAGCTTTGAGGCAGGGATCGCAGGCCGGGGACCAGTTTCGAGCAACCCAGCAAGCCGGAGTTTCCGTGCTCAGATGTTCGTTGGCCAGGCACGGATCGTCCTTCCACACGCGGCCGAGATTGACAGCATCAGCAAATTTGCTGAACTGAACATTATTGACTTCATACAGATCGATATAATACCTGCCCACGGACACCTGGTGCGTAGGCATTTCGTTGACTTCTCGACCGCTGGACCCCATGACATAGCGGGTTTCCGGGATCATCGTCATGACCGATCCGTCTTTGCAGCTCATGATATACATGGGCCACCCTTCTTTATCGTAATCGCTATCCCCCAGCCCTTTGAGGGCCACAAAACCCTTGGGCAAAACAACGTTCGGCGACAGTTCACCAGTCGCACAACTCTTGCTGCAATTGGCGCATCCGGTGAGCAGCGAACCCGATAAAACTACCGATGCCGTTAAAATCAGAGTAATAAGAATCCATTTTGCTTTCATCGGACTAAAAACCTCCAGGTAAATTACTTGTTAAAAACCGCCGCTTCCTTTGCCGGATTTCCCCAATGCAGGTGTCTCCCGCCAAGACGCATGACCACGACCACCTGCCCCAGTCTTTTGGCTGCCGCCACCGGGTCCTCATGGGCAGGCAGAATCTCATCCGTCGCCAGAACCATCATTTCCCGGCGAATTAAAACGTTATCCGCTCGCAGTAATGCCTGCAACCGGGCCGACCGATCTCGATTTAGATCGATCTTCTGTTGTATTTCCGTTAGTTTACCCTGAAGCTCGATAAATTTCTTGGCCTTGGGATTTTCCAGCGCGTCCAGTTGAGCCTCGTTCAACAGGGCCCGAAGCCGTAGCTGTTTTCCTTGCAGAAGGGCGTAATTGACTTCCAGTTCGTTGACCTCCTGCTGCGCCTTTTTCAGGTCGGCGACAAAAATCACCTTGGTGACCGTATCGCCTGCCATGATTCGGTCCACGTCCTGATATGAAATTCTCAGGCGGTGGGATGGTGAGGTATAGGGGAAAGTGTCGTCCGAGGCGGTAACGTTTTTAGACGTTCCGGGCGAGGGCAACGCGATTGGGATGAAGCCCTTTCTAATCATCATTTTAGCTCCGGGGCTGAGCAACGGGCATACGTTATACACATCGATATTCCCGTAAACGCTCGCGCCTTCCCATCCCGGTGCGCCGGTGTACTTGAATTCATATTGACCGGGGGCCAGATTAAACGTGGCAGTCTCTTCCGGTTGATGTTCCAGCCGATAGGCAGGACTGCCGTAATTATTGATCTGATGCGACCGATCAGCGGCAATACCGCCCAGGCACTCCTGGCCGAGCATAACCGTCGCTCCCTGAGGAGCATAAAACTGGAGCTGAACCTTGTTAAAATCGTGGTATCCAGTTTCAGAAGGGTGTCCACACCCCGTCAAGATCATTACCACCGCCGCCAAACACGCCAACTTACCAACTCTGTTGATGACCATATCGTCTCCTTAAGGCTATTTAAATTCAGAGTAAGACAATACTTATATCACACAAAGATTAAAGAATTGTCCGCGATTGTCAAGGAAAAACTATCAAGCTTTTTCAAATAGCAGATTTTTTTATTAATCCGCGGGGGAGAACTCATCTTTTCCGACTCCGCACACCGGGCAGACCCAATCATCAGGCACGTCTTCAAACGGAGTTCCCGGTTCAACCCCGTTTGCGGGGTCGCCTTTGACCGGATCATAAATATAACCGCAAACGTTACAAACGAATTTTTGCATCTTTCATATCCTTTTCTTTTATTTTTCCAACATCGCCAGTTCTTGACTCAAAACGGTGATATGTCTCATTTCTTCTTTGATAATCGCATCGATCCTATTTTTACCGAGCTGGGGGGGAACTATTTCTTTCATTCCTAGATAAAAGATAATGGAATCCTTTTCCATCCCTATCGCCAGGATGATTATATCCCGGAGGCTTTCCCTGCCGGTGAGCTTTGTAACCGGATCGGTATGGATGTCAAACACTCGCCCGTTGGCCAGGGCCTGGAGATAATCCGCGTTTTGATTTTCAGGATCGAAAACCGTTTCCGTACGCTCCTGGTCGGACAGTTCCGTTTTCATCGCGGCAAAAGTCTTCTCGTGTGTTTCTTCCAGGACGGCCAAACCTTTGAATAGCGACTTAGCGGAGGGGGTGGGCATGTTCTCACTGGCTCGATAATAGAACCGTGCCCCATTTCGCTCAATCTTCATAGCAAGGGTCAAAACTTCATCTGCATTAAAAGTTACGCTCATTAGTTTCTCCTTTTTTAATTCTACCAATTTTCCGCCAACAGTTCGTAATACGCCTGGGGATGCGCGCAGGCTGGACATGCCACAGGCGCGTCGGCGCCTTCATATACATATCCGCAGTTCAAACATCGCCAGCGCACCGACTTATCTTTTTTGAATACCGTGCCCGCTTCCACGTTGGCCAGCAGGTCCCGATACCGTTTTTCGTGCTGTTTTTCCGCTATCGCGATCAGGTCGAAAACTTTTCCAATATCCTTAAATCCTTCCGCCCTGGCCACGTTACCGAAATCCACGTACATGGTCGTCCATTCATGCTTTTCCCCATCAGCAGCGGCCTTGAGATTCTGGGCTGTCGTTCCGATCATCCCCGCAGGGTAGGCAGCGACAATTTCCACGTCCCCACCTTGCAAAAATTGGAAAAATCGTTTGGCATGTTCTTTTTCCTGATTGGCCGTCTCCTCGAAAATATTCGCTATCTGAATGAAATTGTCTTTTTTGGCCTGGCCTGAAAAATAGGTGTATCGATTCCTCGCCTGGGATTCTCCGGCAAACGCCGTTAGTAAATTTTTCTCTGTTTTAGACCCTTTAAATTGCATGTGTTGATCCTTTCTGAAAACCATGTAATCGTTCCGATCATATCGCGTTGCGAATAGCGGTCAGGACGCCATGGTAATCCGGTTCGCTGGAAATCTCTTTGACAACCTGTTTGTATCGTATCACTCCCTGTCGGTCCACAAGGAAGATGGCTCTGGCCAGTAATTTAAGCTCGCTGATCAAAACCCCAAACGCCTTCCCGAACGACCGGTCCTTATAATCGGAAAGGGCTTGCACGTTTTTGATCTCATGGGCTCCGCACCATCGTTTCTGGGCGAAGGGAAGGTCCAGACTGATCACTAGTATTTTAACATCGCTGCCGAACTGGCTGGCCTCTTCATTGAATTTCCGCGATTCAATATCGCAAACCGGCGTGTCCAGCGACGGGACGGACACAAGAGCCACCACCTGTCCTTTGAAATTGGAAAGGCTGACCGGTTTAAGATCATTATCCACTACGACAAAATCGGGGGCTGCGTCGCCTACGGAAATTTCATTTCCCTCCAGGTGCAGAGGTTTTCCCTTGAATAAAACCGTGCTTTGATTTTCCATTTTTTTTCTCCCGTCCTCCTTATTTCCTAATACCCGCTCCCTCACGGTCGCGGCTCGTCAATTCCGAACCCAGCACTTTTAACCGCGATGCGTAAAGCCTCCATATCGGTTTTTTCACCTTGTATATGCACTTGTCCGCTATGGAGATTGACTTTTACGTCATTCACCCCGCGGCATGTTAAAAGAGCTTCCCGGACGGTCTTAGCACATTCGGTGCAAGTCATTCCAGTAACCTTTAATATAACCTCTCCCTGCCGTCTGTCAATCTTAAATTCACGCCTGGTAGACAAGTAGTCATAAACCAGCGGAGCGATTAATATCACCAGTAATGTCACCGCCGCGATGGTTTTGATATACTCCGGAAGCATATCGTGGGAACCGACATGTGAAGCCATCGGCAGGCTTTTGTAGGTAAAAATATAATCAAGTGTCATGCCCGCCAAAAGGGATGTTCCCGCGACCGTGGCCAGGTAAATAATCGCCGTTCGTTTACCCATGATCTTCCAGACAGTTACAAGGCTTGCGGCATTGGAGGCCGGTCCCGTGATCAAAAATACCAGCGCCGCCCCCGGCGAAACTCCCTTGGCGATTAGCGCCATGGCCATGGGAACCGACGCGGAGGCGCAAACATAAGTCGGTATCCCCAGCAGCATCATCGCCAGCATGGCTCCGATCCCTCCGCCCAGAAAGCTGTTGGAAAAGTAGTGAGGGGGCACCAATGCCGAAATCAGCCCCGCCACCAGTAATCCGATCAGTAAATGCACTGCGATATCTTTCGGCAGCGTGACAAAACCATGCTCCAGCATCCGGTAAATTTTCCCATGCTTTTGCCGGAGTTCCACCGAGCAGCAGGCATCTTCGCAGCGGACATTGACCGGTAATTCGTTATTGGAATTTTTTCGATCAAAAAACTCAACGATAGTTCCGCCGATCAAACCGGTAACAATCGCCACCACAGGCCTGAAGATGGCAAAAACAATTCCCAGCAGGCTATAGGTAACAAGAATACTATCCACCCCCGTTTGCGGTGTGGACAAAAGAAACGAAGTTGTAGCTCCGCGGGTGGCTCCATGCTTTCGAAGGGCCATCGCCACCGGAATAACCCCGCAAGAGCAGAGCGGCAGAGGCACTCCGAACAATGTCGCTTTGATTATCGGCCAAATTCCTTTGCCGCCCAGATGCCGTTCCACCGTTTCCGGTGAAATCAAAACGGAAAGTATTCCCGCCACCAAAAAACCAAACAAAAGGTAAATCGCCATTTCCCCCAAAACGCTCCACATCTCGCTTAGTATATTAAACAGGATTGTGCTCATGTTTTTTTCCTTCAATCCAAATTTTTTCTTATTCCCAATCGCGTTAAAGCAAAATCGTACTTAACCGCGTCCCGCGGAGCGAATCTCCGAAAGGATTCGGTAATTTCCAGGGCTGTACGCGCATCGGCCTGCTTACGCCTTGTAAAACCCATCACTATGGAAATTCTATGCATGTGTGTGTCCAACGGGACGATTAATTTACCAGCCGAGATTCCCTGCCATCCGCCAATATCCACCTGGTCGCGGCGGACCATCCATCGCAGATACAGATTCAATCTTTTGCACGCGCTCTTTCCCTCCGGCAGGGGCAGCAAGCTGTTTCGTCCGCATCCCATTAGGAGTTTCCTGGAAAATTCAGTCTGGGCCTCATAAACCGTCCGGTCTTTTTCCCTCATCCCCGCCAGAAAACATCGGTTTAGTGAACCATATTGTTCAAGCACATTTTTAATGCCCGTAAACAGCATGGCCATTTCCCGGCCCGTCGTAAATCGGTGCTTAAAATCCGCAAAAACCTTCTCAAACTTTCCCTGCGAACCTTTTTGTATAAACTTTGCCGGTTCTTCGATTTGCTCCAAAACTTTTTTTACACTTTTAAGTATCTGGAATACTCGGCCATAGGCCAGGCAGGAGGCGATCAATCCCACAATTTCCCGGTCTTGAATTTCAGGATAACCGTAAAGAAATTCCAACGGATCGGGATGAACAAATTCTCGCCTGTTGTATTTAACGTACAATTCTTCAAGCTGCTTCTTGCCGACGTTTTTGTCCAATACCGTTTTGTGCATCTTAAAATCCGCAAATTACTCTATTAAATTTTAGCGCCTTATTCCGTTATTGGTAATTTCAATCATCTTTTCCAGTGCGGATTTCGCAGCGCCCGAATCAATCGCTTCGTATGCCATTTTTAAGCCGTGGGGCAAATCTTTTGCCTGTCCGGCGACGACAATCGCGGCGGCGGCGTTCAGGGCGGCTATATCACGGGCTGGTCCGGACTCACCGTTTAAAATCGCTTTGATTATTTTGGCTGAACCTTCCGGAGAGTCGACTGTGATTCGTTCCAGCGGTGCCGGGTGGATTCCGAAATCCTCTGGTTCTACAACATACGTTTTAATCTCCCCGTTTATCAGTTCGCATATTTTCGTTGGGCCGTTGATGCTGATGTCGCACAGACCCTCCAATCCGTGGATAATCATCGCCCGCGTAGTTCCCAGGTATCTTAAGGCACAGGCCAGTTTTTCCGCCAAGTCCGATCGGGAAACCCCGATGATCTGCCGGCGCACTCCGGCGGGATTCGTCATCGGGCCCAGCAGATTAAAAATCGTTCGCACTCCCAAAGCCCTTCTGACCCCGGCGGCGTATTTCATCGCTGGATGCAATTTCACCGCGTAGCAAAATCCAATGTGCGCCTCGTGAATACATCGGACCACCGTTTCCACGTCCGCCTCGATATTTACGCCCAAGGCAGCAAATGCCTCCGCCGATCCCGACCGGCGGGTATTGGTCCGGTTCCCATGTTTGGCTACATAGACCCCCGCTCCCGCCGCGATAATCGCGGCGGCGGACGAGATATTAAAGGTGCAAATCCCATCTCCGCCCGTACCGCAGGTATCCACCGCGTCCACATCGATCGGAATCCGAGTCACCTTCTCCCGCATCACGCCAGCCGCCGCCGCCAATTCTTCGCTGGTAACACCCTTGCATTCCAGCCCGATCAGAAACGCCGCCATCTGGGTATCCGACAATTCACCATTCATCAATTGCTCGAACACGGACCGCATCTGCTGTGCGCTCAAGTCTTGCCGGGCAACGAGTTGCTCCAATATTGCTTTTATCATTCGTTTTTTTCGCCTTTCATTTCACACACTCCCTTACGGTCGTGCCTCTTTTACTTTTTCAAGACTTCCGCGCCTGCTGCCGCGCCGGTACAAAACATTCCCGGCAGCTTCCCGTATTTATTATTATACGCCTGCCCCAATTTCTCCTGGATCGGTTGGGCATATTGATTATCCACCAGCGCTACGATACATCCTCCGAATCCGCCGCCCGACATTCGTGCCCCGTAAACCCCTTTACATTCCCTGGCCTGGTCGGCCAAAAAATCCAGCTCCTCACAAGAAACTTCATAATCATCCCGGCTTGAGGCATGGGACAGGTTCATCATTTCCCCCGCCAGGGCCAGATCGCCATTTTTAAATCCTTCCGCCATCGTCAAAACGCGTTGGTTTTCCGTAATTATATGCATGGCTCGGGCAAAATGGACGGCGTCCATTTTTTCACGGTATTTTTCCAGTGTTTTTATATCCACGTCGCGCAAATGGGTTATGTTGGGCAAATCTTTTTTTAAAATATCCACCACATCAAAGCACTGCTGACGTCGTAGCGGATATCCGCTTTGTCCGAGATTATGTTTGACCTTTGTATCCGCGATTAAAATCGACGCATGCCCAAAAGGCACGGGCACGAGTTCAAATTTTCGTGTCCGGCAATCCAGCAAAAGGGCATGTCCCGCCTCGCCTAGTGCGCAGATAAATTGATCCATGATCCCGCACGGCGCATCGGCGAATGTGTGCTCCGCCTCCTGGCAAAGCAGGGCTAGTTCCACCGGATCGAACGATTCATCCCTCGCCGCCAAAAAGGCTTTGCCGTAGGCGACTTCAATCGCCGCCGAACTGCTCAATCCGCCACCGGCGGGAATATCGCACGTCAAATACATATCCAGGCCGCTGAGTTTTTTACCCGCCCGAAGTAAAAGGGCTGCCACCCCTTTTCCATAATTCGCCCACGTCGGCTTGCCGGGTACAATTGAGTCGTTCAGATCGAACTCGCACCGCTGGCCGAATAATTCCGAATAAATTCGAACCGACCGATCCGTCCGTCTTTTGGCCAAAATCACACACTGCCTCTGAATCGCCATCGGCAAGACAAACCCATCATTATAATCCGTATGATTTCCAATCAACTCCACGCGTCCGGGGGCGCGGACGAGGATGTCCGCTTCCGCGCCGTAGCAATCGCGAAAAGCCCGCTCCTGCTGTTTTGCCTCCGCCACTAAAACCTCCGTTTATGTGTCAAAAATGATAGTTCCATTTCGGTTCCTAATCCGCTATAATACATTAAAAGCTTATAAGGGAAAAGATGAATACATCAATTTCACATGATCGCCGGGAGGAGAGCATCGAGGCCAAAATAGTGGATAAGTGTAATGCTCAACCAATTAAGGGACGTATTCAGGTCCTTTCAAAAACGTGATGTCATTCTCCGCATTAGGCATTGAAAAATTAGTCATTGATTAGTCATTAGGATTTAGGCCTTAGGCATTTTCTAACACATTCCCTTGACGTAGCGCCCCCTTTCGGTTTTAATACCCCTGATGGATAAGAAACGTTATTTTGGAGGAATATAAAATGGCACGAACGATGAAAACCGTTATCGTTTCGATAGTAGTTGTGATTCTCACCGCCGGGTGCGAGTGGCAGAAACAAAAGCAGATGGAGCAGGAAAACGCGGAACTTCGCACCAGCCTGCAGCAAAGAGAGAAAATGCTGGATCAATCCCAGACCGTCGAAAAGAAACAAAAGGCTCAGATCGACGAGTGCCAGGCCAGAATCATCACCCTGGAAAAGACGATCTCTGATGTGCAACTGCTCAAGGCTGAGATTAGAAAGCAAATGGAATTCGCCACCACCGAACTGAATCAGCAAAAGATGGAAGTTCAAAAACACACCGCCCTGGAAGAAAATTATAAGGCGCAAAATAAAACTCTTAACGCTCGTCTCACCGAGGCACGCGATGAGATTAAACGATTGGAAAAGCAAATCCAGGCACTTACCGAAAAATCCGAGGCTAGGAGCGCAACCACCCGGCCGTTTGAAAAATAGGTTGTTTTTTCATTTTAAGAAAGGTTAATTTGTCAGATGG
The DNA here is from genome assembly GCA_041658725.1 of Phycisphaerae bacterium. Classification (GTDB taxonomy): domain Bacteria; phylum Planctomycetota; class Phycisphaerae; order JAAYCJ01; family JAAYCJ01; genus JBAZZQ01. The sequence goes on along the minus strand of JBAZZQ010000021.1, from coordinate 30,448 downwards.
CAAAAAAAGGAAAGGTGAATAAGGGTCTCAAAATAGCGGTTATTGGTGGCGATGGAACCGGCCCCGAGGTTGTGCGGGAGGGGCTGAAGGTCCTGTCGGCTATTTCCAAGATTGAAAAATTTTCATACAATCTGACCCATTACGATCTGGGCGGCAAACGATATCTCAAGACCGGGGAAACTGTTCCGGATTCCGTTATCAAAGAGCTTAGGGGTTTCGACGCGATTTATCTCGGCGCGGTCGGCCACCCCGACGTGGCTCCCGGTATTCTCGAAAAAGGGCTGCTCCTGAAGCTACGGTTTGAACTGGATCAGTATATTAATCTTCGTCCGGTGCAGCTTTATCCCGGCGTCGATTGTCCCTTAAAGGACAAAGGCCCGGAAGATATCGATTTTGTCGTCGTTCGTGAAAACACCGAGGACCTTTACTTCGGAGGTGGTGGGTTCCTGCGAAAAAATACCCCCCACGAAGTGGCCACCCAGGAAATGATCGCCACCCGTTTCGGCGTCGAGCGATGCCTGCGCTATGCCTTCGACTTATGCAAAAAACGCAACGACAAAAAACAACTGACCCTGGTCGCCAAGACGAACGTTCTGACCTTCGCCCACGACCTCTGGTGGCGGGCGTTCAACGAAGTCGGCGCCGATTACCCGGATATCAAACGAGAATATAACCACGTCGATGCCTGCACAATGTGGTTCGTTAAAAACCCGGAATTCTACGACACCATCGTAACCCCCAACATGTTCGGGGATATCATCACCGATCTGGGGGCCATGATCCAGGGTGGCATGGGTGTCGCCGCCGGTGGAAACATCAACCCCACGGGCGTATCCATGTTCGAGCCGATCGGCGGGTCCGCCCCAAAATATACCGGCAAGAATATAATCAATCCCCTGGCCGCTATCGGCGCTATGGCCCTTTTACTGAACGAAGTGGGACAACACCGAGCGGCGAAAAAGATTGAGCAGGCCATCAGGAAAACCACTCCACGGATGAAATCCATGTCGGCGGGAAAAATGGGATTTTCCACGACCCAAATCGGAGATATTGTCGCAAAAACTGTTACCGAACTATAATTTTTTTAGGCTATCCTATATAATATAACAGGTATATGAAAATGGGAGGCCTTTTAAGGAGTACTAAAAATGTCCATGACCGTCGATAAACAATTTTCTGTCTTTCTCGTCAACAAACCCGGGATTCTCGCCCAGGTGACCAAGGCCCTTGCCGATGCCAAGTTCAACATCAAAGCTCTTACCCTCGTGGATTCCCAGGAGCATGGGGTTTTGCGAGTAGTCCTCGAAAATAGCGGCGACAAGGCGGGCGGCGTCCTTCGCGGCCTCAATATTCCCGTGACGGAAACGGAGGTCTTGTCCGTGGAGATGGGTAATCATCCCGGTGCCCTCGCCGATATCTGCAGCCGTTTGGCTCAGGAGCACGTCAACATCAACTACGCTTACCTATCCACCGGAGCCAGGGGCGGAAAAACCATCGGGATATTCAAAGTTTCGGATGTCAACAAATCCAAAAAAATACTTGAAGTCCGAAAACCCCAGCGGAAGATGCAGCCGGTAAAACGCGCCTCCGGCAAAGGCTAAAAAAACGCGATCAAAAAGGCCTGCATGAAACAACAATTGGTGACAATCGTTCTCGGGGAAGTCGCTCAGGCCGTCCGGGGTGAAATTTTTCAACCGCCCCTGATTAAAAGCGCTCCGGTCTACGCCGCTTCCGCCGTTCCACGTCCGGTCATGATCGGGCAGGAAACCGGTTTAATCGACGACCGCCGGGTCGTCTTTAACCTTCGAGGCTATCCGCCCGACATCCTGCTCATCCAAGCCACCCTCGACGTCGAGAATATTTTTCAAAAAGAAATCATCGCCCTTGAAGAAAAAGTTTTCCGATCCGCCCGCCTGATCCTGCAATCGTACGGCGGCAATCAGGTCTTCAGTGAAGAATATTCCATCTTCATCATTTCCGGATACCAGGGTGAACCGGAGCAATTTTTAGTCCATGCCCCCGTCATCGCTTCGTTGCTCAAATCGGAACGCCTGGACCTGGATCCCAATGAGGTGGAATACACGTTAAAATCCCAGATCAAATACGCCAACAACGACCTGACGATCATCGACTGGGACGGCGCTTGGCTCTTCGATCCCGAAGGCGATACCGAGGAAGACCTTGAGCTTCTCACCCTGGCCAATCTTCAACTTCTTCGCCATCGAATTCTAGATCGTCAGCTCGACGAGCGGCTGGAGCTACTCGCCAATCGCGCCAACAAAACTTCCACCGGAATGTGGCTGGCCAAGAACAAGGACATCACGGAGGATTTACGGGAAATCATAAAAAACCGGATGGCGTCGATTTCCGAACTCCAGCGGCTGGAGCGCGACATCAAACTCATCGGCGATTGGTACTCCGCCCGATTCTACGACCTGGCCACCAGCAAATTCAAACTCGAAGAATGGCGAAAATCGATCCGAAGCAAGCTGGAATCCCTGGAGGACATTTATTCCATTGTCGTGGAAAATTTCACCGTCTCGGCCAAGCATCGGGCTGAATGGATACAGATCATCGCCTTCTTCTTCCTCCAGATCGGATGGTTCATTCTGATCTTCCTGGAAATTTTCCACCTGACCCGCTAACCGGTTGTGTGCGACTAAAAAGCTTCGTAACTAGCCCCCGATGGCAATCGGGGGTTCTTTTTTACTTATCTTCTCTTGCCGTTAAGTTCAAAAATAAATAATATGAACGAGATATTTTGCGCCCATTTTTGTCGGGAAACGAGTCTATTAAAGTGAAGGCTGATCAGCGTGAAACCAGTTTTGAAAAGCGGAAAAGGTGACATCGTGATAGAGAAATCCGACGCTGCGTTGGTGGATGATGCCATCCAGGGCGATGCAGACAGTTTTACCGAATTGTGCCGGCGGTATTATCCTGCCATGGTCGCTATTGCCCATGCCCAGATCGGCGACCGGCACCTGGCGGAAGATGTCGCCCAGGAAGCGTTCGCCAAGGCCGCCGGAAACCTCAACCAACTGAAGGACCCGAATCGCTTTTCTGCCTGGACGTCGGTCATTTGCCGAAATATCGCTAAAAGTATGGATCATCCCCGGGAAAAACTGCTGACTGCCGAAAATCTTTCTTTAGTACCGGCCGAACCGAAGAAAGACGATTGGTCCGACGTGGTTCGAGAAGCGATCGGCAACCTTTCTCCGGATTTGAGGGAACTGGTCTTCCTGCGGTATTACGACGGCATGAGTTACGAGCGGATTTCGGAAATCCTGGGGATATCCGAGCAAGCCATCAACGGCAGACTCCGACGGGCAAAAAAGAAGATGGCCAAACATTTACGGAGTAAGGGAATTGTCGAGGTGACGCTATGATGCCGAAAAAAGATGAAAAATGGCTTGAAGAAATGATTGCCCGGGCGATTAATACAAAGCAGCCCGAATTCGATGCCGAGCAATGGAAACAAAAGTATCCGCGGGAATTTCAAATGCTGCAATCACCGGATCATCGCGTTCAATTCAAAGACTCTTTTAAACCTTTAAATTTAAGGAGACGAATAATGAAAAGCAAATGGACCAAATTAGGATTGGTGGCGGCGGTTGTTGTAGTGGCTCTTTTGGGTATTTGGAGTGGGCTATTCGAGGGCAAGACGGCTGCGGCACAGGTCTTGGCCCAGGCGATCCAGGCTACTTCAAATCTCAAGTCCGTGCATATCAAGGCACGGATGCGGACCATCGCAAACGACAATTTTGAATTGATCGGGGTAAAATACGATTTTGTCAATCACGATTTGTGGAAGAAATTCAGCGATCCTCCGCAATGGCGGATCGAGAAATCCGGACGGGTGGTGGCCTGTGATGGAAAGCAAGCCATCCTCCTAATTAAGCCAGTGTATACAGCCCGTGGAGGACCTAATACCGGATTTGTTGAGTGGTTAAAACCCCTGCTCGACGTGGACAAGGTTCTTGAAAGTGAACGGCAATTAGCCCGGGCGAAAGGATGGCTTTTGACCCTCGATTACAAAACAGGCCAGGACAATCGGGCCAAACTGGTAATTACGCTGGAGGCCAAGGCCCAGGGCGATTACGCGAATGATTGGCTCAAGAATAAGTCCATCAATGATTCCGACAATCGCCGGGTTTATACGTTTGATGCTGAGACCAAATTATTGGAAGGCTTGCAGGTGTTCGTGCACACGGGAAGCGAAGATGTCCTGGTATTTGAGATCACCGGGATTGAGTATAATACCGACCTCGATCCGGGTCTCTTTACCGTGAAAATACCGGACAACGCTGTTCGGTTTACCCAACCGAATGTATTGCCGGATAACGAAAAATACCAACAGATGACCCCGGAAGAGACCGCCCATGCCTTTTTCCAAGCCTGCGCCGATGAGAATTGGGACGAAGTGTTGAAATTCTGGCCTATGTCCGCCGTTGATCAGAGGATCAAAGACTACCTTGGTGGATTACAGATCATTTCTATCGGCAAGGCCTTTAAGTCGGGTCTTTATGCCGGTGGTCGCGGATGGTTTGTCCCCTACGAAATCAAATTCAAAAACGGCGAAACCAAAAAGATGAATCTGGCGGTTCGCAACGACAATTCGGCAGGACGGTACGTGGTAGACGGTGGATTCTAATGATCCGAATACCTTTGCGTGCTTTCTATGCTATGGTCTGCTTATTCGGTCATAGCGAACTCTATACGAGCCGCGACCGTGAGGGAGCGGGTGATTGTTTTGTAACCCGCTCCCTCACGGTCGCGGCTCGTATAATCTTTCTTGTGCGTTAACCCGGTTTCCGGTATTTTACATGGTATGATTATCGCGGAAATTAAAATTTAAAACATTGAGTACCATGTCGGACAACAACATCGTCATCATTGTGATTTTCGTTTTGGCGGGAATTGCTTTTGCCGTCTACGGCTGGTACGCGTCAGCAAAGCGAAAACAAGAATTATTGGCTTGGGCGGCGACCAGGCGATTTGAATTCTCACCTGAAAAACAATATGGTTTCGACAGCAAATACCCCCAATTCTATTGCCTCCAGGAAGGCGACAATCAATACGCCTACAACACCCTGGAAGGCGACTGGTCAGGCCGATCCTTTTTGGGTTTCGATTATCATTACGAAACCCATACCTCGAACTCCAAGGGCGGCCGATCCACTCAGCATCACCATTTTTCCGCCGTCATCATCAAAAGCGAAGTCCCCTTAAACCCTCTGTTCATCCGACCGGAAGGCTTTTTCGACAAGATAAAAGAATTTTTCGGCTACGAGGACATCGATTTCGAATCCGCCGAGTTTAGCCGAAAGTTTTATGTCCAGGCCCCCGACAAAAAATGGGCCTACGACGTGATCCACGCACGCATGATGGAATTCCTCCTGGCCAGTCCGACGTTCCACATCAAATTCGATTGGAACTGCGTTATCGCCTATCACAATTCGACATTTTCCGTCAACGAGTTCGAATCCGCCGCCAACGTCATCAAAGGAATCCTCGATCGACTTCCCGATTACGTCGCCAAACAGCAGCAGGAAGCATTTTTTGGAAATAAAGGAACCGGCTAATGAACGAAAACATTGGAATTTATGTCATTCTCGGTGTTGTGGCTGTATTTCTTATCTGGGTGATCACCATGTACAACAGCCTGGTCCGGCTGAAGTATCAATGCCGGGATGCCTGGTCCAACATCGACACCGAACTCAAACGCCGCTACGAGCTGATTCCGAATTTGGTTGAAACGGTCAAAGGCTACGCCAAGCACGAGCAGGAAACGTTCAAGCTAGTCACCGAAGCCCGCAATCGCGCCGTCGCCTCCACCGGCTCGCCCGCCTCCCAAGCCAAAGACGAAAACGCGTTTGTAAATTCCCTACGCCAACTCTTCGCCGTATCGGAAAGTTATCCCGACCTAAAAGCCAGCCAGAATTTCCTCAAACTCCAATCCGAACTGGCCAACACCGAAGACCGCATCCAAGCCGCCCGCCGTTTCTACAACGGAAACGTCCGCGACCTGAACACCCGAATCGAAGTCTTCCCCTCAAACTTCATCGCCTCGCTCTTTAGCTTCAAGGAAGAAGAATTCTTCGAAATAGAAGATACCGGTATCCGAAACACCCCACAGGTAAAGCTTTAATATCATACGGAAACGGAGACGTGCTTCGGAATTCACAAAGTCCTGCCGTCGCTATATAACCGCGTATAATCAAAAGGACATATTGTCATTGCGAGCGAAGCGAAGCAATCTCATTTGTTGGGCGACAAGACGGGATTGCTTCGCTTCGCTCGCAATGACGCCGTGAATATGATATTATGTCCTTTTAGTTATACGCGATTATATATTCGGGTGGTTTTGCAAGAGGTCCTTTTGTGTTTCAAGAACGCACGAGTACCATTTTTACTTTGGTAAAGTCCAAAGTTACTTTGGTGTTTCCTTCGAAGGTACAGGTTCCGGTCATCGCCTCATTTTTGATGTTCATCGTAATTTGATCGTTGTTTAGAGTATAGGTTCCCTGCTGGGTTTGAGACTGGGGCATTTGTGGGGCTGAGACCGACATGGTAACGGTCCCTCCGTCATCAAAAGTCAGCGTCATCTGCATTCCGGGGGGAAGCGGCATGGACGTGCCGTTTTGGATCATTTCCGTGATCTGCCAGGTTCCCACGATGGAAGGAGCGGCTGGTGCCTGGGGTTTGGGCTCGGGTTTTATTTCCTGAACGGGCGTTTGGACCACCTGGCGGACCGATTTTACGGGTTTCGGCATCGGCGGCGGGGCGAGGGGTGGAGCCTTCGATGGTTGCGGCGCTACGTCGGGCACGGTTGACTCCACGTCGGCCAGCTTCAAAGGCGGGACAAAATCGGAAATTACCGGCGGGGCATCGCGCCCGCAACTGGAAGCGAGAATAACGATAACAAGAGTGAGCACGCTAAAGATTAAACACATAATGTTTTTCATTGGGTTGTTTCCCGATTTTTAAATTTTACTTCCACGACGGCGAGTCGATTGGAGGACTCTTTTCCCAGGAGAAAAAGTGTCCGGGTCATTGGAACGTACCGGCAGGGTATCCAGAGGCCGTTGAATAATTGGAGGCTCATGCCGGTTTGCGTATTGACGGCGAAGGCGCGGTCATTTGTAGCCAGAGCGACGGCGTCGTTTGTAAGCCAGCAGACGGCGATACTGTCGGGATGATGCCTGCGGAATAACCGGTGGGCCTGGTGATAAATACAAATTCGGTTGTGGGCGGAATCGTAAAAAAGAAAATTTTGTCGATCGGGGGAGACCGGATAAGTGATGCCCGCCAGGGTTTGGAGAATTTCGGGCCGTTGACCCAGGCCGCAATTTTGGATTATATCTTTTACCCCGCCGGACTCGACTCGGGTCCAATTCAAGTGATCGCCTTCGACCCGCGCGCATAGGACTCCGTTTTTATCGCCGAGAAGAGGAAACAGGCAATCCATTCCTTCGGGCGTCAAAGGGGTCGGTTTGCTTTGACCGACGGCCTGGCGATACACTCGGAAAGGTTCGTCCCGCTTTGCCGCGGCGCAGAAAAGCACGGTATGATCGTCATTGTCGAAACGGGGTATACAATTAATGGCACCAGCCAGACCGAGGACGGTTTGTTGGCCGGTGGTCAGGTCCATGTGAATGACGGAACTTGCGGGAGGAATATTGGCCACGTAAACAATGGCTTTGCCGCTATCCGACCAGACGGGCGAATGAGCCCACCGCTGGGTGGAGATTCTTCGACCCAGCGCCGATCCCTCGGTCGGACGAAGCCAGATTGAAAGTATCCCTTGCGGCGGGGTATCTTTGGGTTCCGGGGACCCCAGCAGTGTCATAGGCGAAAGAGTATCGCCGGTGGTTCGCAGGTAAAGGATTTGGCTGCCGTCCGGTGAAATGGCGGGGATTTGCAGGCCGATGTTTTCAACCATGCCGATTTTCCGAGGCAGGTCGAAATCACCGAAGAAGCGGACATGGTTTTCATTGCTGGATTGGATCGTGTCGATCGGTGAAGGTTGATGCGGATTTTGGCAACCGGCCAACAAAAGAATAAAAATAAAAAGATAGGCCATTTGCAGAGCATGGCTTAGTGTTTTCGCCAAGTACAACATTTCATAAATAAGGTGCCAAATTCTGGGGTGGCATGGGCAAGTCTTCTTGCCCGTGTCTTCTTGCATATGCGTGGAAGGACACGGGCAATAAGAATTGCCCATGCCACCCGGAATCATTGGAAAGGATCGAGACTTCGTCATTAGCTTTTATCCTTGTTTTTCTGAATGCGGGGGGCCGGTTGGGTTGTCGGCTGCTCACATTCGAAATCGCTTTCAAGTTCATCCTGGGTTTCGTTGTCTTCCAGGACCCGGAACTGTTCCATGCGCTGCTGGGGTTTTGATTCAATTTGATCGTAGGCGCCTTCCGGACCGATGACATAAGGAGTCAGAAAAATCAGCAGTTCGCTGTTGACCTTGGAGATTTCGCGATGTTTGAAAAGTTCGCCCAGGATGGGAATATCTCCCAGACCGGGAATCCGTCGGATAATGCTGCTATTTTCTTCCCGCAAAATTCCACTGATCAGGAAAGTTCTGCCGTCCTTGAGAAGGATGCGGGTGGTTGTCTCCCGGCGATCGACAATGGCCCCTCCGAAAAGGGTCTTTCCGGGGACGACGCTGGAGACCAGGAGGTTGATCGTCAGATCGACATTTTTGTCCTTGGTGATGTGCGGACGGACGCGAAGGCGGATACCCACCGGAAAATAGTCGAACTGCTGGTTGGTCGTTCCTACGTCGAAGGTCTGGGTGCTTGAAATAAAAGGGATATCCTGGCCGTCAAAGAACTCCGCCTCGATATTGTCGGCGGTGAGAATTTTCGGTTCGCTTTTGATTTTAAGATCGGTTACCCGACGCAGCAGACTGATAAGATTATTGACATCGACATTCAGCGACAATGTGTTTTGTCGGCCGAAGGTGTCTTCGAACTTGTAATTGAGCAACCCGCGAAGCGCGTTTTCCGTAACGAGCGAGTTACCCGATGTAAACAGCGAGGGATCGGAGGAGAATCGATATCCGAGGCTGGTGGCGTCTTCATGGGTGATTTCCGCGATGACGGCCTTGATCATGACCTGTGAGCCTGGTTTGTCAAGCTCACGGACGAATTTTTCGACGGCCTGGACGTATTCATCCGGGGCGGCCACCATGAGCAGGTTTTGCTCGACGTTCGGAACAATGCGGAGCTTGCCGACCAGGTTGCTCGGCTGTTTGATCTTGATCTCCGCGGGGTTGGATTGCCACCAGAACTGCATCTGACGAATGTCGTTTTGTTGTTGGTTCTGCTGAGGCTGATATTGCTGTTGTTGATTTGTGTTGTTTTTCGAAAAAGGCGATCCGGTGTTGGGAAAACTTTCAAAGGGCTTGGATTGGCTACGTCGAAGGATCGAGGCGGGAGTTCCAGGCGAGTTGAGCAGGGCGTTCAGTTGCTCGGCGAGATTTTCCGCCTCCGCAAATTTCAATTGGATGATTCGCGGAACACCGCCGCTCTGGGGCTGATCGATTTTGGCGATCATGTCATCGATAACTTTATAATTTTCCTCATTTTTGCTGATGACGATCAGCTTGCCAGCGTCGCGATAGGATTCGAATCGGAATTGCCCGAAAAGCCGTCCGACGGGAGAAGGAGTTTGTTGATCGCCATCCCCCCAAAAAGACATCCAGGAAAAACCAGCTTCTTTTTTGGTAAACAGATTTTCCAGTAATTCTTTTGTTTTGTCCGGGTCGGCGTATGTGAGGTTATAGATGCGAGGAGCGGCCTCTTCACCACTAAAAGGTTTATCCCATTCGGCGATCTGTTCCTCGATCTTTTTCATTTTCTCAGGTGAGGCTACAACTGTGACGCTGTTGATGCGCACATTGGCCGTCGCGGAGACTTTGGTGCGATCCGAGGTTTGGCTCTGGTCGCCGTAATTAAAGTAATACCTGGCCCTCGGTTGCTCGCTACTGAATAATTCCTTGATGTTGTCAACGACCTGCTGAGCGTCGGCGTACTTGAGGGTGACTGTTTTGGTCATCCGCTGGCCGGTCTCCTGAATATCAATTTGTTTAAGCCATTCCTTGATCATTTTTCGGTTTTGCTCGGAACCAACGATCATGAGTCGGCGGGAAGAAGAGAAGGGAAAGAGTTTCAGTGCATTGCGGAGGCTGTCATCGGGAATATTGGTAAGCATGGCGTTTAGCTGAATGGTCAAATCGTCCACGTCGCCGTACTGAACCTCGATGATTTCCATTTGCGTACTTTTTGGTTTGGGTTGATCGAGGGTGAGCAACCATTTTTCGATCTGGATCAACACGTTGGTCGGAGCGGCGACCACGATCGACGCGCGGCGAGGATCGGGAATAATCAGGATGGGTTTTTTCTCGCCCTTGATCGAGACCATTCCTCCGCTGGAAGGCTGTCCTCCGGGTGTTGGTCCTGACATCTGGGGCTGTCCCATCATACCCATTCTCATGCGTCCTTCATATCCCCCGCCCATTCCTCCCGGCATCCCAGGGCCGCCGGTGGACACACTCGGTTTGATCTCTACACCGAGATAGCCGGAGATGAGTTTTTCCAGCATGGGAATGATTTCATAGACATCGGCGTAATTGAGGTGAAATACACGAAGCTCACCGCCCGTTACATCGGGTTTATCGAATTCTGTAATAATCATGGATAGTGTGATCAACTGATCGACGGTAGCGACGATCATAAGTTTGTTGGTGGAAGAATCGGCGGTGATATGCCCGAACGCGGGCAGGAGAGGTTTCAAAACGTCGGTCAGTTTCGCCGGATCGTAATATTTAAGTTCAAAAATCTTTCGAACGATCTGGTGGGTGGGTTTAAGCGTCCGGACATCCACGTTGGCCGGGATGGTTTTGATCTGAGACTGATTGATCGCGGTGATGGGAATCAGATGAATGGTCTGGTCGCGTTCCTCGATGGCGACCCCGGCGTCATTCAGGGCTGTGGTCAAAATGGAAAGCGCCTCGCTGACGGGCAGAGGTTTGGGATTGACCAGCGTAACCTGGGTTTGTTCGATTTCCTTGCGGATGATAACCGGTTTTCCCATCTGGGCGGTGAGGAAATCGGCGATCTGCCTCAAGGGTGCGTTGTTGAAGGACAGCGGAATGGTTTTCGGCTGAGTCGAGAGTTTGGATGTGGGTTGACTTGCCGCCTTCGTGGCAACCGGTCTGGTCCGTTTAGAATTCGGCGGAAGTGGCTGGCCCCGCACAATGTCAATGCCGACAAACGTTACAACCAACAAAACGACGGTTTTTAGAGTTCGGGTGCGGTGGTTCATTAGTTTGGATTCCTATTTAAATTCATGGTTCGACGTTGTTTCATCATTTTCATTATTCGCGTTCGATCTTCCGGCGACATGTTGGACGGCAAGGACGGCATTCCTCCCATCGCCGGCTGAGCCTGGGGCATAGAAGCCTGTTGGCCCTGGTCGTTGAAAAGCTTCATCGTTTCAGGTTTACCCTCATACTCAATGGTCACTTCGTAATTTTTAATCGACTTTACGGTAATCCCGTTTGCGGATTTGCCTTCTTCGATGCCGACGGTCTGCCCCCCGCGGTTTCTAAACAAAGCGATGGTCCCCATCACTCCGGTAAGCGACATGCCATGTCCTTTGGGCATCGGTTCGATGAAGATATTTCGTTTTTTCAGGGAGGCGCTGAGTTGCGGCGGCGGGACGAGCGTTGGTTTGGTCGTCGCCGTGGAGTTATCGGCGACGAGCGAATTGGGTATCCAGAGCCGCCACCGGACGTGCATTTGAATCTGGTACACCACGTCCAGGAACATGATCGCCGCCAGGACGGCCACCGCGATGGAATAGTAGTTTTTGTCGATGTTTGGTAGTTTCATCTTGTCCAGTTATCCTTATGTTGTTTGCCGGCTTCCACGAGGACCGAGACCGTCAGTCTTACGGTAACTTTTCCATCCTTTTTCGGGCTGCCCTGGAGGTCCATTCGCTCAATGCTGAAGATCCCATCGGTGCGATAGAGGGCGGCGAGAAAGGTGCAGACTCGTTCCCAATCGCCCTCAGCTTCAAGCTGGATTTGAGCCATCTCCAGGCTAGGATCGTCGGGCCATATCCGGGGGGCGACCCAATTGGAATTTTTGATTTGAACCCCGCATTGACCGGCGGTCATGATTCGGTCGCCCAGGACCGTGATTTGTTCGCTGTAGGGTTTTACCGCGGTTTGGCAGCCCGTTTTGTCCTCCCACGCCTTTATCGTTTCCGACAGGTACTTTGTCTTTTTATTGTCTCGCAGGATTTTTCCGACCTTCGAGGAAAGCTGTTGGTGCGTGCCGATCAGAGTGTCGTAACTGTCGATCAATGGCCCCACGATAAGCAGGTACAGGAGGATTACTCCCAATCCGGCGACGCCAAATATTATTGCGCGGCGATCTTTTTCGTTTATTTTCATACGTTACCTCACATCCCTTCGCTGGTTGATCGTACTCATTTTTTGAACACCGACCAGTTCAGCGCTGATGGTAAACCCACCACCCTGCCCCGGTTCGGTCCGCTCAGGATTGACGGCGGTCAAACGATTGCTCTTTCGCAGAGTGTCTGTGAAGGTGAAAATCGATTTGGGATCACGTCCTGTGCCCTTGATAATCAGTTTTTGTTCACGCGAAATTTGAATGGAGGAAATGACGATGTTTTCGGGAAGGGCGCGGCACAGATCGATGAGGATTCCCTGAACGTTAAGGCGATATTTTTCCATCCGCTCCATAGCTTTTATTTTGGGCTCCAGAACAGCCATCGCCGGTTGGGCGCGGCGAGTTTCATCGAGAAGATTCGCCATTTTTTGATTTTCCGAGCGGATGGCTCCGAGATGAATCCACGCGGCCAGTAGCAGCAGGGCAAAAGCCGCCGCTGACCATCGTATAGGGTGATCGAGGATTTTATGAAATTTTGTCTGCCGGGGAGATTCTTCGATTTGCTCACGGCGGAGCAAGGGAATAATCGCGTCCTTTTCAAACAAGCCCGCCAAAGCCAGTCCGATAGCGGGTCCGAAAACAACCAACGTCTCCGCGCCAATTTGAGAAAGCCGGTCGGTCATTTCCACAGGCACAACGGGAACGTCCGCCACGCTACTTAACATTTCGGGCGTAACGGCGGCGTCCGTAGCGGCACAACACAATACCTGCCGCAAATCGCCCACCGCTTCGAGTTGGATAATCTCCCTGCATTGCCGCAAAACGGACGGCTGATTGTTTCCTTCGGCTTTGACCCGGCGGATCGATTTAACCATGCCGTTAATTATAGTTACAACCTGCCATTCCAGAGAGTCGGCCAGGATCAGCACATCGCAGCCGTCCCCTTGGTTATGTTGCAAACCGTGACGATAAAGAGCGCCGATCCCCTCGGCCTCGGTGGTCAGGACATCGACATTGATTCCCGCCGCCGACAGGGCGGAATTCTGTTGTGCGATCCGCTGGGACTTCGCCGCCTGGACAAAAACCAAACAGTTTTTTTCGCCCGACGCGGCGCAGTGCGATTTTCTATATCCCCAGGTCAACTGGTCCAGAGGCACGGGCATCTCGGCCTCCAGACGATGGGTGATGATCAGGCGAAAATCATCATCCGCGGCCTGGGGAAGAACCCAGCAGCGGCTAAAGATGTCGGAACCGGGCATCGAGACAATCGTTGTCGTCATCCCAATCGGATCGAAGGGCGGCGAAGATACCCTGGGCACGGACGACGCGGGTTGCAACACCCCAGCCTCGGTCCGGACCAGTTCCACGTTCAAACCCGAAATCCGGAGCTTAGCCCTTCGTAGTTCGTTTCTATAACAATGTATTCCAATCGCTGTTTTTTCAGTCATAGTTTTTGCCTTTGCAAGGATAACATTTCACAGTTAAGGCAACATATTTTGGGGTGGCATGGGCAAGTCTTCTTGCCCATGGTTTTTGCCCGAACACCAGAAGACACGGGCAATAAGAATTGCCCATGCCACCCAGTTCTATGTGTAAGCCCAATAATTTCATATCGTTTTTCAAAACATTAAGGTGAAGATTCCAGCCAGTATAATATTTTCGGGACATCACCGTTGCGGTCCACGATACATTCGATCGTTGCGATCGCCAGGCCCGAAGAGGCATTGCCCTGGCTTTTGATCCGAAAAACGTTCGACCGAACCGTGACGCAGTCTTCCATCTGGCCGAACTTGTCTTTGGTCATTCCGCTGATATCCAGCAAATCGCCGATGGACGAAAAACCCTTTTTATTCCCTTCGCGATGGCGAACAATAACGCCAGCCAGTTCGTCGTCCAGACCGGGAAGCGTTTTTACGACGATCAGCGGAGCGGTATTGACATTAATCAACCCCGGCAGAACCTCAGCGTTCTTTAACGTGATATCATCCAGGATGCTTTTGAAAATACTTAACGTTACGGGTTGATCTTTTTCCGAGTCGCCGCGTACACGGGTGTCCTGGCCGGCGGTGGTTTGGCTCGAACCGCTGGTGTCTTTCCGAACGTCCAGCAGGTCCACGAGTCGCTTGATTTGATTTTTATCGCGGGCCTTGACGATGGCGTCGGCGGCCCAGGATTCCAGGTTTAACCGCCGGCTGATCGTCCCGGAGTCCGCGGTTTTAAGATTCAATCGTTTCTGCCCATCGGCATTGACATTTTTTTCGTAGGAATAAACGGTCATGTAGGGAAACCAACCGTGGGCAAGGCTGCCATAAGACTCGGTTGAATTTTGAATATCGTTCGGGTCGGCATCCTGGCCTAAGAGTAAGCGTGCGCCGATGCCTTTAACCCCCAGCAGTTCGCGGATTGTCCGCAGCGGACCATTGCGAATGACATACGGATGAGCAAGGCCCGCGTAGTATCCTCGCTCGATGCCATCGGGTTCGGGCTGCTCGTCGGGGTCCCGCCAATCGATAATGGCCGAGGCAATCGGCGAAGTCATGTCGGGCAGTTTCATCATCTGATCGCGGGTGGCGATGTTTACGTTCAGTTTGGCGCTTTCATCGCCGACCCCAAACTGGACCGTGGGAGGGTCGTCGTAACCGTAGTGAGTAACCGTAAACGTTCCGCCGGTAAGTTTTATATCCTGAAAGACAGAAGGATCGTCATACCATAAGTCGGCGGGAGAATCCGTCGCTCGCGCGTCGTCCATGATCGAGGCGATTGCCCGTTCCACCCCCGCCCGAGCCAGTTGATGAGCGATGATCCGATCATTTTCAATATTGGAAACAGCCAAATTCTGGCGGAGCGCGAAACATAACCCCGCCGCCAGAAGCGACAAAACCGCGACAGCCCAAAGGACAAGAATGATCACCATTCCTTTTTTCATCGCTTAACCCCCCCGCTTTTCTCCGTTTGGGGGGAATTCGATTGAGGCAATTCGGTGGGAATATTGACGCGGATGGGAACGATGGTGGATAGCTCGATGACGTCCGGAGGCGTTTTGGAATTTTGTGCGGTGGTCTCGATGGCAAGAACGCTGACCCGAACGGCCAAAGGCGGCTTGGGCTCCAGGTCGGACCATTCGTTTTGCCACTGGCTGCCCGTAAAATATTTAAAAGACAATCCGGCGATTCCCTCTGCCACAACGGAGGCGATCCCGCCTTTTTCGGGATGTTCGGCGAGAGCGTTATTTTTACGGCACATCAGCGTCGGATAGCGTCGATTGGATGATTTCGTCAAATAAAAATCCATAGAGTACTGGTCGGTTTCAGGGCTGTCGGATCGTGCTTGCCGCTCGCTGATCATCAACAGATTAATATGGTCATTGCCGGAATTTCCTCCACCGCGGGTTCCGATGATAAGATGTTCGTTGATGGCCGGGTCGCGGCGAATATTTTGAAGGGCGGCTGCAATCGTCGCCAGACCGTGGCGGGCTTCGAGTAATCTGTCCGACCGGCGATTAATACCATCCCGAGCGTCAGACAACGCCCGCGTTGTCCCTACAATCGATACAATCAGAAGCGAACTGATCGTCATGGCGAGAAGAACCTCGATCAACGTAAAACATTTCCGTTGAATGTAATCGATTCTATTCTGTTTCGTTTGCCGATACATTTTTAAAATTACCTTTGGTCGCCGCTGGTCGGAGCCTGCGTATTGGGTTGATTTTCCTGACCGGGCAAAGCAAGAACTTTGGCCTCATAATCGTTCAGCCATGTTTCCAATGTGACCGATCCCTGGCCGGCTGAACCGAACCAATCCACCTTGATCGCAACGTCGAACAGCTCACCAGCCGAAAACGGATCGATCTGGATCGTCCAGTCATACGTGACATTTTTTCTCTCTTCGACGCCGGAAGTTGGTTGTCCCAACGCCCAGATGTGCGGTCCTTTCATTTCCACTTCGGCCATTTTTTCCCTCGCCAGGTATATGGCGGCAGTCCGCTGTTCGGATTTTTTCTCATTTCGCATTCCGAGAGTGGCGGCGGAAATCAACCCCGCCACGCCAACGCCCAGGATGACCGAAGACACCAAAGCTTCGATCAAGGTCATACCGCGTTTCTTTGGCCACTGCCTGCCAACCACTGTTAATCTCCCAAATCCGACTGATCCGGGTAAAATGCCTCGCCGCCATTTCCGTAAACGGTGCGGCCATTATGCGGATGCACAACCAGGCAGCTCGTTTTTGATCCGCATTTAAAACGAGCCTCGCCTCCGCTGCTGGTTCCGTCCGGTGAAAATTTAATACGTTGCATTCCATTCGTCGTGGTTTCACCTTCCGGTGTTCGGAACTCGACGAGCCTTACGCTCTTAGGCCATCGTTCGCTTTTGAGCCAGGATGTTTGAACGTGCTTCGGCTGTCCGGATTTTTGGTCGGACTGCACACTTACCGCCCAGGCACCCTTGTCGGAATCGATTTCCAAAAAATAAACCTTTTGCTGGGCCATAGCCAATTCGTGCAGCGTGCCAGCCGTATGAGCAAGGTTCGCCGTCGTCATCTTCAGTTCATGGGTCTCCAGCGACCCTTTCATCCGCGGAGCAATCAGTCCCGCCGTAACGGCGAGAATCCCGATCACCACAAGAATTTCAATCAAGGTATAAGCGGCAGACTTACCAGTTGCCGATATCCGCGTTCTCATTTTCCCCGCCTTCCTGACCATCCGCTCCGTACGTAAAAATATCGAAATCCCTATTATGCCGCCCGGGGCCTTCGTACAGGAATTCCTGACCCCACGGGTCGATAATGTCTTTTTCCTTCACGTATGGTCCCTTCCATTTATCCCCTACGTCAGAGGGCCCCTGAATAAGAGCCTTTAACCCTTCCTGGTTCGTCGGCAACCGTTCGCAGTCGGTTTGGAATTCCAGAACCTTGACTTCCAAAACACCAATGTTCCCCTTGGCGACCGACTGCTTGGTTTTACCGATCTTGCCGATAAATCGCGGCACGATCAAAGTGGCGAGAATTCCAATGATCGTTATGACCACGAGGAATTCGATCAAAGTGAAAGCTTTCGCTTTGGCTTTTCGATATTGTTTTTTTTTCATAATCATCTCCTGTACACAGTATCAATCCAAAATCTAAAATTCTTCTCATCCGCCTATACCGGTGGTCTGGAATTCCACGATAGCCAGAACCAGGCCGGATACGATGAACCCGATCAGCACAGCCAGAACAAGGATCATCAGCACGGGCAGGACATTGACAAATCGATCCAGCGTTACTTTGGCCTCCGATTCATGGATTTTCGCAGAGCGAAGAAGCATCTCGTCAAGCCGCCCCGTGCTTTCTCCAACCCGCACCATCTGGACCATCAGCGGCGGGAACAGATTACACCGCCCGAGCGGAGTGGCGATTGATTCCCCAGCCTGGATCGATTTGGCCAGGAGCTGAACCGCGTTGCGGATGACAACATTCTGAACGGTGTCTTTCGTAACCGCCAGTGCCTCGGTGATCGTTACGCCGGTATGGACAAGAATTCCCAGGCTCCGGGAAAACCGTGATGCTTCTATCTGCGTGATCAATCGGCCGAGAATGGGAATCCGAAGTTTAACCATGTCCCACCAGGGCCGACCGGGACCGCGAAGCACCATCTGCCGCCAACCCACGACGAACCCACCCAGCAAAACCAATACAAGCCACCAGAAGTTACGCAAAAAATCGCTCAGACCCATCAGCACTCGCGTCGGCCAGGGCAACAGGAACGTTTCCGTACCCAACGAAGATACGATCCGTGGAACGATGACGCTGACGATGATCACCACGGAGACTATTCCCACCAAAAGCAGAATGCACGGATAAATCGAAGCCGTCTTGATCCGCTCCCGCAGTTCAATTTGCCGATCGAGCATGTCCGCCAGTTGCGATAGAACCGCATCGAGCACCCCGCCGGATTCGCCAACCCTGACCAATCGAGTATACATCGGGCTGAAAATCTTTGGATACTCCGCCAGGGCATCGGACAAACTATCGCCCTGCTGAACGCGATCGCCAAGCCTTTTCAGCAGTTCCCTTGACGGCCTGTGGTCCAGTTCCTTTCCAATGACTTCCAGGGCGGTCATGAGCGGCAATCCCGCCTCCAGCGAAGTCGCCAGTTGCCGGGTCAGAACGGCGATATGTTTAGGCCGAACATGAATTTTTTCCGGCTGATCGCTCCTTTGAAAGAAAGAAAATACCCGCTCGCGTTTTTCCGCGATCTGTGTCACGAACGTGCCGCGAGACGCGAGTTCCTGCAACGCTGAGACCCGATTGCTCGACTCAAGCTCACCGTTAAGATTCTGGCCATCGGCGTTCAATGCTTTATAGGTGAATATAGGCATTTTTCAATTTGCGACTTTCACTTTCCCATTTTCCTGTTGTGTATCCTGCGTAACTCGCCAGACTTCTTCCAGCGTGGTCAATCCCGCAAGAACCTTGTGGTATCCGTTCCCTCTCATGTCCACAAAATCGCTCCCCGCCGTGTGCCGAATCTGACTGCTGGAGGGTCTCTTCATGATGATTTCCCTTATAGAGTCGTTCAGTTTGATCATTTCGAAAATTCCGATCCTGCCGCGATAGCCCGTGTGATGGCAATCCTGGCATCCAGGTGCCCGGCGTAGGGTTTTTCCTTTAAAAAGCCCCGCGTCATTGCCGAGTTGCTCAAGCAACTGCGCCGATGGCTCGTATTCTTCCACACAGCGGTCACAAAGAACCCGGACCAATCGCTGTGCGACAACCCCTTCCACCGTCGTCGCCAAAAGAAACGGCTCGATCCCCATATCCAAAAGCCGGGTAATCGCCCCCGCCGAGTCGTTGGTATGCAAGGACGAAAAAACCAAATGTCCTGTCAGCGCGCTGCGGATGGCGATATCGGCGGTCTCGCCGTCGCGAATTTCACCGACCATGATAATGTCCGGGTCCTGACGAAGAATCGACCGCAGGCCGTTGGCGAAAGTCAGTCCCCGCTTGGGGTTGACCTGAATCTGGTTGATTCCCTCCAAATGAAATTCGACCGGATCCTCGATGGTAATGATTTTTTTGGCCGGGGTATAAATATGTTTAAGAGCCGCGTAGAGGGTCGTCGTTTTTCCGCTGCCCGTCGGACCGGTAACCAGCATGATTCCATGCGGACGACGAAGGACGGCATTGAACGAATTCAGCAAATGCTCGTCCATGCCCAATTCGCTAAGCTTGCGAAGAGTGGTGGATTTATCCAGAATACGCAGAACCATGCTCTCACCGTACATCGTCGGAACGGTCGAGACGCGGATATCGATGTTGGCTCCCGGGGCGGTGAATTTGATGTGTCCGTCCTGTGGTAAAAATCGCTCGGCGATGTTCATCTGAGCCATGATTTTGATTCTGCTGATGATGGCCGACTGAAGATGCTTGGAAGGAGGAGCCATTTCGTGCAGCACCCCGTCGATTCGGTATTTGACCTTGAGTTCGTGTTCAAACGGTTCGATATGAATGTCGCTGGCCTGGTCCCCAACCGCTTCGAGAATGATCAAATTGACCAGATTTATCAACGAAGGTTCGCGGGCCAGGTCGTGCAAATGACCAATCGAATCTTCCGTCTCCGATTCCGGGGTGGTGGACAATTTTGTTTCCGGCGCCAGCGAATTGGCCATCCGAGCCGCCGACGTGCCATAATGCCGACGGATAGCATCCGTCAGTTCACCCGGCCGGGCGTAGCAACGAACGATTTCCAGACCCGATATCGCGTTTAAGTCGTCGATGGCGGAAAAATCAAACGGGTCGGCCATGGCTAATTTTAGTTGACCATCCTGAACGGACAGAGGAAGGACCCGATATCGCTGGGCGATGTCCGCAGGTAAACACTGCAAGACTTGGCGGGGAATTTCCAGATTGGCCAGGTCCTGGCAGGGGATTCCACACTGAACGACCAGGGTGTGTTTTAACTCTTCATCATCAAGGATATTACCACTTCGTTTGTCCACAAAGATGCTTCCTTTAGGTTGGAGCCAGTCTTAACTTACACTGATAAATTTAACCGCGAAACAAAAAAATACCATAAAAATATATTTCATATATTTATATGACGTTCCAGATAAGGGTTGCGCACCTAAAAAAATTAAAAATATTTTGTTTTTTTAACGTCTTTTAAAAACCTAACCCCTTTGATTGTCTTTCCTTAACCGCTGGCGCATCTTAGCCGATAAAAAAGTAGGAACCCGTATTGATGAGGAGACTCGATGCCGCTGCTGGAAGAAAATTTCAGCGCTATTGAACTGCGCGAAACGGAGTACGAACTGGTCCGCCGGTTGGTGTACGAGCGTTCCGGGATCAACCTGGGATCCAATCGTCAGCATTTGGTCCAGGCTCGCCTGGCCAAGCGGATAAGGGTGGAAAAACTTTCCGGATTCCGTGAGTATTTCCGGCTTCTGGAGTCTTCCGAAGGGGAGGCCGAAATTGTCCATCTGATCGATGCCATTTCGACGAATACGACTTTCTTTTTCCGAGAATCTGATCATTTTGATTTCCTGGCCCAGACCCTCAACCAACGTATCTGGGACGAGCATTGGGACCAACGGTCGTATGACGTGCGGATATGGTCGGCAGCCTGTTCCAGTGGGGAAGAGCCCTATTGCCTGGCTATGGTCACACAGCGGGTGCTCAAAGAATATCCTCAGATCAACTTCAAAATTCTGGCTACCGATATTTCGCAGAAGATCCTTCATCAAGCCCGCCAGGGCATTTACGATTTTCAAAAGATTAGGACCATTCCCGACCTGTACCGTCACGAGTCGGTTCGTCCGATAGACAAAAATAAATCGGGTATGTACGAGATTGTGCCGGAATTGAGAAAGCATATCACCTTTGCGCCCTTCAACCTCATTTCGCCGAATTACCCGTTTAGGCACGGTTTCGATTTTGTGTTCTGCCGGAATGTTATGATCTACTTCGACAGGGACACCCAGGAGCAGGTGATCAACCGGATCGGTCCCCATGTTCGACCCGGAGGCTACCTGATCGTCGGCCACTCGGAGAGTCTGAGCGCGATCAAACACAATTTTAAAGGCGTCCTGCCGTCGATTTACAAGCAAAGGTAGGAGATGGCCCGCAAAATTCGAGTCATGATTGTCGACGATTCGATGCTGATCCGCCAGGTTCTTGTCAAGGAGTTGAACAAGGATCCCCAGATCGAGGTTGTAGCCGAGGCACAGAATCCGATTGAGGCAAAACCCCTGATTTTGAAGCACCAACCCGACGTTCTGACCCTTGACGTCGAGATGCCGAAGATGGACGGACTGACCTTTCTGAATATCCTCCAGAAGTTTTACCCGGTTCCGGTGGTCATGCTCTCGACTCTGACATCGGAGGGGAGTCGTTCTGCCATGGAGGCACTTAGCCGAGGGGCGGTGGAAGTGATGCAGAAACCCGGTGGCGGGTCGTTTCTGGCTCTGAATCGGTCGATGGAACAATTGATTTTCAAGATCAAGGCCGCAGCCATCTCCAAACGACAGAACTATTCACCTTCGCCGGTTGGTGCCGTCCCACCCGCTCCGATCCCTGCCGTCAAGGACCTGATTATCGCAATCGGGGCTTCGACCGGCGGCACCGAGGCGCTGAGGGTGGTTCTCTCCAAGCTACCTGGGAACATGCCTCCGATTGTAATCGTTCAGCACATGCCGGAGGCGTTTACGGCGCCGTTCGCGGAAGCGCTGAACAAAATTTCTTTACTGGACGTTCAGGAATGCGGTTCGCCGATGGACCTTCGTCCAGGTTTGGCGCTCGTAGCCCGCGGTGGAAAGCATCTGACGGTTACAAAGAAGATGTCCGGTTACCTGGCTTTATCTCAGGAAGGAGAACCGGTGTGCCACCAGAGTCCGAGCGTTGAGGTGCTGTTTAATTCGGTGGCCAAGTCGGCGGGGGTAAGGAGTATCGGGGTGATTCTGACCGGTATGGGGTCCGACGGAGCACACGGTATGCTCGCGATGCGCAATGCCGGGGCAATCACAATCGCCCAGGATGAAGAAAGTTGCGTAGTGTTCGGGATGCCGAAAGAAGCGATCGCCCTTAACGCAGCCCAGAAGATTCTACCCCTGGACCGAATTGCCCAGGCCATTATTGACGCGACCAGAGCCAAAATCGTCGGATAATATCTTCGGTCATTGCGAGGAGCGGTGCGACGCGGCAATCTGGTCTTTTGACAAAACAACGAGATTGCTTTGCTGCGCTCGCAATGACTTTGTGCCTGATGTCAATATGGTATTATACGCTTTTGATGGAATCGTCCTTGTGATGCTGGAAGGCTTCAAGTAAACCTTCGGGTTCCAGGATTAATCCGATCGTTCCATCGCCCAAAATCGCTCCGCCGGTGATTCCCTTCATATTTTTGAACCCTTCGCCCAGTGTCTTGATCACGACCTGCTGCTGGCCCAGTATCTCGTCCAGAATCAAACCGACCTGCTGATCCTGAGCCTGTGCGAGGACCACGATACCTTGCGTCGGGTCTTTCAGAGCGTCATCGACGCGGAATAACTCGCCGAGCGAAATCAGGGTATAGAGTTTTCCCCGCTGGTTGAGAATGTGCCAACGGTCCTGAATGGTCGTGAGTTGTTCACGATTTATAGAAAGAGCCTGAACAATGGAAAGCGTGGGCAGGACATATTTTTGTGACCCGACTCGCACGATCATCCCATCGATTACCGCCAGGGTCAGCGGCAGTCGGATGGTGAACGTGGTTCCCTTGCCTTTGATCGAACGGATGTCCACTTTTCCGCGGAGATTTTCGAGATTCTTCCTGACCACATCCATTCCCACCCCCCTGCCGGAGATGTCGGTGACCTTTTCCGCCGTCGAGAATCCCGCGGCCATGATCAGATTGAACGCCTGCGATTCCGAAAGGGTAGCGTCCGGACTGAGCATTCCCTTCTCGATGGCTTTGCGAATCAGAGCGTCTTTGTCCAAGCCTTTGCCGTCGTCGGAAATTTCAAGCAGGATGTTTCCACCCTGATGGTGGGCACAGAGCGTGAGAGTGCCGCATTCGGGCTTGCCGGCTTCGACCCGTTCCGCGGGCGTTTCAATCCCGTGGTCCACCGCGTTTCGCACCATGTGCATAAGTGGGTCGGAAAGCTCCTGGATCATGTTTTTGTCTAGTTCCGTGTCCTCGCCTTCGACTTCGAAATTGATTTTTTTATCGACCTTGCGAGCCAGGTCACGAACCAGTCGGCCCATCTTGTGGAAGGTCTGACTAAGTGTAACCATCCGCATCGACATTGCCGCTTCCTGAACGTCGCGGACAATCTTCGAGACCTGATCGGTCAGTCGGTTTACCTCCGCGTTGTCTCTTTTTTTGTTGTACTGTTCGACCTGGGTTTGGGTGATTACCAGTTCCCCGACGAGGTTGACCAGCTCGTCCAGTTTGTCGGTATCGACCCGAACGACCGTCTCCTGAACGTCGGCGTTTTGCTTTCTAAGGGATTGGCTGACGTCGCGGGCGCTTACCGTGCCCATCGAGATCAGTGTCTGGCCTATGGGTTTATTGTCCATTTTCTTTTGCTGCTGGAGGCCGAAGTCACGCAGGTCCGGCGCGACCTTTCCATCTTCCACGAGGATATCCCCGAGGTACTTTTTGCCTGAAGCCTTGCCGGACTCTGCGCTCCTGGGGGCAGGGGTCTTTCCCTGGGTAGCCAGGGCCACACGGGTCAGGATATTTTGGATGGGCGGTTGGGGAATCGGTCCCTGGAACGGTTTGGCGACGTATCCGGCGATCTCGTTTATCTGGACCTTCAAGACATCCAGTGCTTCGAAGATCACGTCGATAATGTTTGCCGTGATCTGGAGCTTGCCTTTTCGCCCCAGGTCCATGAGGGTCTCCACCCGATGCGTCAGGGCTTGAACGTCCCTGAGGTTCAGGAATCCCGCCATGCCCTTGATCGTATGGAATGAGCGGAAGACTTCGTTGATTTTATCCGGGTCGTTGGGGGTTTGCTCCAGAACCAATAGTCCGGTCTCGACGTTCCCGATGTGTTCGCGACCTTCGGTCAGGAAGTCAGTTATATATTCAAGTTCCTGCTCGGCGATTACGAGTGGTTCCTGGTGATATTCCTCGATGTCCTCGGCCTTGACGAATTCGGGAATTTCAGGAGTGCTCGGTTCGGGCTCGGTGTCCCCATTCAATTTTGTCTCTTCCGCGGGCAACGGATCAGGGCTTACGGCGCCTTCGGTCAAAAGGGCGGCGCACTCGTAGAACACCTTCGCTTCCGGAAGGGCCTCCAGGGACTGTGTCGCCTGATGGAGTTGGCGAATGGCATCACAAAGCGACTTCATCGCAGTCAGCAGGTCGGTCCGGCTTTCCATTATGATCTGCTCAGTGATTTCTCTGGCCTGTTGGCAAAATTCACCTATTCCTTTGGACAACGCTTTTGGCAGGTCCTGGGCTGCTTGTTCGATTTTGAGGCATCCCTCGTGGATTTGGGCAAGCTCACCCAGGTCCGAGCAGGTGATCTTGCCGGAAAGATCCGCTAGGTTTCCAATCAAATCTTTAATCTGATCCTGTATGTTGATCGTTGGTTCTGGCATGGTCGAATTTCCATAAAATCTTTAGGGTTTTGCACATCATCCGGGATTCTTAGTGACCAGTGAAAACTCGACTATCTCATCGTCGAGTCTCAGATACACAATCTGGTCCAACTCATCTATATCGTTCGTTCCCAGCGGTTGAATTAGATCAATTCGGGGGCTGGACAGCCGAAAGGTCTTATTACGGTCGAATAAGACGTTAACGAGGTTCCCGCAAACCACATTCAAGAGTTCCTCCAGAGCGTCCCAGGCGTTGGCTTGGATATGCTGGTCCGCCGGATCGATCCCCAGCAAGTTCCCGGCCAGTACCGATGAAAACGAGTCGCTGCATCGCACAACCAATTTCCCGTTCACGGGTCCGGTAAACTCGATAGTACCCATGAGTTGAGGATTGAACCCATCGGGGTTCTCATCGAGTTCCTGGACCACCATCATGGCCAGATTCTCTATGACTTCAGAAATCGCAGTTCCCAGATTGAACGACTTGGTCGTCATGGCTGATCTCCAAAATATGTGATAAAACTTCTTTCAATTGTTCGGGACGGAACGGTTTGTGCAGGTATCCGCGAATACCCAGGGTTTCCAGGTCCCGAATTCGCTCGGTGCTGCCATCGGTGGAAATAACCACAACGGGAATACCGGCCAGCTTCGGGATTTGCTTCATCTTGGCGATCAACTGGACCCCGTCCATCCGCGGCATGTTGATATCTGTCAGTACCAGGTCCATGCTGGTTTGGGTCAACCTGGCCAAGGCCATGATTCCGTTTTCAGCCTCGTGAACCTCGCCCAGTTCCGGAATCGACAGCGACAGCGCCTTTTTGATCATCGCCCGAATGGTCATACTGTCATCTACAATAAGCACATTGATTGACATAATTTGACCTCACTTCTCTTGATAGATTTGTTCCACGGATTGCAGTTCGGACAGCACTTCGGCTCCGATCATATCCAGTTGACCGGCGGTCATGCCGTAGCGTTCGACGATCCGACTGCTGTGCGAGTACATCAATCCGTCGTTGCCAACCCCCATTCCCAGCGACAGGGCCAGGGCATCGGCGATATGGACCAACTCAACCGCTTGGCGAACCAGTTCGTTCGCGCCTGAATAGTTTTCCGGTTCGTGGTGATGGCGGGTGACGGCCACGATTGTTTCCGGGAGCTGCCACCGGGTGGTGATCATCTCTCCGACTTCCATGTGGCAAAAACCGACAATTTCCCGTTCCGCTTCATAGAATCGCATCGGCCGGGCGCTCAGGAGTTCCAGTATCTGGGCATAACTCTCGTCCAGGACCTGGTCCATGACAACCTTGCCGATATCGTGCAGCAAACCGGCGGTAAAGAACATTCCTGCCTGGGGACCATCTTTCAGGTAGTTTTTTGCCAGACGTTCCGCGATAAGCGCCACGGCCGTTGAGTGACGCCATAGCATTCCCGCCATCAGGCCATAGCCTTCCCGCGGCTGTTGAAAGAGAGTTCCGCAGTGGATTCCCATGACAATCTGCATGATGTTCTTCGCGCCCAGATACACCAGGGCCTCACGCAGAGAACTGATGCGCCGAACCAATCCGAAGTAGGCGGTGTTACACAGCTTCAGTACCTGAACCGTCAGATTCTGGTCATATTGAATTACCTCAACGATTTGCTCGATCGTGGTCGATTTGTCGTTCAGCAAGCAGATGAGTCGGACCGTGGTGGAAGGCAGTACCGGCAGATGCTCGACACGCTCGACCAGATTGATGGCTGTGGTTTTCATAATTCCACCTCTCCCGCTTTTGTTTTGATGAGCACTCGACCGGTCCCGATTTCCAATCGCATCGTTCGCCCCTCACATCCCCCTATGTCCTCTTTGTCAATCATCACATTGTTCCGCCAAAGGATTTTTCTCAGAGATAAATGGTTGCGTTTACCGATGTTGAAAACCCCCTGGGAGTCCATCAACTGAGCCGCCCCGGCGACGGTAACGATCATACGTTTCTTTTCGGCCCCCGCCGTGTAGGTCTGTTTAAAGAGCAGGGGAATTCCGGTGTCGGCGAACATTCCAGGCTTGGATTGGGCTTTGTCCGGCGAGATTGAGGAATCGGGGAGCATGAAGTGCAGGAGTCCCCCGACCTTGACCACCGGATCCCAGATCGCAAGGCCGATGCAACTGCCCAACGAATAGGTTACAAGCGTCTCGTCCGAATCCCGGCTGACCGCCAGGTCGGCGATATCGACGACAAGAGTCTTTCCTGCGACTGAAAGGGTTTCCATTTGCTGCTCGTTTTTGTACTGCTCCTTTCATCGACAGAATTTGCATGGACTTTTACTGCAATCTTCCCAGTTGGCTCAGTTTCTTTGGGAAAACCCTTGCCCTCGCAAGGGTTTTCCCAGGGAATACTTCGATTTTCGACTATTCTTATCGGACATCAGAAAAACTTTTTATCCCTTAGCCTTTTCCTAACGTGGAGGCACCCGGTCCGCATTTCGGCTTACCCCCTACCAACGGTCAGCAAAATGCCGTTTTTCTCGGTCGTTCTCTTTTGCGGTGGAAACACCAATTAGGAATTGGCTCTACATGAGTAGTTTTATACTAAAGGGCAAAAAAAAAATGACGAATAACAACTACAAAGCGAATTGCTAAGTTAAAAAACATTTCATGGAGAAAAATCCTATGGAAACGACTCAGGAAAATACAACCGTTCAAAATACCGGGGCCGTCACGGTCGAGCGCGGAGGAAAATATTTAACCTTCTCGCTGGCCGACCAGGAGTACGGGATCGGAATCTTAAAGGTTCGAGAGATCATGGGCATGTTGCCGATCACTGCGGTCCCCCAGGCCCCGGACTTTGTCCGCGGGGTAATCAATCTGCGGGGAAAAGTCATTCCCATCGTAGATTTTCGCCTGAAATTCGGCATGGCACCGGCCCAGCAGACTGAAAAGACCTGCATTATCGTGGTCTCAGTGGAAGGATCGCAAGAGGATATTCTGATCGGATTGATCGTGGATTCGGTCTCCGAAGTCATGAATATCAAAGAAACCGACATCGAAAATCCCCCGGCCTTTGGAATGGATATGAACACCGATTTTATCCTCGGCATGGCCAAGATCAATAATGGGGTTAAAATCCTGCTGGACATCAATCGGGTCTTAAATGTTAGTGATTTGCAGAAATTGTCCGACTAAATTCAAACATTTTTAACAGGAGTATTTAAAATGAAAATGAAGTTGAGTATGAAGTTGGTTAGCGGGTTTTTGGTAGTTGCTATAATTACCCTGGTCATCGGGTCTGTGGGGTTATGGGGAGTTTCTAAATTATCTGGGAATGTTAACGAGATCGGGGCCGTCCGCCTACCAGGGGTTCAGAGCTTACTGACGGTGAGCGGAGCGCTGGAGTCAATCAGAGTGGCCCAGAGATCGTTGCTAAATCCGGTGGCTGACGGCAAGGAACGGGCTCGCCAACTGCAGAACGTTGCCAATGCTCGGGAGAAATACAAGAAGGCGTTCGAAACCTACGAGGCGTTGCCTCGAAGCGACGAGGAAACGAAAGCCTGGAAGGAATTCGTGAACGCAGTGGAGGCCTGGAAGCAAGAGAACAACCAATTTTTCAGTCTGGTCGCCGAATTGGACAAACTGGATGTGACGAATCCGCAGGAAGCCAGGGGAATGATGGAAGGATGTTTGGGTGATCATTATCGACTGATCTGCCGGATATTCCAGGCCGTCCGGAATAAAAAGGTGTTCGAGGGGGGGGAGGACAACACCCAATGCCGGTTTGGAAAGTGGATGGCGAGTTACAAAACGAACAACCCGGCCATCACCCAAGCCATCCGGGAGGCGGAAGAATCACATCACAACTTCCACAAGGCTTTAACCAAGGTCAAAGAGGCAATCCGCGGGAACGATACGGAAAAGGCGATGCAAATCTATGAGGCGGAAATGATTCCTGATAGTGAAGCGTCCTTTACCCGGATGGAAGCAATAAAAGCCGAGGTGGACAAGGCATTGAACACGTACAATCGAATGAACCAGCAGGCAATGTCCGGATGCCGGGAAAAGCAGGCGGCGGCATTAAAACTGTTGGATCAGATTGTTAAAAATGGACAGGATGCGGCCGTCGAAGCCCGTGGAACCGGTACCAGGAACGCTGCCCTTGCAAGAGTTGTTTCTATAATCGGAATGGTTACCGGAACAGTGGCGGCGTTAATTCTGGGAATCTTTTTGAGTTTATCGATTACCCGGCCGATCAATCGGATTATCGGAGAGTTGTCCTCAGGGGCCGAACAGGTATCCGCAGCCGCCGGACAAGTTTCCTCGGCCAGTCAGTCTTCGGCTCAGGGGGCCAGCGAACAAGCCTCCAGTCTCGAAGAAACCTCCGCGGCCCTGGAAGAAATGTCCTCGATGTCCAAGACGAACGCGGAGAATGCTGAAAAAGCCAACAGTCTGATGGGTCAAACCACACAAGTCGTCGGCCAGGCACAGACCGGAATGCAGCAAACCTCCGATGCCATGACCAAAATCAACGAGGCCAGCGCCAAGATCGCCAAGATCATCAAGGTCATTGAAGAAATCGCCTTCCAGACAAACCTGCTCGCCTTGAACGCCGCGGTGGAAGCGGCCCGGGCGGGAGATCACGGTAAAGGATTTGCCGTCGTCGCCGATGAAGTGCGGAATCTGGCCCAGCGATCAGCCCAGGCCGCCAACGAAACCGCCCAGCTTATCAGCGACACCATCGACCGGGTCAAGAAAGGCACCGAGCTTAACGTGGAGCTGGAAAAGTCCTTTGTCAAAGTCAACGACTCGGCGAACCAGGTGGCCGGGCTGGTCGAGCAGATCACCAGCGCCTCGAAAGATCAGGCCAAGGGCGTCGATCAGATCAACTCCGCGATGACCCAGATGGACAAGGTGGTCCAGCAGTCCGCCGCGGGAGCCGAAGAATCCGCCGCGGCCTCGGAAGAATTAGCCTCGCAGTCACAGGTTCTGCAGCAAACCGTTAATCAACTCTCCGCCCTTGTCGGAGGACATCAGGGAGGAACAACGGTTCTCCACACAAACCATAAAAAAGCATCACAATCTACACGCCGCACACATGCGCAAGAAGATTCAACCACCCACGCAAACAGCACTAAATCTGAATCCCAACTCCAGGAGTTCTAACACCTAACCCCTTTTTATTGTGAAGCTTTTTAACCCGACCCGGCCGGAGGCCCCCACCTCCGGCCGGGATTGCTTATACGGATATCGGGCGGGAATGATATAGAGTAATAACTCAAATTTTGGGGTGGCATGGCATTGTCTTTGAAGCCATGTCTTTTTTTTGTAGGGGCGGGGCTTGCTCCGCCCTCCTCAAGACATGGCCTCAAAGACGATGCCATGCCACCCAACGCCGTGAACTTAACGGCAAAGCAGATAAAATTAAAATGGAACATCGCCCTGTGTATCTGCCGCAAAAAACCTTATGCGCCGCTCGTGT
>JBAZZQ010000020.1:0-61714 GCA_041658725.1 Phycisphaerae bacterium | reverse complement strand
CATCCTCCGTTTGCGGACGGCGGTCAAATCCGGTCGATGGGAAAACTTTTGGTCGCATTACCTTTGCCTCAAAGATTCTGCATAAGGACTACGTAAAATGAAAACTACACCCAAAAAAGAGAACTGGATCGTCCGGTCAAGCCGGACGATGACGAAAGAGAGAACGATGACGGGAGAGGACCGGAGCCTGAACGGTTATAAATTAAAAATGTAATTCGAGTTTTTATTTTTTTGGGTTTTGGAAATATTCCAGGCTTTGCCTTATCAGGTCGGGAATTTGCGGTTGGGTTTTGTCCGGCCCGAAAATTTGAAGCCGTTCGGTATAGTTGGCGGCGTCATACGCATTTTGAATTTGCGCCAGTTGATCTACAAACGACAGAACCCCCACCTTGTGATTTTTCAGCCACGGAGCTTGAGCATCCGGTGGATAATTTACAATCGCCATCGGACGCGGGGCGCAGCACTGCGCCAGAACCAGCAGGGGATTTGGGCCCAGATGCAAAAACTGATCTTTGAAGAATGGGGGGCTTCCGACCGGGGCAAGAATTGATTTCGGCGCGGAGGTAAAATCGATAACCAGGGCGCTGATCCGCTGATCGATAGCCGTCAGGGCCAATCCCGCGGGTATCCCCAGACCGGAAAGCATAAGAACAATCGGCTCAACATCGATGGAAAATTGATGCTCCAGATGATCGATCACCCTCATTAAATCGGTTACTACCGATCCGGCATAGCATCGAGCCAGACCCAGGTAAATTTCCGCTAAAATAAAAACGCCCGCCGGCTGGTCGCATCCGCGGAGCGGAACCGAAACGCCCGCCAAGCCCATCTGATTTATTGTGCGGCAAAATTTCTCTTGTGGTTCCCGATCCGCCGATTCTGATAGCTTCAAGACATATCCGGCTGGTCGACCAGCCGCGGCGGTACGAAGGCACAAATCGGTAGTGATGTCCTGGGCGGTTTCCACGTGCCAAAATTGACCGGAAAACGGTTGGTCGATTCGGCCATGAATGATTTTAGCCTTCGGAGGACCATAAACGGAGGGAAGCTCCAGTCCCAGGCTCTCCTTGATATCCACCCGCCGCTGCCCTTGCCAGACCCATAACTGTTCCGGACTGTCTTTACGAAAATGATCGTGGTTCGCGCATCTTTTAATCAAGTTATTCACCACCTGCCCATTTACCTGTCCTCATACTTTTCGGTAAGGCGTTCGGACGGCCTGCGTTCCATCCGCCAGCGGATAAATTTCATAATCGCCAAATATATTCGGAGCTTCCTTTTGCATCAACTGCAATATTTTAACGGCTACCTTTCGAATTTCGACTTCGGCTGCCTCATTGGCGCGCAGTTCGATGAAATTACGAAGGGATCGGGCATTGGCGGTAACGAATATTTTTGTTTCCGTGGCATTGGGAAGGACAGATCGGGCGGCCTGTCTGGCCAGTTTGCGGCGTAAGGTTTTATCCTGAACCGCGGTATATTTTTCGCTCAGTTTGTCTACCAGCTTGATATAGGTTTGGCGAGAAGATTCGACCGCGTCCAACCAGAGTTTATGCATATCAGGGTCGTTGGCGATATCCGCCGGTTCGACAAAATCGGTCTCGGTCTCATCCACGTAACGCTGCGAAAGCTGGCTGTAGGAAAACCCAACGCGGTGACGTACTAATTCGTGGGTAAAACTTCGTGAAACCCCTGTAATCAGGAAGCTCCAGACTGCATGTTCGAGTACCGAGCCATGTCCCACCTCAAGAATATGCCGGATATATTCCTGGTTGGATTTTCGGCCTTTCCCATACGACGTGTAGCACAGCCGCCCGGCGATTTCACAAATCTGTTCGGGGGCGGCTTGGGTATCCGTCTGCCAGGTAAAATTGTGATCGGCAAGAAAAGATTCCAGTTGGTCCGGTGCGACCTCCTGCCGACCGATAAGGTAAATTTGCGGTTCACTAATAATTTTCATACGTCAAAGGCTCCTTACATGTAGGCCGAACATGTGCCACGGCTGGCTTGTCCAGCCGTGCCTTAAAGAACACGGTCGGACCAAGCCGACCGTGGCACGGGTAAATATGATGTGAATGATTGTATAATATCCATGAATTTGTTTTCAATGAAAATCAATACATGATACAATTTAACGGTAAAAGTAATTTGGAGGCCAAGGTATGTCAGGACATTCACATTGGGCGAGAATTAAACATAAAAAAGGCGCCACCGACGCAAGACGGGGCAAACTCTGGAGCAAATTAGCCCGGCATATCATCATTGCCGCCAAGAATGGTGGAGGAAAACCGGAAGAAAATCTCTCGTTGCGATATGCGATTGATAAGGCCAAAGAAGCCAATATGCCTAACGATACTATTGATCGTGCGGTCAAAAAGGGCACGGGCGAGCTTGGCGGGGTGAATTATGAAGAAATCAACTACGAAGCGTATGGTCCGGGCGGAGTGGCCATTTTAATCCCATGCCTGACCGATAATCGTAACCGAACCGCTCCTGAGCTGCGTAAAATTTTTGAACAACGAGGCTATGCGCTCGGTGGAGCGGGCAGTGTGGCTTGGATGTTTAAACAGCAGGGATTGCTCATCGTTTCCACAGCGACGACTACCGAAGAAAAACTGATGGACATTGCCCTGGAAGCCGGGGCCGAGGATATCAAACAAATGGACGACGTCTTTGAAATCTATTGCCCAACCGCCAATTATGAAGCCGTCAAAAAGGCCCTCAAGGACGAAAAAATTGAAACCCAATCCGCGGAGTTGACGATGATTCCGCAAAACTACATCCACCTTGAAGGCGACGATGCCAGAAAAATGCTGGGACTCATGGAAGCTCTCGAGGACCACGAAGACGTTCAAAACGTCTATGCAAATTTTGATATTCCCGATGAAGTGATTGAGGCCGCGAGCAAATAGCCCCCAGGTCTAAAATAGTACACATCCACTTTGTACGAGATGCTTGGACATTCAACGGAGGAAACACCAAAATGAAAATTTTCATCACAGGAGGAGCCGGTTACGTTGGTTCCCATTGTGCCGCGTTGCTTCGTCAGAGCGGGCATGAACTTTTAATTTATGATAACTTGTCCACGGGCCATCGCGCGGCGGTGGGGGCCGGGGAATTGACGGTTGGGGATCTGGGCGATGGCAAGACGCTAAACCTGGCCATGCGAAAATTTGGACCCGAGGCCGTTGTGCATTTTGCCGCCTCGGCCGCCGTCGGCGAATCTGTCAAGGACCCACTGGCCTATTATCGCAATAATGTGATCAATACGGTTATTTTGCTGGAAACCATGAAAGAACTGGGCGTTCGCAAACTGGTGTTCAGCTCGAGCTGCGCGGTTTACGGAAATCCTCCCGAAGCGCCAATCACCGAAGAGATGCCCTGCGAACCGATCAGTCCGTACGGCAGAACAAAACGCATCATGGAACTGGTCTATGCCGACTGCGCCCGGGCTTGGAATCTCGGGTTTGCCGCCTTGCGATATTTTAACGCGGCGGGGGCCAGTTTTGACAGTTCCCTCGGCGAGGATCACGATCCGGAAACGCATCTAATTCCCATCGTTCTCCAGGCGGCTTTGGTCCGGCGAAAGCACGTGGAGATTTTCGGTGATGATTATCCCACGCCCGACGGGACCTGCGTTCGCGATTATATCCATGTGGAAGACCTCGCCGAAGCCCATCTTCGGGCGTTATTGACCGTGGAGCCGGGTTCGCAATTGCTCGTCAACCTCGGCACCGGCACGGGCCATAGCGTTAAAGAATTGATCGACGTCGCTCAAAAAGTAACCGGGCTGGAAATCAAAACCAAAATCGGTCCTCGGCGGGAAGGTGATACCCCTGTCCTTTTTGCCGATCCATCCCGTGCCAGGCAGATTCTCAAATGGCAATCGCGGGTCAACGACCTTAAAGATATCATTGAAACCGCCTGGCAATGGCACCGTAAGCACCCCGATGGTTTTTCCAAGTAATTTGTAATCAGTCCTCTCCGTCATTGTGCCACGGCTGGCTTGTTCAGCCGTGTCTTAAGAGCACGGTCGGACAAGCCGACCGTGGCGCAATAGGGATTGAACGCTTAGTACGGTATTTCACAGATAAGGGTGCAAAATCACGATTCTGGGTGGCATGGGCAATTCTTATTGCCCGTGTCTTCGATGCGTGAATGGGAAAAGAACACGGGCAATAAGAATTGCCCATGCCACCCAGAATTTGATCCCTTATTTGTGAAATGCTGTACTTAGTAATTTTAATTTTTAACATGAAAGATGGTAATCAGGTATGTCGGCTCCAGAATTACAACGGGAATTAAAATGGGCAAGGGTTGGCGGGATCATTGTGGGTATCGTCTTGGTCCTGGCGATCACCGCGGGTATCCTTCGCGCGGCGGCGGGCACCTGGGATTTTGGATGGTTCTATGGCGATGCCTGTGTTTTGAATAAGGGTGTCGATCTGACCCAATCAATGTTCTTGGAGTGGTACTTGCCCGGATTTCGTATTTTGCTGATTCCGCTGGCGTGGATGTCGAAATGGCCTGCGGCCATTGTGTGGAACGGAATCAATCTGCTGACGGCCTTGCTGGTTCTGTACGGTCTGTGGCGTCTGGCGAAGGTCCGCCGACAGGCTGAGGGTTTGGGCGAGGGTTCCGATTTTTCGACCGACGTACATTCTCGCGCCGTTGTTTGCGTAGGCTTCCTTGTGATCTGCCCGTTGATATTCAATACACTCCAAATCAACCAGATTAGTTTCTGGCCTTTGTCGTTGCTCGTGTTGGCCTCGGTGGTGGACAAACCCGGAAAGTGGCTGGGATCGGGCATTCTGCTTGGACTGGCGATTTTTGTCAAAATCGTACCGGGGTTGCTGCTCGTTTGGTGTTTACTTCGTCGAAAGTTCAAAATGGCCTTGTGCGCCGCTATCCTGCCCTTCGCACTCTCTTTTACCATCGATACCCTGACGGCCGGTAATCTTACCTCTGTCTGGAACCACCATGTGCATTGGTATCACATCTCTGTCGGCAATAGCTCCAATGCCAAATTTCTGGAACGGCACGTGCAGCAGGATCATGGAAATCAAGGTATGGCTTCGGTACTGGGACGTCTGCTTGCCCCCGCGCCGACGAAGTCGCGATCAACCCCTTTTCACTCCGGCAAATTCGGACACGTGCGACAAGTCAATCTGATGTCGCTCGATACTCGAACAATTACCTGGATATATTACGGCATGATGTTCGTTACGCTGTCGGTCCTGGTGTGGGTTACCGTCCGCTTCAACCGTGAAGATAGTCCGTGGATTCGGCACGGGCTATTTGCTCTATGGTGTTCCGCCATGCTGTGGTTTGCCCCGCTGGTACGTATGTACCATTTGATGTGGGTTCTTCCCGCAGTATGCTGGCTCGTGGACCGCGCGACCTGGCACCGCCGAGAGGGAACCAGCCAGATGGTCTGCCTCGTGGCCGTCGTGGCTTGGATCGTCGCGATCGTGGGCTGGGCGCTGGCAGAGACGCGGGCGATAGGATTGCAACAATGGGTCAATCTTCTGACCATGGCCTGTTTGGCGTGGGAAATCCGGGCTGCTTCGCGATTGTTCGATATCAAAGAACACTCCCTCACGGTCGCGTCTCATTAAGAGACCCGTCAAAAACATAATGTGAGATTTCAGAATAAAGAATTAACCAAAACCTCGTGAAACGGTATAATGGTTTGATGCAATGTGGAGGTGTAATAATGAAGAATAAAAAAAATAATGCGTTTACTTTGATTGAACTGCTGGTGGTCGTATCCATTATCGCCCTGCTGGTCGGCATCTTGATTCCGACGCTGTCCAAGGCGAGAGCGGCTGGTCGGCAAACCAAATGTAAGGCCAACTTGCGTTCCATCGGTCAAGCCATTCGCACATACATGGATGAGTATAATGGATTTTATCCGCCCATGAAACTTATGATCGACCCTCCGGAACTCGTTCATTCCAGACCGATGATGTCCGTTGTTTTGGAAAATTATGTCGGAAAGCAGAAGGATGTTTTCATTTGCCCGGACGATCACTTCATTGTTGAAACTCCACCACCCGGATTTTCGACTTGGCACGATTGGCAAGGTTCCAGTTATTCGCCAGTCCAATATTTATCGTCCAATTCAGGTGGAAACTGGGTGGTCGGACGGGAAGATCGGTTTCTTGACGAAATTCGGGGCCTGTTGGAAGCACTTATGGGTCGCAAGGTGGATATTGAAGATATGACGAAAGTAGCACTTGTTCACGATTACGAAGCGTTTCATGATGGCCAGCAAATGGCCTTATTCGCGGATTTTCATGTGGACCGCCTAGGCTCTAAATAATTAAGGAGAAAGAATTAATGGATTTTGTCGACATATACAATCAGCATAAAAAAACGATCCTGATCGTCGCCGCCAATCTTGTGGGTATGTTGGTTATTATTCTTTTGGTCGTCATTTTAAAATGGGTGGCCGAGGGATCGGTTCCTGTGCCGGACAAGGCTCCGCCCCAGGATGTGGTCAATTACCTGGCTTCACCGAAGTTTTCCGAGCAGTCGGATGCTTCTCAACTCCAATATATGCAGCAAACTGTGAATACACATTATAGTCCTCAGGGAGTTAATCAATTAAGCCAAGCCATTGACAAACTCTCGGAGAGCCAAAGAGTGCAATTGAGTAATAACTTTGTCAATGTGATGGGACTCCAGACTGTCGAGGACAGCAAGGTATATCAAAATCTGAAAACCAAGGGCGAACAGCGAACCTTTATCGATTCCAAGCTCCAGCAATGGGACGCCCTTCGCTCGATGGTGACCGGACAGCCCTCCTCGGCAGGCGGGGTGATCCACAGGCCTTCCGGTAGCGGTGGATTCAGTGGGCCGAATTTAGCGGCCAAACCGGGCATGTCGAAAAATATTCCCAGCGACCCTCCTGGAATGTATAAAATGTTCCTGGACCGAAACAAACCCAGCGATCGGGCGATGATGGAAACTTATATCAAGGATATCCAGCAGCGTATTCAACAGCAAAAGGCCATCACAAAAGCCCAAAACCGTTAATTAGGAGCATCAGGAGCTTGTTTGAGTCCTATCGAATTACCATCATCGGCGACGGAGCGATGGCGACTGTTTGCGCCTTGCTCCTCCACAGCAAAAATCACGAAGTGCATCTGTGGTCGGTCTTTCCGGAATATGCCCGTCAGATGGCACAGACACGGGAAAATTCAAAGTTCCTCCCCGGTTTCAGCATTCCGATGGCTGTTAAAATCACCTCCGATCCCATAACAGCTTTAAATCGGCCGCAGATTATCATAAACGCGGTTCCTTGCCAGTATCTTCGCGGGGTATGGGGAGGGCTTACTGAGTTTGCCCCCAAAGAAGCTCTTTACGTCTCAGTCACCAAGGGCATCGAAAATAATACTCTGATGCGCCCGACCCAGATTTTGCATGAATTGCTGGGTCCGGTTCCAATGGTCGCGCTTTCCGGACCGAGCATTGCCCTGGAAGTCGCCCAGAATCTTCCCGCCACACTCGTCGCCGCCTCCGCAAAGGTCGAACATGCCCGCACCATCCAATCCATCTTTTCCGGCACGAGCATTCGCATTTATACCAACGACGATATTGCCGGGGTCGAACTGGCTGGCGCGATGAAAAACGTCATCGCCATTGCCGCCGGCATTCTTGACGGCCTGCACATAGGCGATAACGCAAAAGCGGCGTTGCTGACCCGCGGACTGGTGGAAATAATGCGGCTGGGCATCGCCCTGGGTGCGAGAAAAGAAACTTTTTCCGGTCTGGCCGGACTGGGCGACCTGGTTACCACCTGTATCTCCCCGCATGGCCGAAATCGAAGACTAGGTGAACTCATCGGCCGGGGATTTTCCCTCGACCAGGCCCAGCAGCAAATTCAATCGGTCGTCGAAGGGGTCGCCACCACCCAAAGCGTCCTGGGGTTGGCCAGGAAATATCAGGTGGAAATGCCCATTACACAGTCGGTGGCGGAGGTTATTTTTGAAGGCAAAAAACCGCTCCAGGCCATAAAAGATTTGATGGCCAGGCAGTTGAAAGAAGAATTTATTTAATCCTTTCCTGCCTTGGCGCCTTGACATTGTGCCACGGTCGGCTTGTCCGACCGTGCTCTTAAGACACGGCTGGGCAAGCCAGCCGTGGCACAATGCAGTTGAAGGAAGAATTTATTTAAAACCTGTTTTTTAATCTCTTTAGCCCCAAAATGCCGATAAATAAACACTTGTAAAGAATCTTTGTTTTTTTACGATATTTCTTGGCAACTTTAGATGGACAAATAGCTTCGGAAATGTTAGTCTATTAACCAATTACGTCGAAAAAAAACGTTTATATAGAAGGAGCTTAAAGCAATGAAACGTTTTGTATGGAATGGTTTGA
The DNA here is from genome assembly GCA_041658725.1 of Phycisphaerae bacterium. Lineage (GTDB taxonomy): Bacteria > Planctomycetota > Phycisphaerae > JAAYCJ01 > JAAYCJ01 > JBAZZQ01. Next base: position 53,329 of record JBAZZQ010000020.1, on the reverse strand, counting down.
AAGTTAGTTCGGTAATGTTGATGGCGACGATTTTTTCAGGTTGCGTCTCTCTGGGAAAGTACGATGAACTGAAATTCGCGGAACGCAACTGCAACGCGGCCCGTGAGCAGTTACAAGCGGACCTGGCTGGGGCAAAGAATACCATTTACACGTTGGACCAGGAAAATAGACGGCTGAAAGAGCTGCTGGCCAATCGTGAAGATATGATCAAGAATTTGAAAGACCTGCTGGCCAAGGCGGGAATTTCGTTCGAACAGATGAAGGATATTTATGGAAAACTGGCCAACCGACCGGTTCCGACCGGTCAAATGTTGGCCTCGCCTCTTCCGCCAGCTTTGGATACCGCACTGAAGGATTTTGCCAGCAAATATCCAAACCTGGTCGAATACGACGCGGCTCGAGGTGTCTTGAAGTTTAAATCCGACGTTCTGTTCGATCTGGGCAGCGACCAGGTGAAGCCTGAGGTCGTGCAACCTCTGGAGGAGTTTGCCAAGATTATGGAAATTCCCGATGCTGCCAATTTTGACGCCGTAGTCGTTGGACACACCGACAATATCCCAATCCGCAGGGCTGCCACCCTTGCCCAGCACAAGACAAACTGGCATCTGTCCGTCCATCGGTCCATTTCCGTTATGAATGTTCTGAAAGACGGTGGGATTACCCCGGAACGAATGGGCGTGATGGGTTACGGCGAATATCGGCCGGTTGCCCCGAACAACGGGCTGCGTGGCAATCCGAAGAATCGCCGCGTGGAAATCTACATCGTTCCCAAGCAGGGAATCGGCGACCGGTCGTTAAAACCGACGGTTGGCGGGGCGACCCAAGCTCCCGCCCCGGCCAAAGAAGCTCCCGCCGCTTCGGATGCGGATGAGGAAAATCCTTCGGTCGAGAAATAGAATATGACGAACCGCGCCCGTAGCTCAATTGGATAGAGTGATGGGCTTCGAACCCATAGGTTGTAGGTTCGAGTCCTACCGGGCGCGATAAGATTGAACGTAAAGCACAGCAGCGATTTTGAAATTGCTGCTGTGCTTTTTTGTGGTATGCCGGGAAGGAACAGTAGCCCGACTTCCATGCGGAATTTGTATGTGTTATTTCAGGAAAGGTTATTCAGGAGCAAGCTATTGGTGGCGAATTTGGCAAGTGCGGACTGAAGGGATTTCATGGCGTCTTTTGGTTTCATTTTAACGACGTGCGTCCGTAACGCGGAGTACTCCGGCATCCGACGCCCGACCAGCAGATGATCTTTGCGGGTTCCAGATTCTGGGATATCAATGGCGGGGAAGAGCCGCTCGTTGGCCAACTCGCGTGACAGGACCAGTTCCATGTTTCCCGTGCCTTTAAATTCGCGAAAGATCAATTCGTCCATCCGGGAACCGGTGTCAATAAGGGCGGAGGCGATGATGGTCAGGGAACCGCCGTGTTCAAATTTCCTGGCCGAGCCGAAGAGACGTTTGGGAATTTCCAGGGCATTGGCGTCAATTCCTCCGCTCATGGTTTTTCCGCTGCCTCTCTGGCCTATGTTGTAAGCGCGGGAAAGTCGGGTCAGAGAATCGAGCATGATGACGGCGTCTCGTCCTGCCTGGGCGAGGCTTTTTCCATATTCCACGATGACCTTTCCCAGCCGGGTATGCGAACTGACGCTGCGATCATTGCAACTTGCAAAGACCTGACCGGGGATGGTCCGCCGCATTTCCGTGACTTCCTCTGGCCGTTCATCAATCAGCAGCATGATCAAATCGACCTTTGGATAATTATTTTTGATAGCCGTTCCGATCTGCTGGAGCAGAATGGTCTTACCCGTTCTTGGCGGGGCGACGATGACCGCACGCTGCCCAAATCCCAGCGGGCAGATCAGATCGATCACGCGGATGGAAATATTTCCGTAGGGGATTTCATGATTTTTCTCCTGCGGTTCGAGGACCAATTGCGGCTGAGGATCGATCACCACTTTTTCTTCAAACAGAGTCTGTTCCCGCCAGTCGTCTGGCTTCAAACCGCAGATTTTGATGATTTCTTTAACCTGTATTCGGCCGGAATGTCCACCATCGATATTTCCTTCGATGAGGCAACCTTCTCGCAGTTTATAATCGCTTATCATTCGACGATCAATCATGGGATCGGATGGTTTGATCGGCAAAGCCAGCAAAACTTCCCGCAAATGGCCTTCACCACGAGGCGTTAATTCCAAAATTCCCGTAAATGGTTTCATATCAATTTTACCGCCAATGGGATTTCTCCATTTATAATCCCCCCTCCATTAAGTTTAGGCATTCCGCTCCCTTTTCTTCATACAAAGCCTATCGATATTAAACTAAGGAAAAGGCGAATCATATCATAAACATTAAATTTCTAAAAAAAATATGAGAAATAAAACGAACCGGCTGCGAAGTCCTGTTCCAATTCCGGACTGCCCAAAAAGGATACTCCCCCGGAGCATCTGGATATACTAATCCAGAAAATCACCGATCAAGCGAAGGCGGCAATGGCGAACAATAAACGCTAAAGTCGCCTTTAATCGGTTTTTTGTTCCTTTTCGTATTTTTCCTGCCAGGCCTTGCTATAACTTTCGTGGCATTTGGGACACTTGTCGTCAAATATGTTTTTGCTTGGGTCCATCCGTATGTGAAATATTTCTTCGCATTTAGGGCATTGGACGGCTTGTTCGAGATTTTTTTGATGACAATGAGGACATTCCAGTATCAAAGGCCCCATCATCGGCCCCATGAGTTGGGCAGGATTTGTGGTCGGTCCTGTTGTCGTAATAGGTTCCACCATTTTCTGAAGATCGCGGATTTTGTACAAATAAATGTAATCGCAACTGGTGCATTTGAATGGAATTTCCTTGTCGAGATTTATCCTGGAGTTGCTTTGGTTTATCCCGAAATCTACCAGTGTGATGATGGCCAGGAGAACCGCAAAAATAGACAGCCCCATTACCTTAAATGCCCTTGGGCTGCCACCACCTCCACTGGTTAAACCATCGAGACTCATTCTAAAACCACACCAATTGCTTTGCATGACAAAGCCCCTTTGAAAAGAACACCCTTAAAAACGAAAGAACTGTTTGCATTATACTTTTTAGTTTAGATTTTGCAAATTAAATATGGCGAATAAAGTAATCGTAGGAAACGTCCGTTTCATTTTATATAACCGTTCAGATGAAAACTCAAAGAGGCATTCCCGCACCGGACGGCCCGCTTCCTGCACAAGGACGGACACGGGTCGCTGATCCATTCTAATTTCAATTTCCACCATCCAGCGAGTAATCTAATGAAAGGCCGCTCCTTTCTGCCTTTTGGCATATACGTTTACCCGAAAGTATACAGAATTCGGTAGCAGCCTTTCTTGAGATTGCTTTTTTACCGCACGAAACGCATTGTTTCTTTTTCTTCGAAGAGGTCGCGATAGCGGGATGGTTGATAGAGTTTGAATTCCAAGGCTCGAAGGTATTCCTCGGGGCCGCCGCCGCGGACGATGTCGATCAGGGAACCGATCTGTTTTTGGCTGCGAAACGCGCCGATGGCCTTTAGTTTGTTTTCCAGGTAGATCATGGGCGTTCGGATGCGAAGTTTAGGGGGTTCGGGAAAATCGCAGTATACACCGATTTCGTGAACGTAGGGGACTTTTTCCAGGGGACTGCCCAATTCAGGCCAGATGTTGCCTGAGGCGTGAAAGAGACTAATGAGCAGCTCTTCGTGTACGATTCGGTGGTCCGGGTGTAAATCGATCGAGGTCGGCAAAAAGCACTGCGTGGGCTTGATGGTCCGCAGGCAATGGGTAAAGACGTTTTGAAGACCGCTGAACCCTTTTACAACAGCCTTGTCATCCGCCCCGGCCAGCCGACGGCCTCGATATTCATTCAATTGGCAATCGGGAAATCCCAGCCAGTGAATGTTGTGCCTGGGCACGCCTAACGCCTGGTAGCATTCGAACGTTTCACTGTGGCGGATGTCGATAATGGTGTCTTTTTCGCTCTCGGTGCAATAGCCCATGCCGCCGTCAGTAACGACCAGGATATGGACCGGCACGTTTTCTCGTTTCATCAATTGGATAAGCAGTCCGCTGCCGAGCACGATGTCGTCGTCATGCGGGCTGATGAATACAAAACATTCCTTGTCACCTTGCCAATGGCGGGAAACGCTCGCCAAAGTCGGTCCTACACGCCGTTCATTACCCACCAGCCGTACAAATTCAAAGTCTTCTTTCATTTTTTGGTCCTTACAAATTTAGAATCTTACAGCAATCTACATTTTCATCGGAAATTCCGCAAGCGATTTCATTTTTGGCAGAGGTGGCATGCAACACCTTGACCTTAATCCTATGGATAAAATATCGTTTTAATTTCATCCTCAAGTCTTTTGTCCCTGGTGCTGAGTAATGAAACTCATTCTAACGTTCTCAAGAATGTTAGAATGAGTTTAAGCCCAAACAAGCCCTCGTTTCAAAGTGGTTTTATATATTCCTTTGGCAGCATTGGGCGAGATGTGGTGTAAAGGCGGTGGGTTGGCGGTAATCGAATCCCTCGAGGCCGAGAAGTTGCCAGACCAGGGGGGGGATTTTTTTCAGGTTTGTTTTTTTGAGTGCGGAAATTTCCAGCGTTGGCCAGGAGGCAGGAAGCTCAAGATCGTTTTTATGCCAAATAGGGTTTGGGCTGTCGATTTTATTGATCAGGACGATTACCTGCTGTGTCGATAAGCGGTGTTGAAAATCTTCGATGAACTTCTGGGAATTATTTTTTTCAATGGCGTCCAGGACGATGAAAACACAGTCGGCGGTTTTGGCTTGTTGAAGGCTTAACCGTTGGACGTGGTCCGCCAGTAGATCGCTGGTTGGTCCGAGTCCGGCGGTGTCGAGGAGTTTTACAGGCAGGCCGTCCAGATCGATCTGGGTTTGAACGTAGTCTCGGGTGGTCCCGGGAAAATCGGCGACCAGAGCATGGTCCATTCGGCCCAGTGCGTTCAACAGCGTGCTCTTGCCGGAATTTGGTGGACCGGTCAAAACGATTTTTATCCCGTTGAGCAGATATTCAACGGCGGGCCAATATTTTGCCGTCTGCTGGAATTCTTCTTTTGATCCATTTTTCATTAGTTTGCTTAATCCTGCCTGCGACTGGTGAAGTAAGAATTTCACCGCCAGGGCGGTTTTGGCGTGGATCAACAGGGGATAGGCTTCCCGGGCGACGGGGTCTTTTAGTTTCAGGGCATCCGGTAAGAATTCCTCGGCGGGCAGGAGCTTGGCGCCGGCATGTTCAAGGGTATCGACGATCCGCTGGACGATTCGCGTTCCGCCGTGGCAGGTGATTTCGAAAAAATCGCCTGCCACGGGCAACTGAACGACCAGGACGCGGTCGATTGGGTTTCCCTGGGGATCCGAAAAATCTCCCAAAAGGATTTTGCCCGGTTGATCAGGTAAGGGTTTGGAAAAAAAACGTTGCAACATGGCTCGGCAATCCAGTCCGGTGAGTTGGATGACACCGATGGCACTGGGTCCAGGGGCACCGGCTACAGCGACCAGAGTTTCGTTTTCAGTCCTGCTGCTGTTGGAAATAGTAGTCATAGGTCAATTCGATTCCCATCAAAAGCAGTTCGGGGACCACAGCGTGAATGAAATCACAATTTTTGGCCAGGAGTTCGGCATCGCCGCCGGTTACGATCAGCTCGGGCCATCGACCTAACTGGTTGGCGTATCGCTCGACGATTTCCCGCAAGGCTCCGACCGCGCCGTAGATAACTCCGGCGCTGATTGCTTCTTCGGTGTTACGTCCCCAGGGTGTTTCCGGGAGTTTGAGTTCAACGAGTGGAAGCATGGCGGTGTGTTCCTCGAGGGCCTTAGTGGACGTGGCCAATCCTGGCAGGATCGCTCCGCCTAAAAATATTCCGTCGCTATTGACGCAATCGATAGTGATCCCGGTTCCGAAGGACGCAACGACGACGGCATTTTTCATCCGTTCGTAAGCCATGGCGGCGGCGACCACCCGATCCGGTCCGACGCGATGGGTGTCTTTCAGATCGGTTTTTAGCGGCAGGGGGATATTTTTACCGATAATAAACGGTTCGATATCCAAAGCAAGTCTCCCCACTTCTTCCAGATGATCGCACAGTTTCGGGACCACCGAACAGATTACGGCCGGCAGCGGTTTTTTATCCGAGATGGGTTCCTGAAGGGTTTTAAACGCTTGCGTGATTCCGTCCACATCGCCGGTTGGAAAAATGGACGACTCCAATACCTTTCGATCTTCCACAGTCGCGAATCTCGTACGGGTATTTCCGATATCAATCGCTAGTATTTTCATTTTCCGTTTCTCCCGTATAGGTGTCTATTTGTGATTCCAGTGTCTCCTGCCGCAATTTTTCCTCTTCTTTATGCTGCTCGATCAACCGCCAGAGATGGTCGAGAAGTTGTGGCAGACCCCGACCGGTGACGGCGGAGATGGGAAGAATTTCGCGATTTAATTTTTCCTTCAATTTTTGGTAAGCGTCTTCGGAGTCGGTCAGGTCCATCTTGTTGGCCACGATGATTTCCGGTTTATCTGTGAGTTTGGCGGAATATTTTGACAGCTCATTGCGGATGATTTCGTAATTGGTTGTCGGGTCCGAACCGTCCATGGGCATGATATCCAAAAGGTGAACGATGACGCGGGTCCGTTCGATGTGCCGCAAAAATTGATCGCCCAAGCCGGTGCCTTCGTGGGCCCCTTCGATCAATCCCGGTAAATCGGCCAGGACCATCCTCCGATGGCGCGAAATTTCCGCTATTCCCAACATGGGATGAAGTGTGGTAAAAGGATAGTCCGCGATTTTGGGTCTGGCCGACGAGACGTGGGAAATCAGGGTCGATTTTCCAGCGTTGGGCATCCCCACCAGTCCGACGTCGGCGATCAATTTAAGTTCCAGGCGAAGCGATCGTTCCCTGCCTTTTCGACCCGGTTCGGCGTGTCGTGGAGCCTGTTCGGTGGCGGTGGCGAAATGAACGTTTCCCCGCCCGCCCCTCCCGCCGTGGGACACGCATATCCTCTGGCCGTGCTGGGTCAGGTCTTTAAGCAAAATGCCTGCGTCCTTGTCATAGACCAGGGTTCCCAGGGGTACCTGGACGATGATATCGTTTCCGCTTCGACCGGTCTTTTTTTTGGTTTGTCCCGCCCGCCCGTCTTCCGCCTTCCAATGATGATGACCGAGAAAATCCAACAGCGTGTCGAGATTTTCCACCGCTTCCATGTACACCCCGCCGCCATGCCCGCCGTCCCCGCCGTCAGGCCCGCCTCTTGGGACATACGACTCCCGGCGAAAGCCGACAAACCCATCCCCACCGTCGCCACCCTTAACAAAAATTTCCGCTTCATCAACAAACATAATTGACACAGACCTTTCCATGTATTAACAATAATGACCAGAGAGCTTCATAACTAGCCCCCGATGGTAATCGGGGGTTCTTTTCTCAAGGTTATGAAACCCCTTGCATGCATTATAACCAGGAGCGACGCCAGTGAGTCAGAATATTCAAAAAGAGTACGAAAAAGTTTTTAACCAGGCCGAAATGTTCGGTCAGGAACACATTTTTAAATTCTGGAACGAATTGGATGAATCGCAAAAGCACAAGCTTCTTTCCCAGACCGCCGAATTGGATTTCAGCCGGTTGGATCGGATGATCAAAGAAAGTGTGCTGACTTCATCGGCCTTCAAACTACCGGAAAAGATCGAACCAGCCCCATTTTTCCCCGCCGTTCCTCAAAACGCGCAACAGGCCCGAGAGTATGCACAGGCCTGGCAGGTGGGCGAGGATGCGTTGCGCGCCGGAAAAGTCTGCGAGTTTACGGTGGCTGGCGGATCAGGAACCCGGCTGGGATTTGACGGTCCCAAGGGCATGTTTCAAATCAGTCCGGTTAAAAACAAACCCTTGTTCCAGCTTTTTGCCGAATATATCCTTCATTGCCAACGGCGTTACAATTCGGGTATTCGCTGGTATATCATGACCAGTAATTCCAATCATCAGGCAACGGTCGCTTTTTTCAAAGAGAATAAATTTTTCGGATTGGACGCCGATTCGGTGAAATTTTTCCAGCAGGGCATGATACCCGCCTTCAGCAAGGACGGTAAAATTTTACTCGAACAAAAAGATTCGTTATCGCTGTCGCCCGATGGTCACGGCGGGTCGCTGTGGGCCAAGCGAAAATCCGGCGCCCTGGCGGAAATGAAGAAACTCGGTATCGAGTATATCAGCTATTTTCAGGTCGATAACCCGCTGGTGCGATGTCTCGATCCACTCTTTATCGGCCTGCACATCGTTCACGGGTCGGAAATGTCCAGTAAGTCACTCTCCAAAGCCAACGATCTGGAAAAGGTCGGAAATTTTGTTATCGGGGATGGTTCGTTGATGGTGATCGAGTATTCGGACCTGCCGGATTCTCTGGCCCATGAGAAAAATCCCGACGGCTCGCGAAAATTTGACGCCGGGTCCATCGCCATTCATATTCTCTCCCGCGAGTTTGTCGAGCGGATCACACAAGGCGATTTAAAACTTCCCTTTCATCGGGCGGTCAAAAAAGTGCCATACATCGATCAGGCCGGAGAGTATATCAAACCCGCCGAACCCAATGTCTTCAAACTCGAGCAATTTGTTTTCGACGCCATTCCACTGGCCAGGAATTCCATCGTCCTGCAAACGCGCCGCGAGGAGGAATTTTCTCCGGTCAAAAACACGGAAGGTTCCGACAGTCCCGCGACTTGCCGAAAGGACATGATCGCCCGCGCTGCCCGATGGCTGACGAAGGCGGAAATTTACGTGGAAAAAAACGCGGATGGTCAACCGGCGTGTGCGGTGGAGATTTCACCGCTGCGGGCGATTTTTGAACAGGACCTTAAAATCAAATATCCAATATCCGACACTCAACACCCAACATCCAAGTAAAGAAGATAAGAAACGCCGTTTCTTCATTCTTCGCTTGAGTGTTGGATGTCGGGTGTTGAATGTTGAATATTAAATTGAATTTTACCAACGGAAATACGAGGCGATGCCTTGAGCGATGACAGAGGCGATTTGGGAGCGGTAATAGGGGGTATTGAGGGCTCGAGCATTGCCGAAATTGGTCAAAAATCCGCATTCGATAAGGACGGCTGGACCGTTGCTTTCCCGCAGAACCTTGTAATTGGCCCGTTTGACACCTCGGCACTCGAGGCCTGAAGCGCGTACAGCGTTGACGATGGACTGAGCGACCCGCTCGCTTGCGCCGGAGGCGTTGTTACCGATGTAAACGGTCAGGCCGGAAGCATCGGGGTTTCTAGAAGCGTCGGAGTGAACGGAGATAAAGAGACTCGCCCCCGCGTTATTTCCTTTAGCGGCCCGGTCGCTTAACTCAATAAAATAGTCGCCGCCCCGGGTTATGATCGCATTGGCTCCCCGCGAGCGAAGTATCTGTGTCAAATCCTGGGCGATCGTGAGGTTGATGGATTTTTCAGGCAGGATGGAAAATCCGCTGCCGCGGGTTCCAGGGTCCTCGCCACCGTGGCCGGGATCGACCACGATCGTAACATTTCGAAACGCATAAGGGGCGGGATTTACCGCCGGTGGAGTGTAAGTCCACTGAGGTGCCGCCCGCGCGGGGGCCGGCTGGACGTGCGGGATTCCGATCCGCAAGATCGGCGGGGGCAGGGTCCGGCGTTGGTCGGCGCAACCGACAACAAATACAATCATCAGACTGACCACCAGCCCTTTGACGACCGACGTGGAATCGACTATTGCCGGCCATCGCCAAAGCCCTGGATTCTGAATTGCTTGCAAATTATTCTCCGATGTCTTCAAGTACCTTAATCGCCGCGACCTCGCAAGCTCATTATTGTTATGTAACGAGCAAAACCTGTCAAGATAAAACAGAACCCAGATGGAATACGACCCGTCGAACGCTGGATTTGACCAGAGCACCGATATTCAAGAGTTTCGTTCGGATCGTGCCGGCCTGGGCGTTTTCAAGGCTCGTGCCCGCCAGACCGACGCGGTGGTCCATGCCATCGGCGACGCCCTGCGTGCCGTGGCCGCTGACGAATGCTTCAATTATTTCCTCTCCTGCGGATATGTCGATTAATTATGCAATGTGCTCTAGTCGCCCCGATTTGTGCAGGCAGAGGATTACCATTCGTTCCCGGCGATAAAATCCTTTAACACCATCAAGGCTCCGCCCCAGGCCCCGGCATCGGGGTCCAGCCGGGAAATTTCGAATCGGATGTTTTCTTTCGCCGGAGCCAGGCATCGCTCCAGAATAACCTGCCGAGCGGGACCGATGAGAACCTCCCCGGCGGCACTTAGTCCGCCTCCGAAGACAATTAATTCGGGGTTCAATAAATTCACCAGATTGGCTAATCCTATACCCAAGGCCCGTCCTGCTTGGGCCAGAATTCTCTGGGCAAGGGTGTCGTGGGAAAGGGCGGCTTGGACCAGGGTCTTGGCGGATAGAGGCGAAGCCTTGGCCAGCATTGATTGGGTGGGCGGGGTATCCCCCAGAAGTTCCTGAGCGTTTTGGACAATAGCCCAGCCGCTGCATTCGGCCTCCAGACAGCCCACCGCCCCGCAGGAGCAAAGTTGCCCGGTGGGATTAACGCAGGTATGCCCTAATTCACCGGCCAAACCGCGGCTACCACTGAGTAATTGCCCGTTGCAGACCATTCCAGCGGCGATTCCGACTCCCATATCAATGAAAAGAAAATTCTCAACCCCGGTCGCCGAACCTTTAAGCAGTTCGGCGACGCATTTGGACCGGGCAGAGGGCACGACCAGAATTTTGCAGTCCAATTCTTCCGACAACAGTTCCGGAATATTGATATTTTGCCAGCCGGGGATGTTGATCGCCCCCAGGCTCATATTTTTTTCACTGTCCACCAGGCCGGGGTCGGCGAAAGAGGCACCGACAATTTTTTTCTTATCAGGGACATCTTTGATCAGATTTCTCGCCATCGCGCGAATGGCTTTCAGCCCCTGGTCGGCGTGGTCCCAAACCTGGACTTTTTCCCGCCGGGTAATAACATTGCCATCACCGCCGATTAACACTCCTCGCAAATGCTCGCGACCAAGGTCCATTCCAATCGCATAAAAGGCATCGGAAGAAATGGCCAGAGACACCCTCGGCCGGCCTCGGTCCTGTCTGACCGGTGGATCAGACTCCGGCAATTCCTTTACGATTCCGGCACTCATCATACCCGCTACTTGCAGCGAAATTGTGGAGGTTCGGACCATTAATCGCTGGGCCAACGCGACACGGTTGACGGAATTTCCGCCGAAGATTTCGGATAAGATTGAATTCTTTATGCTTGACATAGTTTCAATAATGAATTAATATGCCGTAATATATTTACTTTAATTAATATTGTGTATTATATATGGCCTGCAAAGAAGAAGCAATTGATAAAACGAATTAATTATACCGTTATCCGGAGAAGGTAATGGCCCTTAAGATCGGTATCGCCGGTTTACGGAGAGGATTGGGTTTTGCCCGACTTTTTGCCGCCCGAAAAGATTGCCGGGTAGTGGCCGTTTGCGATAACAATCGTCAACGCGCCGAAGAAGCGGCCACCCAGGTTCAGGCCAACGCTTTTGATGATTTCAATAAGTTTTGCGATCAACCCCTCGATGCCATAGTGATTGTAACCCCTCCTTCCACCCATTTTGAATGCACCGTAAGGGCACTCGATGCCGGCAAACACGTTCTGTGTGAAGTTCCCGCCATAACCAGTATGTCCCAGGCGGAGCAGCTTGTGAATAAAGTCCGTCAGACGGGTTTGAAATATATGATCGCGGAGAATGTATGTTACTTTCCCTGCATTCAACTGATGCATAAAATAGTTGCGGAAGGAAAATTGGGTCAGGTGGTGCTGGCGGAAGGGGAATACATCCACGACTGTCGCGCAATTATGTACAATCGCGACGACGGTCTGGGCGGTGGTGAGGGAGATATTCCGAGCTGGCGGATAAAATTCAATCCCATTCAGTATTCCACCCACGAACTGGGTCCGCTGCTTATGATTCTGCAGGACCGGATCATCTGGGCAAATTGCCAGGAATCCGTTTTTTCTGAAGAGGGAAAATCTGGCATCATCCATTCGCAAATCGCCCTTTTTAAAACGGTCGGCGGTAGAACAATCCGGTCTTTGGTGGCCTTTAAAATTGCCCGGGAACCTGCTCATCATTTTTATTGTCTCTACGGAACGAAAGGTTCGGTCGAGACAGATCGGTATCGATGGACGGACAACCTCAAACTGTACTATGAAGAAGATGCGGATCATAAGGTATTATTCGACGTCGCCACTTCCCTGACCCATCCTGAGGCTCCTCCGGAAGCTCTGGCGGGCGGTCACGGGACCAGTGAATATTACATGGTGGATGATTTTGTCCGATCCATCCTTGAGGACAAACAGCCACCTCTGGACGTTTATAAGGCCCTGGATATGACTGTTCCGGGTCTTTGCGCGGTAGATTCCGCCCAAAAGGGCGGAGAACTTGTGCCTGTTCCAATTTTTTAATTCAATGGAGGTCAAAATTATGGCAGTCAAATCGAAGCAGGATGTAAAGAAGAAAAAACTCGGTACGACCGGTGAGGACAGCGAAGGCGGGATTACCGCCAGTTACGCCACCCCGGACGGCGTGATTCTGAAGGTTCCCTACTCGTTCTTTGGATCGATCTATGACCAGGACGAAAAGGAAGCGGTCCTGGCCGCCATGAAACAGGATTCCCTGACGATGGGTCCGCAGGTGAAGAAATTTCAGGATGAATTCGCTGCCATCCACCACGTCAAGCACGCGTTCGCCGTATCCAACTGCACCACCGGTATGCACCTGTGCACGCAGCTCTTTGACCTGAAAAAAGGCGACGAAGTGATCGTCACTCCCAACACATTCATAGCCACTTCGCTGGTGCTGCTGAAGGAAGGCGTCATCCCCGTTTACGCCGACATCGATCCGCGGACCTACAACATCGATCCGAAAGACATTGCCCGGAAGGTTACGAAAAAAACCAAGGCCATCTATGTCGTTCACTACGGTGGGCAGTTGTGCGACATGGACCCGATCATGAAGATCGCCAAAAAGCACAAACTCTATGTGCTCGAAGATTGTGCCCACGCTCCGGGGGCCAGCTACAAGGGCAAAATGGCCGGCTCGATCGGCGACGTTGGTGTCTTCAGTTTCCATTCGCTTAAAAACATTACAACCTGCGGCGAAGGGGGCATGATCACCACCAACAACACCAAGTGGGTCCAGGCGATCGAAGCCCTTCGGTGCATGAACCTTTCCCATTGGGACCCCAAGTTGAGGGACTTTACGTTCGGCAAATACAACTTGCACAAACTCGTCGATGGAAAGTACAGTGATTACTGGGTTCCCTCCCACTTTGATGTCTGTGACGTCAACGGCCACTGGGGCAACAACTACCGCATGAATGAAATCCAGGCTGCCGTTGGGCGTGTGCAACTTAAGAAGCTCGATATGCTGACCCGCAAGCGGCAGGAAAACGGCCGGTATATCAACAAAGGCATCAAGAACATTCCGGGAGTGGAAGGCGTCTACGAGGATCCGAACTGCGACCATGTCTATCATCTCTATACACTCTGTGTCGATCCGAAGGTCTTCGACCGTGATGAGTTTATGCGGGTGCTGTACCGTGAGGAAGGCGTACAGGGTATTTTGCACTATCAGCCTACATATCATTTCGCCGGATTGAAAAAACTCGGGATCAAGGGCAACTGTCCTTTGGCTGAGGAATTCTTTTACAAACGCGAGATGAATCTACCCATGCACCCCCGGCTGACGAAGCGGAATCTCGACGACACGATCCGGGGAATTCGCAACACGGCCATGAAACTGAGCAAGGGAAAAAGTTAAAAGAGCTTTTTATCCACCGACTAGCCCCCTGCGGTAGCAGGGGGTCTTTTAGGAACCACCCGACTAACGTCGGGGGCTAGTAATCGTGGGGGTGCTGCTATTTTTACTTTTCCCAATTCCTTTCCCATCTGATAACATATTGTATAAGAAATTGATGTTCAAGGTAGGCAGGGATTATGGCTGATTTGTTTTCCGCGCATGAAAAAGCAGTTTTAAAATCGCAGGCCCCATTGGCGGTGCGGATGCGTCCTTTGACACTGGACGAATTTGTAGGCCAGGAGCATTTTATCGGTCCGGGGAAACTGCTGCGCCGGATGATCGAGGCGGACCGGTTGACGAGCGTGATTTTCTACGGTCCGCCCGGAACTGGAAAAACCACACTCGCGGAACTCATCGCCAAAGTTACCGCGGCGGCTTTCGAGCAAGTGAACGCCGCCAGCGTGGGGGTTAAGGAAATCCGGGAAATTCTCGATCGGGCCAGGTCGAGATTATATACCGAAAAACGCAGGACGGTGCTCTTTATCGACGAGCTTCACCGTTTTAATAAATCGCAGCAGGATGTCCTTTTGAACGACGTGGAAGAGGGGATTGTGCTGCTGATCGGAGCGACGACGGAAAATCCATTTTTTGCCGTCAACTCACCGCTGGTTTCCCGAAGCCAGATTTTCCGATACGAGTCCCTTTCGGAAGAACATCTCAAAACCATAATTCATCGCGCACTCGCCGACAAGGAGCGTGGGCTTGGTCAATACCAAATCGATATCACCCAGGAGGCGATCGATTTTATCGCGAAACTATCCGACGGAGACGCTCGGCGGGCGCTGACGGCGTTGGAAGTGGCGGTGTTGTCCCAGGTAAAAGAAAAGACCTCGAAGGAAAAAATCATCGTCGATATGGACGTGGCCAGGGAATCGATTCAGCAAAAAGCCCTCCGTTACGACAAAGCCGGCGATGAGCATTACGATCATGCTAGCGCATTTATCAAATCGATGCGGGGAAGCGATCCCGACGCGGCGATTTATTGGCTGGCCCGAATGCTCGCCAGCGGTGAAGACGTGCGATTCATCGCCCGGCGAATTGCCATCCTGGCCGCCGAGGATGTCGGCAACGCTGATCCGATGGCACTGGTGATCGCCAACGCCGCGGTGGGGATTACCGAGTTTGTCGGCCTGCCGGAGGCCCAGTTGATTTTGGCACAGGCGGTCACTTATATCGCCAGTGCGCCAAAATCCAATGCCTCGTCGATGGCCATCTGGTCGGCCATGAGCGATGTCGAAAACAACCGAACGTTTCCCGTGCCGATTCATCTGCGGGATGCGCATTATAAAGGCGCGGAAAAGTTAGGCCACGGGAAAGACTATCAGTACGATCATGATTCTCCGGAAGGCATCGCCATGCAGGATTACCTGGGCGTGCCGCGAAAATATTATCAACCAACGGATCGAGGTTTCGAGGCCAAGATCAAACAATATTTGGAAAAAGTGGAACAAATAAGAAAGAAATATATGGACGGAGAAAAGAATGAACAACCTTAAAACGGAAAAAGAACAGCTTCGCAAGGACATCCGTGATTTATTAAGACAGATGACAAGTGACCAGCGGCAAAACTGGTCCGGCATCATTACCGGTAAAATTCTGGAATTGCCTGAATACCAGCAGGCGAAAACGATCATGGTGTTTTTATCGTTGGCCAGGGAATATGATACGATGGATTTTATCGCTATTGCCCTTAAAGCCGGCAAAATCGTTTGTGCCCCCAAGGTGAATTGGCCGGCGTGGAGTATGGAGCCGGTGCAGTTGGAATCAATCGAGGACATGGCGGCGGACGAACATAACCTCAAAGAACCGACGGGCAATAAAAAGATTTTTCCTGACACGATCGATTTAATTCTTACACCGGGATTGGCGTTCGACCTGGCGGGTCATCGGGTCGGGCGGGGGGGGGATTTTACGATCATTTTATTTCCAGATCCGATCTGCGCGGGTTTAGGCTGGCTCCGACTTTCGATTTTCAGATTCGCCCCAGCGTGCCCTTCGACAGCCACGATCAACGGGTCGATATGATTCTCTCGCCCGGCAAACAACTGCGATTCGTCCGTTAGCCAATAAAATCCTTTAACAAAATATTGCACTTTACCGGCAGATGGATTAACCTAATATCTTCGTAGAGACGCATTGCATGCGTATCAATGGAATCCCGAAAATAGAGTATCGACCTTTTTAAAAAAAGGAGACAGAATCATGGCTAAAATCCGATTGTTTACCCCCGGTCCGACCCCAGTTCCCGAACAGGTGATGCTGGAAATGGCTCAGCCGATGGATCACCATCGCACCAGCCAATACCAGGAAGTTCTGGGAAAGGTCCTTGCGGGGTTAAAATATGTCTTTCAAACCAAAAATGACGTCCTGCTCTTTACATCCAGCGGGACCGGCTCGATGGAAGGAGCGTTGGTCTGCACCGCTCAACCGGGAAAGAAAACCCTTTGCGTACAAGGTGGAAAATTCGGCGAACGATGGGGCGAGGTGTGCCAGGCGTTTGGTATTCCTAATATTATAATGAATGTCGAATGGGGCAAAGGGGTCGATCCCGCCGCAATTGAAAAGGCGCTAAAGGATGATCCGGAAATCGGCGCGGTCGTAGTGGTTCACTGCGAGACCTCGACGGCGGCGGCCAGCGATATCGAGACGATTGCCAAAATCATAGCCAAGACCCCGGCGGTCTTTATCGTCGATGCGATTAGTTCGGCAGGGGCGATGCCGATTAAGGTGGATGAATGGGGAATCGATATCGTCTGCACAGGCTCGCAAAAAGCATTGATGATGCCGCCAGGATTAGCGTTTGCGACAGTTTCCGAAAAAGCATGGAAGATCATCGAAGCCAATAAAGCGAAGGCGTTTTATTTTAATTATAACGCCTATCGCAAGGCATTGAAGGATACGGATACGCCTTACACGTCGGCTCTGACGCTGGTCAAGGGTCTGAATAAATCGCTGGACATGATCCAGAAGGAAGGCATCGAAAAAATTTGGTCGAAGGTGGCGAAACTTGCTGCCGCCTCGCGCGCCGCCCTCCAGGCGATGGGTTTAAAAATCTACGCCGCCGATCCTGCCGATTCGGTAACGGCGTTCTGGATTCCCGAAGGAATTGACGAAGCCGCCTTCCGCAAGACCCTGCGAGCCGATTTTGGTGTGCATCTGGCGGCCGGCCAGGGCAAGATCAAGGGCAAAGTCGTCCGCATCAGCCACATGGGTTACGTCGATTACGTTGACACGATGGGCGCACTTGCAGCCATCGAAAACATCCTGCTGCGAATGGGCGTTAAGCTTACCCCAGGGGCAGGTCTGAGTGCCGCTCAGAAAATTCTTTGTCAGTAAAAATAATTACTTTCGTAACTGTTCAGACCACCCCTCATTGTCGTCATCCGGTCAAGCAGGACGACGACGAAAGCGGGAGAGTCGTGACAGGATAGGACCGGGGTCTGAACGGTTGCAATTTTTTTTCGCATCCTTAATCCGGTTAATGCGTGATCAGTTCTTGTTGCCGTTGCGGCTCTGGAAGAGTTTTTTGGCTTCGCCCGCCAGGTAGAACGATCCGGTTACGCAGATGATATCTCCCCGTGTGGCGACGGAACCAGCGATACGGATCGCTTCATCGACACTGTCCGCCCATTGAGCCATTCGGCCTGTCCGCTCCTCAAACCGCAGAGAGAGTTCTTCCGGGTCCGCAGATCGCAGCGTTCCATTTTTGGTAAAGATTACCTTGTCGGCTCCCATTGCGATCTGGTCCAGCATGCCATCCACGTCTTTATCCGCGGCACAGCCGAAGATTACCACCATCGAATCGTAACTGATATGCTGGCCGATCGTTTTAACCAGGGCTTCCATGCTCGGTGGATTATGCGCCCCATCAATCAATATCCTCGGATCTTCGCAGATCATTTCCATCCGACCCGACAATTTGGTCTTGGCCAGACCTTCCAACGCTTGTTGGTCGTCGATCTGGTATCCTTTTTCTTTAAGAGTATCAAGTATCGCCAGTGCCAAGCCGCAATTGATAGCCTGGTGTTCGCCCGGCAACGGAACCGGTAAATGCTCGAACTTGCTCCGCGGAGTCGTCAGACAGATGCGGGTATGCGGACCGGTTAATCGGCTTGATTCAAACCTATAGCTAAAGTCGATATCGTCACCCGTAAATTTCAAAGGCGCCTTAAGCTCCTTCGCCGCCTTGGTCAGAATCGCTTTGACTTCAGGAACCTGCGGAACGCTGACGATCGGAACACCGTTCTTGAAAATCCCCGCCTTTTCCTGGGCAATCTTGCCCAGAGTGCTTCCTAATATCTGCATATGATCGTACCCGATCATCGTAATAGCACTGACTTCCGGTTTGATCACATTCGTGCTGTCAAGCCTTCCGCCAAGTCCGGTTTCAATCACCGCCATGTCCACTTCATGATCGGCAAAATACATAAACCCAATACAGGTAAGAACTTCAAAGAAAGTCGGACGGTTTTTCTCGTTACTTTCTCGCAGACTCGGCAAAAGTTTGTTCAAAGACAGGACAAAATCATGCTCCGGGATCATTTGATTGTCAACCATGATCCGCTCGCGAAGGTCCACAAGGTGAGGTGAAGTATATAATCCCACCTTATATCCACTACCCATCAACATATTGGTCAACATATAGGCCGTCGAACCTTTGCCCTTGGTTCCCGCGATATGGACGGATTTGAATTTCCGGTGAGGATTACCAACTTCCGCAAGTAACTTTTGCATTCTGGTCAGGCTAAAGGTAATATTGTTGTACCCGATGCGCGAAAATCGCTCGTAATCCGTAAAGGTAGAAAGAAAACGCATCGCGGTCGAGAAGCTCTTAAGTCCGCTTGAAGGACTGCTTCGGCGTTTCTTCGTAATGCCTTTACTGACATTCTTGGTTGTGGTTTTATTTGCCAACTTAAACATGCTCAACATTCTAATGCCTGATATCTTTACAGTCAAGATAAACTCATACAAAAGAGCAATAAATTTTCGGTATTAATAAATATGCTATTGCAACTGCTTGAAAACAATATACTTACAATAAATGCCTTTTTGGAGTTTCGGCGTAAATTTCATATCCTTTTTGTGGGTATCGCCATAACTGCTTTGTCGACAATAAGTTATGCAACGACTTCACTTTCCAATTCTGTCCAGCCAGCCCTTATGGCCAAAGAAAAAAGTTATATTAATGCTCTATCAAATACCCAAACACAAATTCCTGCCTGGCTTATTGCACAACTACTTGGCGCATCCGACCATCTCCGGCAGTTTTCCATTCCCCAGCCAGCCTGGCCTCGAGTGCGTCTTAATGATCTTCTGGCTAACCCTGACCTTTATAAAGCAAAACTGATTGTAGTAAAAGCCCTTTTCGCGGAGGCCACAGACGTCAGGAAGGAGTTACAGCTTGTGCCTCCGGATCGCTGTTGGTCGGTTATTTTGTTAGACCTCGATTATCGAAAACCTATACAACTATTTACGACGCAGGAACCTTCGGTGTTCAAAAAAAATCAGCTTATTTATGCCACTGGTTTTTTTTTGACTAATCGAATCGACAGGGCTAAGGAAAATTCATTTTCCAAACCTCTTGTTGTCCCCGTATTAACCGGCATTATTATTCCTGTCACCGGGGAAAAATCATTTACAACAGCCGCCAAATCAAATAAAAAAGGTTATACTCTTTTAATACCTGTGGCTATTTTGGTTATACTTTATATAGCATTAAAGATTTACTTATCGAAAGAGTCAAAAAGTTATCGAGGGAAAAGAGATGGAAAAAGTCCTGCTCAACCTGGCGGATAGGTCTTATCACATACATATAGGCGCAGGCTTGCTCGATCACCTGGGTTCTTATCTTCGAAAAGTCGCTCCTGCCTCCAAGGTCGTTTTGATTTCCGATCAGACGGTTTTTAAACTTTATGGGGCAAGGGCGGAAGAATCGCTGAAGCTGAGCAACTATGAGGTTTATGATTACATTATCCGGCCTGGGGATAAAAGTAAATCGCTGACTGTTGCCTCCAGGATTTATGATGTGTTGTATGAGGCCCAGATCGAACGGGGCGACCCTATCATCGCCCTGGGTGGAGGAGTGGTGGGAGATTTGGCGGGTTTTGTGGCAGGAACGTGGCTACGGGGTGTGCCCTTCGTGCAAGTTCCGACAACGCTGCAAGCCGATATCGACGCCAGCGTCGGTGGAAAAACGTCCGTCAATCATCCCCGCGGAAAAAATCTGATTGGTGTATTTTATCAGCCGAAAATAGTCCTGATGGATAGCGACACCTTGAGCACGCTTACCAACCGCGATATCCGCGCCGGTCTGGTCGAAAGCATCAAGCATGCCGTCATCAAAGACGCTGCGTTCTTCGATTTCCATGAACGGCACATTCAGAAAATCCTTTCCCTTGACCGATCCGTTCTTGAACGGCTACTGACCAGAAATTGCCAGATCAAAGCGGAGGTGGTCAGCGCCGACGAACGCGAAGCGGGCCTTCGCGCGATTCTGAACTTCGGCCATACCATCGCCCATGCGGTGGAAGTGGCGGGAAATTACATCAAATTCCGCCACGGAGAAGCCGTCGCCCTCGGAATGATCGGGGCCGGATTTATCGCGGCCCAGCGAGGAATCTTCCCGAAAAATCAGTTCCAGAGAATGGAAAATGTAATTCGTCAGTTCGGCCTGCCCTGCCGATGCAAAAACCTCAACTTCGATTTCCTCTACGAAATCATGAAACGCGACAAAAAAGTCAAAGATGGAAAAATCCGATTTATTCTTCCGACCAGGATCGGCCAGGTCAAAATGTTCGACGATGTCCACAAGTCCCAAATCGCCGAGGCGGTGGAATATTTAAAAGGATAATATTTCGTAACCGTTCAAGCCCTCTTCCGTCATTGCGAGCGCAGCGAAGCAATCCCGTAATGACGCCAGTTTGCAAAGGAGTGAGATTGCTTCGTAGCGGAGTTTACACTGAACGTAGTGAACGTGCTCCTCGCAATGACCGCGATGGGGCCTGAACGGATGCTAATTTTTTAATGGAACCTGCCAAATTAAAGCAATTCAAGGCCCATACACATAATTCTTGAAAAACCACCTGAAAGACGCATAATGAGATCATGAAATTTCAAACGATAAAGGCAATTAAGTATGGCGTCCCCGGATTTTTTCCTTTGTGTTCCACGGCTTACTAATCTGTTGCATCGATCAATTCCTTGATACCAGCATATTCGATTGTACCACCAACGCTTTTAGCAATAAATTCTCGATCGATTTTTCCATCTCCATCTATTGGAAACGCAATTTTTACATCCTTTTTGATTTTCGGTTCGTTACATTTTCTAAAATAGGAAAATCGCCAACTTGATTTGTTTATTCCTGCGCAAATAAAAACTTTCATTTCAAAAGAATTGTATTCTGGTTTCAGTTTACAGATTAATACATCAGGTACGGCAGCAAATTTATATGGGTGATAGAATGCCTTATACTTTGATCCATTCGCTGGAATCGTTATCGCGTCCATAAAGATTGTTGCATCAGAAATAGCATAGTAGCCATCTATGCCGTTGTTGTCCTCTGTTGTTGTGACGACAGGAATAGTGCCAGCAGGTGTGTTATTTAAAGGTTTGCAATCACCCCTCTCGATATTCTGAATTAAGTCTTGAATGGGGATAGATTTGAAATTTCCATGTCGCAAATTGATTCCTTTTGCTCTTCGCTGATGCAACAATGCACCAAACAAATTTGAAGTTACAGCAGAAATATCAATATTTTCGTTGAGGGTATCTTTGAGATATGCTTCAGCACCACAATCCAGCATTTCATCACTCAAGTCAATTTTGCAACAATTTATAATTTTACGTAACTGTCTTGGTTCTTCATTGCGAAGAAGAAAAGTGTAGAGTTTCTCAGCTATCAGATCATAATTCGATGGAACGTTTTTACTGGGAAGCCTCTTTGCTTTTTTCATTGTAAATCCATCGTCCATTATCGCCCAAAAGACCTTTTGATCGCCATGTGGTTTGTGTGCTTCGATTACAACAGCGTAGGTTCCCTTGTGAGCACTTGGCAGAAAAAGATCGTCTGACAATTTTATCACAGCTTTTAGTGTGTGACGCTTCAACAGTCCCTTTCTCCACGATACTTCGCCACGTCCGTCACTTGTTGACGACATTGTAGATGTTGGCAATATCGCGAACAGCAACCCGCCATCAATCATGTGCGAAAGTGCATGGTCAACGAAACGATACTCTTCTTCTGTAATTGCAAAAGGTGGATTCATCAATGTTTTTGTTATAAAACGCTCATACTTTGTTCCACTTTCAATATTCCGATTGTATTCTTTGATAGATATTTTACGGATTTCGTTACCTGAACGCACAAATATGTTGTCTAAGCAATTTCCCTCGTAGATATTACTGTTGCCGTCACCACGAAAGATCATATTTACTAACGCCAAACCAACAACTTCCGCGTCTTGTTCGATCCCAAGAATGTGCGACTTCTTAAATTTTGTGATGGCGGATGGCGTTGTTTTTTTAACTCTATCAAGTGATGAAACAAGAAAGCCACCCGTTCCGCACGTTGGATCGTAGATGTAATCTTGACAATTTACGTTTATGACTCTTGCAGCAAATCGCGTTATATGGCGTGGTGTTAAAACGATTCCAATCTCTTTAGAATCGTTGGCGTACTTCAGAAAAATTTCATAAAATTGTCCCAAAAGGTCTGCACCGCTATTGATTGCAGACTTAATATTAATGCTCTTTAATTCTTGTATGCACCCAACAATTGCACGCCTATTCTTCTTATGATTGTCCTTTGATGTGGGGAGGCTTATCGATATTTCTTGCGCAAAGTTTTCTTTGCCGTGTTGTCTCAACAAAGCACGAACACGGGCGTTGATATCCTCAATCAATGTTGTTGGATCATCGCTGATCCTAAAATATTCATCATTGGCAAGAGCCAATAATAACGATGCAATTACCCTCGCCCGACTCTTTTTGTTGATTGCTCCATGATGAAGAATTTCATTGATAGTATTTGCTTTCTGTACAAATAACTCTTCTTCGATTTCCTGATTCTCGATATTAGGGGCATTATTCTCAATTATGTATAGGGCTTGGGCGCGACTGATAAACCCTGTTGTGTCAACCCCATTAATCTTTACTCGCTCCCACTTTCCGTTTTTGGACAAATAAAATGTTTCAACGAAATGCGTTGAATTATCATCTCCCGCGACTCCAGTAGCAAAGAGACATTTAACTAAATCACTTTTATTGATCTTAGCGGCATATTCTTCCTTTGCTTCGTTGACGGCAATTTCAATTTCCGTGTGCTTCGACTTTGCTTCGATTACCCACAACACGTCTTCTTTTATCTTGACAATATTTTCCGGTTTTAATTTGCCGAGTAAAGGTTTTAAAACTTTGTCGTGTAATGCCTCATTTTGAGTATAGACCTGTCCCGCTGCATTTTTTAATGGGTTTCGCGTATCCCAACCAAGTTCCGCAAGAGATTTTTCAATGAAAGGATAAAGTCGGAACTCACTATTGATGGACATAATATGGCTACTCCTGTTTTAGCATAAAGTACCTTCACTTAAACTCAAGAAGCTATTATCAGCGATTTCCTTCAATATCATGAAGTGTTATTGTTGCGCGTCCATTATCAAAAACTTAGGGGCATTATACTTAATAACAAATTCCGCTAAATCTGTGGAGATCATTTATTTAAAGCTGGTATATACCAGTTCATCCTTATTTTAACAAGCGAAAAGTCTTCACGACAATTCCGAAAGAAGGATAATTTTGCAAAAAAATGGGATTTCGGGAGACCCCATACTTGATTCTTGACAAAAAATTACAGAACCTGCGTAAATCAGAACGGATTTTAGGCTTTAGTCCGAAACCCAAAGTCCAAAGTCCAAAGTCCAAAGTCCAAAGCCTAAAGCCTAAAGTCCAAAGCCAAGAGCCTTTACCTGCTCGTTTCCGATAACAAATCCTTATAATCCGAGCAAAATTTTTTTCTACCACATTTACGGCAGCGAGAGCCGCGCCAGACGCTATCGAATTGCTCCATGATCTCGTCCACCAAATTCTGATCGGCGGTAATAATTCCCGCCTCGAAATTCCGCCGGTCCACGCTCTTGGCCCCCATGCCCGCGCCGGTCAGGTTCGCGCTTCCGGTATAGGCAAACTCACCGTCGATAATGACCGACTTAAAATGAATCCGGGGACATAAAATTCGTTCCATGCCCTTAATTAAATTCGGATATCGGTCAAAATCTTTACGGAAGGCAGGCCCGGGCTCTTTGGCATGGATCAGCCGGATTTCCACGCTTTTCTTGATCAGGTCCGACAGTATTTCCAAAAACGGAACCATCTTTCTTCGCTTGTCCACATACAGGTCCTTCAGATCGGAGGTGGCCAGCCAGAGAAATTTTTTGGTCCGGGGGATTCGCTCGCGGATGACCTTTTCATAAATTTCGCGGTCGGTAATAAATTCGATCACATGTTTTCCTATGGCTTAATCGGCGGGAACGCATCGTCCGACCGCCCAGCTTTGCAGGGCCTTGACGCGTTCCGCCATGGTGACGGAAAGCGGCGGCGAATCCTGTAATGCCTGCAAAATATGCCCGGTATTAAGTTCGACTTTTGTCTCGTAAATATTATGCAATGCTGAGACGATCGCCTGCTCGATTTCTGCCCCGCTGTATCCTTCCGAATCTGCCGCCATGATGGCCAGATCAAACCGCACCGGATCGCGTCGGCGTTTCTTTAAATGAATGGCAAAAATATCTTTTCGTGTATCGCTCCTCGGCAAATCGACGAAAAAGATTTCGTCAAATCGGCCTTTGCGAAGAAGTTCCGGCGGCAGGGCTTCGATATCGTTGGCGGTGGCCACCAGAAAAACAGGAGACGCGTGTTCCTGCATCCAGGTCAGAAGCGACCCGAACATCCGCTGCGACAATCCGCCGTCAGTGCTCCTGCTGGCGGCGGAGGCGAATCCTTTTTCAATCTCATCGATCCATAGAATAATCGGAGCCATCATTTCCGCCTGCCGTAGCGCATCACGAAGACGGCGTTCCGATTCCCCGATATAACGGTCATAAAGCGCTCCGGGGTCCAGCCGGAGTAACGGCCGCTGCCAGGCGGTGGCAATCGCCTTGGCGCAAAGACTCTTACCCGCACCCTGAACTCCAAGCATCAGCACCCCGCGGGGAGCGTCCAGCCCGAACGCGGTCGCCTCATCTGAAAACGCCTCCTGCCGCTGCTTTAACCAACCCTTCAGCCGCTTCAATCCGCCGATTTCGTTTAAATCCACCGGCGTCTCGATATACTCCAGCAACCCGCCGCTATGGATCAACTGCCGCTTGCGAGCCAGCACCGTGTTGATATCGCCGGAGTCGAATTTATGATCCTCGGAAATGGTATCGAGAATAATCTGCTGTGCTTGCCGGCGAGTCAGGCCGCGCAAATTCCGAATGACCGTTCGAAGGGCCTGACGCGTAATATCGATATGGATCGGGTTTGCTTTGTGATACTGTCGAAGCGTTTCCAGCAGGATCGCCTCCAATTCTTTTTCATCGGGATAAGAAAGTTCGAGTTGGGTGGCATAAGAAGTGACGACCAACGGAACATCATCGTGGTGATCGATCATGATCAGGCATCCGCCGCCTTGCTGGAACAGTTCGATCAACTCCCGAAGCACTCGAAGGGTCCGCGGGTCTTTCAAATGTTCCGCCAGATCGAGCATGACGCAAATTGAACTGTTTTCCCGCACCCCATAATAATAAAGCGCGGCAGCCGGGTGTTCGGTATCCGCCACCGGCATCCCATCATCCCGAAGACCATCCCTAATTCCCCGATTGGCCGACCAAATCCAAAGTCCCCGCCGACACTGTTCCGCCACATTCCTGACCAGCCCCAGGGCATAATCTTCCTCAAACGTCGTAATCGAAACGCAAGAGTGCCGTGCCCGCAGCAACAGCTCCAATTTTTCCTGATCGGTCATTAGTGTTATCCTGTAAAAGGGTTTATGAATGAAATTATAACAGGAGAAAGTAATGAAAGGAAGAAAGTAACCGCACAGGCACGGCCATTGCGAGCATCCAACTGGCTGAGTCGGCGATTTTCATAAGAAACAAGAAGGAAGTCGCCGTGCCGGCGACTGCTAAACGAAGACGGTTATAACAACTTTTCCACAATATCCCATTTTTGCAGGGGAAGTCCCGCGCGTGGAGGATTGGATTCGATATAATGGGCGGCGGCGCCTTTGAGTTGGTTTACGATATATTCAATTTTGTATTTGGAGGGTAAAACGAGAAGGTGGATATGATCGTTCATAATAGCGCAGGTGGGAATTTTCAAATTCAATCGTTTGACGACTACACCAAAGGCCAAGGCGACGGTGTTACGTGTTGTATCGTTAAGGAAAAATGATGGTCGGGGAAGATGAAGTTCGGTGCTCTTCCAAAATTTTTTCATTATTTCGCGAGACGGTTGAGGGTTTTGACGTCCATATTTTATTTCGCCCCACGCGCGTAGTTCTTTCTGATAAATCGTTTTTGAATACGACCCGCGGGGATCATTAGGTAACCAGGTTCCGTATGTGGTAAAGATGACGTGATAACCGAGAATCACCATCTTCCTCTTTGTTATTGTTTAGCAGTGGTCGGTACGACCACTTTCACTTTTAACAATTAGCATTGTGCATACCCACAACTATGACATTTCACGCAACCTTCTTCAAAGGTCAGGTTCCCACTGCATTCGGGACATTTGATTTTGAACATTCCAAGTTTCCCGCCGCCATTACCGTTTCCTCCGTTTCCATTTCCACCCTTTGCGGCGGCTGCGTCGGAAGATTTAACGACGGGTTTGTCCAGGTCGTCCAGATTCGCTTCGCCCAGAAGAATCGCCTGGATGCCGAAACGCTCTTTAGCCTTTTGGTAACGCATCAGACCTTTGGAGATACCGTCGCCCAAACTCATGATTCTGCCGTCCTTGCTGGGGATACTCAAACTGGAACCGATGTCCTTTAACTGGTCGATAACGTGCTTGAGTGTGCCGCCGGAACGCAAAAATAGCGAAATCATGCGGCAGATGGCTTCGAGGTCCGAGGCGGCTACGTCACCGCCTTTTCCGAGCTGGGCGAAGACTTCCAGCTCTTTCTGGCGTTTGGGGTCTACCGTGATGCTCAGATGCATGTGACCAAAGGGTGTAAGCTGCCGGATGCGAACCGCTGGCAAACAATCAGGCACAGACACGGGCTCAAATTTAGTGGGGGCAGGAGCCTCCTTGCTTGCTTTATCCTCGGCCACCCCCGTCGATCCACTAGTGGTTTGTGCGTTTTTAGATTTTTCGGTTGCCATCGGTTGGTCTCTCCGGCAGCCATCGCGATACACCGTTACACCCTTACAGTCCAGCTTATAAGCTTCCCGATAAATTTGATCGACCTGGTCGATCGTCGAGTCATGAGAGAAATTGATCGTCTTGGAAATACTCGCGTCGCAGTGTCGCTGGAAGGCGGCCTGCATCTTAAGATGCCACTCGGGAGCGACGTCGTGGGCGCAGACGAACAAACGCTTGACGTCGTCCGGAATTTCTTTGATGTGCTGGATCGTTCCTTCCGTAGCGATATGCTCCATATTCGCGTCGGTGCAGAACCCTCGCTCTTTGGCCACCTTCAAGAAGTACTCATTGACCTCGATCAATGGTTTAGCGTCTTTTCGTTCCTTGAGCACGTTGCGGAAGAATACGAGGCTAAAGAGCGGTTCGATCCCGCTGGCGCAATTGGCCAGCATGCTGATCGTTCCGGTCGGAGCGATCGTGGTAACTGTGGCGTTTCGCATCGGGCGGTTGTGCTTGGTTTCCCAGATGCTGCCCTGCCAGTTCGGGAAATTTCCCCGCGCTCTGGCCAGCCGTTCCGACGCATCGTGACCCCGGTCGTCGATGAATTTCATCAACTCTTCGGCAAACGCCACACCCGCGTCGCTGTTGTAAGGAATGCCCATTGCGAACAAAACATCGGCAAAGCCCATAATCCCCAAACCGATCTTCCGGTTACCCTTGCACATCTGGTCGATCAGGTCCAGGGGATACCTATTGGCGTCGATGACGTTGTCGAGGAATCGCACGGAGGTATCGACCGATTCGCCCAAGGCCTGCCAATCATAAACAGGTTTGCCGTTTTCAGCTTTCACGAAAAGACCGACGTTAATACTCCCGAGGTTGCAGGCCTCGTAGGGAAGGAGCGGCTGTTCACCGCATGGGTTGGTCGCTTCGATTCGACCAAGTTGAGGCGTGGGGTTATCGCGATTGATCCGGTCGATAAAAACCACACCCGGCTCGCCAGTGGAATGGGCATTTTTAACGACGATATTCCACAAATCGCCCTTGGTGTAAACCGTTCCGGGGGCAGGAGTTTTTACCTTGCCGGTTTCGTCCCGAACTTTTACCAGCGAACGAATATCATATTTCCAAATATCAATATTCCTGGGAATTAAAAATTCCTCGCCCGTCCGTGGATTGCGAACGATATGTGGCGAATTCGAGTCCGCCAGCAAACCATCCATCCAGGCGTCTGGTATTTTTACTGAAATATTATAATTATTAAACTGGTCCAAATCCTGTTTGGCGAAGATGAACTTTAAAATGTCAGGGTGATGGATATTCATCATGCCCATGTTGGCGCCACGGCGGAAGGCTCCCTGCTGAATGGCATTGGTCGCCTCCGCAAACGCTCGCCAGAAAGTAATAGGTCCGCTGGTCGTTCCGCCGGAGCTTTGGATGTAGTCGCCCGTCGGACGCAGTTCATCAAACGCAAATCCAGTGCCGCCGCCGGCCTTCTGAATGAGCGCCGTCTGTTTGATCGCTTCGAAAATCTCACTGACGCTATCCCGCACCGGCAAAACAAAACATGCGCTGAGCATGCCCATCTCTCTGCCGGCGTTCATAAGGGTCGGGCTGTTAGGCATAAACTCCTGGCTAGCCATCAAGTTATAAAATTGGACCTCTACGTCCTCAATTTCCGCCGCGCTAAGGCCATACTTGGCTTCCACCGCGGCAATCGTCCGTGCCACCCTTGAATACATCTCCTGGGCCGTCTCGGTGATGTGTCCGTCTTTGTCTTTCTTAAGGTAGCGAGCCTCCAGGACTTTTTTGGCGTTATCGCTTAACTTTAAAGGCAAACGTTTTGTCATATTTACCGAATTTCTATCTGTCAAAAGCGAATCCACCCTATTTTCAGTTATTTTTATGCTCATCCGTGATCTCCTTCATGCTAACTAATATCCATTAATATTTAATTTTATATTCGAACCACTTCCGAAAGTCGTTTAAATGCCACCAAATACGTGATTTTATCCATTTATCTGATCGTTAAGCTTGTTTTCGTCTTTGAAAAACTCAAGGGGCAAAATCTCCTGGTTTCATAGTTTTTATGTCACTGATCTCGATCAGATTCCGCCATACTTAATATTATCGGAAAAATCCACCAGATACTATTAATCGTATGCGAGAACCTACCTTAACACAAGATATCGTAGTGTCAACAAGAAAGTTTATGGAATTTTTGATTCACGCAAGGCATTGTTTTTCAATAAGTTACAAATTCGGACACCAAAACACTTTTTTTGGTTAGCGTTTAATTAAAGCCAAATTGCCTGTTGGTTAAAGAATAAAGGCTTTTTTTAAAAAACTTGCATAGTGGTTCAGTATGTGGTACAATATATTGTTGGTGGTTCATTGATTTGTAGAGTGTTTACGGAAAGGAATAATGG
Source organism: Phycisphaerae bacterium (assembly GCA_041658725.1). Classification (GTDB taxonomy): domain Bacteria; phylum Planctomycetota; class Phycisphaerae; order JAAYCJ01; family JAAYCJ01; genus JBAZZQ01. Next base: position 23,657 of record JBAZZQ010000020.1, on the reverse strand, counting down.
TCAAAAATTCTTCAAAACAAAAGATTTCCCGTCGGATAGTGGAAAAATTGGCCGGTGACTTAGCCCAGCTTGGGACAAGTGAAGTCAAACCACTTAAATTGCCAGCCGAGCGGGAACTGGCAAAAAAATTTATTCTAAGCCGACGGGCCATCCGCCTGGCCATTGGTTTATTGGAAACAAGAGACCTGGTGGAACGGCGGCATGGCAGCGGAAATTACCTGCTGCCGAAGAAGTTTTCTTTGAATGCTGCGTATCTGGTCATTCCTCCCGACATCAAAGCTGACGATATATTTTACAATTCAATGGTCGGCCGGTTGACCCTTTACGCCCGGGCGCATCAAATCAACCTGCTGCCGATCCAAATGGATAAAAACATTTTGCTGAATAAAGAAATGCCGGGCATCTTGCCAGCCGGTGTTTCATCGGAACAGGTTAAGGAGCTTACTTCGGCCCTGCGGTCGGTGGTGGCGATGGTTGATTTAAATTCGGATATTTGCTGCCAGATTTTTTTTGACGATTATGGAATCGGCCAGGAAGCGGCGAGGCGGATTGCGGAACTTGGTCATCGCGATAGTCTTATGCTGACAGGCCCAGGCTGCCAGCGGGTCGAAGGATTTCGTGCCCAAGCGATGCGTGAGGGTCTGGGCGTGGTGGTTTACGAAGGCGAGATGAACTGGCGAGGCGGATATGAATTGATGAAAGAATATTTGAACAAGGCAGAAGCGGAACGAACCGCGAGCGCCGTTTTTGCTTCCAACGACTGGATGGCGGCGGGAGCGATGCAGGCCATTGTTCAGGCGGGATTAAATGTGCCGGAGGATTTTTCCCTGGTCGGCTGCGACAATGTGCCGCTGGCCTCGGAACTTGTGCCATCCCTGTCTACTTTTCATCTCGATCCCGCTCTGCTTGTCGAGCAAACGTTTTTAACTCTCGAACAAACCTGGCGACTGCAGTTACCCAAAAAAATTATTTTACCGGCCCGGTTTATTCCACGGGAATCTTTATCCAGCTTTCGCCATCGTCCGGCTTGACAGGACGATCCAGGGGTGGTCTGAGAACGGTTACCTATTTTTTTAGAGAAGACAAGTTGAAATCTTTCGTAAAATACGTTATATAATAATGTTTTGGCTTAAAATGAGTAAATCTCAGCGAAGAACCAAAGTACCCCCGATTGCCATCGGGGGCTAGTTATGAAACCATTTTAGACAACAAGAAATATGTTTGAAGCATTAACGGATAAATTGAATAGCGTTTTCCGCAATCTTTCCGGTCGGGGGAAGATCAGCGAGGAGAACGTTCGTGAGGCGCTGGATCAAGTGCGGCGCGCGATGCTCGAGGCGGATGTTCATTTGGAGATCGCCCGGAAGTTCTGCGATACCTGTTTGGAAAAGGCTTTGGGGCAGGAGGTTATAAAAAGCCTGCATCCTGGGCAGATGATGGTGAAAATCTGTCATGACGAGCTGGTGGGGCTGATGGGGCCGGTGGATACTAGGATTTATTATGTTCAGCCGGGGCCTACGGTTATTTTGATGGCGGGGTTGCAGGGGTCCGGTAAGACGACTACCTGCGCCAAGCTTGGAAAATTTATTGTTGGGCAGAATCGAAAACCGCTGATGGTGGCTTGCGACCTTCAGCGACCGGCAGCCGTCGAGCAGTTAAAAATTCTTGGTGAGCAGATCAATATTCCCGTTTATCTTGAAGAAGGGGAGAAGAATCCGGTCAGGGTGGCGAGAAATGGCGTGCTGGCGGCGATGAAGAATGGTCAGGACGTGGTCATTATTGATACGGCTGGTCGATTGCATATCGACGAAGATATGATGCAGCAGGTGGCGGATATCGCCAAGACGGTTAATCCGCATCAGATTTATCTGGTCTGCGACGCCATGACGGGGCAGGACGCGGTCAATAGCGCCAAGGCGTTTAATGAGCGGCTGGAGTTGGACGGGGTGATTTTGACGAAATTCGATTCCGACGCCCGCGGTGGAGCGGCTCTTTCCGTCAAGGCGGTAACGGGCAAGCCGATCAAGTTTATCGGGGTCGGTGAAAAAATCGATAAGCTTGAGGAATTTCATCCCGACCGGATGGCGGGGCGGATTTTGGGGATGGGCGATATTGTTTCGCTGGTGGAAAAGGCCCAGGAGCAATTTGATACCGATCAGGCGGCCAAGCTGCAGACGAAGATGGCCAAAGGTGTTTTTACGTTGGATGATTTTCTCGGCCAGCTTCACAGTATGAAAAAGATGGGGTCGATGAAGGATATTATAAAGATGATTCCGGGCATGGGTTCGCAGGTGCCGACGGAGGGTCTTGACGACGGCGAACTGGTGCACATGGAAGCCATTATTCATTCCATGACCAAAAAGGAACGGCGAAATCCGGATGTCATCGACGGTTCCCGCCGCCGGCGGATCGCCAAGGGGTCGGGGACCGATCCGCAGGACGTTTCGGGGCTTGTAAAAAGCTTTTTGCAGATGCGGTCGATGATGAAACAGATGGCGAATATGAGTTTTATGGATCGCATGCGGTTTGGCTCGCAGATGGGTCAGATGGGAATGACTGGCAAAATGCCGAAGGTTCAGGTACAATCACCCAAGTTATCAGCGCGTGAGAATTTGCTTAAGCGTAGAAAACGTAAGAAAAATCGATAATACTTTATATTTTGGAGAAAAATAGTGTCAGTAAAGATTAGATTGAAAAGGTTTGGCCGGCGTAATCGTGCTTCGTATCGGATCAACGCGATCGACAGCAGGACGGCCAGGGACGGGCGTGTCATCGAAGAGCTTGGATTCTACGATCCGGTCACAAAGGACATCACCAAGCAGTTCAGCATGAAGCGAGAACGAGTGGAATATTGGCTTAGCGTCGGGGCTCAGCCCAGCGAAACAGTGCGAAGCCTTCTGGTCAAGGCCGGAATGACGGTCAAAAAAACCAAATAGTTTAGACCGAATTATGCGTATCGATGTTTTGACATTATTTCCGCAGCAGGTCGATGATTTTTTGCGGTATAGTATTATCGGTCGGGCACGCGAGGCGCAGGTGGTCGAGATCGTGTGCGCCAATATTCGCGATTTCAGCAGGGACAAGCATCATAAGGTGGACGATACCCCGTGCGGCGGCGGGCCGGGAATGGTGATCAGTCCCGAGCCGGTTTTTAATGCGGTCGAGGCGGTCGAAGCCCTGGACGCCAGACCGGCGACGCGAATTTTGCTGACGCCTCAGGGACAAGTGCTTGATCAGCGGTTGGTGAAGGAATTGGCCGGCAAAGAGCGGTTGCTGATTATCGCCGGTCATTATGAAGGGTTTGACGAACGGATTCGGATGGGGTTGAATCCCCTGGAAATTTCGATCGGCGATTATGTGCTATCCGGAGGCGAACCGGCCGCCATGGTCCTGGTCGACGCCGTGGTGCGGTTAATTCCCGGTGTGCTCGGAGACGAACAGTCGGCAGTGCGGGAATCGTTCAGCGAAGGATTGCTGGAGTATCCGCAGTATACCAAACCGCGGGAATTTCGCGGAATGAAGGTGCCGGATATTCTGTTAAACGGCGATCATGCCAAGATCGAGGCCTGGCGGAAAGAAAAAGCTTTGGAAAGAACTAAAAATCGCAGGCCGGATTTACTTGATAATCCTGATGAAAAAAGGTAACATAATAAGTTTCGACGAAAGTTAAACAGGAGATAACACGTGATTAAACGAGAACTGGCGATAGTGGAACAAAAATATTTTGGTTCGAAGTTGACCCAAATGCCCGAATTTCATGTCGGGGATACGGTCGACGTCCATGTGAAGATCAAGGAAGGCGAGAAGGAGCGTATTCAGATATTTAACGGAGTGGTGATCAGCAAGCGCAGCCGAGGCGCGACGGCGACCTTTACCGTTCGCCGGATCGTCAACGAGGAAGGCGTCGAGCGAACCTGGCCGACGCTTTGCCCCAATATTACCAAGATCGATGTCCGCCGCCGCGGTAAAGTTCGCCGGGCAAAACTTTATTACCTGCGCGGGCGCAAAGGCAAGGCGACCAAGGTAACGGAACTCCGGCAGCGCCGGGGACCGGCGGTCGAAACCGCGAAATAAAAATAATTTTGTTTCCAATTTGAAAAACGGATCAGCGGCAGATGCAGATTTTACTGTGCCTGCCGCTTTTTTTGATACATTATGCTCAATCGGATCAAAACATTGTGGCAAAGATGGCGGGCGTCGCCGGACGCGTCACAAATGTCGATCGGCGAATTTGGAGCCTGGGCGGAAAATCAGGCGAAGGTTTTCCTGAAAAAAAGCGGAATGAAAATCCTCGCCCGCAATTACCGCACGAGCCTGGGCGAACTGGACATTGTGGCCCGAGATCGGGATATGATTGTTTTTGTCGAGGTCAAAGCGGTTCGGGATACCGCAGGCGAACCGGAGCTGAAGATCAACCGGGAAAAACGCCGACGGATGATCCTTGCCGCCAAAAGTTTTATAGGCCGGCTTAGTCTTAACGATCAACCGGCGAGATTCGACATCGTTACCGTGAAATGCGACTCCAGCGGACAGCCACTGGTGGACCATGAACCGGATGCCTTTGGAGCAGGCGATAAATGAATGCTGAATTAATCGACATACATGCTCATCTGACCTATTCGCCGCTGGCGGAGCAGTTGGAGTTGGTTTTAGCCAGGGCCAAGGCGTGCGGAGTCTCGACAGTCATCACGATAGGCACCGACCCGGACGACAGCCGCGCCGCCGTTGCCCTGGCCGACAAAATTCCTTCCATCTCTGCCGCCATCGGCATTCATCCGCACGCGGCGGATAAATACTCAAACGTCGATCAGATCAAACCGCTTCTTGGTCATCCGAAAATTATCGGTATCGGAGAAACGGGCCTGGATTATCATTACCAGTTGGCCGACCGTGTCAATCAGCAGCGGCTTTTTCACTCCCATCTGGAATTGGCCCATGAAACGCAATTACCCGTGATCGTCCATTGCCGTGAGGCGTTTGATGATACTCTGGATATCCTCCAATCGGTCAAATCCGGTCTTCGCGGAGTTTTTCACTGTTTTTCGGGCAGCCAGGAGCAAGCCCGACAGGTCCTTGACCTGGGTTGGTTTATTTCGTTTTCGGGAACTGTAACTTTCAAAAATGCCCAGGACCTTCGCCGGACGGCAAAATTCATCGGCGTGGATCACATACTGATCGAAACCGATTGTCCGTTTCTGTCGCCCGAGCCGGTACGAAAAAATCGCACTAATGAGCCGGCAAATGTGTTGTATACCGCCAAGCTACTGGCCGAACTCTTTAATCTTTCGCTCGAAGAGTTTTCTCGATTCGTTCGGCAGAACGCGGTAAAACTTTTCGGTCTATAATTTCATAATTTCGTAACCCACTTATTTTCTCAAGCCTCTACTATCTCCATGCCGATAAATCCCTAAGCTTATCGGACGAGTGGAAATTTTAACGGTTGAAACTAGAGGGTATGGTAATGTATTTGAATAGACAAACCTTTGCGACGGCATTTTTGAAAACAACTTCTATTGCCCTTGGCCTGGTTATCCTGTGTGGATGTGAAAGTACCGAAGCGCAAAAGGTGCGCCCCGGGAAGGCGATCCATAAAAGAACAGTCGCCGTAACCGATTTGGATGAAGACCGGACAGTGACGCAAAGTCGATACGACGCACAAATCGCGGCCCGGACCGGTCGAAGAGTCGGATCGCGGTTTACCCAAGTCTCGCTTTTTGGTGAATTACCCGGATTGTCTACAACATCGATTCAGGTCCAGGCGGGCAAGAGTATTCAGCAGCATACCTTCGCCACGGAGGGCGAATGTTTTGATCCTCGGGTCAGCCCGGACGGAAAATGGCTCGCCTTTGCCTCGACCCAGAATACATTAAAACCGGAGATTTACATTAAACCGATCCATTCCACGGCCATTACGCAGATCACCAGTAATCCTGCCAGTGATGTTCAGGCCGCCTTCAGTCCTGAGTCAAAACGGCTCGCCTTTTGCTCGGATCGGACGGGAAACTGGGACATCTATGTCATTGATATCGATGGTCGAAATCTTCAGCAGTTGACGGACGACCCTGCTCCGGAAATGCATCCGAGTTTTTCCCTCGACGGAATGAAATTGACCTATTGCCGGTATAATGTCCAATCGAAGCAATGGGAAGTCTGGCTGCTGGACGCGAACAATCCTGGGCAGCGAAAATTCCTGGCGGCGGGACTTTTCCCGAGTTTTTCACCCATCGAGAACAAAATCGTCTATCAGCGCCCTGCCCAGCGGGGTTCGCAATTATTCGGTATATGGTCCATTACGCTCGGCAGTGACGACCAGCCCTCGCCGCCAACCCAAATCGCCGATGGATCGGACCGAGCCTTGATTGGTCCGCAATGGTCGGCTAATGGGAAAAAAATCGTTTATTGCTCGGTCCTTCCCGGCAAGAACCAGGGTGCGTCCCTCGATGCCCAGATATGGGTGATTGACCCGAATGGAATGGGGCGAATGCCGGTAACCGATCAGGGGATCAGCAGTTTCAGTCCGACCTGGGGCTCGGACAACAGAATCTATTTCTGCACTAATCGCGGTGATAATGAGAATATCTGGTCCGTTTCTCCAATGGGAGAAAATAGCGTTTCGGCAAGAACGGCAAGGGCGAGACCGGCTTCTGGCGAATCGGCAGTGGCCGATAATGACGGGGCTGCAACGTCGGAAATTGTGCCGAATCGCCCCGTTCACCTGAAAGCGGACAGTAATATTACAGCCGACGCAAGGGAATGACTCTAAAGGTCCAGTAGATATCGGACGATAAACAAATAGGTAATATATGATTTGTAGTGGGCATAAAAATTGGGAAGTCTCCCTGATTCTGCTGCTTATGACGATGGTGGTCATGGGTGGATGTGCTAATAAGCGTAATCCAAAAGCCCATTTGACAAGCCCGTATGGCCGGCAAATGACCATCGCGGTGGTCCCAGTCCTTAATTACAGCGGAAATAAGGACTTAGATCAACTTAAAGTGACCGATATTTTGTATAGTGAATTTCAACAAGTGGATGGATTTGCGGTGATTCCGGTCAATCGACTGCTGGCCCAGATGATGCGGGATAAACTTTCAGCCATTGAGACTCCGCAGCAGGCGTTACAGCTGGCTTCCGAACTGGGTGCCGACGCCATAGTGGTCTGTGCGATCACGGAATATAATCCGTACTACCCGCCAGTGGTCGGAGTGGCAGTGCAACTTTACGGATTACCGGAAGAATCCGGGCAGGCGCGGAAAATCGATCCCGTGGCCATGGAACGATTGGCCAGCCCGTTGAAAGTTACCACCGAAATCGAACCGCGATACTGGCCTAAAAACCAGATGCAGCGGATTTATAATTCCAGAGATAAAACATGGGCACACCAGGTTGAGGAATTCGCCGAGCAGAGGGGTACCAGCGATAGTCCTTATAAGTGGGAGATTTATCTTCGATCCCAGGAATATTATCTGCGGTTTGTCTACTACAAGGCGATCGAGGAACTGCTTAATAAAGAACTTGAAAGGGTTAATCCGGTCATTATCAGCGATCAGCGTGCCGATGTAAAGGAGTACAATTAACTATGGACCTACGACAAATCTCTCTGGTCAAAGGATCGCAGCGGTATGTGTTCAGATACACCCCGGGAAACGAGCCGGAGATTATCGACACATTTATCGATCTGGCGGACAACGTCGAAACGGAGTTCGACTGGTTTGATGCCGCCGTATTAAGTTACCAGATGGGAAAGCAGATGCAGCACCAGGTAGAACAGGCGGTCGAGCAGACCCACACGTAAAAAAGTGAGAAAAATCCGAAAAGCGTGAAGGGTGTGAAAAAAGTTTTAACATGGCCTCATAAAGCCAGGAAGTAATAGGCAGGATATCCAACTTTCGCCGTAGAGTAACTGAGTGGTCTATGAATACAAACGATTTGGTTAACGACTTTGTCGATTATTTAACGTTTGAAAAGCACTTTTCAAACTACACTTCCAGGTGTTATGCCGCGGACCTCCGGCAGTTTGTTGAAACACTCTGGGGACAAAACAAGCAGGACGAAAATGAAATCTCCGACTGCAGTCATGCCCAGAGCGGTGGAACCGCGACCATGACGGATACATCCGTGAAGGGAAAACTCATTTCCGTTACACCGGAAGACGTGCGGACGTTTCTCGCTCATCTGCACCAGAAAAACTATTCCCGTTCCAGCATGGCCAGGAAACTGGCCACACTGCGCTCCTTTTATAAATTTCTCGTGCGGAGGGGAATTCTGACCGGCAACCCCGTATCCGCCATCCGAACCCCCAAGCAGGAAAAACGTCTGCCCCTGTGCCTGAGTTTCGAGCAAATGCAGACCTTGCTGGAAACCCCCAAGGATGTTGACATGCTGGGATCGCGTGACAAGGCGATGCTGGAAACCATTTACTCGACGGGCGTGCGGGTCAGCGAGCTATGCGATTTGAATTTTGACGACGTCGATTTTCTCGGTGGGATGCTGCATGTCCGAGGGAAGGGCAACAAGGAACGGCTTTCTCCGATCGGTCAGACAGCCATGCTCACGATCAAGAAATATCTGGCGATGCGTCAGGAAGACACACGATCCTCAACGTTTGACCAAAAAGCCCTTTTCGTCAACAAACACGGCAAACGGCTAAGCACTCGGAGTGTCCGGCGCAAACTCGATAAATACCTTATTCAGGCCGGTCTGGACCCGAATATTTCACCGCACACCTTGCGCCACAGCTTTGCTACTCACATGCTCAATAACGGAGCGGACCTCCGCAGCGTACAGGAATTGCTCGGACACCAGTCGATTTCCACCACGCAAATTTATACACACCTGACAACCACTAAACTCAAAGAGAGTTATGAGCAAGCTCATCCGCGTGCCAACGAAGAAAACTGGCAAGAGCAGAAGCAGGAAGAAGCGAAATATAATTGGCCGGTCATGGCCGGTAATGGAACGTCGGAACATCCCGGCGGAGCGATTCAGGGCGAAAATTAAAATGTGGTAAATGAATTTCAGGCCGGTTTAGTAAAATCGGCGAGCACCTCGGAGGCGGGCTGTTGGAGATCCCATCAGCCCGCCTTGAGTTTTTACCGAAAAATAAGTTATAACCGTTCAACTTCCTCCGTCATTGTGCCACGGCTGGTGTCCAGCCGTGTCTTAAGAGCACGGTCGGACAAGCAGACCGTGGCACAATGCACAATGGATGGGTCTGAACGATTACAAAAGTTTTTCGCTGTACCGGTCATTTTTGTGAATGGTTCCGATAAAATAATAAAGTTATCAGACCTGATATGCCGATTATTCTAACAATTATCTTATATCAGGTAAGGAGACCTTTCGATGATGAAGACACTGGCAATCACCAATCAAAAAGGCGGCTGTGGAAAGACCACCGTGGCGATCAATTTGTCCGCCTGCCTGAGTGTTCAGGGAAAAAAGACTTTGCTGATTGATATGGATCCCCAGGGGCATTGTGCCCTCGGTTTAGCAGTCCCTGAAGACCAGGTCGAGATGAGTATTTTTGACGTCCTGACCGCCCCGGAGGAAACCGCTCTGGACCTGGGCAAGATTATCTGGCAGATCGGGAAAAAACTCGATTTGGCGCCCGCGGGTCTGGAACTGGCCGCGTTTGAGCAACAGTTCGCTGCCGTGCCTGGGCGGGAGATGCGATTATCCAGAGTCCTTGAAAGTGTCAAGGACCAGTATGATTATTGTATTATCGATTGTCCGCCATCGGTCGGGCTTCTGACTTTCAACGCACTGCGGGCTTCGGATGGCGTGATTATCCCCGTGGAAACAGGGTATTTTTCGCTACATGGACTTAAAAAACAATTGGAAACGCTGGACCTCTTGAAACAGCAATGCGATCAGGAACTGACAGTCAAGGTGGCAGCCAACCTGTACGATGTTCGGACAAAACTCGGGCGTGAAATGTTGGCCGAGATGCGAAAGCGGTTTGGCGAATTGATGTTCAAGACCCACGTCAACTTCAATACGAAGATTAAAGAAGGCTCATCGATGGGCCAGGCGATCAATGAGTACGACCCGACCAGCGCGGGATACAAGGATTTCTGTAATTTGGCGCTGGAAGTGATCGCGACATTTGAGCCGATGGCGGAAGCGGTGGAATCCAGGGTGGATCTGCTGACCAAGGCGGATGAGCTTTCCCGACGGGCCGCTAATCTGCTGGTTGAATCGACGGCGACCCTGGGTCAGGAGCCTCAAACGGTGCAGGACGCTCCTGTCGCCAAGAAAATCGAAATGGTCTACGGAGTTACCCGCACACCGGAAGGGGTCCGGTTCCTGGCTCACTATCCTGAGGCGAAGAAAGTTCACGTGGCAGGGGACTTTAATAACTGGTCCGCGGAGGCCACGCCGCTTAACCGGATCGACGGTGAATTGAAAGGCAATTGGGAAATTGATGTCCCGATGTCTCCGGGACGATACCGGTACCGGATGGTCGTGGATGATGTGTGGCAGCACGATCCGCACAACACGTATTACGAAAGCAATCCTTATGGCGAGTTGAACTCTATCCTTGAGGTTCACTAACAATGGCCGACCCGGACGGCAAGGGCGAGAGTCGCTTTTCCACCCTGGCACATTTGTTTCTCTCGGAAATCAGATCGCCCGGTGACGAACCAGAGGACGATGGAAAAAAAAAGATTAAACCGGCGATTAAACGGGTGGGGCCGAATGGTAAAAACTATTCCTGTCCTTCAATATCACATCAAATGTATGTCATTGGGGTTTGCAGCCGACATCTTCGGGAGCGGGCGAATAAATCCCTGGGGAGTTTTGCGCGATCCCTGGCCGGTGAGGGAAAAATTGTCGTTGTTTTGAAACTGGACAACGGCTCGGCTTATCTGGACCTCTATTACCCAAAATCAAATCCCCAGGCGGTTGACGATATCAAAGAAGCGATTAAGTCAACGGAGGGAATTTGTGCCCGGCTCGATGCCATGACGGAAAAGCTCGATTATGTTCTGCTTGATTACACGTCGGAATTTGAAAATCAGGAAGATCGCTTTGCAAACTTATTGGACAGTGTGTGCGTCCTGACTACCCCGGATTCACAAAATTTGATTGCCTCATACCAGGTTTTAAAATCGCTAAATTCAACTCCAAATAGACGCGACCGTGAGGGAGCGGGTATTGGCCTTTTTGTCGATGACGTCCGCGACTTGGGTCAGGCCCAGGCGGTCTACGACAAACTGGCGAAAACCGCTCTGGAATTTACCGGAATGAAAATCGAGAACAATGGATACAGCCGGCCTGACGAGGCGGTGGGGCAGGAATTGCTCGCGCAAAACGATTTGGGGGAACAGTCAACCCAATGGCTCACCGGTTTGGAAAGCTGGCTTAAAAACCATAAAACAAATAAAATCGAAAATAATGCTGATGAATGCCCCTTGCCTGATCTACCTGCCGCAAAAAGTTTAACCCGCGAGGAAAACCAGATCGTGATTTTGGAATCGGTCGGGGATGGACGCCTTGCGGAAATTATTGGCGGCAAAATAATTCCCGGCGGTCGACCGGCCAACGATTCGTTGATTGCTTTCTTGCGGGCAGCAGGATTGGACTGCGCAAAATTCCAAGACACCGGCGGGAGGGTACTGGTTCTGGTTTTAATGGAAGGGGATGATCCTGCCCTCTTAGCCTGGGTAATGGAGCACTATCCGAATCGGGACGACAAACTGATTTTAGCCACCGACAAGCAGATGGGACATATCGAGAGATCAACATGGCCCAAACACTTCGGGCAAATGGAAATTAAAAGAATCCTGTGCGGAAAGCTCGATGGTCGGCAGGTAGCGATTATGGACAAATAAAACACGTGCCACGGTCGGCTTGTCCGGCGTGTTCATTAGCTCATTATAAGACACGGCTGGACAAGCCAGCCGTGGCACAATAGGTCAAACCTTAATCCTTCATCTTAACCAAGGCCAGAGAGCCAAGACAGATCAGAACAATTAAGAGCACGCCTGCCGAACCACATCCTGGTAAGGATTTGGATGCTCCTAAAATATCCGTCTTGGAAGAATCGGCTGGTTGTTCGGAACCGTTTACATTTCCACTTGCCGCGAGCGGCACTACTTCAAATTCAACAGTGATGGTGGCGTTGTCGTTCATCGTTACGGTGTTTGTATTGGTTTTCAAGCTGTCGTTGTCGGTGCCAGTCCAGGCTTTTACTCGATACCCGTCGTCAGGTAGGCAGGAAACGACAACTTCCGTTCCGGACAGATACTGTAAAGCAAGAGGCCAGAGTATTCCATGTCCATTCACTCCGCTCACGACAGAGGCACTGATGGAATAAAGGATATCTGGAGCTTTTCTGAAACTCACAGTTACCTGTTTGCTCTTATTCATAGTAACGGTATTTGTATTCTCTGTCGAACTATTATTATCGGTTCCCGTCCAGGCTCTGACGCTATATCCTTGCTCGGGTATCGCGACCAAAGGAACGGTCGTATTTGGGTCGTAAAGTCCAACTCGGGGGGTCACAGTTCCATAGCGATGAATATCCGGCAAATTTACGTGAAGGGAATATTTAGTATTTCCGCCAAAGTCATTAATGTAGTAATTCGCGCGCATGTCGCTGGAACCGGTACTGGTGATGTTATCCACCGTTACACCGGTTTCATTGTCAGAATAATCCGTACTGCCTGGAATTGTTAACGGTCCGAACGAAGTACCAAAAGTATAAAACGTTCTCCCATTGGCTGTGCCACCGGTTGCGCCGTCGGCATGCATCGGACTTAAAAGCGGATTGTCACCTTTGAAATCACTTGTACTGTCATTCAGTGTCGCGTCCACATGCCAGATTATCAGCCCGCCGCCGGGGACATCCACATCATTACCATTTCCGTTTGGCCTGTTTTCAACCATGAAATATTCAGCAAAAGGGTTATTGGGGTCAGCCCCGGGCATAATCATTACGGGGGACCAGGACCAGGCGTATACTCCGTAGGCGCCATTGGCGGCATTGTCAACGACGGTTGGAGTAACCCAACCCAGAACGAACTTGCTGAAACAGTTATGATCCCCCTTATTGGAATCCATCATATCCAATCCCCCAACATCATAATTCGGAAGTCCAAGGGCGTGTCCGGTTTCATGGATGGCGATCTGCGGTACTTTAAAATCGGAACTGTTGTCTTGCGCCCATATCCACGAGAAAGCTCCCACCTTCAATCCAGAGACCGTATAGTTATCGCCGGCGAATATCGCCCCCGTGGAATCCGTCCATCGACCCCACGTGTCGGTCGGACCCGTGTACAAAACGATCAAATAATCAAGCGTCCCATCTCCATCATTGTCATACGGAGCCACATCCAGCGCCGGGACGGGAGTGACGTTATCCGTATATGTAAAGTTATCCAGAGCTTCTTTAATCACCTCTTTGATACCAGTAGTGGTCGGGTCAGTCACGTAATCCACTTGATCCTTCAGTGTCGTGTGCCATGTGGTTGTCTTCCCTATAAGGTTCAATCGCCCGCCAGAGGATCGCTCATAATAGTTTCTCAGGCTTTCATAAGGATAATCGGCTGAAGTTCCATCGCCAAAAAAGGATGCGGAAATAATATCTGGATCGCCCGCCTCCGTAGTATCATGGGGATAATTCTTAAACTCTATTAAAAGGACAAGGATTTTGGAGGTTCCTATAGGTTGCAGCGCGGTGGTATAGTTATCAGGGAAAACAGCAAAACCATCGCGATTCAGACCCGCTAAAGCTACAATCAAGGTCATAGTCGCCCAAAAGGTTCCAAATTTATTCAAACGAAACATAAGAATTCCTCCAATGTTTGTAAATTATCTTCTACCAAAGATCAAATAGGCCTTGCCAGCTTCATGCTGCCATGTACTTACGTCCGTCGATGGCGAACCGAGGATCAAATCACCGACTCCATCACCATTGACATCGCCGACCGGAGAAATCGCCTGAAGATGACTACCCGCCGTCTCTCCGATAAAGATCGCGCCCGGTAAGGTATTTCCCAAATCGCCGGCTGGCCAGTAATCATCCGCTATGCCGTTTCCGTCATAATCGACATAAGTATATTTATCATTCCCGACAGTATACGTTTTGATAATGCCCATTTTTCCGTAGATCAAATAGATTTTTCCACAGCCGGCTTTTCCAGCCGCACCCGCATCCGGCGCCGCGATCAGAATATCATCCACGCCATCGCCATTGACATCGTAAACCGCGACAATCCTCTGGCCAAAATGATCTCCCGCCGCTTGGCCATCAAAGATCAGGGCAGGTAACTGGGTTCCCACATGGCTGTCTAACTGGTCCACCGTGAAATCACCCAGAAGATTTTTTCGACCGAACATGATAATCACTCGGCCTGTTCCGTTGTTATAATTCGGCATGGCATACATGATATCGGCCAAACCATCACCGTTAAAATCGCCTACGGGCTTGACGATCTTCCCCAGGCTCATACTGGGATCGGTTCCAATTAATTTTACGCCCAATATCGGCACTTCAAGGGATGTGTCCGGTCCTGGAGGCTGGGCTTTGTTGAAATCGGCCAGATCGATTACCGGAACGCGACGTGCGGATATGGGTCGAATGGGAATGACATAGATCGATCCGCTCCCGCCATATTCTCCCGGACTTCCGACGACAATATCGGGAACGCTGTCTCCGTTAAAATCGCCCGTGGTGTAAGACTTGTAGTTGGTCAAACTGTCATACCGACCCAGTCCCGCTGCTCCGGTCAACGTGGAATAGTCTGTACTTCCGATGATGTCAAATCGAGAACTGACACCATCGGTCCCACTAGGACTGCCGTTCATATGAAAAGCATACAACCATTCCGGCCATAACCAGGAAATGGTACCTACCCCCATAAGATTACTGGTTTGCCGGAATTCAGATCCAAGCAATTTCACCATTCCGGCCTGAATACGCGTGGCAGAATTAGGATTAGCCAAATCCGTGGCATAAGAATTGGGGATCGACACCAATAATTCCGGGCTATTGTCCGCGTCGATATCTCCCGCTACGGAGATACAGCTACCAAATCCTCCGATGCCATCGGAGGATTCCCATGTCATCATCTGGCTTCGACCGGGTTTGCCGGTAAAGTACGAAATGAAATACCCACCACCCATGGTCGCAGTTGGCGTATCGGTGGTGTTATCAAGATCCTCCACGGGGCTTCCTACTTTATTAAGATCGTAGATTCCATTGAAATAAGCAGACAATCGTTGACTGGTTAATAAATAAGTTGCCCCTCGTTTTCGTCGGTCATGGTCGACCGTTAGCTCTGAGTAAACCCCGACCGCATCCTCCTTGAAAGTTATATTAATCATATCTCCAGGCAAATAATGACGATTATCCTGCGTTGCGCCATAGTACAAGATGGGAACGATGGTACTGCTATACCAAGGTAATGTTACTTGAAATTGAACAGGGACGTGGGCTGGCTCATAACCACCACCGCCTGCCCCTATGCTACGCGTCATGCCATAGTAGTCTACAATACTGACAGATGAGGTTGTCTGGTTTGCATAATGGAACGTCAGAGGTGCTGCATCGGGACATCCGATAAATAAATCGCCATTTCCATCGCCGGAGACATCCGGTAACCCGATGGCGGTATAGGACCCCAGGATTTGACCCAGCGCAGGCTGCTCGGCTAGGTTTTCCATGGGGAACATAATAATGGTTCCATCTACCAGGCGATTTGCCACGGTCGGGGTGGCCACGTTGTTTAGGCCGATGACGGAGGCAAACGATGTTTTACCGTAAATTAGGTAGGCCGATCCTGCGTTTCCGGCGGTATACTCCTGTCCGTAGCGGCAGAAGATCAGGAAATCAGAAAGATTGTCTCCATTGATATCACCCACCCCTGCCACTTCAAACCCCGCTTGATCCTGGATATTGTACCCTTCAAAAACTACCCCCTCAACCGGAGAATAATTCCGGGTGGCCACCGCCGACATATCCGACAGATCATAATTTCCCCTTAGAGACCCACCCGACAAAAGTATCTTTCCAGGAGCCGTGGCGGTGTCCAGGATTATCTTGTTGCCTTGGTCGTCGATTTCAAATAACCGAACGACGATGTCATAAGTTCCAAACGGAAGCAGGTGGCCATCCGCAATTCCCGTTCCCTGTTCCGCCGGTATTATATCTGAAATGACTCGATCCGGGTCATTGGTAACATTGGGTAACTGGGCGAGAATTTCGACCTTCAAACCCGCCGAATCGCGCCCGATAACTTGCCAGGAAACCGGGATGGATTGCAAGTTCGTTTGAACATCCACCAGAGGAGCTGTCGCCATCATGGATGCGGTGGTCGTAAACGTTCCGCTCGAGGCGGTTCGGGAATGCTCAACCCCATCGATGAAAAGGCGAGCGATGACATAATAAGGCGTATTTTTAGTAAATTCCCCCGTGTTGATTTCGAAGGTCTTCAAACAGGCGTCAACGCCGTAGATTTCGGTTAGTTCGATGGCCTGGCTTCGATAGGTCGGGGTCGTATCCGCATACAATCTGATAATCTTGATTTTACTCTTCAGGTCCTCACAGATATTGTTGGTAACATCCCACGTCATATCCAACGGCAAGCCGCTGGCCAGAGTGATGTTACTCGTCGGATACGTTATAACGACCCCGCCGTCGCCGATACGTATCTTCTGTACCGAGACTTTCGTATCAAATACCGAGCTACCGGATCGCAGCTGGGCAATCAGGAAATAATCGATACCGGTTTGACCCAATCCGCGGGTGGGCGCGAAATCAAATCCGTTTGCCGAGGCGTCAACGCCGACCGTGGGGGAGATTTCAATGCTAGTATTGTCTATCGTGTTGGTTTGGCTCAGGGTTAATTTAACAACGGCATTCGGGGGGGGATTCTCGGTGCTCCACGTGATCCTAAAGCTGTTCCCGATGCCCACAAGGGCCGGGTCGCCCGCGGAACTAAGGTTGGTTAGGAAAATAGAAGGAAGACTGGGATCTTCGTTGGTAAATACGGCGCTGGGAACGAGCGACCCTCCCCCAGATCCACAACCGCCTTGCCAGAGGGATATTGCCAAAAAACAGGATAAGCAGGAAATTGTAGTCAGGGAACGCCTAATATTCATTTTTTGATCCTCAAAAAAAACGGATAAAAAAAATCATTAACGCCAGTTCTTTCGTGGGCCTGAAATCAAACCGCCATCATTCTCTGCACTAGTATATTATTCCTCAAGAATCTTAGTATGTCAAGTAAAATCATAAGGTTACAACCTTTTTTTGATTTTTCCATCAGAATGGGTGTGCCAGAATGTTCGTGTGGTGCGAACTATATACGAGCCGCGACCGTGAGGGAGCGGGTAATTATTTTGGGAACCCGCTTCCTAACGGTCGAGGCTCGTCAAGAAAGCTTCGGACTTGCGATCAATGGATTGAACGATTTTGTTGGATGCTTTAGCAGGGTCGTTCCAGGCGGGTGTCGAAAGAGCCAGCAGGGTTCCCGACACCACATAAACCGGGGACAGCAGGATGGCCACGACCAGCGGAGCCAGGATTTTTTTCTCATGGCCGATTTTGAGGCGAGGCAGGCCCCAGAAAAATCCCAGCACGACAAAGAACAAAAAGAAAGAAGTCCGCAGCAGGCACTTTCCAAAAAGCATAACTGCCGGTGGCAAATCCAATGTCCTGGTCATGTCGAAGGGAATACCAGGGTCCATCCATTTTGAAAGGTGGAAAAGAAACCACGTACTGCCCAGCCAACCCACCAGGCCGCTGAAACCGAGAAAAAAAAGCAACCGTGTCAAACGATCCCCGCGAAATGCGTTTGTCATGCTCATGATTCTTATTTCGGAAAAATCGTGTGAGAAAGATAAAGGTAAATATGGAGACGCATGCAATGCGTCTCCTACAAAAAAAAGAACACTCCCTCACGGTCGTGCCTCTTTTATGTCGTCGAAATCTGAAATTCATTTCTCATCATGGGTAAGAACGTATATAATAACCGGTTTATTATATTTTGGGTATCACTAAAGTTATGGAAATCAAGAATAGAAGAAATTTCTCAATTATTGCCCATATCGATCATGGGAAGAGCACGCTGGCGGATCGGTTGATCCAGACGACGGGGGCGGTCTCGTCGCGGCAGATGCGGGAACAGATACTGGACACGATGGATTTGGAGCGGGAACGCGGAATTACGATCAAGGCTAGCGCGATTACCCTTTTTTATGAATATCAAGGTGAAGCGTATGAGCTGAACATGATCGATACGCCGGGGCATGTGGACTTTCATTATGAAGTTTCACGGGCGCTGGCGAGCTGCGAAGGGGCGCTGTTGATCGTGGACGCTACTCAGGGGGTGCAGGCGCAAACGGTGGCGAACGCGTATCTGGCCACGGCGAGCGGATTGGAAATCGTTCCTGTGATTAACAAAATCGACCTGCCGGCGGCTCAGCCTGACGTGATAGCGGAAGAAATCGAGCACATTTTAGGAATGCCGGCGGAGGATGCGCTCAATATTTCGGCCAAGTCCGGAGTCGGAATCGACGAATTGCTGGAAGCGATCGTGACGAGACTTCCCTCGCCCAAGGGGGATCCCGACGCTCCCTTGCAGGCTCTTATTTTCGATTCGATTTATGACGATTATCGGGGCGTGGTAACGTATATCCGGGTTTTTAATGGAACGATCCGCAAGGGCGACAAAATTTTGCTGATGAGTTTTGGCAGAACTTACCAGGTGATCGAGCTGGGCCAGCTTCGACCGGAGATGACACCGCAGGATAAGCTCCAGGCAGGCCAGGTGGGTTATTGCATCGCGAATATCAAGGAACTGTCGGATGTGCGGGTCGGGGATACGATTACACAGGCGCTCCATCCTGCCCCGGAGGGTCTGCCGGGTTATAAACCGCCTCAACAGATGGTGTTTTGCGATTTTTATCCGGGATCGGATACGGAATATTTGCATTTAAAGCAGGCGTTGGAAAAATTGCAGTTGAACGACGCGTCGTTTACTTTTTTTCCGGAAAACAGCGAGGCTTTGGGTTTGGGTTTTCGATGCGGGTTTTTGGGGCTTTTACATTTGGATATTATTCAGGAGCGATTGGAGCGCGAAGCGGGAATTACGGTGGTTCAGACGGCCCCGACTGTCAGCTACGAAGTCCTGCAAAGCGACGGGGCGGTGCTGCGGATTAATTCTCCCGCCAAAATGCCGGACCCATCGGCGATCCTCGAAATCCGCGAACCGATGGTGGAAACCAGCATTATCGTTCCCGCCGACGGCGTGGGTGGTGTGATGAAACTGGCGGAAAAGCGCCGGGGAATCTTCAAACACAGCGAATATCTTTCGCCCACACGAGTGATGCTGAAATATCACTTTCCACTGGCGGAAATCATCTATGACTTTTATGATAAGCTCAAGACAGTGACTCGTGGATACGGAACGCTGGATTACGAACTGTCGGGATACGAACCGGCGGACCTGGTGAAACTGGATATTCTGGTGGCCGGCAAAAGAGTGGACGCGCTTTCGATTATTCTGCACCGGTCGGTGGCGGACATTCGCGGACGGCGAGTTCTGACGCGGTTGCGGCAGGAAATTCCACGCCAGATGTTCGAATGTGCCCTTCAGGCGGCAATCGGATCTCGCGTCATCGCCCGGGAAACGATTTCGGCGATGCGAAAAAATGTGACGGCCAAATGTTACGGCGGGGACATCAGCCGCAAACGGAAACTGCTGGAAAAACAGAAGGAAGGCAAAAAACGCATGAAGCAGGTCGGCAACGTGCAAATCCCTCAGGAAGCGTTCATTGCCATTCTCGATCAGGGAGACAGCGGATCGAATGACTAAAAAAACGCAAGCCAATGTAAAAACATCCGAGCCGGTATCCTGGTCCCACGTGGGCCGATCTACGAAGGAGACGCTCGAATCGATTGTGATCGCGTTTATTCTGGCGTTTTCGTTCCGGGCGTTCATTGTCGAAGCCTACCGCATTCCCACCGGCTCGATGGCCCCCACACTGTATGGGGCGCACCGGGTTATGACTTGCGCCGATTGCGGATACGAATATGCCTACGAAATTCAGCAAAGTATTCCGCGCATCACCGTGTGCCCGAACTGCCGATGGATCGGTTCCCCGCAAAAGCATTTGCAGGGCAGTCGGACCCTGATTGACGGGGGAGACCGAATCCTGGTGATGAAGATGGGGTATGAGTTGGGGGATATTTCCAAATCGTTCAAGGATAGATTGGGACCGAAACGATGGGACGTGGTGGTTTTTAAGAATCCTTCCGACCCGGATATAAACTTTATCAAGCGTCTGATCGGCCTGCCGGGAGAAAAAATCGAAATTATCGACGGGGATATTTATGCCAACGATAAAATCGTCCGCAAGACCGCCGTCGCCGAAGAATCCTTGTGGTTCCTGGTTTACAACAACGATTATTTTCCCAACCGCCACGGCCGTGTGGATAACCTGCCCGAATGGATATCCCTGGATCAATCCAGCAAGCAACTTTGGGATACTTCGTCGCGAGTTCTGATTTTTCATGGCTCTAAAAAAAATCAATCCGGGACGATTATGTTTAACTATCCGATCCAGGATTTTTACGGTTACGACGATCCGGATAGTCAGTACGGCAGGCAGTTTGTCGTCTCGGACATTAAAATGGAGTTTATGCTGAACCTCAAGAAAAGTTCCCCTCCGGGCCAGATCGAGTTGATTCTGAGCAAACGGGATGACGTCTTTATCGCCATGATCGATACCGGCGGAAAGGCACAGTTGTTCCGAACCACCCAAGCCGACTTTAAAATCGGTAAAGCTCCTTCGGAACTGTTGTCGGAGGCTAAAATTTCTTCCATCGACCCGATGAAACCCCAGATTATCAGCTTTGAAAACGTCGATTACCGGGTCCGCCTGAAAATCGAAAACCAGGTTATTCTGGAAACGACGGACCAGCAATACTATCCGCCTATTGATCGGCTTCGCCAACAGCCGGAGGAGAAAATTTCTCCGATCGTCCAAATCCGAGGTAAAGATTTTGACGGGCAACTCTGGCACGTGGTTTTGCTGCGCGATATGTACTATCGGCCGGTTCGAATTCAAACGCCACCCGGAGTTAGCAGTCCGCTGGTCGGACAGCTTGGACATGGAGTGATGGGGAATCCAATCTACTTGGGAAAAAATGACTATTTCGTCTGCGGCGATAACAGCCCGGAAAGTCTGGACTCCAGGCTTTGGTATGAAGTGGGGCCGCATCTTTTAAGCCTTTACGAGCAAGGCCATTATCAATTAGGAACAGTTCCTGCCGACCAGATGGTCGGACGGGCATTCTTTGTCTATTGGCCGGCAGGGAAGCGACTGCTCGAAAGTGGTCCGCCGATCATTCCGAATATGGGCGAGGCGAGATTTATCAGATAGGTAATCCAGCTTACGTTTTCGAAAGATAATAACGTTTTTTCCACAATTCCTATCTCCATACCGGAGCGGACCATCGCAATTGCCTTTTAAATGTATCATAACATCAAGCCGTAACCATAAAAATTTCATATCAAAACCATCGTAAGTCTTTAATTTAAGGGCGGTAACGATCCTCTATTACGTTTTTTTCAAGATAATCTGGCCTTTGGCGACATATTTGATAAAATAGACGTGTGGAAGGCTTCCATAAGGAAGAACTATTAACAGCTTTTCAACACAGGTTAGAAATGGCTTTAAAATCACGACGTCCCTTTGATCTTGAAGACCCAGGTTGTCTATTTGAAATAGCGACGCTCAAATACAAGCAGAATTACTCTGAGCGCGAAATTGCCGCTTATTTTGGTTTTGAGCAGGACAATCGCACACAAATCCGAAAGGCCCTGGCCAGGGCAGAAGAATTGGGGATTGTGATCAAACCTCCGGTCGCCATTATTAGGCCCGGAGGAGCGGCACTTGATAACCGGCATTTGGAAACCCATCTAACGGCCAAATTTAATCTCAAGCATGTGGAAGTGATCGAAGGATATTCCGACGCCTATCTGGGCCAGGACCGGCATTTACAGAATATTGTTTTGGACAGGATTTCGCAGTCGGCGGCGATTTATTTTAATTCGCTTATGGAAGGACCTTCCTGCCCCAAAGTCGTTTGCATCAATTGGGGTTATGTGATGCGGTTATTCGTCAGCCATGTGTTGGACCTTCAGCCGGCTCAGCGATTTTCATCCTCACAGGTCCATAAGCAACAGCGATACATTTTGCCGATGGTGGGAATTATGGGGACGGGCAATCGTATCCAGGTGGCAGAGCGTGAGGCGTATCAACTTGCCCTGGAACTGGCCAGGAAATATGACGCTATTCCGAGGCATTTGCCTTCACCGGCGATTATTCGCGACCCGAATCAGGCGAGGGTGGTCGAACAGCTTGAGCCGGTGAAAAGTTCCCTGGAATTGCTGAGTCGGTCGGATGTGGCCATCACGGGAATCGGTTTCGTCGACGATAATCAAAAACGGTACAGTGAAATGACGATTGTCAAGCAGCAGCTTCTGACGGCCGATGAGGTCATGATGATGCGATCCCGAGGCGCGGTGGGTGAAATCGCCAACTGGTTCTTCGACGGAACGGGAAACGAACCACAATCCAGCCACCACGGAAACGGGGCATTAAAACCCATCGGCCTGGGTCTGGATGGTTTGCACAAGATCGCCTCGCGGGGAGGAACAGTGATTGTTATATGTGGAAGCGACAAACGAAGACTCCCCGCCTTAAAGGCCTGCCTGACAAAGAAAGAAAAAATGATCACCGCTCTTTTTACCGACCACCTGACAGCGGAAGAACTCTTGGAAGAATAAACGAGGGTGCGGCAAGATTTTGGGCGAGACCAGCCGCGACCGTAAGGGAGCGGGTTATACCAAAATGGATTAATTAGTTCCTGTTGCGGAAACAGACTTTTGTCATTCCCGCGAAAGCGGGAATCCAGTTTTTGGGTCTGGATACCCGCTTTCGCGGGTATGACATTTTCGGTTTTTACCTTTCCGCAACAGGAACTAATTAATGCGCTCGGAGATAAATATTCACCACCTTAATAACGGCGTTGGATGTCCAAATGCGAGGAATAACCCATATAAACATACATCGAATATTTACCTCCGAGCGCATTAGAGCATTTCAGCATTTATCGTACACATATCCACACGATTTGAACCATCCTTGGGCATCCTGAGCGGTGACCGCATCCAAGGCAACCGCAATGGCTTGGATTAAGGCCTCACGGCTACGGGCTTTGATCCGGCGGAGGATGGCCTTGATCTTGCTCCACATTTTTTCGATTGGGTTGAAGTCCGGCGAGTACGGGGGAAGGAATAGAACCATCGCCCCTATTGCCTCGATCCTGGCGATGGACTGCGCATCCTTATGAGCGGACAGATTGTCCAGGATCACGATGTCCCCCGTCCGCAGGGTCGGCAAGAGAATCTGCTCGACATACGCTCGAAACACCTCTTGGTTGGTGGCCCCATCCACCACCATGCAGGCCGTCGATCCGTCGGACCGTACTGAGGAGATCATCGTGGTCGTGCACCAATGTCCGGCCGGGGCCGTGTCCACCACACGTTGCCCGCCCTTGGCCCGACCGTACAACCGCGTCATGTTCGTCTTGGCAGCCGATTCGTCGATAAAGACCAATCGGGCTACATCGAACAACC
>JBAZZQ010000019.1:0-62485 GCA_041658725.1 Phycisphaerae bacterium | reverse complement strand
ATCCGTGGTACAATCATTTCGGACTCCTTTCCTTTGGGCCTGTAACCTCCATTGTTTCAGAAAGTTACATCCTAAAGAGAAGGGGTCTGTTTTTCAAATTTTCAACGTAAAATGGAAACTACACCCCATATTATTAAAGAAAAGTTGATAAGCAATTCTTTATAACCGGAGCGGGCGATGTTACAATAGGAAACACGTCAGATACTATGTTGGTATTTTTTGAAAGGAGTACGCTATGAGCGAAACATCCGATAGCAATCGTGTCACCCTGGAAAGCATCAATTGGCGAGAGGCCTTTCCCTTTACAAATTTATTCCGTACATTCCGGCTGGCAATCCATCCGAGCAAGCTGTTGCTCGCACTGGTGGCTGTCCTGATTTGTTACACAGGAGGGCGGTTTCTGGACCTGGTTTCAGGAAAACAGGTCGTGGTGGAAAAACCATTTTACAGCCTGCGGTTCCCCGCGGATGAGATTCAACGATATATTTCCTCCCCGACGATGGTGGAGTTTTATCGCTGGCGGGATCAGGCGAAGGAGGGGAGCGCACAACTTTTGACCGTAGCGTTGACGGATTCTGTAAAAAATCCCCGTCAGGCGAAGGAATTGATCCAAAGCGGGCAGGCGATGGAAAGCTTCTATGCGACCTTACGGGAAGCACAGAACGCCAGCTCTAACCTTTTGAATGAGTCTTTCAAGGAAACCCGCAAAGCGATTGACAAGGAGTTTGACCTGGCCCGAAAGACCGCCGAGGACAAAGGAGCTTTGGCGGCGGAGCATGCGCAAAAAATTCAGCAGATGGAACGGGCGGCGGATTATCTTCGCCTGGCGATTTGGAAATCGGCCCGTGTGGCGGGATTGGCGATCAATCTGAATCCGTCCGCCGCTGTGGACACCGTGATCCGAACCGCACCAAATACCACACCCCAGGAAATGCAAAAAGCTCTCAAAGATCGCGGGCAAATCACCCGCACCATCGCTCTGTCGGATACTTACGATCAGCTTAAAGCATCACAGGGGTTGGGGATTTTCCAGGCTTCATTGTCTTATGGAATCTTAATGTTTAATTCCTCCGTCGACTCGGTTCTCTCGGCGGAGCTTTTTTTCAATCCGGATTTCAAAGATTTCGACACCACTCCGGAAACCCCCCCGGGATTGGTTCATACCCTGGCTTTGACTGTCCAGGGGATGGGATGGTTCGTACGGGTCCATTGGTTGTATTTTATCATTTACACCCTGTTTAGCCTGGTCATCTGGGCCATGGCGGGTGGGGCGATCTGCCGAATCGCCGCCTTGCATGCCGCCCGGGATGAAAAAATCCCGCTGCGGGAGGCGTTTTCATTCTCCATCCGAAAGTTCGGCAGCTTCTTTACCGCACCACTGATGCCGGTTTTCTTCATCATCGGCTGCTGTATTCCACTGCTGCTTATCGGCGTGGTCGGGGTGATCCCGTGGCTTGGTGAAATTGTTGTGGGTTTAAGCTTTTTCCTGGTCTTGCTGATTAGTTTCGCCCTGGCCGTAACGATTATCGGCGGGGTGGGCGGTCTTGGACTGATGTATCCGACCATCGCGGTGGAAGGATCGGATACTTTCGACGCCTTCAGCCGGTCGTACAGTTATATCTATGCCCGCCCGTGGCGGACGATTTTTTATACCCTGGTGGCGGCGGTCTATGGAACCCTATGCTTTGTATTCGTCAAACTTCTCGTCGGATTGGTCTTCAGCTCGGCTTCGGCGATCGTGGGGGCGACGATGAACCTGAAATCGGCGAGTTATGCTGCCCCTCTGGGAAAACTTCAGGCGATGTGGTTTTCTCCGACGCCCTCCGGACCATTTTTCGGTCGATTTTTCCTGTTTGAATTAAACTGGACCGAACGATTGGCCAGCTTCTTTCTCGCACTCTGGGTCTTTATACTGGTCGGGCTGGTGATCGCTTTTGCCATAAGCTTCTTCTTCTGTGCCTATACGATCATTTATCTGCTGCTCCGCCGATGCGTGGATGCCACGGAAGTGGACGAGGTTTACACCGAGGAAATCGAAAGCGAACTTTCATTTACCCCTGCCGCGCCGGCAACGGTTCCGGCGACACAGGTAGAAACGGCAACACCCGGTGAAACCACACCTTCGGAGCCGCCTGTCTAAAATGAATATG
Source organism: Phycisphaerae bacterium (assembly GCA_041658725.1). Classification (GTDB taxonomy): domain Bacteria; phylum Planctomycetota; class Phycisphaerae; order JAAYCJ01; family JAAYCJ01; genus JBAZZQ01. Next base: position 60,335 of record JBAZZQ010000019.1, on the reverse strand, counting down.
GTGATCTATATTGCAAAATACTATGAAAAAAAATTATTCCATGAAGACCACATCGTATTTTGAAGAACAGGTTCTACGCAAAAGACCTTATCTCAAGAGGGAATGGTGTGAAAAAGCATTGATCGAACCATTCCGGCGTGAAGTGCAATCGGACGGACGTATCCGTTATTGGATTTTTATAGCGGAATTGGGAAAATATTTACGAGTGGTAACTCTTGAAGATGGCCAAACGATACTTAACGCCTTTCCTGATCGTGATTTTAAGGAGGAATCCAAATGAAATTCCATTACTATTTCGAGACCGATTCGCTTTATATCGATCTTTCGGAGAAAGTCAGTATAGACTCTCGTGAGGTAGCGGAAGGAGTGGTTCTCGACTTCGACGCCGAAGGCCGACTGGTGGGTATTGACATTCAACATGCGAGTAAGGTTGCGAATCTGTCGCGGTTGGAAGCGGATTCGCTGCCTATTTCAAATCTTTCGGTAACATCGTCATAAGTAAATAGATAATGGAAAATGAAATCAGAAAAATGCTGGCGAGTAAAGTTTCCGGTAAATTCATCGTCATGGACGGTCCGGACGGATGCGGAAAAAGCACGCAGATAAAACTGCTGGCCGACCATTTGAGTGAAGCGGGAATTCCCTGCGTTACCGTTCACGATCCCGGCGATACCGCCATCGGCGACGCCATTCGCAAAATCCTGCTCGGCCTGGATCATGAACACCGCGAGATTCGCTGCGAATTGTTGTTATTTATGGCCTCGCGGGCGCAATTGGTTTCCGAAAAGATCAAACCCGCGCTCGCTGCCGACAAAACCGTCTTATGCGACCGCTACGTGTCTTCGAGCTTTGCATACCAGGGTGCTGGCGGGTTGGATATCAAACCGATCCTCGATGTAGCCAAATTCGCCACCCAACAAACCTGGCCTGATTTAACCATCGTGCTGGACGTTACCCCCCAAATGGGATTCCAGCGGATAAAGGAAAAACGAAACCTGGCTCATGACGCCATGGAACGGCGAAGCTTGGACTACCATCAAAAAGTCCGTGACATTTTCTTGAAACTGGAGGATTTTTATCCCAAACCTGTGAAAATCGTCGATGCCGCGGATACGATTGAAAATGTGCGGAAGAAAATTTTGGAGATTTTAACCGGTGTCGATTACTGACATTCAATACCAGGACTCTGGAATCGATCCTTTCCAGCAGGCGATTCTATCCGGACGCCTCTGCCATGCCTACATTCTCGTCGGGCCGACGGGCATCGGCAAATCAACCACGGCGCGAGAATTTACGAAGATATTACTGTGCGATTCGCCTCGTCAGATCACTCACAAGATAGAAGAAGGTGAACAAACCTGGCGCGATAGCTGTGGAAAGTGTCAATCCTGCAAACTGGTGGAATCGGGAAACCATCCCGATCTGCATCTGGTTTACAAGGAATTGATCGCGACGATCAGCGGCAAGGAGGCCCACAAGGCGACGGAATTGGGGATCGACGTCATTCGGCAGGAAGTAATCGACAAGGTCGGCCGCAAGGCGACGGTCGGTCGAAATAAGGTTTTTATAATCCAGGAGGCCGAACTGATGAGTCGGTCGGCGCAGAACGCCCTTTTAAAAACCCTGGAAGAACCCCCTGAAAACACGTATATCTTCCTGGTCAGCAATCAACTTGGAGTGCTCCTGCCTACCATTCGTTCGCGGGCACAAACACTGGTATTCAAGATTTTGCCGGAATCGTTCATCATAGATCGTCTCTCGCAGGCCGGAGCCGAGGAAAAGGAAAGCCGGTTTTTAGCGAAATTTGTCCCCGGTAAACTGGGAACGGCAATGGAATTATATCGGCTGGGTGTATATGATCTAAATAAGCGGTTAGCAAAAGACCTTGAGGTGTTAGAGCCGGCCGGAACTGACGATTTTATGCAATGGGTCATTGAGGAAGCAAAAGCGTTGGCGGAAAAAATGGCGCCCGTGGAAGACTCGGAGCAAATAAAAGCCAGGATATCCGAGGCGGAGATGAACCGGACGGCAGTCAAATTGATTTTGGCTTTAATCGGCGGTTTTTGCCGTGATAGTTTAAGATATAAACTGAAATTTTCCGAACAAAATTTATTGAATAGCGATCAGATGAGTACGGTAAAATCGCTGGCGGAGAACTATGATGTATCGCAGTTACAGAAGAAGATTCTGGATTTAGGCGAAGCGGAAAAATTAATCGATGCCAATGTCAATGTTACGTTGACCGTGACGGACGTTATCACGAAGGTCGTCTCACACTAGGAAATATTTTTATGGAACAACATACAGAGGCCGTTAAGAAAGAAGCCACAATCACGCCCATCACTCTGGTGGTCAAATATGGATATCTGGGATTCATCGGCGAGTTTGAGTACCGCGGCACCAGAGTTCTTGTGCCCAACCAGGGCATCCTGGTGGAAACAGAACGGGGAATCGAACTGGGGCGATTCCTTTGTTACAGTTGCGATATGGAGCGGGGATTAAAAGTCTGTCCCGGCCAACTCAATCGTTTTCTGGACGCCAGCGGACCGGAATATTTGAAACGAAAGGCCGGAAAGGTTATTCGTCCCGCGGATCCCCAGGACTTGATTGAAGAGCATCACATCCATGCCGACGCCGGGGCAAAAAAACGATACTGCCTGGAACTGGCCGAGCGATACCACCTGAAGATGAAAGTGGTGTGCGTGGAACACTTATTTGGTGGAGAACGGATTATTTTTTACTTTGCCTCCGAAGGCCGGATCGATTTTCGTGAAATGGTGCGTGAACTGGCCAAGGAATATCAGACGCGGATCGAGCTTCGCCAGATCGGAGCGCGGGACGAGGCGAGGTTGCTGGCCGATTACGAAATTTGCGGCCGCGAGTGCTGCTGCAAAAATTTTCTCAAAACCCTTCATCCAGTGAATATGAAAATGGCCAAGCTGCAAAAAGCCACCTTGGATCCATCCAAAGTTTCCGGGCGGTGTGGCCGGCTTCGCTGTTGCCTGCGATATGAGCAGAAGACTTACGAGGACCTGGTTTCCTCGCTTCCAGCGATCGGGTCCTGGGTCCAGACCCCCAATGGTGTGGGTCGGGTCAAAGATCGAATGGTCCTGACACAACTGGTGCAGGTCGCGTATGAAGATAACCGCTTGATTTCATATCCGGTCGCGGAAATCTCTCCCTCGCCCCCGGCGGGACAGGATCGAGCCGAACCGGAGAAAGAGCAAATGGATTCGCGGATGGACACACGAGAATATCGTGATGACATTCCTTTATCCCCCAAGGCGGATGACGACGACGGAATCCCGGTGAAGGATGCGGAAAACAAACCAACCTCCGCTCAAACTCCACAGGGAGGACAACGACCCAGGCGAAATCGCGGGAAAAAGAGACGGCGATGATGATGAATCCCGACGTATCAAAAACGCTGGACGACCTGGCCCGGGAAAGCGGGAAATATCCCGTGGATGCCTTTAATTTTATCCGCGAAGGACTGAAATTCACGGTGCAAAAAATCCATCAGACCTCTCAGGAAGAACAGCACATCACCGGACAGGATTTGTGCTGGGGACTTCGGGAGTTTGCCCTTAAACGCTGGGGGCTGATGGCTCCGGTGGTTCTTCGGTGGTGGAATATCACCAGCACCCTGGACTTCGGTCAGATCGTCTTTGCTATGGTCCAGGCGGGGTGGATGTCGAAAAAAGCCCAGGACGGTCTCAATGATTTTCTCGACGTCTATGATTTCCGAACGGCCTTTGACGGCAAATTGGATGTGGAGGCGGGAAAAAAGGAAAAATCGGACAAGGAAGAATAAAAAGTTTACCCCCCCGTTGTGCCACGGCTGGCTTGACCAGCCGTGTCTTAAAAGCATGGTCGGACAAGCCGACCGTGGCACAAGGTTACAAAGTTGAAAAGTGAGCGACAAATGACCATGCCGGAAACATCGGGCAATATCGGAAGGGACGTTTTGTTTTCAAGGTGGCGGCATGGTTTGATTGTGACCCTGACCCTTCTGGTTGTCCTGTATTTCGCCTATCGGCTGGAGTCTGTGCTCACTCCTCTACTGATCTCTTTGCTGATCGCGTACGTCTTGAATCCTTTTGTCAGGCAACTGGAGCAAAAGGGGGTTCCCAGACTGCTGGTCGTCATCCTGGCCTTTGTCGTTTTAGGACTCCTGATCGCCCTGGCCATTTCATTTCTCATTCCCTTAACCATCGACGAATCGAAGGACCTGGGCAAATGGATCACGGAAAAATTCTCCCTGCTGATTGCCTGGTCGCAAAATCAACATTCTCCCAGAATGACCGCCGTAATTACCCAGATACGCCAAGCCTTGACCGACAAATGGGACGAAATGATTCAATATGTTCTTCGAAACATCGGAGGGGTAGTGGGTTCCACGTTTACCACGCTGAATCTTTTAATCTTAATTCCTCTTTATACTTTCTTTTTCCTCTGGCGATTTGACCGGGTGATTTCCACCGTCCAGTCGTATCTGCCGGAGAAGTCCAAACAGAAAATCATTCACGTGGTCGTTCAAATCGACGCGGTTGCGGCGAATTTCTTCCGTGGAAAGCTTTTTGTCTGCCTCTTTATCGGGGGGACAACCGCCGTCGGCTTTGCCGTGATCGGAGTTCCGTTTGCCTGGCTTTTGGGGGTGCTGATCGGAGTGCTGAACATGGTCCCTTACATTGGGCCCATTATCGGAATCGTCCCGGCCCTGCTGATCGCTTATATCCATTTTAAAGATTGGCGGCATCCGCTTTACGCCTTCATCGTATTTGCCGTTCTTCAAATCCTGGATGGGCTTGTGCTAACCCCGATCGTCCAACGCAAAATGGTTGGCCTGCATCCGATTACCACGATTGTGGTCTTACTCATCGGCGGAGAATTGGCGGGAGTGTTCGGTTTGATCCTGGCCGTCCCCGCCGCTGCCGCGTTCAAAATTCTCGCCCGGGAATTTCTCATCCCAGAACTGGTGCATAAACCAACCACCGTCATTCAGAAAGTCTCGAAAAAAAAGGAAGTGGAAAAATGAAAGAAGAAGTTACGGTCTGCTCTCTATGAATCGCAGGATGGGTTGCTTTGACCATTCCGAACAGACTCGGGTACTAATACGTATCCGCACAAGGTGACAATGTCTAAAAAAAACGTCCGCCGGTTTCTTTATCAGACATTAGGATTTCGGATTTAGTCATTATCAAAAACAGGTCCCATCCAATCGTTTCCCGTCGGATGGGCCTGTTTCTTGTATTTCAATTACCTGGCCCCGAATCGGCTCCGAGAAGAATCCCGGTCACCGCCGCGCGGACGCTCCTCTTTCGGTCGTGCTTCGTTGACTTTCAACGCCCGGCCGCCCATGTCCTTTTCGTGCAACGCGTCAATCGCTTGTTTTCCTTCATCCGCATTGGCCATCTCGACAAAACCGAACCCGCGGGATCGGCCCGTCTCACGGTCTATAACGACCGAAGCACTTTGCACCTGACCATACGGTGAAAACAACTCTGTCAACTGTGTTTCACCCACATCATAAGGAAGGTTGCCGACATAAATGTTCATTGCTTGGACTCCGACATGAAAAAAAGGTGTAAAAAAAAACGCAGCGCTGGACCCCTATCCTACGTCGAAACAAAAGACATGACCGAACAGGCATTCCGAGCACCTCAACACACAGGAAACAGTTATACACACACACTCATAAATGTCAACAAAAAAATATTAACCACCAATAAATTTCTCTTTACAACCCGCATACCGTAGACGGTAGCCTCATTTTCTGTTAAACTTCCACCCCATGAATATTGTCACGCGTTTCATTTTAATCGTTTCAGGCATCATCGTAGCCACCGCCGTCGGCTATCTGGCCCGCAAAAAAAACTGGCTGGCGGAAACCGCTGCCGGACCATTGATGTTCTACTCCGTCATCTTCGCCTGGACACCCGTCTCCGCGCTCGTCCTCTGGCAGCTTCCCCTCCAGTGGTCCCTGGTCGTGCTGCCATTCGTCAGCGCTCTGGTCCCCATTTTGCTCGCGCCGTTTGGATTTCTCTTTGCCAGACTTCACAAACTCGATCCAAAATCCGCCGGAACCTTTATCGTCGCATCAGGAATCTCCAATATCGGCTTTACTATGGGCGGTTTCGTCTGCTACTGCCTCTACGACCTCCCAGGCCTCGGATACGCTAACCTCTTCGCCTCCAGCTGGGCCTTGCCATACATCGGATTATTCTACCCCCTTGCCAGACGATTCGGCGATCCTTCCGCCCGTCTCGATGCCGCTTTTCTACTCCGAACCTTCTTCGACCTTCGCTCCCTGCCCATCCTCGGCTCCATCATCGGCCTGGTCCTCAACCTGACGAAAATCACCATTCCACAGTTTATTCCCACGTTTCATATCATCGACGCCCTCGTCATCTTCTCCGTCCTCTCCAGCTTCGCCATCATCGGTCTGCAAATTCACTTCTCACACATGTCCGAAAAAATCCACCTCCACCTCTCCCTCGCCGCGATTAAATTTCTAATCACACCCATCCTGATGCTCTCCGTCCTCCTAATCCTCCAGAAATTCGTAGGCCACCTCCCTCCCCTCGCCCAAAAAGTCGTTCGTATTCAATCCTTCATGCCCACTGCCATCTTCACCGTCATCATCTCAAACCTCTTCCACCTAAACCCACGCCTTGCCACCACCCTCTTCATAATAAACACCACCCTCTTCCTAGCCATAATCCTCCCAATTATAATTTTCGTATTCTCCTAAACTTTGAATTTTGCATTTCTTCTACTCGTCTACTTGTCTACTCGACTACTCGTCCACTATAATATGGCCATGTACCGGATATTATTAAACATCTTTATCCTCGCTGACCTGACCAGTCTCTTTGCCGTCAATCTCTCCCATCGTCAAATCCATCTCGACTTCGCCGCTCAGGAAAAACTCTCGTTCTTCAACACAATTAGCATCGTCCTTCTAATCCTGACCGCAGGACTATCTGTCCTAATCTTCCTCTTCTCCCCCAAAAAAACACTAACCAACTGGCCCCTCGACCCTCCCATCTAATCTGGTTTACCTCTTCGCGAATCGTTAAAGGACAAAAAATATATTTGCTATGATGTCTTCATTTCCTCCCTTCGACGTTGGAATTTCTCTTTCTCTTGATTTTTCTTTTTCCCGACGGTCTACTATCTACTATCAATTTCAAAGGGAGTAAAAAATGTCCGAACAAAAAGTCGTCCTGATCACCGGCGCATCCACCGGCTTTGGCCGGGAAACCGCCGCCTTGCTCTCCCAAAAATTCTACCGCGTATTCGGAACCACCCGCCGCCAACTCCCAGGCCTGCTGACCCTCGACGTAACCTCCGACGACTCCGTCCACGCCTGCGTCGAAAAAATCCTCTCCATCGCAGGCCGAATCGACATCCTCATCAACAACGCCGGGTTCGTCATCAACGGCCTCGCCGAAGAAGTCACCCTCGAACAGGCCAAATCTATCTTTGAAACCAATTTCTTCGGCTGCACCAGAATGATCAACGCCGTCCTGCCCATCATGCGAAAACAAAACCAGGGTCGCATCATCAACATCAGTTCCCTCGCCGGCCTCGTCGCCACCCCAGGCCATGCCCACTACTCCGCCACAAAATTCGCCCTCGAAGGATACACCGAATCCCTCAATTACGAACTAAAAACCTTCAATATCCAATGCGCCCTCATCGAACCCGGCTTCTTCAAAACCGACCTGAACAAAAACATGGTCCAAGCCGCCCAAACCATCCCCGATTACTCTTTTCTCCGCTCTATACTAATCGACATTTTCGAAAAAGGAGTCCGCACAGGCCAGGACCCCGCCAAAGTAGCGAATTTGATTTTAAAGGTAATAGAATCCAACGCCCCAAAATTAAGGTACTCCATAGGCCCCGGAGCCCCCTGGGTCCAAATATTAAAATGCCTCTTACCCCAAAAACTCTTCATCCGAGGCGTAAGAAAATTCTTCCACCTCCCGTAAGCTTCTTACTTGGTTATTGAATGTTGAGTGTTGAGTGTCGGATATTGGATATTTCTTATTTCTTCTCTTCCCAAAACCTCAACTGCCCCGAACTTTCGTTTTTTTCCTTCACAACCGCCAAAATCGAACGATGGCAGCACTGCTCCGTAACATCGGAATTCTTACAGCCGCACAGCTCCACCGACAATCCATACTCTTTACCAATTCCCTGAAATTCTCGATATTTATTTTTCCGGTACTCCCCATCGGCCACGCGAATAATCCCATCCCCGCAATAATTATTGATGGTCTGAGTAAAAAGCCGGCTCGCCATGTCCAAAAACGAAAATCGGCCATCCCTCACCAACGAAAGCGGCGAGGAATTCCCATTGCGAACAAACACATAAGACATCACCACACCCTTAGCTCCGCGCTCCGCCACAGCCGCGAATAATCCCCGAACATTCTCAACGGTATCCGTCAATTCCGGAATAATCGGATCCGCCCGAACCTCAAAAGGGATTTCATTTTCCCGAAGCGCCGCCAAATTCTCCAGCCGCTCGCCCACCGAAGGCGCCTTCGGCTCAATCAACGCGCGTATTCGATCTTCCACCGTCGTCAATCCCACCTGCACAAACACCTGCTCCCGATACCGCCCAAACAGATCGACAAATCGGGCCGGTATCCGCGATTTCGAGGAAATCAAAATCGAAATTGAATGTCCCAAAAGCAGCTCCATGACCCGATACAGCTGCTCCAAAATAGCGTCATGCGCCACGAACGGCTCGCACGCCGTACTAAAATACACCAGCCGTGGCCGACTCCGCATCCGCCCGATTTCTTTTTTTAGCGAATCAAACGTATTGTAATAAAAAACAATTTTCCCCCACCCCGGATGCGACGCAAAGCTCTGCGTATAACAATACCGGCATTCATAAGGACACCCCGAAAGCAAATTAATCGTATAATGCCGCCCCAAACAAGGCAACGCCGGATGCCGCAAAACATTCGTCTTTCGAATTGTTTCAATTAACTCAAACATGTCATAGCATTTTAAGTTTGCGAAAGTCACTCCTAAGTTGGTGGCGACGGAATTGATGGAAGAATAATCCATTTACATGCTTTGGCTAATTTACGAGCTACTTCTTTCCATTTAGCGTTACTCAAGGAAAGGTCACGAAGAATTAAGGCGTGAGCAGGATTTTCGGGTTCAGGGGCCGAGGCTACCCCCGGTGTCCACTCCCGAACGGTTCGGGTAAGAAGTTCAGCAACACCTGCGTAATGGGGAAATCGCTGAAGGGTTTGTTGCGGTGTGCAAAGACTGGAACGGTCTACTGAGGTATGTGGATCTGAACGAGAAATGAAAGTTGAACTCGAAATATTACCACCTGGTAAATTATTTGGATGGATTGCTCGATAAAGCGGTTCATCATTGGGAATATTGGGATCATCATGCAGATCAGAATTCAATTCCATACTGCTGCCTCAGGATGTCATCAACCAATTTAGGATGGTCCGAATTTCATTCATGTTTCTTAAGGAAATTTCACCTGAACGCATCTTTTCCTCACTATCGAGCATTTCTTCTGTAAGAAAAGCTATTGTATCCTTATCAATAAATTCGAGTTCTACATGTTTATTTCCCAGGGTCCATTCTAATTGGATTCCGCCTCCTGCAATGGGACATACATAAGGGACGATAATATCCACATCGAAGCTATTTTGTAATTGGCTTAACATGAATATGATGGATTGCACAATAGAAGAATCTGTCCCTTGACTCCCCAACCCATCCCAGTTTTCAGGGAGGTGAGCTATTTTTTCAAGACGGGGAAGAGTTTTTGTTATCCAATCATTATCGTCAAGGTCAACCTCTTCGGTCGTTGTAGTTTTTGTAATTGCACCAGCCGAATGAACTTCAAAATCTCTTTCTCTTCTTTGGCTTCCAGAATTAATAGATGAAATAGTTCCACTAATCCGATCCGCGACCTTATACACGAAGTTTGTTAAAATCTTTTCCGGCTGATTCCAAGAAATTGTCGTCATTCTTTTTTCTCCCACAAGCGATCTGTTTTTTTATCGACAATATCCGCAAATCCCTTCACAATCCATTCACGCGCTAAATCAAACCATTGAATTATAGACCCAGAATCCATATTTGTTAAGGGCTTGCCTCGTGTAGTTAATGAAAGCTGTAGTGCAAGTTCATTTTTCGGCTGTATACGAACAGGCAACATTTCAATGTGCAAGCGTCCAGATTGTTCGGGAAGCAGGAACCTTGCCGACCATCGTACATTCTCTGGCGCAGGAAGAAAGTTAGATCGGGTATGCCATTTGGCGAAAGTAAAAAGATTATTCAAATCAGACATCGATTCCCAACCCGCCCCTTTTCTTATGAGATTGACATAGGTTAATTCACATTGGTCAACTTGTGGTGGAGATAGCTTTTGTTCTTCTAAAAACGAACAAAATTGGTTCCAATGGTCGAAAAACTCTTTCTTGACTGCCGGGAACCGAGGATATTCATCCTGTTCAGTCATCTTTCTCCAATTGTGAAGAAAACGATCATGCTGAACTTGAATTATTTTATTTCCGGCAGAATCAATAAACCAAACTCTAGGTGGCTCTGGTTTGGTAAACATTCTAAAAAGGGGTTTGATTTCTTGAGGTTCGACAAGAGGTTCGACAATATGTTCAATTGGCGATTGATCCTCCACCCGATTAAATGTATCACGAATTAAAGCCCAATATAATCCGATATGTGCAGCAGAAAAATTATCAAGTGGGGCAAACTGTAGCCCGATTGCTACCTCTACGACAGGCGGTTTTGTATAATTTGGTAACCCATTCATCCTTTGCTCCCTTTTATGCCCAGATCGTTATCCGCTATAATTTAGTACGCATTCTAAGGCGTAAGGTTCAATTCCGTCAAGTTTTATCTGTCTTTTTGTTTACTTTAACCACCCCATGCAAATAATCCGCCACTCCCACCTCCAGCGCCTTCCGTGAAATCCGATGTTTGACATCACCCGAAACAGACCCCTCCAACCCCTCAATCGCCGAAACCACCGTTTTCAAAGTCCGTTTGCTCTTAAACCATTTCATCAACAGGGTGCAAAAAATTAAAAATATCACCCCGCCGCCCCCGGAAATCGCCAAATTTGGCGAAACATTAAACACATCCCGTCCGGCTTCCTGCTTCACCGCCGTCTCCGCCGCGCTGGCCAGCTCCCGATTCGTCAATCCCATCTGTGCCACCGTCCGCATCGGCCCCACGCATCCCGACAAAATAACAATCAGACAAAAAAACAATCGCATAGTTCTCTCCTTTTCTTTAACTTCGACATTGGACATTCAGCGTTCGACATTCGACATTTTCTTCTCTTAAATTTTGGATATTTCCTCCAGGGCGAGGTTATAATGACGGGAAGTTCTGACAGGAAAAATCATGCTGACTCAAAAAACGCTGTTCGACCCTTCAAGCAATCTCGATGCCTACATTCCCCGCCCAGTGGATAACTTCACCCCAAACCAAATCATCCTCGCCAGCGGCAGCCAGCACAAAAAAAATCTCATCAACAGCATCTGCCGCCTTTACCCCAAAGCCAAAATCCTCGAAAAGATAAACGTTTCGCACGCCAAAATTCAAATTGATGGCCAGACACTTATCGATTGCCATTATGCAGGCAAAAAAACTCTCGTTTTCGGTGAGCTAAAATCCGCCGTCCGTTTCAGCGAAGAATCCGACAACACCTGCCCCAACTACTGGCACTTTTCCTCTTACGGCTTTTGTCCCTACGGCTGCCATTACTGCTACCTGGCCGGCACGGTCGGTGTAAAATTTTCCCCCACAGTAAAAATCTTCCTGAACCTCCAGGACATACTCCAAAAAATCAATCAAATCGCCACCCGCCTAAACGAACCCACAGCCTTCTATCTCGGCAAGCTCCAGGACGCCCTCGCCCTCGACCCGCTCACCGGCTACTCGCGTATAATGATCCCCTTCTTCGCAAATCACCCCCATGCACGCCTTGTTCTCCTAACAAAATCCGCCGACGTAAAAAATCTCCTCGGCCTGAACCATGTCGGCAAAACCATCCTCTCCTGGTCCCTCAACCCACCCGAAATCGTCAGCCAATTCGAGGAAAACACCCCACCCATCGAATCTCGCCTCGATGCCATGGAAAAATGTCATGCCGCCGGCTACCCCATCCGAGCCGTCATAATGCCGATCATCCCGGTCCCAAACTGGCAACAAGCGTACGAAAATTTCCTTACCCAATTACTAAAGCGAATCCCCCTGACCCGCCTGACGCTGGGCGGCATCTGTTCCTACACCACCGCCCGTTCGTTGATGAATGGAAAAATGACTCCCCAAAACGCGATCAACCAAAACATGAAAGAAAAATCCCCTGATGGCCGATACCGCTACCCCGCCGATCTCCGAATCGAAATCTATTCCCACCTCCTGAAAATCATCCACCGCCTCCAACCCCATCTCCAAACCGCCCTATGCCTCGAACAAAAAAACATCTGGCAAGCCTGCAACCTACAACAAAACCCCTGCAACTGCCTCCTGTAAAAATCTCTAGCGTCCGATTTTGTTAACCACAGAGTTCGCAGAGATCACAGAGATAAGATTAAAAAAATAAAATGAAAGATTCTTCCTCTGTGTCCTCCGTGTTCTCTGTGGTTAAAAGCTCTTCTCTTCACTTGGACATTGGATATTTTATTTCTCTGCCGGTTGCGTGGTCGTAGTGTGCGACAAATCCGGCCCCTGATCCCCTTGTGTCGCCCCTGCCATATTCGCGCTCAAGCCGTCGGACTTGATTCGAAACTGATAAACCGCTCCGGTCCCAAACACCAAATATCCATCGACAACCAACCCCGGATTGATGGCCGACCCTTGCCCCTGCAACTGAAAATTCCGCGTTGCCGCTTCCGCCGCCACCTTGTCGATCACCGGCCTGACAACCTCTCGAATCGTAAGTTCCGCCGTCTTATCCACCGTGGCACACCCAAAATTTCCCATACCAATTCCAACCATCAACACCAAACCGTTTCTGCAATTCATAAAAGGCTCCTTTAAAAAAATCATAAATTAAAAATCATAAATCAGAAATTCTTATGCTTGTTCCGCTCCTAAATCCTCCGCATCCCCCGGATATCGGATATCCCCGCGTGCCGTAATATACCGTTGCGATCCGTCATCGATCCCGTCCGCCGTGACCGCGCGAATTACGAATTTCATCGGATACGGACTGCCCAGGTCCGAGCTGTTCCACAGATAGGTCCGCCGTCCCTCACGATAGGCGACTGTAGCGACCGGCGACAGATAATTGAAAGGCACGCCGGCCAGCGTCACATAAATATTAAACGTGCCAGGCCGAACGATTCCCGCCCGCGGCTCATAATCCCATTCAAGCCGCACCATCCCGTTATACGTCAAACAGGTCCGAACGTTACGAACCTGGTCCGGCGCCATTTTGCCTGCCAGCAGGCCATCCGTCCGAACACGCACCCACGAGTATCCCGCACTTTCCAAACCGAATTGACTCACCGCGCGAACCGCCACCCAGTAATCCTGCCCCGCCGCGAAAACCCCGCCGATTTCCAGTTCCTTTACCGTCGCCTCGCAGACGGCCATCGGGTGATCAAAATCAATTTCCGACAACGCCTGCCGTCCCAGATAAAAATTGTAACCCCCATTCCGGCGGGTCCAATAGTAACCGTCCGAGAGCGCCATCCCGCTTCGACCGCACCACCCGAACCGTCCTTCCTGCAACATTCCTCGCCGATATCCAGTCATGTCTGTCCTTTCTTCAATCCAAAATCTGCCGAGTCTCAACATTTCCTTCTTGCGATAAACTCATTCGCAGTTCATTGCCCGTATCGTCGTCGTTGCGAATGCTCTCGATCCCGCTGACCAGGTCGTATGTGGCCTTGTTCACCAGTTTTGCCGGAGCCAGATCACGCAGGCTGATTTCAAAGGGAATGTACCGCTCGGCGTCTGAAAAGGACGACCCGGCATCGATTACTCCGGTGAGCATTGGAGCGTCAAAGGGAACGGTCCCATACGTTAAGGAAAATCGATACCACCCGCCGCCGGTTTCATAAATGGCCGGTGCGGATGAAAGTTTATCGACCCCCTGACCCGTTCCGGAAATCGGCACGCATCGAAGACTTGTCCATGCCAACGTCAATCCCGTAGTGGGAACACCCGCTTTTCTGATAAAAATTGAAATGTTCATTTTCTTATCCTTTCACACTTACCCGATGAAATCGGGGCTTTAGAAATTCTGCCAAACCGCGACCCATCCCTGGTTGCCGTCGCTGACCAGTTTCACCGATTGGTATTGGGCATTTAACACAAGAGTTCCATTCAAAACCTTGTTCAAATATTGGCCGGATTGGACGGCAATGGTTAAGTCTTTACTTCCGGCTGCCGTAGCTGAAACCTTCGTTAGGGTAAACTCCAAACCGGCGTATCCAACCGCCGTAAGCAGTGTGGCCGTTTTGTTGGCGGCAATATTATATTCCTGAACCGCTCCATCCAAGTACGACACATTGTGGTTATCCGTGTACGTGGCCACGACGGGAATAAACTGGAATTGATGCAGCTTGCCCAAACGAGCGGTCGTGTCAATTCGGCGAGTATGATCAACGCTAGGCATGATTTGGAGAGTATCCTCCGAGTCATCTCTGATCACATACGCTCCCAGCGGCATCGATCCGCCCGAACCTGTCAACCCTTTTAAAAATCCCGCGGCGTAACAGGGATTACTTCCCTCGTCCATGTCCACGGCAAAAGTCGGGAACGACGATTCGATAAAGTTAAAGCGAGAAGTAACCAATTGAATGTTTTTATGAGCGCACGCGACAAATAACTTATTGCTCTCCGCCCGATTGAGCTTGATCGAATAATCGCACGTTGTCCCCTCAACGTCGATATCGTATAATCCACACAGTTGCACCGGGCAATTCCTGCTTGACCCAAATCGCAACGCATCCCCCGCCGAATGGGCCGTGATCCCTTCATTGGTCACGATTACAGTTTTCCCTCCCACGTAACTGATGGATGCGATAGTACAAGTATCCACCACAACAGAACTGCTGTTACGATGTGTAAATACGTCCCCCGCATTGAACCGACCGGAATAATCCCCTGAAAACTTAAACGTCCTGGTGGGGGCGTCCGAATCGGTAATCGCATACTCCGCCGATTCGCCATACATCTGAATGTTTGCCGCCGTTGCATCGGAAAAATTATTGACCTGGGGGCGGATCATCGTAATGAAATTGAGGGGCATAGTTCCCTCCGTGGTGCCCCCCGACACCTTCGCCTCCAATTTCAGACCGAACGTGGCATTCGACGGCATGTAAACATAAAAATCGGTAACGACGGAGTTTCCGGGGGCACAGTCACGGTGAAACGCGAGAATGTGCAGTCCGCCCACCGTATTACAGCATTTGATGTTGTCCATCCGAAGGTGTTGAGGATTGACAATTTCCAAAGCGGTCCCTGTCGTTGAGACAATATTCAGCCCTTCCAGCCGTCCGAACCCGAACCCCAAATGATCTTGCGACCCAACGTTAATCGCCGTTGCGCAATGAGTGAATCCCAGGTTTACCAGTTCCACATTCGAGAGCGCGGCGTCGGTTTCCGGCTTGGAGTCGGTATTGGCGGCAAAAATCGTTTCCGTTCCTGCCGATCCCCGCAGGATCGTTCCACCCGATTGGGTCCATCCCAGATCCGGGCAAGTCGTCGTAAAAATCAATTTCGGACGAACACCGTAGATGGACACTCCGTCTTTAAGCACAATACTCGCGGATAGGGCGTAAGTTCCGGCATGGAGAAAGATTCTTCCACCGCCCGATGCCGCGACTTCATCAATGATAGCCTGCAGACGGACCTGATCATCGACCCCCGACAATACCTCGCCTGCAAAACTTTTCGCCAAGTCCGAGCTGTCGGCCGCCGCGATCACATACAGGTAAGGACTCGACCCCAAAGACGATACGTTATTTTCAAAAAATCTTCCCATGCTTTTTCCTTTTCTTACTAATGCCTACTCACTAATCACTTCTTTAATGATCCTGTCCATCTGGGGGTCGATCCCCATAACATGGACCAGAAAATCTCCGCCGCCCAGGTAGGCGACGTTGTATTTATCTTCCCCACCCAACAGCAGCCTTAACCGGTTGCGTTCCCATTCCACCAATTTTTCAGCGTTCTGCTCTTCCATTTTGTATTTTGATATTTTCATTTTTCACTTTTCTTTTCTGGGTGAAGGCCTTACGTAAACGAAATGGCAGGACCGGCATAAATCCTTCCGTCCAATTCCACGTTCAGATACCAGGTCCTTGCTCCGCTTTCCCCGATCGACAATACCGCCTGACCGGCTGAGTCCGTCACCGTCTGCCACCGCTTTTTCGAGGTGATTTCCGCCAATTGGGTTCCCGTGGTGAAATTCACCGTCCCACCGGGGGCGGTGGCCGTCTCTGCGCCATATTGACTATCCGCCAGCCAGGCATGGATCAAAAATCGATTGGCATTTCCATTATCCTGGCAGTCCAGCACACGCAGGGTGGCGGCGATAGTATTGGCATTTTCCACGCCGACGGTAATCTGAATTTTTGAAACCAGGTCCGCCACAGTGTCCGAAAGCTGACTGGCCCCCACCGGTCCGGCCACATTCCAAATCTGACCCATGCGATAATCGGCAATATCGTCATCATCGTATCCCCCGTCCGCCGTTTGAACTGTCCCCAGCCGAATATGGCGAGTCACCGCAGGATCGGGAAATCCAGTGGTATTCACCTGCAACATCCCACCGGCGGTCATATAGATATAATTGGTGGTATTATCCGTCAGCGACTGTTCTTCCGTCCCGGCATATTCGCGAAGCGTGTTGCCGTCGAAAAATGTTCCGCTCTTGACCCCGCACGACAGACTCGCCGTCTTATACACGCGAAGACCGATCACGACCGAAACATTCTTCACCAGCCGGTAAATACATTTGACAAAACTCACGTACCAGTCGAGTCCTTCGCCCTTGGCCGGATAATACACACCGGTATTTAATTCGGTCACACCGCTCAAGTTTTCCAGATAAGCGTCTGAGGGAAATATTTCCGACATCATAAACTCCTTGATAAAAAAAATGTCTAAATCCTAATTCCTAATGACTAACGAAGATGTCTTTTTTAGACATTGGGATTTAGTCATTCTCTTGACTCCCAATCCACTTTAGCGTCATAATCCCCGCCGTCATTTCGTCCATAATAAGCCCCTTCGGGTCAGCAGGAATGGAAGTAATCAGTACTTGTGTATCCTGGATATGGCTGCTGGGCACTCCGTTTCCACCAAGGATGGCCGTGCCGAACGAATGAAGCCCATCCTTGTAAGTCCGCGGAGTGATCCACTCCACCACATCGTTAAAATAGCCGAATTCCCCCGCTCCGAACCGTCCGAACCCGAATCCGCCGCTGACCAGTCCGCCCTGGCCCCAACCGAAACTTCCGGTCCCAAACCGCCCATGCCCAAATCCCGCCTGCTCCCATCCATGCCCCCACAACGGCACCGGCGCTCCCGTAACCACTTCCAAAGGAAAACGCACATAACTCCCCTCGCTGTGATAAACCTCGAAGGACACCGGATTCTTCCAGCCGTGCCGTTTGACAAAACTAATTTTCACGCGTGCCGACATAACCGGTCTCCTGACTCTTCAATCCAAAATTGTTTCACTCTCTGGCCATTCTTTCCAGCCGTCCATCGATGTGGTGCGTGAACTGTTCCAGGTCTTCCAGTTTCACTTTGACGGCGGTGATTTCCCCCTTCAGACGGTCTTCCAGTGCCGATAGCTTTGTCAGGAAAATTTCCTCGCTGACCATCAGCCGTCCATCCAAATGGGTCGAGCGATCTACCGAATGGCGAAACAACCATCCTGCCAGTCCGACCAGCAATCCGCAGCATACGCACGTCAAAATCGATTCTGCGTTCATAACGCCTCCGAATTTAGTTTCGAGTTTCAGGTTTCGGGTCTCGAGTTCTTTAACCTGAAACTCGAAACTTGAAACCCGAAACTGGTATTACCAGATATGGTAAATCCCATTGTTTGTGTCATCCAATCCGTCAAAGTCAACCTGGACAATATCCCCGATGGCATATTTTCCCGTATATCCGTTTCGTTCGGATACGTCGGCGGCGGTAATAGTCTCTGTATCATCGGGATCGTCGCTGAAGGAATTGTTTCCAGTGGCGATAAGCCGTCGAGCCTGATATGTTCCGTCGGCGTGGTCCGCCGTGATCCGAACAGCGAATCTTTCCGAGGTCCAAATCGCCGGATTCAGAGCCGCCACGGAAACCGCCGCCCCGGGGGTTTTAAAATTTCCCAGCCACTGCTCCAGTTCCAAAACACGGCTTTGCAAAATCTGCAACTCCGTCGTTAACCGCGATAGTTGTCGATGATCTTCCATGGCGTTTTTACCCTTTCACAGCCGATTTTCAGGCTTGTTTCGCGACGATTCTCATTCTAACATTCTTGAGAATGTTAGAATGAGAATCCGCTTCTTCGCAGGTTGATTTTTATCGTCCCTGCCGCAAAATCGTATTCGGCCAGGTCCGGCAAAAATGATTCCGCTCGCGGTAAATCAATATTGTCGGATAGGAGCAGCCTCAACCGCCGGGGGCCGGAAAATATTTCCGTGACCAATGGACCGGTCAGCGTCAGTTCGATCTGCGGGTTCAATTGGGCCTTCTGATGCCATATCCGCCGGGCGCGAGATTCGCTCAATTGTCTTGAATCCGATAAATACATCACCAATTCCGACGCCAGCCCCGCCGTCTCCAGGACTTGCCCGCCGTACCCGCTCGATGGATACCGCACACTCATCGCTGCCTGCGGCAGAAGGTAGCGATAGCGGATGAAGACCTGGCTCATTTGCGATTTTCCCGCCGGCAGCGGATTACGGATGTTGATCCTTCGACCTTCCGGGCTGGCCAGCACGGGAAATTTGGCGGTGATGTATTTATTCACACGATCCGGGGCGAGGGTTTCGATCAATTCGTAGGTCCAGCCTCCCGATTCCGTCGGCACTTTCTGCACCAATTCCACGGGTTGGTTTTCCAGAAGATTTTCAATCCCGCCGTAGCTGAACCGGCGAAACACCCACACCAAATTGTCCGGCTGGTCCGAATCCGGTGAAGCATATCGGGCATGCCGAAGCTGCCACTGAGATTCCAACTCGCTGTCCCAGGCAGGAACGGCCTCGGCGAAAGCAATGGCCGTTTGGCGGTCCGACACCAACCGCACCGCCGAACAGCAGTCGGCGAGTGAACTGTGGATACGATATCCCACCAGGCCGTAAGGACTGCCCCGGCGAAGATTCATTTCATACACGTTCAATTGTTCCGGCGGAAGGATTTGCCATGCGAGAGTTTCCGGATCGATGCCGAGGCTGTAATTTCCCAGGGACAGCAGTTGCAAAAGAATTGTCTTTAGGTCATGGTTTTCAATCCATAGATGATCGACTAGCTCCCCAAGGTCGGCGGTGTAAAAATTTCCGTCGGCGATTTCCAGGTCTCGCATCGTCTGGCCGTGGCGTGAAAAAATCTCCTGCAGGATATTTCCCACGGTCGTCTGGGTAAACTGAAGCCTGGGCACCCCGGCCATGTCGGTGATACGGATAAATTCACACCAGTCCAGCGGTCCGGCGGCGGTAATTCGTTTGCCGCTTCCACTGCTGCCTGCGAAGGTTTCCTGGGTCATTATTTTTCCGCTGAAAATCAATTGTCCATCGGACCAGAATTTGATCCCGGACCGCAGACCCGCTCTGCCGATCAGATTCGTGTCGTGCAAAATCAATTCAAGATTCGTGCTGCCGTTGTATGACCGGCCCAGACGGAGAAGCGAAACCCGATCATTCGGGCCGTCTTTTAGCGTCACCGTCGAACTTGCGATTTGAAGTTGATAATTCGGCATGAAAATCCTTATGAACTATAAAAATACGGCTGAGTGTCCGACTGGAAGGTGAGGATCACCTGGTCCGACCATCGGCTGGCCTGCGGACCCGGAGGGTCGGGCCGTTCGAGCGAAATCAATTTGCAATTTCCATAATCGACGACCGAGCACCAATCGGGTTTAACGATCATCAAATCTCGGCGCTCGCCGTCGGCCCAGGTCAGAAGATCGAAGACCCATTTCTCAAATTCCCACTGGTCCTGGGTTTGTTTCCGCAGGCGGAATCGGGGATAAAGGATCATCGCCAGCGGCCGGTCGTCCAGTTTGGCGATCGGCTCGAGTCCCGCCGATCCGGTGGTTGAACCCGTCCCTTTTCGCCAGGACCCCATGCCCTGGATGATTTCATCACCCAGTTGCGTACCGCCGAACATCAATCGATACCACGTCATGCGTCGTTCCTCCGCAGTTTTGAGTTTCTGGTTTTGGGTTTCGGGTTAAAACTCGAAACCCGAAACCCTAAACTCGAAACCGATTTATCCTAAATCTCCCCGATCAATCAGAAATGTAACGGACAGTTCCAGTAGGATGGCTCGTTTGCGTGTGCGTTGCAGGTCTTTGCGCCACGGCATCAATCTGCCGTCGGCGTCCCGCTCGATTTTATCCGGCGACAACGTGACTCTGCCGCTTCGCATTTTAACGTCCAGAACGGTATCCAGACCCAGGTCCGGCAGGCCTGCTTCGATGGCTGACAGCACCTTCAGACGAAGGTCGTTGATCCCTGCTAGCGCCAGCGTATCGGACCAGACGGTAATCTGAAATTCTTCCGTTGCCCGTAAATACATGGGCGAATAATCCAGCTCGATTTGTCCGCCCGTCTGATCGACGATCATGACCGGCTGGGCGTTATTGGTGGGCGGTAGCGCCTCTGGTTCATTCGAGCCGTAGTGATAGCGATTGGCGGCGGGGAACGCGGCGGTTATCGCCGCCGACTTTGGACCTTGTTCCAGATAGTACCAGATTTGATTTAAAACTTGCGTCCAGGGGTTCATAAATTTCCTTAACTAGAGACTCGTTACTTCAAAGCCGAAACTTACTTTTGCTTCTTTGATCAGGCCGGCCAGGGGTAATCCGTCGGCCACGGCTTTTAACTGTTCGATAGTCTGGCGGTAAAGGTTTTCCAGCGGGTTGGCTTTGTCCCCCAGTCCCCGCCAGGCGTAGAGATGAAATCCGGCGATCACCACCGTCCATTGCCGCAGCAGAGATTTTAAACGCGAGGGTAAATTCGCGTAATCCGTGGCATCGAACGGCGCGGCGAAACCCGCCTTTTGCAGATAATTATCGACGATGGCCTCGGAGGCTTCGATCCCGGCGTCGATCGCCAATTGCTCCTGGCTGCTTAAAGAACCGTCGCGGTCCTTGTCAGCCCAGTCGGTGATGTTAGCGGACGAAAAGAAATTGTTCAGGTCAGTGCTTGTTGCGTAAGTTGGCATGTGAAAAACTCCTTGTAGGGGCACGGGGTGCATTGTGCCACGGCTGGCTTGTCCAGCCGTGTCTTAAGAGCACGGTCGGACAAGCCGATCGTGGCACAATGCCCGTGCCCTACCGAAGATGAGATTAGACGAATTGAGCGCGGATGCAATACTGCCAGTACCCGTAGGCCAGGGCGTAGCGGGCGCGGACGCCGTAGAGATATTTTTCCCGCTTGAAGGATTCCTCGGACCCTTCGGCCAGCGTGGTAAATTCCAGCGGTTCGCGGTCCTGGAAGATGAAGGGCCTGACCTCGACGTCGGTTCGGATGAGGTACCATCGGTCAGTGCTGGTCAGCCGGGGGAATACGACGACGCTGGCTTCGCCTGCCAGAACGTTCGTGGTGCTGGACAGCACCTGGGCCGTCAGAGCTTCTTTCGCCCGATACCAGAGGTTGGCGGGCACGAGGACGATGAGCTTGCCCAGGTCGCTGTTCATCGGTTCGCCCTGGTCGTCCTTGATCGTCAGGAGTTTTTCGACCGCTGCCTGGTAGGTGGCGGCGAATTCATCGGCGGACGGGGTGGACGGAGTGGTGATGTCCAGGGTGACCAGGTTGGATTGCGTTCCGCTGTCGCCGCTGGAGTGGCTGGCGGAAAAAAAGGTCGCGGCGTCGTAACTGGTATAGCCGGAGTCGGCACCGTGTTCGAGCATGTCGGCCAGGAGTTTGTCCGGGTGGGTGGCGGCCCGGCGGGCGAGTTCCCGAATGCGGACGACGATCTGGCCGAGCTGATCGTCGGACAGCTCATCGCGATCGACCTCGATGGTCGCTTCGTATTTTTGATTTTCAACGCCGTAAGATTCGCTTCGCAGACCCGTGGCTAACCTGCCCGTGCCCCACTGGCGCATCTGGGGGACGGTTCCCAGCCAGCGGTAATTTTCCGTCGGACCCGTGGAATTGACCACGCTGGCCACTTCCCGCCAGACGGGATTCGCGGCTTTTAACGCGGAAAAGAAATTTCCTTTTAATGCGGTGGTCGTTAAACCGGTATCGATGACTGTTGACATAGTAATAATTCCTTTCGATAAAAAGTTTTTAAGAGGGCACAGCAAGCCGTGCCCCTACAGGAGGTATTATGGGAGGTTGAAATATTCGATGGCCAAGCCTCCGCCTGCTCCGGCGGTGGTGGTGGCGGCTCCGACTTTTGCCCAGATTCGGGTGTTGGCGGGGACGGTGGTGCCTGCCAGGGTCAGATTGCTTGCCGTCGCGTTGGTCAGGGTGGTCAGATTGAAATTATCGACGATTTCGTCCGGGTCGCTATTGTCGGTTCCGATATCGAGATACCCTGCGTCGGGCTTGGTTTCAAACCAGACCTGTGCTTTGACGATGACGACCGGAGTGCTAAAGATGGCTACCGCGTTGGAGGCGGCAGAGCCGGTTGTGGACGCCAGAGGTGCCGTGACGGTTTTGGTGAGTCTTCGCAGGGGATCGATGCGGACGATGACTCGGCCTGCGGCGGGGGAATCTATGATCTGTCCAATGTAGGATGCGCTGCCGCCGGAGAGTGTGAGGGTGTTATCGTCGGTGGCGAAAACGGGTCGGCCAATGTGCACGCGGGAGGCGCCGGAGAGGCTGAACTCGAAATCGCCCTGCGTAAACAGGATGACCTCGCGGTCGCCGCTTTGGCCTGTGGAATTGTCGCATTGCTCGTATGCGATGCCCTGGAATTGCGTGGTGGCGGAAAGCGGCTGAGCGTAGCCGGTGGAACGGTCCAGACCGACGAGTCCGCCGCGGTAAATTACCGTGCTGTTCTTGACGGCTAGGGTGCGAAGCTGCTGATCGACATAACGGTTGAGATTAACATCTGTGCTTAAAGTCATTTTTAAAAACTCCTTTGAAATGGAAAGTTGGTTACGAGGTCAGTGGATTTATGTTGTTGTGTTGAATTTTGTCGGCGTGGAGAAGATCGTCGAGGCTGACGCCGAGGCGGGCGAAGAAGTCCTGGTGCTCGTTAAAACAGTTAACCAGTTTCGGGTTTCGGATTTCGCGTTTGGGGTCGGTGGTCGCGGGTTGGTTGGGGTTTATGATCGGGGAACGCTCGCGATAGAAGTTCATCCTCTGCTCGGAAAGCGGGGATTGATTTTCAGCGAAGGTCATTGTCGATTCTCTGGCGACCTGAGCCGTCAGGAGGGGTTCTTCGGTGATCCGTTCGGCGGGTGACATTTTTCCGGCCAGGACCATCTGCTCACAGAAGTTTTTTACATCGCAGATTGATTGGATTTTTTGCTGCTCGGCGAGCAGGTCGGACCTGAGCTGTTTTAGCGTCAGATCGAGTTCGTCTTTGGTGACAAACGTTTGTTCGTTTTGACTCATGAAAGACTCCTTTTCTTGAAATGGGATGGAAAGAATATTTTCGTTTTGATCGTCAAAGATTTGGGTGGGATGGACGTCGGCGAGGGCTTTTACCTGTGGGATCATGGGCCAGGCGATGGCTCGCAGGTACGGGCCTTTGCCGGCTAGATCGGTGTAAAGCTCGATGCTTCTTTTTTTGATTCGGCCTGAGAGGATGAGTTCGGCGAAAAGTTTGGGCACGCTGGACAGATCGGCGAAGAGGGTTTGGCCTTTGAGGTAGAGTTTTTTGATCCATCCGAAGGCTAGATTGCCTGCGGGTCGCCGGCCGGTTTCGTCCTCATGAGCGAGATAATTTGGTGCTTCATGAAAAGAAGGATCGTAAACGTCGGCCAGCGCCTGCAGGAAATTCGTATCGAAATTGCCCTGGGGGTATTCGCCCGCGGTGAAGATGGGAACGGCGGTTAGTTCTACAACGTCTGTCAGGTTGTTAAGGGTGTTTGACATAAGAATCCTTTTCATTTTGGATTTTAGATTTTGGATTGTAAGCGAAGATGCTTTACTCTGTGATTTGGAAAGTTTCTCGCAAAAAGCGTTCGGAGATGGGGACGTGCTTGGCCAGGATGTCGTAGGTTCGGGCTAGGGATTCCAAGTCGTAGGCGGGTGTGGACGAGATTTTGAATTTTGGTAATGGGCCGGTGTAATTGAAATTCAATTTGACGGCGGGTTTGATTAGTTGGTCGGTGATGGTAGCGGACAAGCTGGTGGCGTCGGCGAGAGTGATGTCGTGGCGGACGAGGTTGTGGACGTCGGCTTGGGCGCGTGAGCCGTGGGTGGAGGTTTCGGCGGTTAGATTCTGGCCGAGGATTACCTGGAATTTTTTGGTGTCGGCGTATTGGAGGAATGGGAGGTAATCTTCGCCTGCGGCTCGTTTGGCTTCGTGTAAGTCGATCAGGAAGCCCTGGGGGACTACGGACCAGGAATAGGCCTGGATGGATTTTACGAATTGCTCGAAGCGAGCCTGGTCGTCGCGGGTGGCCTGGTCGGGGAAGGTGGCGGTGATGATTGGCATGCCGTATTTTTCAATGGCGGTGGCCCACCATTTCCAACCGGCACGGCTGAAGGTTACGGGCCAGTATAAGGATTTTAAAATGGATTGGCCGTAGGGATTGGAACTGGAGCCGCGGTGGCGGTGGACGATGAATTTTAACGGGGGGACGGGTTCGCCATCGACGGGATTGCCGGTGGTCAGGAGGCGTAGGGTGTTCTGGGCGTCGAAACGGTATGTGGCGGGATCGCGGCCTACGATTTTTTCCACGTACCATTTTTCGTTACGAACGGTCCAGAAGATTTCCAGAGGGGTAAAGCCGGTGGTGAGTGCGTCAAGGGCTTGTTCGAGGGTTTGCTGGAAATCGGTCAGATTGGCGAAGAGATCGAG
Organism: Phycisphaerae bacterium; assembly: GCA_041658725.1. Taxonomy (GTDB): domain Bacteria; phylum Planctomycetota; class Phycisphaerae; order JAAYCJ01; family JAAYCJ01; genus JBAZZQ01. Next base: position 35,144 of record JBAZZQ010000019.1, on the reverse strand, counting down.
AACGTACGAAGTGATTTTGGGGTCGGCATCGCCGGTGTGGATGGTCCAGGGGCGATTGAGGACGGCGCAGCGGCGGGTGGTTAGAGCCGAGGCGATGGTCGGGTCGGAGGATTCCATTTTTCGGTATAAGTCGAGGCCTTCGTTGGGTGCGTATCTGGCGAGGATTTCATCAGGGTTTTCGAGGATGTTGGCGATGATGGATTGGAAAAAGTCGGACCGGCGAGTGATGGAGTCGAATTCGGTCATCAGCTGGCGGGGGGAAGAGTCGGAAAAAAGAGATTTTAATTTTTGAAGGATGGTCATTAGGTCTCCTGATTTTAAATTTAAAATAAAGAGAAGAGTTTTTAACCACAGAGAGCACGGAGAACACAGAGAAAGAATTTATTTTTTTAAAATCTTATCTCTGCGATCTCTGCGAACTCTGTGGTTTCTTGAGAACTAAAGCTTACGGATGTTGGTTCGGAGGTTTTGCGGGCGGGACCAGGGACGCATGAGGGCGTAGCGGACACAGTCGGTAGCGTGATCGTCTACGTTGGCGATTCGCTCGCTGAGCGATTTGCCGGAGTCGGCATCGGCTGAGGCGTCCCAGGATAGTTGGGCTAGTTCGCGGATGGTGTTGGTCATGGAGGGGTGGAAATAGACGCTGCGCTGTTGTGCTAAGGTGGGTAATTCGCGGGTGGGGATGGCGTGCTTTTCGAAATAGTAATGGAGGGTGCTATGGGCAATGGACCATCTGGCGATTGCGGATAAGAGAGCTTGGCAGACGGTTTCGATGCCGGTGGCCAGGTTGTTGTCGGCGGGAGTGGTGGCGATTCCGCATCGTGCATATTCGTCGGCGATGGTGGTTGTGGCGTTGTCGAGACGGCGGTGAGTGGAGGGGTCGATGAGCGTTAGGTGTGTTTCGTTTTGTTGTTCCAGTTCGCGAATGGTTCGGCAATGTTCGGCGATGGTGGCGTCGGGGCGGTAGTATTCGCGGTAGAAATAGACGGTTTGGGAGCTTTTGTGTTCGGCGAACCAGAGGCAGGCGGTGGGATTGCGCCGGCCATGATCGATGACTTTGTATTTGACGCACGCGGTAAGAGCGATGGGCGGGGTTTGGACGTGGACGAGAGGGTCGAAACAGTCATAAACCTTCTGGCCGCCGCGGGCGCTAAAATCGATTTCGTATTCCTTGAGCCATCGCCAGCCGGGAATGGCGGAACGGATGGCGGCGATACGATTGGGCGACCAGAGGGCGGGGTCGATTGAGTAATGAAGGCGGACCGCGAGGAAGCCTGATTTGCAATTTTTGGTTTCTAACATAAGAGTTTTAACCGCAGAGATCACAAAGATCACAGAGAAGAGATTTTTATTTTTTAAGAAAGCGAATTTCAACTGGTATGTCGAGTTTTTCCAGGTGTTGTGTCATTACGTCCAGGACCAGGGATTTGTCCAAGCCGCCGAGGTTTGCGCCGAGGAGGGGGAAGGCTATGGAGGTAATGTTCCATGTGCTATAGTTCGCTATAAAGAAATTTAGGCCGGCGGTTATGTATTCGATTTTGGAGTTGTTTCGCCAGTGAAGTTTGGTGGGAAAGTTTAAAATCCAGGGTTGGCTGGCTGTGTAGAGATACGGCTGACCTATTTGGACCTGACCTTCTTTGCATCGGCGGCGGTAGTCGTCGAACATGAGAGGAAAACGGTTTTTGAATTCTAGGGCTAATCCTTTGCCCATGACGCCGACGCAGTTGACGGTGTTGACGAGGGTTTGGGCGGTTGAAGAGAAGATATCGCCTTGTATGATTTTAAGCATTCTTTTGGAACCTGTTAAAAGTAATAATGTGAGTCAGCCTCGCAACGATCAATCCAGTTTTGACGATAAGCTACCGGAACAATCGGTTTGATTTTTTTGATAAAGAGGTCCAACTCTCGCGTCAAATTGTTCCTGGCATGTTCATTATACACGATAATTTCAGAAATGGCATCAGAAGGTAAATGTTGAGGAATAAGGACTTCAGCAGATTTACGCCTTTTAAGGTCTCGCGTGTAACAAAACGTCGTGTTTCTGATAATGGACCAATTTACTTCCTCTAATTCATCCGGTTCATTTAGAAACTTTGTGTCGTATGACGCGGCATTGCCGTCGGTGAATAAGATACCGGGATAACTGAACACCTGTTGGGCATCTACTATCAAAATTGCCAACTGATCTTGCATTAATACTGGTTGGGAATGTGTTGTTGGATGCGTAAGCACGTATTGCATGGGGGTGTGTGTGGCAAAAAAGAGCGGAACGTAATAATGCAAGTTCAATGAACTGGCAAGAAACCCTTTAGTTCGACGAGCTTGAACCTCGGACCAAGAAATATCCGAGTGAGGAACATCTTGGGCAGCGTTATAGGAAAAGATTCCAAAGGCAAGGATACTTCCCACATTGCGTAACGCGGTTAAATGGTACAAATAGATTACGTCATGCTTTGCCAACTCGGTTTTGAAATTTTTGGTTTCTAACATAAAAGTTTTTTAACCACGAATAGAAAAAAAAGAAGACTGGATTCCCGCCTGCGCGGGAATGACGGAATTTTTATCAAAGTTGGTCGGTGAAAAGTTTTTGAAAGAAGCCGGGATTTGCGGTGGAGAGGGCGGTGAATTTGCCTCCATTTTCAATTGTTGGGATGGCGGCGGTGTAGGCGTCCTCGGCTAGATATTGAAATGCCATTTCGTCGGATAGAATGCCGGAAGCGGTGTGCTGACGTAAGATGTCGGGGCCTTGGGGGATGGCCCAGATTGTTGAGTTGTTGGTTGGGAATTCGATTTTGTTGGCCGAGGTCTTGTACTGGGGTTGTAGGTCTGGGGGGAGGTGTTCGAGGATAAACCTTGTTCGGCCTAGTAGGCCTGTAGCGGCGTTTGCGTTTCCTATGGCGTCTTCTTCTCGTTTGGATTGCAGGAAGATTAGGCGGCCTGGGAACATGATGGCTTCCCAGAGGTAGAGGCAGACGAAAAGCCAGGTGGCCATCATTTGGCGGGACTTGGCGATTACGAGTAAGGGATTGGTGAGCCAGAGTTCGGTTAGTTCACGTAAATATATTCGGTTGGGAAAGAGCTTGATTGGATTTTTTCGGTCGTGGCTGTCGAGGGTGTAGCAAAATCGTGTTGTGAAGACCCAGGGGTCACGCCGGGCCAGCTCCTGGAATATCCGGCGTTTCAATTTCAATTTTGCATGTATCTGGAGGGATAATTTCCTCTTGATAGCAAAGGTCGATGAGTTGTTTGAGTGTGAGTTTCTGGAGGTTATCATAGTCCTGTCGGTCCGTATCGGTTTTTGGTTCGAGTGGTTTGATGCCGAAGATTTCTCGTTCGTCGTCGTGGAGTCGAACGACGGCAGAGACCAGGGAGTTGAACTCGGAGCAGGAGACCGCTTTGAGGGGGAGGGCTGGGGCGTCGGTATCGGATTTGTCCTCGTCGGTGAGGAGTTTACGAAAGGTGAGTCGCAGCATGGCCAGGTCGATCTGCTGATGATCGCGGACCTGCCGGATGGCCGTCTGCAGGGCCCGATCATCATGGCAGCTGCCTGGGGAGGACGTCGTGCAGTCGAGCTGGTCCGCGGTGGCTGGTGAGGCCGGTGGGAGCGAACCAGACTGGCCACGCTGCGAGTCGAAGGATGGCAAAATGTATTCAAGACAAGATTCGGTTGAGGGCATGGGAAATCCTTAAATGAAGAGAAAGAAATATCCAATATTCAACACTCAATGTCCAACACCCAAGTGCCAGAGGAAAGAATGTCGAATGTCGAAAGACAAAAGGTCATAGACTTTTGTTTCTTTCGGGTATTTATTTTTCAAGGCGGCTTACTGTCCGCTACACCCTTAAAGATGACACAGGATTTTGAAAATGCAAATTTCGATTTTTACAGAAAGTCCGTTAGTGCTTGCCGGGATAGGAGTTAGAGGGGATAAATTTTTTCATTTTTTATAATTTTGGGGGAGAGATGAGGGGGTGTGAGTAAACAGTAGAGAAGAAAATAGACTCGTAGTCGAGTAGGCTAGTAGACGAGTAGAAGAGAAAGAGAAGAAGGAAAAATAGATATAGAAGATTAGGGGAAAAAGTAGATGAGGCGTCAAGTAGACTGGGTAGAAGAGCCTAAAAGAAAATGGAAAGTGGCCGTGCCGGCCACTGCTAAACGAAGACAAAGAAAAAGGGCGGTCTCAATGACCGCCCTTGGTATTATTTTTATTTGTGACTTTTGGTTATTTTTGTTTCAGGAAATTTTGGGCGAGAAGTTCCAGTGCGTGGGCGAGAGATTGGGCGGAATGGGATTTTTTTATTTTTTCCAGGGCAAATTTTACGAGAGTGTGCTGGTTTGGTGAGAGATAGACGGCGAAGGGTTTGGGGAGGGTGGGGAGATTTTTGGGGTCAGTTATTTTGGGGTGGGCGTTGGTTAGATTCAGGAGGCGTTGGAGGACGATTTTGGAATCGGGGAGGAATTGCTGGAGGTGGTCGAGGGTTAGATTGTGGTCGGCTAGGTGGGATTTTAAGAGTTGTGCTCGTTTTTGGGGGTCGGCGGCGCTTCGGAGTTGGTTGAGGGTTAGTAAGAGGAGTTCGGTTTGGCGGTCGGAGAGCGGCCCGAAGTTGATGACCTCGGCGTGGGTTTGGTTCAGGTCTTTGAGGATTTCAAAGCGGAGGTGGCCGTCGATGATTTGGAGATGGCCGTTGTTGGAGGGGAATTTTTTTGAGTTTTTTAAGGAGCGGACGATGATCGGAGGGTACAGGCCGGTGGATTGGATGTGGCGGAGGAGTTTTTCCTTTAGGGATTGGGAATAGTAAGAACAAGAATTGGGGTGGGGGAGGAGATTTTCGAGGCGGGTTTTCATGGAGTTCCTTTCATTTATGATGTCTGATTGAAGAGAAAAAAAATATTGAAGGGAAGAAATAAAAATTAAAAGTGAAAATTGAAGAATTAAAAATTAAAGGGTGGGGTTTTGCCAGAGGAAATAGGCGGGGCGAGTCAACAGACAGGATGTTAGGCGAGGGAGAGTCCATTCCAGGGATTCTGATGTGCGGGAGGAGAAGACGGCTTGGCGGGGGGTTAGGTAGTATTTTTTTATTTGCGATAATAAGAATTTTTTTTGCGTGGGTTTCAAATTCTTTATTTGTTGGATCAGGGTTGGCGTGTTTTGGAGATTTTCGGTGGGGATTCCTACGTGGTGGAAGGCGGCTAGGAGGATTTCGTTTTTTAGTTCGGGCGGGGCGGTGTACATGGTCATTCCGGCTTTTTGGAAGAAGGGGTTTATTAGGCCCATGACGGCGGAGGCTTCGACGAAGAGAGTGTTGATTAGGGGGAGGGTGTTTTTTACCAGGGCGGCGGCTAGGCCAAGGGAACGAAATTGGGGGTGGATGATTACTCTTGAGATGGTTCGCAGTTCCTTGTTTAAGAGTTGTGCGCGGGATTGGAAATTGCGGGCGGCGAGGTATCGGGAATTGGTGGCTAGGTTTCGGAGGTGGTTGTTCAGGGGCGGCAGGGAATAGACTATGATGCCGATTATGTGAGGGTCGTTTGAGATTCGGGAAATAGATGGGATCGATAGGGCGAAACATTCATCGACTGGGCCTGGGGGGCCTGCGCGGTAGTGGAAGTGGGCGAGGTTTTTGTAGGCGGAGAATGGACACTCGTCTAACGTGATGGGGAAGGGGAGCGGAGATGGGATGGTTTGAGTCATAGAAGAATGAATGACTAATGACTAAATCCTAATGTCTAATCAATGACTAATTTCTAATGACTAAAAAGAACATGGCATTAGACATTAGGAATTAGGGTTTAGTCATTTTTCATTTCCTTTATTAGCGGGGATTGGGAGAAGAGTTTTTCTATGTAGATGTCGGGTTTTAGTTGGTCGAGGAAATCGTTGTTTGGGGAGGCCAGGATGAAGGTGGTGGAAAATTTATCGGCGAATTTTCGGATAGTGGCGGCTAGGATTTTTGCGGTTAGGCGGTCCAGGGAGTCTAAGAATTGGTCGGCGATGATATACTTTGGTTTTTTTGAGAGAGTTAACGCTAGTTTGAAGCGGAAGAGCTGGCCGTCGGAGAGTTCGTGTGGGGTGCGGAGGAAGATGTGGGCGTCGGCTAGGCCGGCTAGGGATAGGTAATACAAAGCTTCGCGAAGAGGTAAACGGAAATGGTCGGGTAATATCAATTTGGGATTCATTTTTACTTTGTTTAAGTCTATGTTTGGGGTGTGGTGCCTTTTTAAGATGCGCAAAAGACATGATTTGCCGGAACCCGATTGGCCTGTGATGAAGAGGATGGTTTTTGGGCGGAGGGTTACGTTTAAGTTTTCGCAGAGTAGGAATTTGTGTGTGGAGTGAGAACCCAGGCCGAAGGCGGCGTTGATCGCCTGGGCGGTGGGGGATGTGGATGGGTCGGTTGTGAAGTAGGAGGTTATGTTCATAAGAAATGACTAAATCCTAATTCCTAATGTCTAATCAATGTCTAATGACTAAAGCTGGGAGGGCGGAGCAAGCCCCGCCCCTACCTTAAAGATAGCACGTGAAATCGAAAATGCAAATTTTGGGTGTTAGATTTTTTTAAGGGGTTATAATTGGCGGGGTTAGGGAAGAAGTAGACTAGTAGGCGAGTAGAGAAGAAAGAAAGTAGAAGAGTAGAAGAAAAAAGAGAAGAAAGGTTTGTGATGGCAGAAGAGAAAAAGAAGAGATTGGAAACGGTAGTGCAACGCGTGGTTTGGGGGGTGATCGGGGTCGTTTTCATCAGTGGATTGGTGGGGGGGTATGTTCGGGGGATGGCGGGGATGCCGGATTGGGGGACTTTGCATAGGGAGTCGCAGCGGGTCTGGGAGAATGGGAGCAGTCGGTGGGGGACTACGATGTTTGGGTATTTGCCGACGGCGGTTTTTTTGTTGTGGCCGTTTATGGTTTGGCTTCCGAAACAGGTGGGGGTGGTTTCGTATGTTTTAGTGAACGCTGGGTTGGCTGGGGGGAGTTTTTGGATTATTTACCGGTGGTGGTGTAATGCAGAAGAGCGGAAAACTTACATTTGGCCTGTGCTGCTGGGGGTGGGGACGGTTCAGATAGTGATTGTGGCGAATCAGTTTACGTTGTGGTCTCTGTTTTTTAGTGTGGCGGGGTTGACGCTGGTGGGGCATCGGAAGGGTTTTTGGGGAGGGGCACTGGTGGGGTTGGGGGGTTTGATCAAGGTTATGCCGTTTGTCTTGGTGGGATTATTTTTGATTCGACGGCAGTGGCGGGCGTTGGCGGGCGTCGTTTTTAGCGTGGTGGTTTTTGATTTGGTGCCGAGTTTGCTATTTTTTGGTGGGTGGGGAATGGTGGAGGAACATCGCAGGTGGCTGACGCGTTCGGACTGGCATTCCAATAGTCGGCAGATTGCGGATCCGCTTTTGCTTGGGACTTATAAACATGGTACTAATTTTTCTTATTCGTCGGTGCTGGTGCGGTGGCTGGAAGGGATGCCGATGGCGAAACGGCAGATTATTTTATGTGGGAACCCGCCGAGGGGGGTGGTGGATCGTTATCGGGGGGACTTGAAAAGCGATGAGTGGCTGACGCTTGACCCGATGCCGGATGGTGATGCGGTTTGGTCGGTAAGGACATTTGACCTTTGGCGGTTAAGGCGGTTCGGGGTGGGGCATTTTTCTTCGCAGGTGGTGTGGGGTATCTGGGCGGGAACGCTGGGAGTGGGATTTTTGGTTTTATGTTGGTTTACCTGGCGTGGGAGGATAGAGGACGATTGGCAAATAGCTGGGGCTACGTGGGTTGTGATGATGTTTTTCGCGTTGCCGATGATGCGTGATTATTACCTGGTTCTGGGATTTCCGGCTTTGGTTCTGGTTTGGAATGGGATGGTGAACGAACTTCGAGAAAGGGGGCGGTGGAATTGGAGGAGCTTGTGGGGTGTTTTGGTGATGGCGGGATGGGGGGTGGGAGTATTGAGTATGGGTTGGAATACGGGTAAGTGGTATGGGATTCATTGGGTGGCGTTGGGGATGCTTCTGGTGGGGAGTTTTTGGGTGTGGAAGAAAAAAAAAGTTAGGAAATACCCACTATAATTAACCTCGAAAAAAATATTAAAAATTCTTGTTAGAAAAGGTGTTGACATTTATTTTAATTTCAGTAAACTTGAAAATCTGTTTCCATATCGCCGGAGTAGAACGGCGATGGTGGTGTATTGGGTAAGGAAAAGAAGTCGCCGTGCCGGCGGCTGCTAAACAACGAAAAGACATTGGGAATATCGAGGAATATGGCGAGCGAAAGCGAACGAATACGAATCAGGATGGAAAGTTACGATCATCGCGCGTTGGACGCATCTGCGAAGGAGATTGTGGAACACGCGCGGCGGACCAATGCTCGGGTTCGTGGTCCTGTTCCGCTTCCGACACGCATCGAGCGGTATACGGTTTTGCGTTCGCCGCATGTCGATAAGAAGTCTCGGGAGCAGTTTGAAATTCGGACTCATAAGCGACTGATTGATATTATGGATCCGACGCCGCGGACGGTGGAAGCGTTGAATCGGTTGGCGGTTCCGGCGGGGGTTTTCATTAAGATCAAGGCGTAATGGGGAAAGTCAGCAATTTTGGATTTTAGATTTTGGATTAGAAGATAAAGAAAGATAAGTATATGGCGGTTTCTGCGATATTAGGAAAAAAAGTTGGAATGACGCAGGTTTATGATCAAAAAGATCAAGTGGTGCCTGTTACTGTGATTCAGGCAGGGCCTTGCGTTGTGCTGGATGTTCGCCAAAAAGATCGTGATGGATATGAGGCGGTGCAGATGGGGTTTGATGATGTGAAGGTTAAAAATGCGCCGGCTGGGATTATCGGACATTGTGCCAAGACGGGTAATAAGCCGAAGCGGTTTATTCGGGAGTTCCGGATGACTGGCGCGGCAGATCATAAATGCGGCGATGTGGTCAGCGTGGAAGTGTTTGAGGCCAATGAGGTTAAGTTTGTTGACGTGACGGGGACCAGCAAGGGGCGTGGATTTCAGGGCGTTATGAAACGTCATGGATTCGGCGGACAGCCCGATAGTCACGGTACCGAACGAAAACACCGGTCTCCTGGAAGTATCGGATCGCATGGAACTGACCGCGGACATGGTGGAGATATCAAGAAGGGTAAGAAGATGGCGGGGCATATGGGCCATGAGCGAGTGACCATTCGCAACCAGGAATTGTTTGGGGTGGTGAAAGAGCAAAATCTTTTACTGGTTAAGGGGGCAGTGCCTGGCCCGGACGGTGGATATGTAATGGTTCGGGCGAGCAAGGCGAAGAGAATTCCTAAAAAAGCAGAATAAGACATGTGGCCTAAAGGCCACGGCTAAGCAAAACACGTAAATATTCAATTTTGATTATATCGGTTTATTCGTTTTAGGTAATTTAGATAGACTTTGATTTGAACCGTTTGGGTGCAAGAGACCAGCAGGCAAATCGTAAGAAAGCTATCGCGGGAGAAATGTTGTCATGATAGAGGTGCCCGTATATAACGAACAAGGGCAACAGGTTTCAACGATGAAGGTCGAGGAGTCGACGTTCGGGACTGTTGTTCGCCGGAAACTGCTGAAGCAGGCGGTTGTGATGTATGAATCGAATAAGCGTCAGGGCACAGTGGCGACGAAGAGTCGTGGAATGGTTGCGGGATCGACGCGAAAATTATATGCACAGAAGCATACTGGTCGCGCGAGGATGGGAACGATACGGACGAATATTCGCCGAGGTGGTGGAGTGGCGTTTGCGAAAGTTCCCAAGGATTGGACGCTGAGGCTGCCTGCGAAGGCGAAGAAATTGGCGAGAGACTCGGCGATTTTGGCGAAGCTGCAAGACGGCCAAGTTATGATAATCGACAAGATGGGGGCTGGGGAGCCCAAGACGAAATACATTTCCGGAATTCTTAAAGCACTCAAGATTGATAGGACCTGCCTGATCGGTATCAAAGAATATGATAAGAATGTTTATCTTTCTGTCCGGAATTTGTCGGACGTCGCGGTTATGCCGGTGAATGAATTCAACGCTTATGATGTGCTGAAATATTCGAAGATTTTAGTGACTCGTGACGGGTTCGAGAAGTTAGTTCAGAGTAATGCGATTTTGGATTGAAGCGAAGATAACGAGGATCGGTGTTATGGATATATATCAGGTGTTAGTCAGGCCTTTGGTGACGGAAAAAGGGACGCATTTGGCGGGTCGTCGGTTTGAAGAGACCAAGGCGGAAGCCGGTCGTGGTGGGACTTATAGTTTTGAGGTCCACCGTGACGCCGGGAAGGCGGAGGTCAGAGAGGCGATTGAGAAGATATATAATGTCCGGGTGATGGAAGTACGGCTTGCCAACCGGAAGGGAAAGAAACGGCGGAACAAGATGAAATTTGGTCAGACGCCGGGATGGAAAAAGGCGTATGTTCAGTTGCATCCTGATTTTCATATTGATTTGTTTTAAGAAGTAGACAGTAGTAAGAGAAAAAGATTATGGGAATTAAGACATTTAGACCGACATCGGCGGGCAGACGACATGGATCGGTGAACGATTATTCGGAAGTGACGAAATATTCGCCTGAGAAGTCGTTGTTGGAGCCGCTGAAGAAGACCGGTGGACGTAATCATCATGGTGTGACGACAAGCCGGTATCGTGGCGGTGGGAATAAGCAGAAGTACCGGGTGGTGGATTTCCGTCGGACGAAAGATGGGATTCCCGGAAAAGTGGCTGGGGTGGAATATGATCCGAACCGGAGTTGCTTTATATCGCTGATCCATTATGTGGATGGCGAGAAGCGGTATATTTTGGCGCCGCTGGGGCTGAAGGTTGGCGCGATGGTGGAAAGCGGCGCGTCGGTCGAGCCGAAAGTCGGAAATTGCATGCCTCTGTCGACAGTGCCGGTGGGATATGAGATTCATAATGTGGAAGTTCGGCCTGGATGCGGTGGAAAACTCGTTCGGGCGGCGGGGATGGTTGCTCGATTGGTTGGTCGGGAAGGCGATTATGCCCACGTTCAGTTGCCGTCCGGTGAAATTCGGATGTTTAACGCGAAGTGCCGTGCGACGATCGGTCAGGTAGGTAATTTGGATCATCAGAACGTGAGTCTGGGTAAGGCGGGTCGGAAACGTCATGTGGGAATACGCCCGCACGTTCGCGGAATGGCTCAGAATCCCGTGGATCATCCGATGGGCGGTGGTGAAGGGCGCAGTAAGTCGGGTAAGCACCCGTGTTCTCCGACTGGAGTGTTGGCCAAGGGTGGAAAGACTCGTCGTCGGAAGAATTTGTCGAACGTGTTGATTGTTCGGCGTCGTCGGTCGCTGCGATATGGTCAGCAGACGATTCCTAAGAAGTAGTCGAGTAGAAGATAAAGAGAAGAGTAATAGAAAACGGAGTAGAATATGCCGAGGTCGTTAAAAAAAGGGCCGTTTGTTGACGCGAAGTTGCTCTTGAAGGTCGAGAAAATGAGTGAGGCGCGTGATAAGCGTCCGATCAAGACCTGGGCAAGGCGATGTACGATCATACCTGATTTCATCGGCCATACGTTTGAAGTTCATAATGGTAAGATGTTTCATAAGGTATTTGTGACGGAAGATATGGTCGGTCATAAGCTTGGAGAGTTTTCTCCGACACGTATATTCCGTGGACATAGTGGGATACGGAAGGCTGAAGAAGGAACGACTTAGGAAGAAGTAGACAAGTAGTCGAGTAGAAAGAAAAGAAGTCGTCGTGCCGGCGACTGCTAAACGAAGAATAAGAAGGAAGACAATTATGGGTTGGAGTGCTATACATCGACATGCACGGATCGCGCCGCGTAAGGCGCGGCTGGTGGTGGATTTGGTCCGCGGGATGAAAGCGGATCAGGCGCTGGATATTTTGCGGTTTACCCGGAAGCGCGCGAGCGTGTTTGTGCTCAAGGTGCTCAAGTCGGCGATGGCGAACGCGGATGAAAAAGAGGCCAATTTGGATCGGTTGTATATTTCTGAAGCCCGGGTCGATGAAGGGTCTCGAATGAAGCGGGTGAGTCCGAAAGATCGTGGTCGGGCCTATATGATCGTTAAACAGATGAGTCATATTCATATTACGGTGGAAGAAAAGTAAAAAAGTAGACGAGTAGAAAGTAAGAAGCGAGGAATAGTTGTGGGTCAAAAAGTATCGCCAATAGGATTTCGAACCGGTATCACGCTGGATTGGTCGTCGCGCTGGTATGCACCGAGCAAGAAGTCGTACGGGGAGTGCCTGGTGGAAGACTGCAAGATCCGCACGTATGTGGACGAACGTTTAAACCGCCAGCCGCCTTATGCGGGAGTGGCTCGGATCGAGATCGAACGGACGCGGGAAGAAGTTAAGATTATATTACATACGGCCCGTCCTGGATTGGTGATTGGTCCTCGCGGTGCGGAAGTGGATAAGTTTAAAGGGGAACTGGAAAATCTCACCGGTCGTAAAGTAAACGTGGAGATTGTGGAAATAAGTAATCCTGATATTGACGCCACGATGGTGGCGGAGGCGATTGCGGAACAGTTGAAGCGTCGCGGAGCGTTTCGCCGGGTGATGAAGCAGCGTGCGGAAACGGCATTGTCGGCGGGCGCGAAAGGGATCAAGATTTTGTTGGGTGGTCGGCTGGGTGGGTCTGAAATGGCCCGTCATGAGTCACAGATTATGGGATCGTTACCTTTGCAGACGCTTCAGGCTAATGTGGATTATGGAACGGCGGTATCCCGCACGACCTATGGCGCGATCGGGGTTCGGGTTTGGATATATCGCGGGATGTTTGGGGAAGAGCCGATTGTGGATACTCGCGCGCCTAAATTTGCCCGGCGAGGGAAAAGATAGTAGACAAGTAGTCGAGTAGACGAAATTAGGGAGTTACGATTATGGCGATGATGCCAAAAAGAGTTAAATATCGCAAGAGTCACAAAGGCCGAATACACGGTCGCGCGACGCGTGGTAATGAAGTGTCTTATGGTGAATACGGGTTGCAAACGTTGGAAGCGGGAAGAATATCCGGTAAGGTGATCGAGGCTGGTCGTATGGCTGCGACGCATTACCTGCATCGTGAGGGAAAGGTTTATATTCGGATTTTTCCGCATAAGTCGATTACGGGAAAACCGCTTGAAACACGTATGGGAAAAGGCAAGGGCGAAGTGGTGGATTGGATCGCCATCGTTAAGCCTGGGACGATGATGTATGAAATTGGCGGGGTCCCGGAGGAAACGGCGAGGATGGCGTTTTCGCGTGTGGCGTATAAGATGCCGGTTCGGGTGCGGTTTGTTGTTCGGCATCATGGAGTGTAGTGAAGATGTAGACTAGTAGTCGAGTAGACTAGTAGTCGAGTAGAAGATAAAGAGGAGATTGCGGTGAAGGTTACTGAGGTTCGAGAACATAGTACCGAAGAGTTGGAAAATTTGCTGGAAGAATATCGGCGGAAAATGTTTGATCTTCGAGCCCAGGCTGTGACTGAGAAACTTGAAGATCCGACCCTTTTGCGGAAAACGAAAAGCGATATCGCACGGATACTGATGGTGCTTAGGGAACGGAATATACGTGATTTAGATTCCCAGATACATCATTTGGAAAAGAAACATGCGACTTTGAAGAAGTAGCGAGTTGAAGAGAAGCAGTGGTCGTGCCGGCCACTACTAAACGAAGATAGATGAGGTAGATTATGACTGAGACGGTGACTGACGTTAAGAAGGAAGCGACAAGCGAGCGCGGACGACGGCGTATTGCGGAGGCGGTCGTTATTTCGGCGAAGCAAGATAAAACCGTGCGCGTGGAAGTGAAATACCTGGTGAAACACCCACGGTATAACAAATATCTTCGCGAACGAACCCGCCTTCAGGTTCATGACGAGGCGAAGGAAGCGAAGGTGGGCGATAAGGTTGAAATCACGGAATGTCGTCCGATCTCAAAGACGAAGAAATGGCGACTCGTGCGGGTTTTGGAAAAGGCGAAGGTTTGAGTGAGGAAGTAGACTAGTAGTCGAGTAGACAAGTAGACTAGTAGAAGAGAAGAAAATACTATGATAATGTTACATACATATTTGGATGTGGCGGATAACACGGGTGCCAAGCAGGTGATGTGTATCCATGTGTCGAAGGGTTCGACGGCGGGGTTTGGCAAGAAGACGCTTCAGACGGCGGGATTGGGGGACGTGATCGTTTGTGCGGTGAAGAAGGCACTGCCGTCCGGTGAAGTGGCGCAGGGAGCGGTGGTCAAGGCGGTTGTGGTTCGGTGCAAACAGTCGACGCGTCGGTCTGATGGAAGCTACGTGAAGTTTGACACCAATGCCGCGGTCATAATCGACGATGAGCGCAATCCGAAGGGGACTCGGATTTTCGGGGCGGTGGCCAGGGAGTTGCGTGAGAAGAATTTCATGAAGATCGTTTCGTTGGCGAGTGAAGTGGTTTGAAGAATTTTGGATTGAAGAGCAAGCAAGAAGGAGCACAGCGGTGCGAGTGATTAAAGGCGATATAGTGGAAGTTAAGGTCGGGAACCAGGCGGCGGCGGAGCGGCCTAATAAGGTTCGGGGGAAAGTGCTTCGGGTGATTCCGAAAGACGGCAAAGTGGTGGTTGAAGGTGTGAACCGCCGGTATAAACACGTCCGACGGTCGCAGAAGTATCCGCAGGGCGGGCGGATCCAGCGGGAGATGCCGATTGAGCTTTCGAACGTGATGCCGGTGTGCCCGAAATGCGATAAGGGAGTGCGGGTTAGTTATAAAGAAACGGAAAATGGCGCGAAGAGTCGGCTTTGCCGCAAGTGTGGGACGACGCTGCATCAGATGAGGAAAAGCGGTTAAAAAAATTTTGGATTGCAAGATAAGAGAGTAGCAAGATGGCGAGAATAGAAGAAAAATATAAGAATGAGGTTTTGCCGGCATTGCAGTCGGAGCTTGGGATTAGTAATCCGCTGGCGGTACCGCGGTTGACGAAGATCGTGGTGTCGATCGGGATGGGCAGTAAGGCGAATGTAAACAAGCAGGCGATGGAGCTTTCAGCTAATGAGTTGGCGTTGATTACGGGTCAGAAAGCGATTATTTGCAATGCCCGGACCAGCGTGTCGAACTTCAAGCTTCGTCGGGGAATGCCGATTGGTCTGAAGGTAACGCTTCGCGGGAAACGGATGTATGAGTTTTTTGATCGGCTGGTTAGTGTGGCGATCCCCCGGGTGCGCGATTTTCGTGGGTTAAATCCGAAGTCGTTCGACGGCAGGGGAAATTATAATATGGGGATCACGGAGCAGACGGTGTTTCCGGAAGTTCCTGTGGATAAGGTTCAGTTCCAGCAGGGAATGAACCTTACGATGTGCACAACGGGGAAGACGAACGAACAGGCGTTTAAACTGCTCTCGAAATTGGGAATGCCGTTTCGGGCGTAAATGAAGTAGTCAAGTAGGCTAGTAGAAGAATAAGAGAGGAATTTTGATGGCTACGAAGGCGTGGGTTGCGAAGGTGAAGCGTGTGCAGAAGTTTAAGGTTCGGCAATACACGCGGTGTGAAATTTGCGGACGGTCGCGTGCGGTGTATCGGAAGTTTAGGATATGCAGGATATGTTTCAGAAGACTGGCCAATGAAGGGAAGATTCCCGGAGTTCGGAAAGCCAGTTGGTAAGTAAGGTAAGGTAGGTACAGGTTAATTCAAGGCGTTGTGCCGCCCAGTGAGGATGAGCACAATCAGGAGATGAACATGAGCTTGTCGGATCCTATAGCTGACATGTTAACTCGAATACGAAACGGAACGATGGCGAAGGCCAAGCATGTGCTGGTGCGTAACAGCAGGGTTTGTTTCAACATCGCGAAGGTTTTGAAAGACGAAGGTTATATCGACGATTACGACGTGATCGAGGATGCCCAACAGGGAGTTCTTCGGGTAACGTTGAAGTATGGGCCGAATGGTGAGCGGGTGATCCAGAGCCTTCGGCGGGAAAGTAAACCCGGGTGCCGCGTGTATCGTGGAGTTCACGATCTTCCGCGAGTGTTGGAAGGGTTGGGAGTAGCGATCGTCTCGACGAGCAGGGGGATGATGAGTGATCGTCAGGCCCGGCAGTTGAATATCGGCGGAGAGTTGATTTGTACGATTTATTGAGGAAGTAGACTAGTAGACTAGTAGTCTTGTAGACGAGTAGAAGAGTAGAAGAGTAAGAAAAGGACTAAAGATAATGTCCAGATTGGGTAAAAAACCTGTTGTCGTGCCTGGCGGTGTGAAGGTGGATATCGCAGATCATACGATATCGCTGGAAGGACCTAAGGGAAAGTTATCGTTTTCGTTTCGCGCGGAAATTGCGGCTGCGTTTGATGCGGTCAGCAAGAATATCCAAGTTTCGCGTAAGGATGATTCGCGGGAAGCCAAGTCGCTGCACGGGCTGACCCGTACGCTGATTGCGAATATGGTTCTTGGGGTTACCCAGGGATATAGTAAGACGCTGGAGATTTATGGTACTGGTTATGGAGTGAAGCAGGAAGGGAATAACGTTGCGGTGACGGTGGGATTCGCCAACGTGGTGAAGCTTCCGATCCCCAAGGATGTGAAAGTGACGATTGCGACGCCGCAGGCGAAATCGAATACGGCACCGGCGGTTTTTACTATCGCAGGGCCTGATAAGCAGGTGATCGGAGAATACGCGGCGAACATTCGCCGGGTGAAGAAACCGGAACCTTATAATGGCAAGGGAATTCGTTATCAGGGTGAGCATGTGCGTCGGAAAGTTGGAAAGGCGTTGGCGGGAGCTAAGGCGTAAACTAATTTTGGATCCCCGCCTTCGCGGGGACAAGTTTTGGATTGAAGATAAAAAAATACATGTGAGCAAATCATGGATCAATTGGAAATAAAAAAGAAGAAGTTTTGGCGTCGGGAGAGGCGGGTTCGGAGTAACATTATGGGTACCCCAAGCCGTCCTCGGTTGACGGTGTTTCGTTCGCATAAGCATATTTATGCTCAGGTGATTGATGACTTGGCGGGCAAGACGCTTTGTTCGGCGAACAGTATGAACAAAGAATTGCCCGAGCCGATCAAACACGGAGGTGATAAGAAGGCGGCGGAGCTGGTGGGGACTATGCTCGCGCAGCGGGCGATTATGCACGGGATCAAGAGCGTTGTGTTCGATCGCGGTGGATTTAAATATCATGGTCGCGTCAAGGCGTTGGCGGACGCGGCCCGGAAAGCAGGTTTGGAGTTTTAGGCATGGCAGAAGAATCAGTATTGCAAATACCGTTGGTCAGGGAATCTCCTCAGCCGTTTGAAGAAACGGTGGTTCGGGTTTACCGGTGCACGAAAGTGGTGAAAGGCGGACGTCGTTTTTCATTCGGTTCACTGGTGGTGGTTGGAAATCGGAACGGACAAGTTGGAGTGGGATACGGGAAGGCGAACGAAGTTCCCTCGGCGGTGGAGAAGGCGATTAAAGACGCGAAGAAACAACTCATGTCCGTTTCGCTTAAGGGCAGGTCGATTCCGCACCGGGTGTGGGGTCGATACGGAGCGAGCAGGATAATATTGATTCCGGCGGGTGCAGGGACGGGCGTTATCGCCGGATCGTCGGCCCGCGCTGTCCTGGAACTGGCGGGGATTCATGATGTGCTGACCAAGTCGTACGGGTCAGCAAGCCCGAAGAATTTAGTCAAGGCCACATTGGATGGTTTGATGAAGTTACGTTCGAAGGAACAGATAGAACAATTGCGAGGAGTAACGGTAGCATGATGCTCCATGAGATAAAAGCAGGTAAAGTAGCGAATAGCAAAAACCGAAAACGACTTGGTCGCGGGGAATCGAGCGGCCAGGGCCGGACGAGCGGTCGCGGAAATAAAGGGATGGGTCAGCGAGCGGGTAGCGGTCCGAGGCCTACGCATGAAGGCGGGGCGACTCCTTATTATCGGAAGATGCCGAAGCGAGGATTTTCGAATTTTACGTTTCGGAAGGAATATCAAGCGATCAATATCGGTCGATTAAATGACGCGTTCGAGGCCGGCGAGGTGGTGGACCACGAAACGTTATTTGCGAAAGGTCTGATCGAGCGGAAAGATGCGCAGGTAAAGATTTTGGGCACGGGAAGTTTAACCAAGGCTTTAACGGTTAAGGCCAACAAATTCAGCCAGTCGGCTGCGGAAGCGATTCAGGCTGCCGGCGGCAAGGCGGAGGTTATAAAGTAGTGTTCCGAGCTTTATTGAATATTTTTAAGATTCCGGAATTACGCAATAAGGTTCTTTTTACGGCGTTGATGCTTTGCATTTACCGGGTGGGGTTTTATGTTCCCATGGCGGGTGTGGATCAATCGCTGATTGCCGAGCATTTCAAATCCGCCCAGGGCGGGACCAAGCAGTTGGCGGAATATTTCGCGGTGTTTACCGGTGGGTCGTTGCAGCAGAGCACAATCTTCGGGTTGGGGATCATGCCGTATATTTCGGCATCGATTATTTTGCAGCTTTTGGTCACGGTGGTGCCGTCGCTGGAAAAGCTTCATAAGGAAGGCGAGACGGGACGGCGAAAAATCAATGAATACACCCGCTATTCGACGGTGTTGTTGTGCATAATTCAGGGATCGTTCTGGGTTCGTTACATAACGGCCCAGGGTTTGGTTTATAAGGAATACCAGGGTTCGATGATGTTTTGGGCCATGGGGGTTTTGGGATTGACGACGGGTACGGTATTTTTGATGTGGCTGGGAGAACAGATCGACGAATACGGGATTGGAAACGGAATCAGTTTGATCATTACGGCGGGTATTTTATCGAGAATGCCGAACGCGATTGTATTGGTGGCGCAGCAGGCGACGTTGAAGGTTGGCGGTAGTCAGGCGGGTCAGATGGGTCCGACGACGGTTGCCTTTTTGATCGCGGCGTTTGTGACCGTTGTGGCGGGTTCGATTTTGATTACGCAAGGTCAGCGTCGCATTCCCATTCAGCAGGCCAAGCAGATGCGTGGTCGTCGGGTTTACGGAGGGATGTATCATTATTTGCCGTTGCGAGTGAATCACGGCGGGGTCATGCCGATCATCTTCGCGTCGAGTTTGATGATGTTCCCGGAACTTCTGTTTTCCTGGTTTTTGCGGGCGTCGAACCAGGGTCAGGCAGGGGGTTGGTTGGGAATCCATTGGTATAAGATGTGGAGTTTCCTGGACACGTCGTTCCAGCACGGTCAATATTTGTATACAGTTTTTTATATCTTAATGGTTTACTTCTTTGCTTATTTCTGGACGACGGTTCAGTTCCGGCCTAAGGAAATGGCGGAGAATTTGCGAGATTATGGAAGCTTTATCCCCGGTCTTAGGCCCGGTAAGCGGACGGAGGAATATCTGGAGAAGGTGATGGAGCGAATCACCTATTCGGGTGCGGGTTTTTTGGCGTTGATCGCGGTGATCCCGGCTCTGCTGGCGACGTGGCTGCAGATACCTTTCGAGGTTTCGTCATTTTTGGGCGGAACGGGATTGCTGATCGTTGTGTCGGTTATTTTGGATCTGGTTCAGCGGATCGAAGCGAATTTGCTGATGCGAAATTATCCAGGGTTTCTGAGCGGAAGCGGCGGTGGCCGGATCAAGGGAGCGTATTCGTAAAGAATTTTAGATTTTGGATTTTGGTTTGAAGAGAATAGTCAACTTAATATTGTTGGGTCCGCCGGGAGCTGGGAAAGGGACTCAGGCGAAACGATTGGCGGAGAAATATCCGCTGGAGCATTTGTCGAGCGGCGATATGCTTCGGGCGGAGCGAGCGGCGAAAAGCGAGCTTGGCCAGAAAGTTACGAGCTTCATGGACTCAGGGAAACTTGTGCCGGATGAACTTGTGACGGAAGTTGTGATCAGCCGGATTCGGCAGGAATTGTCGCACGGAAAGAAAGGTGTGTTGCTGGATGGATTTCCTCGGACGCTGGGACAGGCTAAAGACCTGGAGAAGGCGTTTTCGGGGATGGGAGCGAAGATCGACGCGGTGATCGATTTGATGCTTGTTTCGGAGTTGATCGTGGACCGGATGTCCGGTCGTCGAAGCTGTCCGAAGTGCGGACGAGTGTATCATGTGTCGGCGAATCCGGCGAAAGACGGACAATCGTGCGACGACTGTCATGTGCCGCTGGATCAGCGGGTGGATGACAAGGAAGAGGTGGTGAGGAATAGGCTGACGGTGTATTCCGATCAGACTTTGCCTCTGGAAGAATATTATAAGAAGGCAGGATTGCTCAAACCTGTTGATGCGAGCAGAGAAATCGATACGGTTTGGTTGCAGATAGAGAAGATAGTAGATGCGTTGGTTGAAAAGTGAAGAGTTGGCCAGGATGGCGATCAAACTGAAGGATAAAAACCAGATCGAACGGATGCGTCAGGCCGGTCGGATTGTACATGCGGTTCTGGCCCACTTAAGGGAGTTGGTCAAACCGGGCGTGACGACGGGATTTCTGGACCGTGAAGCGGATTCGATGATAGATCGGATGGGCGGTAAGGCGCTCTTTCGCGGAGTGCCCAATCCGCGGGCAGGATATCCGTTTCCCGCCTGCATTTGCGCCAGCATCGACGACGAGGTGGTGCATGGTATACCGAGCGATCAGCGGGTATTGGAGGAAGGGCAGATATTGAGCGTTGACTGCGGAGTTCGGTTTGAAGGATTTTGCGGAGACGCGGCGATCACGTTTCCGGTCGGTGCGGTGGAAGAGAACGTTGGCCGATTGCTGACGGTGACGCAGGATACGCTGATGATCGCGGTTGAGAATATTCGGCCTGGACTAAAATGGAGCCAGGTGGCGGCGAAGATGCAGGCGTATGTGGAGCGGAACGGATTTTCGGTGGTGACTGATTTTGTCGGTCACGGGATCGGCACGGAGATGCATGAGGATCCGAAGATACCGAATTTCGTATCGCGGGATATTTTGCGGAACGATATTCTGCTGGAGCCTGGAATGGTGCTGGCGGTTGAGCCGATGGTGAACATGGGCGGATCGGCGGTGCGATATGCACAGGACGGCTGGACGATCGTGACGGCGGATCGGATGCCTTCGGCTCATTTTGAGCATACGATCGCGGTGACGGAAGTCGGCGCGGATGTGCTGACGGATGGAAGAAGTAGTCGAGTAGACTAGTAGACGAGTAGTCGAGTAGAAGAAAAGAAGGAAAGATTTATGGGTAAGCAAGATGCGGTTCGCGTGGAAGGGATCGTAAAGGATGCTCTGCCCAATGCCATGTTCAAAGTGGAAATTATGATCGGTGAGAAAAAACATATGGTGCTGGCTCATGTGTCCGGGAAGATGCGGATGAATTTTATTCGTATTTTGCCCGGCGACAAAGTGACTGTGGAAATATCACCGTATGATTTGACCCGCGGACGAATCGTGACGCGAGGATAGAAGAAGTAGGCTAGTAGTCGAGTAGACTAGTAGACGAGTAGAAGAGAAAAAGCGGAGATTTAGCGATGAAAGTTAGGAGTTCGGTCAAGAGAATTTGTGAGAATTGTAAAGTTATCCGCCGGCGAGGCGTGATCCGGGTGATTTGTACGGACCCGCGACATAAACAACGGCAAGGGAAATGATAGCAGTAATTTTGGATTTTAGATTAGAAGAGGTGACATTATGCCACGTGTAGCTGGAGTGGAGATACCTGATAATAAACCGATTGAGGTATCGCTTCGGTATATTTATGGGATCGGACCCAAGAATGCCCGGGATGTTTTGACAGAGGCGGGAGTGGAGGGTCAGGTTCGGGCGAACAAGCTGACCGACGAAGAATTGAGTAAGATATCGACGATCATTGATCGAGAGTACGCGGTGGAAGGTCAGTTGCGTCGTCAGATCGCCCAGAACATATCTCGACTTCGTGAGATCGGGTGCTACCGTGGGATGCGTCATCGCCGTGGAATGCCCGTTCATGGTCAGCGGACTCGAACGAATGCCCGAACTCGGAAGGGTCCACGAAAGACCGTGGCCGGTAAGAAAGGTGTAAAGGAGATGCATCGTGGTTAAAAAAGCGACAGGTAAGCGCAAAGTGCGTCGGTCGGTCCCTCGAGCGATCGCGCATATCAAAGCGACGTTTAACAATACGATCATAACGATTACGGACATGGACGGAGAAGTCCTGTGCTGGTCGTCGGCGGGGAACGTGGGATTTAAAGGGGCGCGTAAGAGCACGCCATTCGCGGCCCAGCGAGCGGCGGAGCAGGTGGCGAGCAACGCACGCAAATACGGTGTCAACGAGATGGAAGTTCGGGTCAATGGTCCCGGCTCTGGTCGGGAGTCCGCGATCACCGCTTTGCAGGCGTCTGGGATACGGATTCAGACGATCGAGGATGTTACTCCTCTGCCGCATAATGGGTGCCGGGCACCGAAACGGCGAAGGGTGTAAGGAAGTAGACTAGTAGGCGAGTAGGAAGAGAAGAACTTGCATATAAAATAGTTGGAAGTTTTTTTATAGGTTTAATTGGATAAGAGAAAATGGCTAGAAATTTATCACCGAAATGTAAGCTTTGTCGGCGCGAAGGAATTAAGCTGTGCAGTAAGGGCGTGCGGGATAATTCGGCGAAATGTGCCATGGAGCGCCAGGGGCATAATAATCCGCCGGGAGTGCACGCGTTTCGTCGCGGTAAAGGGAGCGAATATGCCGTTCGTCTGCGTGAGAAGCAGAAAGTGAAACGGTTTTATGGCGTTCTGGAACGGCAGTTTATGAATTATTTCCATATGGCGGAACGGGCGACGGGTAATACGGCAAATACGCTGTTTATCCTTTTGGAGCGCCGGCTTGACAATGTGATCTTCAAGATGGCGCTGACGACGTCCCGTACGGCGGCCAGGCAGGCGATCGTTCATGGTCATATTTATCTTAACGGAATGAAGATGGATCGCCCCGGATACTTTGTGGAGCTTGGGGATAAAATCACCGTAAAGCCTTCGGACAAGTCGAAGCAACTGATTAAGAATTTTGTTGAGATGGATCCGAACCGTCAGATTCAGGATTGGCTGGAGGTTGATCGAGCGGGTTTACAGGGAACTGTCAAGGCGATGCCGACGCGGGACGACGTGCAAATTCCAGTGGAAGAGCAGTTGATCGTCGAATTGTGTAGTAGATAACCATATCAAAATATATCGGAGGCTGCCGTATGCGAGTGCGTTGGCGAGGATTGGAATTACCTTCACAGGTAAGCGTGGATAAAGAAGTTTCAAACGAAACGTATGGCCGGTTCATTATCGAGCCGTTCGAGCGAGGGTTTGGAACGACGGTTGGAAATTCGTTGCGACGGATTTTGCTGTCGAGTCTGGAAGGCGCGGCGGTGACGTCGATTAAGATCGCGGGGGCGCCGCATGAATTTACGTCGCTGAGCGGGGTGTATGAAGACGTGACGGATATCGTTTTGAACGTCAAGTCGCTGATCGTGAAGATGGAAGGCGAGGGTCCGCGGAAGATGAAAGTGTCTCGGTCGAAGAAGGGCGAGATCACGGCGGCGGATTTGGAATGCGATTCGTCGATCACGGTCATCAATAAGGGACTTGTCCTGGTGACCTTGACGCAGGACGTAAAGTTCGAGATGGAAATGGAAGTGAACATCGGCCGAAGTTACGTGACGTCGGCGGAAAATACACGTGAAGACCAGGAGCTGGGAATGATCCCGGTGGATTCGCTGTTTTCCCCGGTCATGCGGGTGCGTTATCAGACGGAAGACACCCGGGTGGGTCAAAGGACAAACTACGACCGGTTGATTATGGACATCTGGACGAAAGGGACGATCACGCCGGAGTTGGCGTTGGTGGAAGCGGCGAAGATCCTTCGGAAGCATTTGAACCCGTTCGTGGAGTTCTCCGAGCTTGGTGAAGAGACGGCGATGGTGGAAGGTGTTGCCGAGGCAAAGGCGGAAGCGACGGTGGATGAGTCCCTGAGGCAGAAACTAGGGACTGGCGTCCAGGACCTTCAGTTGTCGGTTCGCGCGACGAATTGCCTGGAGTCGGCGAATATTACGACGGTGGGCGAACTGGTGCAAAAGGCGGAGTCCGATTTGCTGAAGGTTCGCAGTTTCGGTAAGACATCGCTTCGTGAAGTGAAGAGAAAACTCTCGGAGATGGGACTGACGCTGGGGATGAGTGTGTCCCAGGCGGCGAGCAAATAAGAATTTTGGATTTTAGATCCCCGATCAAGTCGGGGACAAGTTTTGGATTGAAGAAAAGATAGGTGAGTTATGCGTCATAGAATAGTTACGATGAAATTAGCGCGGACCACGGCTCATCGCCGGGCGATGATGCGGAATTTGGCGGCGGCCTTGTTTATCAGCGGCCGGATCAAGACGACGATCCAAAAGGCCCGATTTGTGCGGTCGTTCGTGGAAAAGATCATCACGTTGGCCAAGGTGGGAAATCTTGCCGCCCGCCGGCAGGTGATTGCGGAGCTTCAGGATCGGTACATCGTCGATAAAGACGAAACGGATGTCAAGCGAGATAAGAGTTTGAACATTGTCAAGGCTCCTAAGCTGATAAAGAAGATTTTTGACCAGATCGCTCCGAAGTACGCGGGGGTGAGCGGTGGTTACACACGGATTATTCGCCTGTCGGAGCGGCGGATCGGGGATAACGGAGAATTGGTTTTTCTGGAACTTACCGATCCGACACAGGACAAGAATACGAAAAAGAGCAAGACGGGCGGCAATCGCAAGCTGAAAGCCCAGAGCCGGATTGCTTTGATGAATAAACTGCTGAAGGTTGAGAAGAAATCGCAGGCTCCGAAACAGGAAAGTCAGGAAAGCCCGAAGCCGGAATAGTCGGGTCGTTGGAAAAATTAAGAATAAGAGGGCAGCCCGGAAGGTTGCCCTTTTTTTATTGAAAAGGAATACTCTTGATATCAAAATAATTTGTGAATCGTTCAGGCCCCATTGTGCCACGGTCGGCTCGTCCGACCGTGCTCTTAAGACACGGCTGGACAAGCCAGCCGTGGCACATGTACAATGACAGAGGGGGGCAGAACAGTTACTATTATTTTAACCGTGCAGAGTAGGGGCGAATCTTGTGTTCGCCCTTCTGAATGTGGTTGGAAGGGTAAACAAAAAAGGTGAACACAAGGTTCACCCCTACAACAATCGACACGATCTGAACGGTTACAATAATTTGTGAACCCAAAATTCATGAACGCCGTATAAAGTAAAAAGGCATACACAAAGCCCATGATGGAAGCTATTTTTAATGCGAGGTCTGGACGATGATCCAAGTAAAAAACCTAACCAAGCGTTACGGCTCGGTGCTGGCGGTTGACAATATCAGTTTTTCCATCGAGAAGGGTCAGATCGTCGGGTTCCTGGGACCCAACGGAGCGGGAAAGACGACGACCCTGCGAATTCTGACCTGCTTTATGCCCGCTACCGCCGGTGGCGCTTCCGTGGCAGGATACGACGTTTTTGGCGAATCTTTCCAAGTGCGTCAAAAGGTGGGTTATTTGCCCGAATCCGTTCCGCTTTATATGGAAATGCGGGTGAATGAATATTTGAATTTTCGCGGCCAGCTTCGAGGTTTGGAACGTCAGACCCTTAAAAACCGGATCAATTACGTTGTGGAACGCTGCTGGCTGGCGGATGTGATAAAACGCCCGATCAGCCAGATTTCCAAAGGATTTCGCCAGCGTCTGGGGTTGGCCGACGCCCTTTTGCACGACCCGGATGTGCTGATTCTGGATGAGCCGACGGTGGGTTTGGACCCGACGCAAATTCGGGCTACCCGCGAATTGATTAAGGAACTGGGTAAGCGGCACACCATTTTTCTCTCCAGCCACATTTTGCCGGAAGTCGAAGCCATCTGTCATCGGACCATCATCATCGCGGGCGGAAAGATTGTCGCCAGCGGTTCACCGGAAGAACTGCGTGAACGAATTTGCGAACATTCCCGCCTGATCGTTGAACTCAAAGGGCCGAAAGATTTGATCGAAAAATCGATTTGCGCATTGGAGCCGGTCAGGGCGGTGGAGGTGCTCTCGAGTAATGGATATGTAAAATTCGCGGTCCAGGTCAGCCCAAAGAGCGATGTCCGGGAGCAGATTTCTTATTTGGCGATGAAGAATAATTGGCTGATGCGGGAGATGCGGCTTGAGGTGGCGTCGCTGGAAGATTTCTTCGTGCGGGTTGTGGCGGAGCAGGAAGAAACCAGGAAAGAGGGTTGATTGTGGGACTACCGGCTGCACCCTCTGCTACCGCAGGGGGCTAGTATGAGATGTATGTGAGGAGTATCGGGATATGAATGACAGAATATGGGTCTTGGCGAAACGTGAACTTGCGGCGTTTTTCTATTCGCCCATCGCGTATGTGGTGGCGGCGGTATTTCTGGCGGTGTCTGGGATATTTTTCGCCGGGGATGTTTTTGTTCCCGGGCGTGAAGCCCAGATGCGGGATTTGTTCGACCGGCAAGCGTTTATGCTCGTTTTTATCCTGCCTATGCTTACCATGCGGATACTGGCAGAGGAATTTCGGGCGGGGACCATCGAGTCGCTGATGACGGCTCCGGTTCGGGATTATGAAGTTATCGTCGGAAAATTTCTGGGCACGTGGTTCTTTTTCGCGGCCATGCTTGTTCCCACACTGATCTACGCGGGAATGGTGAAAGGCTACGGTCAGGCGGACCTCGGACCGATTGTGACGGGGTATTTTGGATTACTCCTGTTGGGCGGATTGTATATTTCCGTTGGAACGCTGACGAGTAGTTTAACTAAAAACCAGGTCGTCTCTGCCGTTTTGGCGTTCCTGGTTTTGAGCATCTTCACTTTTTTGCTCTGGGGAATCACCAATCGGGTAACGGGAACGTGGCAAACGGTTTTGCGGACGTTAAACGTCTATGAGCGGTTCGGTGATTTTTCCCGCGGACTGCTTGATCCTAGGCATGTCGTATTTTTCATAACGGTAACTGTTGGAACTCTATTTGTTGCTGTAAAAGTATTGGAGTCTCGACGATGGCGGTAAAGGTCCAAACCAATCAAGTGCGCCGGCGGCTGATTATCGGAAGCAATGTGATTCTGACGGGTCTGGTCGTATGGGCGATTATCGTATTGATTAATTTCATCGCAGGCAGGGTTTCGCCTATGCCGGTGGATACGACCCGTTCAGGTCAGTTCAGCATTTCCCCCCGAACGGTCAAACTTCTGGAGAACCTCAAAGACGATATCACCTTGACGGCTCTGTATCGGGTGGATGAAAACGAAGAGCAAACCCGTCAGCAAAGCCGGCAGGTGGAAGACTTGCTGCGACGGTATCAGGATATTACCAGCAAGGTTCATTACCAGATGCTCGATCCGCTCAAGGACACCGGGGCCAAGACGGCATTGCTTGCCCGTCTAATCAAAAAATATAGCGGAGAAACGGAAAAACACAAAACGCTCGTGGATGAGTTCCGCAAGATCGATCCGAAGGTCGCGGATTTAATGAACAAGGAACGAAAGATTTTTGAGCAGTTGTCCCGGACCGATCAGAAACTGTTTGAAGATAACCAAAAGATGGTGGCCATTTTGTATTTTTTCACAAAGTACGATAACGAGGCTAAGGTTCCCATGCAGGAGATCAATAACATGATCTCCGGGTCGGACATTCCCGCCTATTCCGACGCGGTGGCAATGATCCAGAAATATTACGAAACGCTCAAGGCCAATCTGCAGGCTGCCGGCGATTATCTGGCGGGTGATGGATTGAAAACGGAAGGGTTGGCGGAAGGGACTAAACAGGTATTTATGTCCAGTCCGCAGCGGTATAAGGAAGTCCTGGACGCTATGGGTCAGCAGTTATCGCAAATGACGAATCTGCCGAAACTGGAGCTGGAACAGATTTATAACCAGGTCAAACAGAAAAATGCCCGGACTATTATCGTGGAGGCCCAAAGTTCGCCCAGGGTGAAGGTGTTGGGTTTTGACGAGGTTTGGAGGATGGGTCAGCCGACTCCAGGCAGCGAAAAGATTCAATATGAGTTCAACGGTGAGGCGGCCCTTAGTTCCGCGATTCTGGCACTGACGGCGAAAGAAAAATCGGCTGTCATTTTCGTTCATTCCGGACCGCCCAGTCCCATCAAATCTGGTTACAATATGATGCGGATGACTCAGCCGCCTTACAGCGCCGTGAAGGAAAAGCTGGAGCAGGCCAACTTTATCGTCGATGAATGGGATATTCAGGCCAGTCCCGAACCG
Source organism: Phycisphaerae bacterium (assembly GCA_041658725.1). GTDB lineage: Bacteria > Planctomycetota > Phycisphaerae > JAAYCJ01 > JAAYCJ01 > JBAZZQ01. The sequence continues at coordinate 7,081 of JBAZZQ010000019.1, read as the reverse complement.
CCGGTGATTTCCGAGGCCAAGCGTCGAATTTTTGTCATCACTTCCTCTGTCCCCAGACGCCAGCAGCCTGGAGCGCCTCCCGTCGGTGGATATACCAAAGAACACGTCGATAAGATCGAAAAGTTGATCGACGGCGGCGAGCGAATGATGTTCCTCGTGAATTTCTCCCCTGACATGCTCGCTCCGCCGTATCCGTTCGCAGAGTTAATGGAAAAGAAATTTGCCGTCAAACCTGATGCCGGAAAACTGGTCTTGAGGGGATTGAAGTTCCGCGACCAGGTTTTTCCGAACAGCAAAATCGACATCGCTCGCTATGAAAATTTCGAAATCACCAAGCCCATCCAATCGCTCAATACCGCCTTTGAGCTGTCGATCCCACTCCTCGTGCAGGATAAACTGCCCGAAAACGTAAAAGTTTCGCCACTGGTTTCCATCAGACCTGAAATGGGAGACTACTGGGCGGAAAGCAATATTATCCAACTCATGCAAAAACGCACAGCCGTGAAAGACGAAGGCGACCTTAGCCCACCCTTCTACCTGGGAGTGGCGGTTGAAAACGCCAAGACCAAAAGCAAAGCGGTCATTTTCGGCAATGAGATTTTTGCCGCCGACGTTATGGTCAACGATATGCAAACGATCCTGACGGCCCAGGGGTTAGCTTCGATCTATGTCAACCCCGGCAACGTCGAGCTATTTACCAACAGCGCTTTCTGGCTCAACGACAATGAAAATATGATCGCCGTAGGCCCCCGTGGCACGGATGTCCCAAGAATCGCCGACATCTCAGACAACGGCCAGCTAGCCTGGAAAATTTTCCTCTGGGTCATCTGGCCCCTTTGTGCCCTGATCACCGGCGGAATAGTATACATAATCCGACAAAAATAATGTAGGGTGGGTTTTCTTAAACCCACCATTTTCTTCGAAAGGGTTTGACCATGAATTTTAAAACAACACTTTCGTTATTGATTATCTTGGTCGTCATTTTGGGCGTGTCATGGTACTTGGGCGTATTTTCGTCAATGCCCGCAAAATTATCCGCCTCGCCTGTTCCCGTTGTCGAAGCGGGTAAGTTTTTTTTGATTACTCCCAAGCTTCAAGACCTGACCCGAGTGCGGCTCGAACTTTCCGGCAAGGGATACCTCGTCTTTGACAAAAAAGGCGAAAAATGGGAAATCGCCGAACCCATCGTCGCTCCCGCCCTGGGGTGGGAACTGACGGACCTGGTTTCCGCCTTTGAACAGGCGTGCAAGCTGGACACCATCATCCCAGCGTCCATGAAGGACTTTGGACTGGATGATCCGATTTACAAAATCACCTTTGAAGAAAAAGGCAGAAAGATTATTTACCTCGTCGGGAAAAATGTCGTCGCTTCCGAAAATACATACGTCAAAACGCCGGACGGCAAGGAAGTTTTCGTCGTCGATCAAAACTTGAGGGCGAAAGTAAAAAAGGACCTGGCCGACTATCGCGACAAGCAATTGTGGGAACTTAAAAAAGAAAAAATCAACGAAATGGAATTTGTCAGCCGGGAGGGAACGGTCTTTAAATTCACAAAAGGCGAGAATGAAAAATGGCAAATGCTCTCGCCTGTAAAAGCCCCCGCCGGCCAGGATGCGATTACCAATGCTGTAAATGCCATTTCCACCATCAAGGCCCAGGAATTTGCCGATGACAAACCCACTAATCTCGCCACTTATGGATTGGACAAACCGGTCTGGAAAATAACTGTCGCACAAACGCAGCCCACCACCCAACCGGCGATTAAACGCACCGAACACGTAATTCTGATTGGCGCTTCCAGCGGTTTGAAAGCAGATCAAGTCTTCGCCAAACTTGCCGATAAAAACTGGGTGGTCACCATTGCGTCCGACGATATCAAAAAACTCAGCCCCGACGCCGCCTCCTGGCGGGATAAGAAGATTCTCGATCTGGACCGTAACGTAATTTCCGAAATCCAAATTCAAAAGGGCGGACTAAAAACCGTGCTGACCAAAACCGATCAGGCCTGGAAACTCCGGTCGGGAAAAGAATTGGTTCCCGCCGATACCCAAACCGTGGATAATGTTTTAAACACCCTTATCGGTCTGGAGGCCACCAGCTTTGTCGATCATGTCGATTCCAAATTCATCCAAAAAAGCAAACTCGATTATCCCGTCGCACGGGTGAAAATTGTTGCCGCCAAGTCGGCTTCGATCGATCTGACGATCGGCGACACGACACCCAGCGGGTTGTTCCGGTATGTCAAACGTTCCGGCCTGGATTATGTTACGGCGGTCAGCAACGAAAAAATCGCCCCCCTCCTCCAGCCGGCACTCTCCTACAACAGCAAGCGGTTGTTGGAATTCAATATGGATAATGTCAAATCTATAGAAGTAACTTATGCCAAAAAAACTTATACAGTCGAACGCCCGAGCCAAAACGCTCCCTGGAAAGTTTCCGCCCCCATCGCCGCTGATGCCGACCCGGAAAATGTCAAAAATTTGCTCCTGACCCTGACCACCGCGGCGGCGCAGGAATTCGTCGGAAAAAATAATCTGGAACGATACAGTCTGGCCAAACCACTGCTCCTGGTCAAGGTGGCAACCGAAACGGCGGAATCGGTCCGGCATGAATATGCCCTGGCCCTGGCCAAAGCCGATAATAGAATTTACGCCGCACGGCCCGACGTTCCCAATCCTCTTGTGGGAGTAGTTTCCGGCAAGCTGTTTTCCGATCTGACCGCGGAATTGATCGACCGGACTATTTTCGCAAATCTTCCCACCCAACAAATCGACCGGATCGAACTCAAGCGTTTCGGGTCCGAACCGATGGTCTTTGAAAAAACCGCCGGTGTTTGGAAATTTCCCTCCGACCCCGTTTTCACAGCCGATAAAGACAAGCTCGAACAAATCATTTCCGCCCTCGGTCAGTTAAAGGCGATGCGGTATGTCGAGTTTCAACCGAAGAAGGATTTCGGTTTGCAACGCCCGCATTTTAAAATCTCCGTTTCCGCCGGAAAGGATGTTTATTCCCTCACCGTCGGCCAAGTCGTCGAAAAACAAAATCGATATGCCCAAACCGCCAATCGCCCCTGGGTCTTTGTTCTCTCTGCGGACGATTACGCCAAACTGGACAAAACACTCAAGGACCTGGCAAAGTAATTACCCATGAATAACCAAAAACAACCCTACGGTGTGATCTTCGACATGGACGGTGTACTGGTCGAATCCTATTATCCGCATTTTGAAAGTTGGCGGAGCGTCGCCCGCGAGTTTGGCCACGATCTGACCGAAGAGCAGTTCGCCCATGAATTTGGCCGCACCAGCCGCGAAATCATCCGCGACCTCTGGGGCAAACATTTCCCGGAAGAACATATTCCCAAATTCGACCATCGAAAGGAAGAACTCTACCGCGACCTGATCCGAGAAAACATCCCCGCCATGCCCGGCCTTGACGACCTTCTTACTGCCCTGGCCGACGACGGAGCCAAAATGGCTGTTGGTTCCTCCGGTCCCATCGAAAATATCGATCTGGTCCTCGACGGTCTGAAAATCCGGCACTACTTCTCCGCCATAGTTTCCGCCAAAGACGTCACGGTCGGAAAACCCGATCCCCAGGTCTTCCTGACCGCCGCAAAAATATTAGATATCGCCCCCGCCCGCTGCGTCGTAATCGAAGACGCCCTGGCCGGAATCCAAGCTGCCCAGCGCGGCGGTATGAAAGTCATCGCCCTGACTACCACCCACTCCGCCGAAAAATTAGCCGGCGCGAATTTGATCGTCAAAGATTTAAGAAACCTCAACCCCGCAACAATAAAGTCTTTTTTCTGAAAAAATTCGCTGTCGATTTGCTTTTACAAAAATATGTGTCATAATTAAAGAGACGCGACCGTAAGGGAGCGGGAGGATTGACCGCCGGATAAAATTGAATTTGGTCTAAAAACAGTACAATTTCGGTCAAATTTTACAGCGACGCTAACCAGCCGCCATCCACATAAATAATTTGTCCCGTGACAAAGTCGCTCGCGTGAGAGGCAAGAAAGACAAGAACGCCGACCAGATCGTTCGGATCACCCCAGCGTCCGAGAGGCGTATTCGACAAAACCCAATTATTGAATTTCTCATCGGCCTGAAGTTGTTTGGTCATTTCCGTGTCGAAATACCCCGGACCGATGGCGTTGACGTTGATGTTATATTTCGCCCACTCGACGGCCAGCGCTTTGGTGAGCATGAGAACTCCGCCCTTGCTGACGGTATAAGGAGCCACCGATGGCCTGGCCGCCTGGCACATCAGCGACCCGATGTTGATGATTTTTCCCCCAATGTTGATCGACTTGCGATGACGGCAAAACGCCTGCGAAAGAGCGAACGTCGCCGTTAAATTAATCTGCAACACTTCCTGCCAGACCGCCGGACTGATTTCCTCAGCGTAACCGCGTTTGTTGATCCCCGCGCAATTGACGAGAATATCCACCGGACCCGCCTCCCGAACCACCTCGCTGAAAAAAATGTCGATATGAGAAGTATCATGAAGATCGAAGGAAAAAATCCGGCATTGGGATTGCGAGGAGCTTTCGATCTTTGTTTTGGCCTCCTGGAGCGCATTTGCATCACGCGCGATGATGACCACATTCGCACCATGCTCCGCCAAACCCTTGGCCAGAGCAAATCCCAACCCCTTGCTCCCACCGGTCACCAACGCCGTTTTACCTTTTAAACTAAAAAGTTCCATCGTATTTCTTCGTTTAGCAGTCGCCGGCACGGCGACTTTATTTACTCCGGAATGGTAATCCACTTTTCCGGTTCGCGTAACCGATGCAGAATTTCCCCGGCGTGATCGACGACCAGGATTCCCTCATTTTCCCGATTACGGTACGAATCGATATTAATGGACGCAGGGTCGCGATAATTAAGTTGTACCATTTCGGTCCGTTGCCGGGAAATTCCCGTCGCCAGCGTTACCGTGATCCTGGGTTTTTCCATGCCGTTTTCAAATGTCCCCAACCCGCGAACATGCGTCGAATGGGCCATGATCCCGCCGGGGACGTCTTTGAACTTGTCCATCTGCCTGGCGAAATAATCCCGCACATGATAACCCACCTTGTCCAGCGTCTTGCCGTGCGTATAAGAAATCTCCGTCACATGCGGGGCGTAGATAACCAACTCCCCGCCGTCGGCCACGATGGGCTCCAGCTTGTACATGCACTTACCCGCCGTCCAGATATCGTCGTACATTTCCGGGGCGATTCCAATCACCTGTCTATACGGACGATCCTTGTAAACAATGTGCAATTTGTCGGAAAGATCGGCGGCCTCGTCAAAGGCCCCTTTGGCATCGCCGATAAATATTCCTGCCAGTCGGCCATCGCGGACCACCAGGTCGATATTGAGAATGGGCACGGGAACCAATTCCACCGCCTTGTTCAATAACGCCCGCACCGGCGTATCACGCACGCCGATAATCTTAATCGTCGTAATCATCGCCCCCAGCCAGTGGAAGAAATTGATAATCTCCCAATCGGCGATCCCCGGAAAGAGATATTTCAATCCACCGGAGAATCCGACAACCTCATGCGGAAACGTCGGCCCAAGGATCATGAGCTGATCGTAATCGAGAACCATTTTATTGATCCCCACCGGAACTTCCTGCCGCATCAGACCCTTGCTGATCTTGTGAATATCGTCCGCCGAAATCGTCCCCAGTGTTTTGAACGTTCCATTCTCCTGCCAATTGTGATTATAGATTCCGATATTTTTATAGATTCCTTTTCGTTCCTCCTCGGTCACTCCGAGCAGGGCGTTGATCTTGTCCTCCGGCATCGGCTGATGCGTGCCCAGGGCGATGAGGAAATCCAGTTTGGCTACTTTGGATCCGACCAGATCGACCAGATGCCGAAACAGCATCGGCAGCGGACAGGTCCGCGTGGAATCGGGAATTAGCACCAAAACTTTTTTGCCATTCAACGAAACCTGGTCCAACCCCGCCTTCATCAAAAAATAGGTCTCGCTGTCGGTGAGATATCCGTCGGTAAGACCTCTGCTGGAAAGTAACATATAAAACTCCTAATATTGATTTAAATAGCCCCCTGCGGCAGCAGGGGGTTCTTTTTCTGTATTATCTTATATCTACAAAGGGGAATTACCCGACATAAACGCCTTGAATATTTTGCCAAAAGTGATATGAAAAAGACAGAATTACGCGGCGACAAATTGTCGAATCTCAACTTGCGTTCCGGTCGTTGCCAGTTCTTCGCCGAGGTTGAGCAGTTGCTTTGCCACTTGCTCATCGACGTAATCTTCACCGCAGTTGGCACAAATTTGTGCCGGGACACCCTTTACCACCAACGTCAATCCCTCCCGCTCCAGGGTGACGGTCGTCAATCCGTCCTGGGTCTCGCCTTTTTTGCAAATAACGCATTTCATAGCCTTCTCCTTCTAAAATCTGAATCCCATTTCTGCACATCGGGTTCATAAGCGGTAATCACAATGGTTTCGTCGTCTACTTTATTATACGCGGTTACGATATGCAATGCACGACCTTTTGGACTTTTCCCTGTGACGGACGAATGACGAACACTCCCCCTGTCTGTCGATGAAGACAGAAAAAAGGAGTGTCTATGCGTACAGAAGGTCTTTTACGATTCTTATCGGTCCGATTGAATGAATTTCTTCAACGATTTGCCCATACCCTCGAACCATCACGGCTTTCGGCCATGGAGAAGCACCTGTCGGTCCAATTGGCTTTTCGCCACTGGGATCATCGTCCGTTGGGCGAAACGCTCGTTGCGGATCAGGCCACCGAGGTTCGGGAGAATACGGTATTGGCAGTTGACTTCAGCGAGGTCGTCAAGGTGTACGGTCAAAAGCTGGAATTCCTGGACCGGGTCTCGGACCGCAGCGATCCTTATAAGCGTGTTCAGCCGGGATATTGGTTGTTTCAGGTCTATCGGGTAGATAAGGCGGATCAAGTGTCTCCATTATTCATTCGCCTGTTTTCGAATCGTCAGCCGCGGTTCGAGGGGCAAAACAAACTGTTTGACGATGAAATCTTTCGCCTTCGGGGCGTGCTCGGCGGACGCGGGATTTGGACGTTCGACCGCGGG
>JBAZZQ010000018.1:0-62730 GCA_041658725.1 Phycisphaerae bacterium | reverse complement strand
GCGTCAATAAGAAACGCCGGCCGCACCATCCGTCCCGCCACCGCGAGAAAACCCATGCCAGTGTCTTTCGAATCCTCCACGGTATCCGCCAATCATCCGAGGCTAAAGATGTTTAAAGCAGTGGTTTCGGAAAACCCACCCTACAAACTTTCATTTTAACTTCGCATCCCCGATCAAGTCGAGGACAAGTTTTGATGTTTGCAATTTGCATCTCCGGTCAGGCCGGGGCAAGCTTTGCAATTAAACTCTTTTTCCCTACAAATCCCGTCCATCCACCCCATCAACGGTCAAATTCGGGTCCGGCAACTTATCATTGGCCGGTTTGATTTTTTGGGTCGGTAAATACTCCACGTGCCCATCGGCGAGGAGAAAATTCCGCTCGCCTGCCCATCCCCACCAGCCGGGGTCCGTGCCCTGCGTTACCAATTTATGATTGCTGGTCCATTCGCCCGCGAGAATTTTCCGCGAGGGCATCGAGATGTTTCCCGACTGAATGGCTACTCCCGGCATCTTTTTTGCGGCGGAATATGTAAACGTGGTATCTGTCATCTGATTGATCTGAGCGGGGCTGTGATAAAAGCTCATGCTGTAGGCGTAACTTGTGCTTTCATATTTTGAAGACGGAGCGGTATCTTGCGGGCACCAGAGAATATTGGGATTTTTCTCGTTCAAATTCGGGGCGATGTACGGCTCCAGCACCGCCCGAAAGCCTCGGCCCATCCATAGCCACCAACTGTTGGCGTAAATAAAGGGATCGTTAGCGCAGGGGTACATGTCCGAGTAATCATTTTGATACAGATCAAACGACAGACCGATCTGCCTCAAATTCGACGCGCAGGAAGCCCTGCCGCCCGCCTTGCGAGCTTCTCCCAACGCCGGCAGGAGAATCCCGACCAGTACCGCGATAATCGTTACGACCACTAATAGTTCGATCAATGTAAAACTTCTACGCAATTTCTATATTTCCTTTTGGTTGGCGATTTCACCCACCGATTCGATGATCCGGGTCTCGACCCGGCTGACCAGGCGATCTAGTTCGTGTTCATGGCTGGAGGTCGTATGAATAGCAATGTCTCCGTTTTCAAGCCTTACTGACAGGAGTTTTTCATTTTTCTGTAGGAGATAAATGCCCTGTTCCGAGTCATCCAGATTGACCTGGTATCCGTCCTTCTCGGCGATGCTTAAAAGAATCTGGACGAATAATTTGCCCATGCCCTGGCTCATCGAGGCGGTAAAGGAAATTGGTTTGGCTTGGGGGGCAAACTCCGGTAGTTCACGGCGCACCCCGCTGCCTTTGATTTTAAACGCCGGGACCAGCAGCAGGGGGGCGATGATCGTGGTTACCAGCGTCATCATAATCGAAACTCCGAAGATCGACTGGTTAATGTATCCGCCCGCCAGACCCACTCCGGCCAGGATGAGCGCCACCTCGCCTCGCGGCATCATTCCAATGCCCACTCGGGTCGCGCCTTTAAGGTTAAACCCGGTAAATAACGATGGAATTCCACAGCCGACGAGTTTGCTGATAACTGCCAGTAAACAAATGATCAAACTAAAACCTATCGCCGAACCCATCATTTTAAAATTCACCAGCATGCCCATCGCGGCGAAAAAAATCGGAACGATAAAATCGTTGATCGGGGTTAAATCCTCGATTAGTTGATGCGCCATTTTTGTTTTGGAAAGGGCCAAGCCGATGGAATACGCACCGATGATAAAGGCCAGCCCGAACATCTCCGCCGCCCCTGCGCACAAGAGGGCCAGGGCCAGGGCCAATCCCAGCCTTGCCCCGGTGTAATGTACTTTGTTAAATAACCATTCGATCCGATCGGCCAGGGCCAAACCGATAAACGTTAATCCCAGCCAGAATCCCACGGCCTTTACCGTTATCAAAATAATTCCGGTGAATTGAATATTTCCATTCGTCATTTCGGCCTGGGAAATCGCCGCCACGATGGCCAGGACCAGGATTCCTAAAACGTCGTCCACCACCGCCGCCCCTAAGATCGTTACTCCTTCCGGGGTATCCAATTTTTTGATGTCCGACAGCACCCTGGCGGTAATTCCCACGCTCGTCGCCACCATGATCGCCCCGACGAACATCGCCTGCGGTGAATACCATGCCAGCGTCGTATGCCAGACATGCAAACTGAAGGCGGCGGTCGCAAACGCCCCCAGGAAAAACGGCAGCACCACACCGCCCGTCGCCACAATGGTCGCCGGACCCAGGTACGACAAAAATCGTTTTAAATTTGTATGCAGGCCGGCCATAAATAAAAGCACGATACTCGCCAACTGTGCCACCAGCCAGAATTGATCGGAAAGAGGCCATTCCAACTGTTTTGTAATCGCATCCATCACCGGAAACGGAAACAGCGGTATCCACTGATTGTGAATCGGTATCGGAATGAATTCGCCCAGGGCAAAGGGTCCGACGATCACTCCGGCGGCAAGTTCGCCGAGCACTCCGGGAATTTTAAACCGCTCGGCCAGGGCTCCGCATAATTTCGCCGCCACCAGCACCACCGCCAATTGCACCAGGACTACCGTGACCTTGAGGGTGAGTCCACCACCAACTGCGCTAAGTTCTTTAAGACTTGGGCTGACCCGCAGAATAGTATGGCCTTGCATTTGTGCAGAATCGGCCAAAACGTTGCATGCGGTTACAGCAATGATCCCGACCATCAAACCAGTTTGCCATCTCATTTTCTGCATGATTTTGTTCTTTCCAACGGTTACTTTCTACCAAGAACGCTCCCTTACGGTCGCGTCTCTTAAAGATATTTTTTTAATCCAAAAATTTCACTTCGTTCGGCACAACATAATGTGTTTCCGCCAATGCTCGTTATCCGTTTGCGGGAAATCCTCACGATAGTGCACACCCCTGGATTCTTCGCGTGTCAGAGCGGACCTGGTCATCAGCCCGGCCGTGGTCAGCATGTTTTGCGCCTCCCAGCCGAACGCTCGATCAAAAGTCTTGTCCAGAACATACCGCCCCCAGAACTCAATGGCATCAATCGTTTCGGTCATCCGCTGCACTTGCCGGCGAATTCCCACGTGCCGCCACATGATGCTTCGCAGACTGTTGCGGACGTCCTGAATGTCGAGACTTTGCGTATTGGTTTGGGCGAACTTAGGCGACACAATCGCAACCGGGTGAGTCTGGTTAGGATGTTCCGTAATCCACTCACCGGCGTTTTGCCCGGCGATTTTCCCAAAAACCAATCCTTCCAGCAAACTATTCGAAGCCAGCCGATTCGCGCCGTGCAACCCGCTGCACGCGACCTCTCCGCAGGCGTAAAGCCCGGCGAGATTTGTTCTTGCCTGCAAATCTACTTTTACCCCTCCGATCATGTAATGTGCGCTTGGCCGAACGGGAATCAATTGCTGTGAAACGTTGATGTCGAACGATTCGCAAATCTGCGTAATATAGGGAAATCGCTTGGAAAATTCTTCGTAGGGAATATGCCTGGCGTCCAGGAATACGTACCGGGAATTGGTTTTCAGCATTTGGTCGATGATAGACCGGGAGACCACATCGCGCGGAGCCAGCTCGGCGTCGGAATGATACTCCGGCATGAATCGGTATCCATCTTTATCCACCAGATAGGCTCCCTCGCCTCGAACCGCCTCGGAAATCAGGGCCCGGGAGGCCCCGGCGATATAAAGCGTTGTGGGATGAAATTGGATCATCTCCATGTCCTGCAAAACCGCCCCTGCCCGCCAGGCCATAGCCAATCCGTCGCCCGTGGCGATTTCCGGATTCGTCGTCTCCTGAAAAATCCGCCCGCACCCGCCGGTGGCGAGGATCGTCTGCTTGGCCCAGATGATCTGCAATCCGATAACATCGTGATAGACCAGCGCTCCCAGGCAACGATGATCGTCCGTCAATAAATCGATTACGAAGTGGTTTTCATGGAACGTGACGTTGGGACATTTTTTCAGTTGGGCCACCAGTGATCGGACGATTTCCTTTCCCGTGGCGTCGCCCTGGGCGTGAATGACTCGAGACGCGGAATGTCCCGCCTCTCGGCCAAGGTCCAGTTCTCCGGCATCGGAATCAAAAATGGCGCCCCATTCGATGAGTTCCCTCACCCTGACCGGTCCTTGCATGATGACCGTTTTGACGGCTTCAAAATCATTCAAACCGCATCCGACCTTCAACGTATCGGCGATATGAAGATCAGGGTTATCTTCTTCGTCGGGTTTTAACACGACCGCCACACCGCCCTGGGCGTATGTGGTATTGGACTCAAACGTTCCCTGTTTGGTTACGAGCATGACCGACCCGTAACGATCGGCCTCGACGGCTGCGCGAAGCCCCGCCACGCCCGATCCGATAATCAGACAATCGGTGAACATCTGCGGTAAATTCCGGCTGTTGAAAGTCGCAATATAGCGACGGGTCTGGTATATTCCTGCGTTCATAAGATGCTGCTTTCCAACAAATAGCTTTTTTTAACGATATTCCTGGTCGATTTTGATTCGGTCGGCGGATTCTTTCCACGGGTCGGTAAACGGAGTTTTAGCGGGTGGTTTGCCTGGTCTGGCGCGTAAGTGTTGGGCGATACGGTGGCTGACGGTGATAACGATCACAAACGCCATGACGATGCCGAAGGCCATGATGACCATGGAAAGATATTGTTGGGCTCGGACCAGTTCCGACAGATTTGTATGGGTTGTCGCTTTTGCGGGGGCGGTTGTTATTTGCTTATCAATGGGTTTAGCTTCATATCTCTGAATCAACTGCGATTCCTGGGCGAAAAAATAAACGGCGAGGAGAAACAGTATCCCCCCGATTGCCAACAACAACCAGCCGAAAGTTCTGGTTTTCTCCGGGATGTCGAGTTCCTGTCTGAAAATATCGGTCATGCGTTTGTCTCCAATTATATCGACCAGCCGAGATTTTTTCTTGGGTCACCGGTGGCTTCATTTAATTTTTCCAGACACTCATCAATCCCGTCGGGCGTTTTTTTAGGAACGATAATTTTTATTTGTGCGTATTGATCCCCGCGTTTTCCGGTTTTTAGATCGGGCGCGCCTTTACCTTTCAAGCGAAGTTTCTGCCCGGAACTGGTTCCGGGAGGAACGGTCAGGAGTGTGGGTCCGTCGATGGTCGGGATGGTGACCTTCGTTCCGCGGATGGCCTCGGCGACGGTGATCGGCAAATCGATGTAGATATCACCGCTTATTTGGCGATAGTAGGGATGCTCGTTAATGTGGGTGATGATGTACAGGTCGCCGGGTGGGCCGCCATCGTAGCTCGGATTGCCTTTTCCGCGAACGCGGATTCGGGAACCTTCGCCCATGCCGGGTGGGATTTTGACCTCGATGGTTTCGGAAGACATTCGTCCCTTCTCGTCGGGCTTCTGGAGTTGAATCCTAAGCTTTGTGCCGTGGACCGCTTCCTCGAAGGCAAGATTTACCTGATGTTCGATGTCGTTTCCACTTGTTGGCTCGGGCCGTGCCCTGGTCCGGCGTTGCCGGGCACCGGACCCAGATCGTCCGCCAAAAAGATCGCCAAAAATTCCTTCCAGGTCAAAATCGGCTTGCCCGCCTTCCGGGGTCCAGGTGTAGCCTCGTTGTTGACCGGGTCCATAGCCGGGACCGGGTCGCGGACCGGCGGGTCTGTCGCCCATGCCGACACCGGCGTGTCCGAACTGATCATAGGCAGCCCGTTTGTCCTTGTCTGAAAGGATTTCGTAGGCTTCGTTGATTTCCTTGAATTTTTTTTCTGCGTCTTTTTCTTTGCAGACGTCGGGATGGTATCGGCGGGCCAGCTTGCGGTAGGCGCGTTTAAGCTCGTCCTGCGTCGCTTTGCGTGAAACACCCAGAATGTCATAATAATCTCTGGCCATAAAACCTCGAAGAAAACTTGTTTGACCAAATTATATGTTGGCGGCGGGAGGGATGCAACCTATCGGTTCAAAATGGCCGTTAACGTGCGTGGTCTGATTCATAATTTTTTTAATTTTTAGCGCACATTTTTGCCCGCCGATTACACTATATTATGACGACTTATCCATGGATCAAGTTTCGGAGCAGGCAAGCTGGTGACGACCGACGAACAAGACGGACAACTCGTGCAAGGCGCCAAACAGGGCAGCCTGGATTGTTTTGGCCAACTCTACCATCGATACTACGCCTCGATGGTGGCCCTGGCCTACAGCCTGCTGGCGGATCGTCATTTGTCGGAAGACTCCGCCCAGGAAGCGTTCGCCGTCGCGTGCCGGGATTTACAGAATCTGCGATGTAACGACAAATTCGCAGGCTGGCTGGCCGGAATCTGCCGCAACGTGGCCAAGCAGATGCTTCGCACACGAAAAGAACTCATCTCCAACGATCATACACCCGCGGCAGACGACAAGAGTGAAGGCGATGGAGTCAGCGAGACCATTCGGCGGGCCGTTTGGCAGCTTGCTCCCGCGGATCGTGAAGTGATCGTTTTGCGATATTACAACGATCTATCCTACGAGCAAATAGCGGCGGTGCTGGGAATTTCAGAGCTGGCGGTCCATGGCCGACTGGTTCGGTCGAAACGAAAGATCGAAAAAATTTTGAGGCGTAATGGATTAATGAAAGATCATGACGAAAAAATCACAAAATAACGATTGGTTGGATGAGGCGATTTCCAAAGCCATCTGCGGGCAACAGGCTATACCGGACTTTGAAAAATGGAAATCGGTGCATCCCTCGGCGGTGGAATATCTTCGGGCTTTTGCTGGAAAAACAAAAAACTTTACTACATGGAGAATGGTCATGAAAAATAGAATAACCAAATTGGCAGTGGCGGCGATTATATTGGCGGTGATTAGTGGAATATATCATTTCAACGGATCGATAGACGGGGCCAATACGGCCTTTGCACAGGTGGTGGAAGCGTTCCAAAAAATGTCCTGCATGCGCATGGTGGGAACCAAGACCAGAATCCGTGAAAAGGCACCCCGAACCATTGATTCTTGGACCTGTTTTGATACCAAGACAAAAATCGTAAAAGATATGGACGGAAAGGTTAGTCTTTGGAATTATGAAACACACGAGCAATTCGAATACTCCCCGGATACAGGAAAAATTACGGTTTCCCAAATGCCGGAGGGGAGTTCACTTAAAAGGATGAGTCCTTCCGACCTGGTTGACGAATTGATCCAGATGGGGAAAAAGAAGGGATCGACCATCGAACGAAAGGAAGGAACGTTTAATGGTTCACATGTAGAAATTTTTGACTTAACAATGACTGATGGACAAAATACCGGGAAAATCCAACTGAGGGTCGATCCTCAAAAAAATCTACCCATAGCTGGGGAGTGGCAAACGTTTGAATTCGATGTGAACGTGGACAATATGAGCGTCCGTTTTGAATACCCCCAAAATGCCCCTAAGGACTTATATGATGTCGGAGTGCCTCGAACCGCGGAGATCGTACGAGCCGAGCAGCCTATGATCCGAGGACGACTCGTAAATGCCAAAGGGCAACCGGTCAAAGGGATAGTAGACTTTGGGGTGGAAAAACCGCTGGCAACAAACGAATCAGGCGAATTTTCCTTTCTTGTACCTGCGTGGTTCAATGACACTATGCAGAAACAGATTGGTTACGCCCGGAACTTGGAGAAAACCTTAAGCCGGGGCTTTTTGTGGGGCGGAAAGAAAGAACAAGCAGAACTGAAGATCGTTCTCGAACCCTCGGTGCGAATCACCGGGCGGGTGGTAGATGCGGAGAGCCGAGGACTTGATGATGCCAAGGTGGAACTCTGGGTAGCCATGCCCAGCGGTGGATGGACGAACATTTCCAATAATCCCTGGCAAATGAAAAAAGAAGGAGAAGGCCGATTTACGTTCGAGGACGTACCGGTAGGTCTGCCGATGGATGTGCATGCGGAAAAACCGGGATTTCAGGGAAGGACACCGATGGCGGTTGTAGCGGGAGCAACGACGGTTACCTTAAAAGACATTGTGCTTAAACCACTTCCAGGTTTTGAGGAAAAAACACAATGGAACGCGAGGCTTTCGGGAAGGGTTCTGGACGAAAAAGGCAATCCCATGCCTCGGCTGGAAGTTCACATCGGCGTTGGGACGATAACTTTTAATGATACGACGAATTCCCGGGGCGAGTACACTTTAACCGGGCTCCCCCAAGGAAAGAAAATTCAGGGTAGCGTGTATGCCGATGGTTATGGACACACAATGTTCCGGGTTGTCTGTGATACTCCAAACAAGAATTTTGACATTCAGATATTTCCGCAGGGATATGAATTATGCAACAAACCGGCGCCGGGGCTTTTTGTGGAGAAATGGTTAAATTCCCCACCCATCACTTTGGAACAATATCGCGGGAAAGTGGTATTGCTGCAAATCGGAGTCTATTTACAAACAAGCACGCAGGAACTGGAAAAAATGAAAGGGTTGTTGAGAAGGTATGGGGACAAAGGGCTTGAGGTGATCGCCGTCCATATGCGGCTGGAGAACTTGGATTGGGCGGGTAAAGTTACAGAAGAAATGATTTTGGACTTTATCAAATCTCATGATATTAAGTTTCCGTTTGGAATTGATGATAAATCGGAAAAGGTAAGGGACAAAGTGTCAAACGGAAGGCTGGTCGGTAATGGAGCGATGTATGCCCTTTATAACGTTAAAGCAACCCCTGCCTTGTATCTGATCGACAAAAAGGGCATCGTGAGGATTTCCCCGAAGCGAGATGATATAAATGAGTGGATTGAGAAATTGTTGGCGGAATAATCAAATTGGGTGGCATGGCTTCGCGTCTTCGCGTAGCCATGCCTTCATCTGGTGGGCCAGGGAAATTTTTCCTGGGTCGTTTTTCGAAGTTTCCAGACCCAAAGGCCTGTATGAGAAACACGAATCGCTTTGCCGGAGCGTTTGGCCCATGTGTTACAAGCAGTTCCCGATCCAGGCGAACCGCTTCGACAATGGCTTCCTTTGCTACGCTTCCCCGCCATTCTTCCTCGATGGTCTGCCAGTCCATTCCGCTGGTTACCTGATCGAGCACGTCGGCGACCCGAATCCGCGTACCGCGGAACGTCGGTTTGCCGTGGCAGATTTTCGGATCGATCACGATGTACCGGCCCAATGCTTTAGCTTTCATAGGTTCCTCGCAAATGTGATCATTCAATTATACTGTATTACACAACCAAAGAAAAGCTACGGTGCGCCTTGGTCCATCATTTTAACTTACGGTGACATCAATTTATCCACTTGTGCGCAGAGTTCTTTGACATGGTCGATGGAGGTTTGGAAGGCGGTGCGTTCTTCGGCGGTGAGATTGAGTTCGAAGATTTTTTCCACGCCGCCTGCGCCGAGGACGCAGGGGACGCCTACGAAGTGGCCGCCGATGCCATATTCCTTATCGCAGTAGACGGCGCAGGGCATGACGCGTTTTTGGTCTCGGATGATCGCCTGAGCCATTTTGGCGGAGGCGGAGGCGGGGGTGTAGTAGGCGCTTCCGGTTTTTAATAGGCCGACGATTTCGGCACCGCCGAGTCGTGCGCGTTTGATGATTTCCTGGAGGCGATCATGTGGGATCAGGTCGGTTATGGGGATTCCGGCAACACTGGTGTATCGCGGAAGGGGGACCATATCGTCGCCGTGTCCGCCGATGAGCAGGGCGGTGATATCCTGGACGCTGACGCCGAGTTCGAATGCGAGGAACGTTTTAAATCGTGCAACGTCGAGGACTCCGGCTTGGCCGAGGACTTTGTGGGTGGGTAAACCCGATGCCTTGTAGGCGGTATAGACCATGGCGTCCAGCGGATTGCTGACAATGATCAGAATTGCGTTGGGGCTGTATTTTACTGCGTTTTCAGTGCAGGTTTTGACGATTTTACAATTGGTAGCCATCAGGTCGTCGCGGCTCATGCCGGGTTTGCGGGCAATTCCGGCGGTGATGATGACAAGGTCCGAATTCGCGCTGGGGGCGTAATCGTTGGAACCGGTGATATTCAGGTCGAATCCTTCGACAGACCCGGATTGCGACAGATCAAGGGCCTTGCCTTGTGGGACGCCTTCAACGACGTCGACCAGAACAAGATCGGCGAGGTTCCAGCTCGCCAGCCAGTGGGCACAGGTAGCCCCGACGTTGCCGGCTCCGACTATGGTGATTTTAGGGCGAGTTGACATTTTTTTGTTCTCCTTCGTTTGAGGTCAGATCGGGAGAAAACGGTTGAGCGGTAATTTGCCCATCGAGGCCTTTACTCAGGATTTCGATTTTCCGTTCCGCGTTTTCCAGTATTTGTTTGCAGTGGCGGACTAAATTACATCCGGTTTCGTATTGACCGATGGCGTCTTCGAGACCCACCTGACCGGTTTCCACCTTTTCCACGATTTCCTGGAGCTGGGCAATCGCCTGCTCGAAGGTTAATTTTTCGATGGTTTCAACGATATTGTTTTTTTTGCCGGCCATAAAATATTCCCTAAAAACGTAATTATCGCCGCGGTCCTTATCAAAGGTCAAGGGTGATCCAGCCGCCTAAGCTCTTCATCGCACAGGGCCACCTGGTTGGGGTCGGTCAGGCGCACCTTTGCGCTGTCCAGCAACTCTCTGGCCCGGGTGGTATTAACCAGGTAACGTCCGTAGATAATACCAAGCAGAAGCCGGACCTGGTCGATCTGGGTGTCGTCGGAATAGCCTTTTAAATATTTTTCATAAGCATCCGCCGCCAGGGGAAAATCCTTCAGGCTCATTAACTGATTGGCGATTTCCAATTGTTCTTTTCGCGGCAGCACCTGCCGCGGGTCCAGGTTGATCAATTGCCGGTATTTTTCCACCGCCGTGGTCAGGTCGTATCGGGAAAGCGCATCATAAATCGCGTTTCGCAACTGGGCCATCGGAGCGGTATGGTTCGGGGCTGGATCACCGGATTGATCAATCCCTGCGGCATCGACTTGTCCGGTAAAAAAGTTTTGTTGCGAGGCCACAGTGGCAAATTGCCTTCGGCGAAGGACCCTGGACCATAAGGCGAGGATATCGAATTGATCGCGGTCCAGGCCGCGGACGGCCAATAAAACCAGTGGGACGACAAAACCAAACAGATAGCCGATCAGATGAGCGCCGTGAGCAACATTGCCTCCCCCGTCCAAATAGGGCATGATGACGTTATCGAACAGAATCATTTTAAACCCAATCAGAAACAGGCTGGAGAACTCGAAGGTGTCGATGAAATAGAAAATCCAGGCAAATACGAGAATATTGCTTCGCGGGAAAAGGACCAGAAAGCAGGTGGTGACGGAGGCGATGGCCCCGGATGCGCCCAATAAAGGGTTGGAGCTTGTGATTATATATCCTGCCCCGGCGAAGATCGCGGCGGCGATGTAGAAAAGAATGTATTCGAGGTCGCCCAATTTATCGTTCAGGCTATTTCCGAAAATGTACAAAAATAGCATATTTCCGATAAGGTGGGTCCAGTTGGCATGGAGGAAGGCGTATGAAACAAACTGATATAATTTCGGGGCCGCACCATCGAGCAAAAAAGGCCTGACCTGATCTTCTGTCCAATAATACTGTGTGCCGATGAAAATAAGGATGTTCGCGGCGATAATGGCATAATTGACGACAGGGGTTCGTCGTAAAGGGCTGTCTGTTTTTATCGGGAGAAATATAAACATATTTTCGTTTTACTACCAGTGATTTAATAAACTAGCCCCCGATGGCAATCGGGGGTTCTTTTTTGTCTGGAAGTTATAACACCACTTCACATTTTCTTCACAGCCGAAGTTTTGGAGGATTTAGTCCGTTTGATTTTAATCATGCAGACCTCATTTCCCCGGTCGTTATATTTCACATCGGTCATATACGCTTTCATCAGCAACAGCCCTCTGCCGGAGGGTTTTTCCAGATTTCCGCGGCATCGGGGATTAGGCACTTTTGCCGGATCGAACCCAACGCCATCGTCCGCGACATAGACAATAACACACGTTTCACCGACGCACCATCGGGCACTGATGCTGCGGTGCGGATCGCACTTATTGCCGTGCTTGAACGCATTGCAAATGGCTTCCTCAAGCCCCAGGCGAAGGGCGAACCGATCCCGCCCGCTGTAGCCCTGGCACGCCGCCTGGTCTAAAATGGGCTTGACGATCTTTTCCCGCGCCGACCGCAAATCGTTTTTGATAACGATGGAGGAAAAGTTCAATTTTGAAAAATCAATGTCCGGCATGGTTTCCAAAATTTACTCGCTAAAACTTGTCAAGGCCTCGGGAACGGTTTTGTAAATGGAAAATATCTCATCAAGCCGCGTTATTTTGAACACCTTTAATATCTGGGACCGGATGTAACATAATTTCAAGCTGCCCTTTTCGCCTTCGATCTGTTTTTTCAGAATGATCAGCATACCGAGGGCGGAGCTGGAAAAGTGATCGACGGTGGAAAAGTCTAAAATGATTTTAGTGGACCCGGAATCGACCATATCCTTGAGACTCTGGCTGATTTCCGATATCTGAAGTTCATCGAGAATCTGCCGCGGCAACAGCCGGACCACCACAATGTCGTCCTTCATCCGCTCGACCGAAAGAAGAGATTTGCTCTCGTCCATTTAAACGCTCCTTGGGTTTCTGTAAGCGTTCAGCGATCAGCTTTCAGCCCTCAGCCGAAAAAACCGTCATTCCAAACGCAGCGAAGAATCTTGCCTCGCTATATTCTAAAACGGCCAACGAAGTAATTATAAGCAACATAAGGGTTGGGTTTCAATGAAATAAAGGAGTAACGTAGGGGCGGGGCTTGCTCCGCCCACTTCTCTTTAATTTTGTATTTTCTAACCATTCAGGCTTAGTCATTGCGAGGAGCGGAGGGTGCGTCTGGACGCACCATTTTCACTTGATTTGAGAACCTAATAGCCGAGGAAGGTGGATTTTCTGCAATCCACCATTTCCAATGGTATTCAATCTTGCGGAAAGTTCGTCCATATTCCGAGTGGGCTGCAAGATATTTTCACCACGAAGACACGAAGGGCGCGAAGAAGATAGAATGCAAAGCTTGTCCCCGGCCTGACCGGGGATACAACATTACAGATAAGAGGGCGGAGCAAGCCCCGCCCCTACTTTTCCAAAAGCAAGAGTTGCGCGGAGGCGTAATTTTTGCGCGTGATCCGTGTAGAAATACTTTTTCCGTTATAGAAGTTTCTCAACTTCCTATTTATGCTTAAAAGCACTGTTTACCGTTATTTTAAGTGGGTTTTCACTTCTCTTTAAAAATATTTTTCTCATTTGGCACGGGGATTGCTTTATATGTGTCAGCCGTTGTCGGCGGAGTTCCGGCACGAGGAGTCACGGATGATGTCGAATGAAAAAAAGTTGAGTTCCGAACGACCAGCCCCTCAAAACGAGGGGCGTGGATGGTCGGATATTGAGGCGTTGGCTCGGCGAGTGATTCGCGCCGCTAATATGGCGGTGATGACACATGCCGAGCTTGACCTTTTTGCGCAAAAGCAGTCGGCGGTGTCCGAAAGCGGGAAAAAGGCAGGATAAACGATGCTTTATGGAATGTATTTATCGGCGACCGGTATGGCGATGAACCAATCGCAGCAGGATGTGATTGCCAATAACCTCGCCAATGTCGATACCGCCGGATTCAAACGCGACCTTTCCATTTTCAAGCAGCGTTTACAAGAGGCCAAAGGGATAAACGGACAATTCTTACCGGCGAATTTGAAAGAAGCGACGGGCGGGGCGTTTGCTGCCAATGTGCAGACGGATTATACGCAGGGTGGTGTGGAACATACCAATCGTAATTTGGATTTGGCCATCGAGGGGCCGGGATTTTTGACAGTTCAGGACGGTGAGACGACGCGGTACACCCGCGATGGCCGATTGGGACTGGCGGATGGGAAACTGGTTCGCCAGATCGACGGGAAACCCCTACTGGATGATGCCGGCAAGGAAATCGTCTTACCGTCGGACACCACGGCACGTGATATCAGGATCGATAGTCAGGGGAATGTTTGGGATAAGACAAGTCAGGTCGGAAAGCTGGGGGTGGTGACTTTCGATCAGCCTCGGAATTTGGTGAAGATCGGCGGAAACCTGTTTGACGCGATGGGGCAGGACGCGGAAAAAATCGATCCGCAAATAGATTCCGGGACAATTGAAACCAGTACGGTTAATCCGGCATCGGAAATGGTGGAGATGATCAAGACATCTAGGAGTTTTCAGATGAACGCGGCGATGATTACTTTACAGGATCAGTCGCTGGCGAAATTAGTTAGCGAGTTACCGAAGCTTTGAAGAAGTAGTCGAGTAGACGAGTAGTAAGAATATACGGAGCTTAGTGGCCTATGAGTATGATGGCATTGAATACTTCAGCGACCGGTCTGACAGCTCTTACAGGGAAACTGGACGTGATCGCGAATAACCTGGCTAATGTCAATACGGTTGGATTTAAAAAGAGTCGAGTGAACTTCGAAGATTTACTCTACCAGGTCCGCCGTCAGCCGGGAGCGGAAAATTCATTGGGAAATATCACTCCGGCGGGAGTGGAAGTGGGAACAGGCGTGAAAATCAGCGGAACACAATTAATGTTCGACCAGGGCAGTCTGGAGCCTTCGAACAATCAGTTGGACATGGCCATCGACGGAAACGGATTTTTCAAAGTCCAGATTTTCCCGGACATGGGGCCCAACGGAGTCGGTTATACGCGGGCGGGGAATTTCTTTATCAACGCGAATAATGAATTGGTACTGGGAAATCGCAACGGATTCCGACTTGAACCGGCGATCACTATTCCGGAAAACTATACGTCCATTATGATCGGCTCGGATGGAAAAGTACAGGTGACCACGTCGAGCGACGCGGCGGCACAGGATGTCGGGCAGATACAGTTGGCGAAATTCGTCAATTCGAGCGGCCTCCTGGCCAAGGGACAGAATGTCTTTGTGGAAACAGCGGCTTCGGGAACGCCCATTGAGGGTAATCCGACGGAAAACGGGTTGGGGTCCATTCTTCAGAATAATCTGGAGTCGTCGAACGTCGAGCCGGTGAAGGAACTGGTGGACCTGATCCAGACCCAGCGGTCGTTTGAATTGAACAGTCAATCAATTAAGTCATCCGATGAGATGCTTCGAGTTATTTCCAATTTGAAACAATAGGCGAAAGTAGGAAATGAATAAAGGAATGTTTGCGACAACTCGGTTAGCGAAATTAAGTCTGATAGCGGCGGCAGGAATTATACTTCCCGCCTTTACATCGACCGCAGCCTATCAGAATACCGGGGTCGAAATACGGCTCTGGACCGAGGCTACGGTAACCGATCCGCAAATCAAGCTTTCGCAAATCGCTTCGATTCGCGGTGATGAAACTTCAATCGCGGCCATCAGGAATTTAACCCTGACCAGCGATCTTAACGTCAGCAGGAAGATCAATTTACGGGCTTCCCAGATCGCGGATCGGTTGGGAGAGGCGGGGTTCAATGTAAGTCAAATCGCGATTACCGGAGCGGCCAATTGCGTCATTAATTATGAGCCATCCTCCCAGACAAAAAAAATGGATGAAACGGGGACGTCACTCGACCTGGCGGTCAAACAGGCGGCCCCGGCGAGCCTGGAAGCGAGATTGAGAGAAATTATCTGCCAGAACCTGGAAACAAAAGCCTTGCCGAAAGAGCACGAGGTAAAAATCAATTTTAATTCGGCTCTTCGGGACGTTCTGGCCATGACCGATCCAGCCTACCAGTTTGAAATTAATCCGCAACGGACTTCGACCTGGCTGGGACTGGTGGCGTTTAAGGTAAAAATCTGGCGGAACGGGCAGGTGCTGCAAACACTACCGATTATGGCGGATGTTCGGGTTCGCCTGCCACTGCTGATCGCTGCCAAGACCATCAACAGCAAAGCCAGGATCGGCAAGTCGGATGTTGAAAAGAACTGGCGGGAGGTCGGGAACGTCAATGGCAAGTTCATGACCGATATCGGCGACGTCCTGGATCAGCAGGCGAAAAAGATGATCCAGACGGGAAGTGTTATTACCGGCGATCTGTTGGAATCTGTTCCGTTGGTCCGGCGAGGACAATTGATAACGGTCGTTTATCAAAAAGGCGGGCTGGAAATTAAAACCGTCGGCAAGTCGATGCAAAACGGTTATAAAAACGAAATCATTCAGGTGCGAAACGAACGATCCAAAGAATTATTCCACGCCAGAGTAACCGGTGAAGGGCGCGTTTGCGTCCAGGAGAATTTGGCGGGTGGGAGGAATAATTCATGACCGCAAGAAGCATACAGCATACAGCATACAGCGAACAGCTTCAAAGAAAACGAGAAGGTTCATCTTCTCTCTTTCTTAAGCTGTCCGCTGTTTGCTGTACGCTGATCGCTGAATTTAAGTTGTGGTTGATGCGGACATTGTTAGCCTCAATGTCGGTGTGGCTGTTGGCGTCAGCGTGGTTTGGAACGGAAGGTCTTGCTCAATCATCTTCTCTGTTCCGACGCGCCGACGCCAACCTTGCCCCACTTGCCATGCGACCGGCCAACATGAACGGCCAGCAAATGTCCACCGAACCGGGAGTGTCGTATTTCACGGTCAAACCGCTACCGAAAAAGATTTATAAAGTCGGAGATCTGATCACGGTGATCGTCCGGCAAAAATCGCAGTACACGAATGACGGAATATCGGATCTCAAACGGGATATGGAGTATAAGGCCAACTTGAAAGATTGGATACACCTTCGAAAAGGAAACCTGGTCCCGGACACCCAGCCGGCGGGTGATCCGAAAATCGGTTTTACCGCGAACAGCCGTTTGAAAGGCGATGGCCAGATGAACCGGACCAACGAAATGATTACCCGGATCACCTGCCAGATTATCGATATTCTGCCGAACGGTTGCCTGGTTCTGCAGGGTGGAACGGACATCATCGAGACGGACGGAGAGATTCAAACCCTGACGTTGACCGGCACGTGCCGCAGTGAAGATATCATGGTGGACAACACGATTCTTTCCACCCAGATTTACATGTGCAAGATCAAAAATAATAATTCCGGCGCCGTCAAAGACAACATGAAACGCGGATGGCTGCAAAAGGCCTGGGATTTTGCCAAACCTCTTTAAGAAGTAGAGAGTAGTGAGTAAATTAAAAATTCCGACAATTTTGGTTCTGACGATGATCACGACGGCGGTGTACGGCGTGAAGATCGCCGATATCACGGTGCTGCAGGGTCAGCGGGAAAATGCTTTAACGGGGATTGGATTGGTGGTCGGTTTGAATGGAACGGGGGACGGCGGAAAGTTCTGGCCTGCGATCCGGCCACTGGCGGCATTTTTGCAGAATTTCAAGGATGGGATTTTGGAATTTGACGAGCTAAAGAATGTAAAGAACGTCGCGCTGGTTTCGGTCGAAGCGTCGATTGGTTCCAATGGCGCTCGTGAAGGCCAAAAACTCGATGTGATCGTTTCGGCGATCGGGTCAGCCAAGAGTTTAAAAGGCGGGCGGTTGCTGCTTAGCCCGTTGCAGGGGCCCAGCAATGCCGATCCGACCATTTATGCCCTGGCCAGGGGTTCGATCAATGTCGATTCAAATAATCCGACGACGGGATTTATCAAGGGCGGGACCACAATGGAACAGGACGTGATCAATACGTTCATCCAGAACGGTTCGGTTACTCTGGTTATCGACGACGCCCACGCGGGATGGTCGATGGCTTCGACGATGGCGGAGACCATTAATGAAGCCGTTTCCGTTCAGCATACCCAACAGCAAATCGCCAAGGCGATCGATCCGAAGAACGTGGTCGTGATGATCCCGCGGACCGAACAGAGCGATCCGGCGAAGTTTATCTCCTGGATTCAATCCCTGCCCCTGCTGATGCCGGAAAAAGTCGCACAGGTAACGATTAACGCACGAACGGGAACGGTGGTGGCCGATGAAAACGTGACCATTTCGCCCATCACCATCAGTTATAAAGGAATGACGATCAGTACCCAAATGCTGGTCAAACAACTTCGCGATCAGGCCGGAAAGGACAAGCAGAATTTTGAAATGCCGGAGTTTGTCGATTTAAGCTTGTTGATCGATGCCATGAATTTACTGGCCATGCCGGTGGAAGACCGGATCGCCATTATTCGGGAATTGGCCCGGACGGGAAATCTGCAGGGACAATTGGTGGAGCAGCAATGAACTCGATAACGTCATTGACAACAAATGTGATGAAGAATTACGCTGCCCAGGCATCTCCGCAAGACCAGGAGAAACTGCGGAAGAATGTGCGGGAACTGATCGGACAAACTTTTTTCGGAACGCTGATGCAGCAGATGCGGTCCCAGATGAATCCGGACAATCCGTTTAACGGCGGGCGAATGGGCCAGGCGTTTGGAGCACAGTTGGACCAGACATTAATAAGCCGCTGGGCCGGTTCGACGAAATTCGCGGTGGCTGACAAAATAGCCCAACAATGGACCGGGATTAAGAAAAATACTTAGGAGTTTTATCCATGAATAATGAAATCCTAAAACGCGTTGACAACATGGCCGAGCATCTTCGGGACCTTCACGGGCTGCACGAGCAACTCCTGACGGTGGTTCACGGAAAACAGCGGGCCATGCGGACGGGGGATATGAACGGTTTGGATTCCTGGTCGGCTCGGGAAAGGTTTTTAATTGAGCGAATCGAACAGGTTGATCAATCAAGACGCGAAGAGGCCAAACCCTTAGGCCAGTTGCTTGGATTAGATGAAAACTCAACGCTCTCCACTCTGGCCAATCACTTGGAAGAGCCTCATCGCAGTAAACTGCTTGCACTGGCGGGGGCGATCCGCGGAACGGCGGAGCAGGTTTACCAGATCAATCAGGTCAATGACGCGGTAACGCGAGAAGTTTTAAGCTGCTTCGCCCAGATGCAGCGGCAAATCACGTCAGCCCATTGCGATCTGGGGTTATACGATCCGAACGGACACAAGCAAATGGGAAATGCGGTTAATATTTTGGACGCGGTTGGTTAATAAAGGAACAAAACAAAAATGGGTTTAATTAACGGGTCATTACAAATTGGAAGTTCGGCGCTCCTGGCCCATCAGGCGGCCATGCAGGTGATCGGCAACAATATTGCCAACGCCGGAAATACCGATTTTACCCGTCAAACCCCGATTATGACCTCGACCCGCGGAGCCATGCTGCCGCAAGGTTTTGACTCTGGTGCAGGGGTCCAGCTAACCGGAATTGAACGGCAGATCGACACGGCTCTGGAACAACGACTCCGGAGCGCAACCAGCGATAAAAGCCATGATGATTTCATCAGCACGACGCTGGGCAGGTTGCAATCTCTTTATCCGGATTTAACAGAAGAAGGTCTTTCCACAAAACTAAACGACTTTTTCGACGCATTTTCCAAATTGCAGGCCACTCCGCAGGACGAATCGATCCGTTCCACGGTCATCCAGGAGGGACAAAGCCTGGCAGAGCAAATCCAAACCCTGCGAGACGATATTATCGATATCTATAATGATGTCGGTGAAACAATGGGTCAGACCGTGGATCAAATCAACAGCATCACCGGTCAGATCGCCGATTTGAATGTGCAAATCGCCAACGCCAAATCCGGCGGGGATACGGCGGGGGCGCTCATGGACAAGCGCGACGGTCTTTTAAAACAACTTTCCGAACTGACGGACATTAACGTGATAGAACAGGATAATGGACAGGTTACGGTTTACATCGACTCCGACCCCCTGATCCAGGGTAATGAGGCCAGGACGTTGGAAGTGCGAAAAACGACCCAGGGAGATATCGTCCAACCGGAGGTGATCTTCTCGGATAATTCGCGAAAACCTAATATCACAGGCGGAACAGCCGGTGCCGTGAATGAATTGCTCAATACGCTGATCAATGGAAATCTCCATCAACTGGATACGCTGGCGTCGGGGTTGATCTACGAGGTCAATCTGGTCCATTCCAGCGGCCAGGGATTACACGGGTATTCGGAAATTACTTCGACCAATGCTACTGTTGATCCCACCGATGCCTTAAACGCGGCGGGATTGGATTATACGCCGAAAAACGGTTCTTTCCTCATCACGGTAACGGATAAAAATACGGGTCAGCAAACCGTCTCTCAGATTAATGTGAATCTGAGCGGACTGGGGACGCAGGCCACGCTGAACAATTTGGCCGCCCAGATCAACCTGACGCCGAACCTGTCGGCCACGGTCCTGGCGGACGGACGGCTAAAAGTTTCCTCCGCCAATAACAATTCGACATTTACCTTTAGCGAAGATAATTCCGGTGTCCTCGCCGGATTGGGGATAAACAGTTTCTTTACGGGCAACGGCGCGGCGAATATCGATGTGAATAGCGATCTGGTCGCCGATCCTCAATTGGTCGCCTGTGCGAAAAACAATCTTCCGGGCGATGGGACCAATGCCGCCGACATTTCGCAACTACGAACCACATCGGCAGATTCGCTGAATGGACTAAGCATTACGGATTATTATCGTTCGATCATCAGCGACGTCGGAACCAGAACCGCGGCGGCAACACAGAACTTGAACATCCATTCCTCCATCGTCGATACGCTCCAAGCCCAGAGGGAATCGATCAGCGGAGTCAGTCTGGATGAGGAAACCATCAATTTAATGTCGAATCAACAGGCCTTTGCGGGCGCGGCGAGATTCATCACCGTCATCAACAGTATGTTACAAGAGGTAATGAAGTTAATTTAAAAATCTGATGTAAAAGAGACGCGACCGTAAGGGAGCGTATATTAAAGGAACTATCAGGAACCAAAAAATTATGTCGATTACTCCGGTAAATATTGGTCGAGTAAGCCAGAACATGCAGATGAGCCTGCTCCTGCAAGGTTCGCAGCGGACCATGGTCAGCCTGCTGAGGTCGCAGGAACAGTTATCCACCGGATTAAGGATTTTGCGGCCGAGCGACGATCCGATCGGCGCTTCCGCCGCGATCCGAATGGAGGAAACTCTGGCCGCTCAACAGCAACAGCTGGATAACATGGATCATGCCGGAAAAGTAATGGACACCGCCAACAGCACCATGATGTCCATCCGGCAGAATTTGCTCAATCAGGCCCAGACCCTGGCATTGGATAATGTGGACTCCGGGGCCACGGCGGAACAGCGGCAATCCGCGTCCGTCCTGGTCGAATCGATCATTCAACAGATGGTCAGCATGGGCAATACGGAATATCTCGGCAGTTATATTTTCGGCGGGCGGCAAAATACGAGCACGCCATTCCAGGAATATGAAAATGGGGTTAGGTTCACCGGGGACTTACAGAGCATTACCGAACAGGTAGCCCCGGATACTTCCGTGGATATTTCGTTGGGGGCCGATGAAGTTTTCGGAACAGGAAGCGGAAAAATCAGTGGATACAGCGATTTGGCTCCCTCGGCCAACAGTAATACCCGCTTAACCGATATCACCGGCGCGCTGGGTCAGGGAATTCGTCCGGGAACCTTCAGCATCGTCGGGTCCGTGATCGGACAGGTCAACGTGGACATTAATGGTGCGGCGACGATCGGCGATGTGATCGGGAAAATTAATGCCGCTCTGCCGGCTTCGGTCCAGGCTGCTCTGACAGCGGACGGCCGACATATCCAGATCAGTTCCACCAACGCAGGCGAGACAGCACAAGTTTTGGAAACCGGCCAGGGGACCACGGCCCACGATCTTGGACTGTATACACCCGTTGCCCAGGGGAGTCCCGTTACCTCCAGTGATATCGGACCCAAACTGCTTCTGCAAACCGATATCAACGCGTTAAACGGCGGGGCCGGGATCGATCTGGCGCATGGAATTATCATCACCAACGGCCAGAATACGATCAATCTTACTTTTGATACAGCCACGACTGTTCAGGACATTTTAAATGCGATTAACACATCAGGGGTCGGTGTGAAGGCACAGCTTAACGCGGACCAGACGGGAATCGAAATCGTCAACCAGATCGCCGGATCACGATTGACCATTGGTGAAAACGGCGGATCGACCGCGGACGACCTGGGGATACGAACCCTGCGAGGCGAGACGCTTCTGTCGGGCTTGAATGAAGGGCTGGGCGTGCATTCGGCGGGTGCGGGAGAAAATGATTTCCAGATCAACACGGCGGATGGATCGACCATAAGCGTCAATATCAGCGGAGCAAAAACGTTCCAGGACGTAATAGACAAGATCAACACAGCGGCCAATGCGAACGGCACGGCACTGACGGCCTCTCTGGCCACCACCGGAAATGGATTAGTGTTGACCGATAATACCGTCGGAGCCAATCAGCTTACCGTCGTGCGCGATCCGTCGTCCAACTCCAACGCGGCCCAGGAGCTGGGAATTTTGAAATCCGCTTCGTCGGGTTCCAATCAAATTGTCGGGACGGACGTCAACCCCACGAAAGAAGAATCGATCTTTACGTATCTTCTGGACCTTCGCGACAGCCTGGCGAGCAACGATCAAATCGGTATTCAGACCGCCGGTGAAAATATTCAGAAGTTCATGGATGGCCCGTTCTCAAAAGCCTTGGGAAAGATTTCCTATATGTCCAAGGGACTTCAGACGCGACAAACCCAGACCGAAAACGCGGTCGTGTCCACCACGGCGCTGGTCAGCGGTATCAAAGATCTGGACTACACCGAAGCGATTACGAAATTTCAGAACCTGCAAACAGCGTTGCAGGCGAATCTTCAAGCAGGTAGTCAGATATTACAAACATCGTTATTGGACTATTTACAGTAGGAGCAAAAATGCGGCGGATAGCATACAGCATACAGCGAACAGCGTACAGCAAAGAGCGGAAGCTCCGAATCGACAACTTCCGGCTGCTTTCTGTTTGCTGTCCGCTGTCCGCTGTTAGCGGTACGCTTCTTGGTCATAGGACCCATTCGACCGGCAGGAAAGGCCCGATGCCGGACGGATGTGCGATTTGTCTATCGAAAGTCGATAGATTGCCAACGGAGGTTGGCGGGCTGTCCGGGAGTTTTCTCGGGCGGGTAAATCATCAAAGGATTCGGGCCGGTATGGAGCAGATAAATGCAAATCCAAACGACACGATTTGGTAAGGTGGAAATCGACGACCGAAGGATTATGGATTTTTCCAAAGGGATGGTCGGATTTCCGAACTGTCAGAAGTTCGCGTTGATCCAGACGAACGACGAAGGTGTATTCTTCTGGCTTCAATCACTCGAACGAGCCGAGATGGCCTTTGTGGTCTGCGATCCCAGGACGTTTGTCCCGGACTATCGGGTTCCCGTCAAGGTCGAAGAACTGGAACTGATCGGACTGGAATCGCCGGATGATGCCCAGGTGCTTGTCATCGTCAACAAGATCGACGAGATGCTCACCGGAAACTTGCAGGGACCACTGGTGATCAACGCGCGCAATCTGACCGGAAAGCAATTGGTATTGTCGGACAAGCGTTATACGACGCGGCATCCGTTCATGCAGTTGGGTAATCACAGGATGATGATGCCCATCAGCAAAACGGCGTAACCACTTGTGGACTGAGTTTCGGCCACCAAACGGATTTGGTGGCGGCCGATGAACACCGACCCGCGCAATAGGCCGGGTGAGGTCCTATAATTTAATAGTTGCCGAAGGATATAGGGCTTTTAAGGTGGCAAGCCGGTAATTCCGGCATGGGCACAACTATGGAAGGAGCCGAGCATGTTAGTGCTGTCCCGACAAAAAGATGAAACGATTATGATAGGCGATGATGTGGAAATCACCGTTGTCGATATTCGAGGCGACAAGGTGAGGCTGGGAATTAAAGCCCCTCCTCATATTCCGGTTCATCGCAAGGAAGTTTATGAGGCGATAAAGCGTGAAAATCTCGCGGCCTCAAGGGTAAGTCCGGATGATTTGAAATCCGTTGCTACCAGCAGAGTTCCTCCGACGCAGAAGGTTGTTTCTCCGCCTGCAAATATTAAGGCGGAAACCAGACCGGCCATCACACCGGTCGAAAAAACGGAACAACCCGGGTCGAAACCCGAAGGTCGAAGATTACCTGCTGATTCTAATAATTCGAAAAATAACAATAGTAAGTCAACCAATAGTTCCGGTTGCGAAGGAACGCAAGACCTTTAATCATGGAGGATTAATCATGTCAAGGATTAACACGAATGTCGGTGCTCTTATTGCCCAGACGAATTTACGCCGCTCTCAAACTGATCTGCAGACCGCGTTGCAACGGCTGTCCACCGGACTGCGCATCAATCGCGGTGCGGACGATCCGGCGGGATTGATCGCCAGCGAATCGCTGCGCTCGGAAATCTCCGGAATCGGGCAGGCTATCGCCAATTCCGAGCGGGCCTCAAACGTCCTGGCCACCAGCGAAGGGGCGCTGAATGAAGTCTCGGCCATGTTATCGACCCTTCAGGGATTGATCGTTGGAGCCGCCAACGAAGGAGCGATGTCGCCGGATGAAATCGAAGCCAACCAGTTACAGGTGAACTCGACCGTCGAATCCATCACGCGAATAGCCAACACCACTTCCTTTGCCGGGCTGAATTTGCTCAACGGCAATCTGTCGTATATCACCAGTGGTGTGGACTCGGCCAAGATCAAGGATTTGCAGCTTAATTCCGTTCAATTCGGTTCCAACAGTTACATCCCTGTCAAGGTGACAGTGTTAAGCGCCGCTACAAAGGGCACCCTGTCATATCGTAATTCACAGACAACTTCGAACGTGACCATCCAGGTTCAGGGGACAACGGGAACCACGACGTTCGCCTTTGGTCCCGGCACCAGAGCCTCGGCGATCATCTTCGCCGTCAACGGAGTCTCCGATGCCACAGGAGTTACCGCCAAGGCATTTACATCAGGGGCGTTTCATAGCGGTGTTACTTTTGAAGCTGAGAGTTACGGGAGCAGGGAGTTCGTCATCGTCAAAGCCCTTGGCACCAGCCAGCCGTTCGCGGTCATCGATTCGGGTGGAAATAGCGCCAGCTACACCGAGGGTAAGGATGCGCTGGCTACGGTCAACGGTAACAGGACCATGGGCGATGGATTAAACTTGAATCTGCAGAGTCTCGGACTGGATATGGAAATGCTCCTCAGTACGGCAACGGGAACCACCAAGGGCGCAACCACCAGTTTCAATATTACCGGAGGCGGTTCAAAGTTCCAACTCGGACCAGCCGTCAACAGTAATCAACAAGTCAATATTGGTATTCGCTCCGTCGCCGCATCGACACTCGGGAATGCGTCCGTCGGATACCTCTCGGAGATCGCCACCGGTGGAGCACACTCGCTGGTCGCCGGAAAAGCCGCAGAGGCCAGCGATATCGTTATGGAAGCGATCCGACAAGTTTCCGTATTACGAGGCCGCCTGGGAGCCTTTGAGAAAAACGTCCTCCAGACGAACGTCAACTCGCTTCAAATCACTCTGGAGAATGTGACGGCCAGTGAATCTCAGATCAGAGACGCTGATTTCGCCGTCGAAACATCACAAATGACCCGTGCGCAAATCTTAAATCAGGCGGGCACGTCCGTTCTGAAAATGGCCAATCAAACGCCACAGACGGTGCTGTCTCTTCTGCAATAGACAAAATAGGGAAATAGATGGCGAGTGGTAGGCAGATAGCCGAGATATGTTCTGCTATCTGCCCACTGCCATTTTTACCATTAAGAAACTATCTCAAAAGGCCTTATAACACGGTCATTGCGAGGAGCGAAGCGACGAAGCAATCTCGTTCCCTGGGCGAAGGTACGAGATTGCCGCGCCCGCTGCGCGGTCTCGCAATGACGCTTTTGGTCTTTGGAGATAGTTTCTAAATGATTATAATGAGGAGGAAAGGATGCTAAACAATGCTGTTGGCTGGAATAGACGAAGCCGGTTACGGTCCGCTCTTGGGTCCGTTGGTAATCTCATCGGTGGCCATGAGCCTGCCCGATGAACTGGCCGGAATCTCGTTGTGGCAATTGCTTTCCGGAGGATTGACCGATCGGGTGGCGGCCAAGGGTCGTCTCATCGTCGCCGATAGTAAAAAAGTATTTCGCGGAAGCACCCGGGATGTTCGTGAGCTGGAGCGGAGCACTCTTGCCGCTGTCTTGCTGCTGACGGGAACGATTCCCGAAAATCTCGATCAATTACTGCGGCTGATATCCCTGGAACCCGAACCTCATCTGACGCATCGATGGTATTGCCATCAACCCTTACCCCTGCCCAGCCGTGTCCCGCTCGACGGATTAAAACTCTCCACCAGCCTGCTGGCCCGGGAAATGGCGGGGGTTGAAGCCAAAATCATCTCGGTCAAATCCGTTCCCCTGGTGGAAAAAAAATATAATTTCCTAGCTGGCCAGACCAAAAATAAATCCGAGGTCTTGTTCAGCCAGACGGCCCGGTTGATCTCCGATATCCTGAAAGAATCACGCGAAAAGCAAATTCGCATCTACGTGGACAAACAAGGCGGGAAGGATACTTACGTCCGCAATCTACTGCGGATTTTTTCCGGCGCGCAGTTGAAGGTAGTCCGTGAAGGCCCGGACGAAAGTGAATATCTAATCAGCTATCCGAATCAATCCATCCAAATCCATTTTTGCCAAAAGGGCGAACAAAAACATCTTTTGATCGCCTGGGCGTCGATTGTCAGCAAATATATCCGTGAATTGTTCATGATGCAGTTTAACAGCTATTGGTCAGCGCACCAACCGAACCTTCATCCGACAGCCGGCTATTGGGAAGACGGCCAGCGTTTCATGCGGGACATCGCCCCCACCCTTCAGCAGATGAATATCTCCCCAGCGGAATTGATCCGGCAATTGTGAAATTAAAGAGACGCGACCGTAAGGGAGTGGGAAAAAGTAGACGAGTAGGGGCGGGGCTTGCTCCGCCCTCTTATTCTTTTCTTTCGTCTTCGTGCCCTTCGTGTCTTCGTGGTGAAAATCTCCTACTTCCCACTTGAGTGCTTTTTAGCCTGAAACTGGGTAAAATCAGCAAATCTAAAAAAAACTATTTTTTTAAAGTAAAACAGGCTCTTGCGGTGTTGTATATATGACGATCGATCGTTGGCTCATTCGAAAAGGTGTTTTAAAACAGTGCTGGAAGATAAGCTGCTTATCTGGAAATTAAAACGCGGCGGCAGAGATGCCCTCTGCCGTATCTATGAAAAGTACAGAGATGATCTGCTCAGGATAGCCGCCGGGCTTTTGAACGAAACCGGCAGCGCCGAAGATGTAGTGCACGACGTTTTCGCTATTTTTATTCGATCCGCGAGCGAGTTCCAACTCAAGGGAAGTCTGAGGGGCTATCTGACAACCTGCGTAGCCAATCGAGCGCGGAATATGAATCGCTCGGGACACCGCCGGCCGACGGTGAGTCTCGACGAGGCCGCACCGGTGGCTTCAAATTTTAAAAGGCCCGATCAATGGATTATCTGCGATGAGGAATTTGGGCGGATTACCAAGGCCTTGGCACTGCTGCCATACGAGCAAAAAGAGGCGGTCATCTTACGCATACAGGGAAAACTCAAATTTGCCCAAATAGCCGCCCTGCAGGAGACCTCGACAAAAACAGCCTTGAGCAGATACCGTTACGGGCTTGATAAACTGCGGTCGATTTTAGATGGCGAGGTGACAAAATGAGACCGACAGAAAACATAAAATGTTTGATTAAGAATGCAAAAATAAAAACCAATCCAAAGGTTAATGAAGCTGTCCTTAAAGACCTTCTTAACGAATTGGATGTATCACAAAAGAAGCGTTCGGCGGTATCTCCGCCGAACGTATGGAGAAATATCATGAAAAGTAAAATAATAAAATTCGCCGTTGCTGCGGTAGTGATGATTGCAGTGCTTATTGGAATACACCATTTTAATGGAACAATTGATGGGTCAAGTGTTGCCTGGGCAGATGTTATAGAGCAATTTAAGACAGTCAAGTTCTTTACTGCCGTCGTATACAGAAAGGACAATGTCGATTCAAAACCAGAGCAAATCGAATTGTGGGCTGGCGAGAACGGCCATGAACGGATTTTCTATGGAAACCAAGTCGCGTTCGGGAAGGACGGATACCTTCTGAAGACATTTGATGTAAAGACAAAGCGAGAAACAGAGCCAAGTTCACAGCTTAAAGGGCTGTTTAGTATATTTTT
Organism: Phycisphaerae bacterium; assembly: GCA_041658725.1. Classification (GTDB taxonomy): domain Bacteria; phylum Planctomycetota; class Phycisphaerae; order JAAYCJ01; family JAAYCJ01; genus JBAZZQ01. The sequence continues at coordinate 34,707 of JBAZZQ010000018.1, read as the reverse complement.
GAGAGAGGCCAGGCCATTTTCGCTTGAAACGATTATCAAATCTTTTTCGAATGGGCAGCTTATCGATACAACGTCAGTAGTGAGCACGGAAATGATATCGAGCGAGCTTGCGGTGTTCGATATTGAGGCTGGAAATACTTCTGAGTGGTGCAGAGTGTGGGTGCTGCGCGGAAGTAAGTTGCCGGTTTATATGCGGGTGTGGAACCCGCGAGATGGTGGGTGTATAGATGTGGTATTCACATACGCTAAGCCGCCAAACGAGACTTTCTTTGATCCTAACGCATTTGCCGTGAGTTTGAAATCACGGGAAGATTCGTCGTATTTGTATCCGAATGATCCTACGGGCAAACCAGTTTCCCGATCAACTCCAGACAAATCGCAGATATTCAAGGTGTGGACGCAGACAATTGATGGCAAGCCGTGGTCGTTTGCGGAGATGCGGGGAAAGACCATTGTGATATGTTTCTGGGATGGGCCTGCATCCTGGTCCGGCGGTGACACAGAACGGGTGCTTGAAAGTGTCAGTCAAAAATACGGGAAGATGGCCGACTTCGCGATGGTCGGTGTTGTACTCTCCGATAACATGGAAAACGCGCGGGCATTCTTTACAAGTAAGACGTGGAATACAGTGTTGCTGTACGAACCGGGCAAGCGATACAGGAACAGTGTGGTACAAGCGTTGGGATCAACGGATGCCCGCGGTATTTATTTAGTGAGTAAAGATGGAACGGTGAAGAGGTTGCACGGCCATGATATGGTGGCAATTGCGCAAGTCGATGATGAATTTGTCGGTTTGACGTATGATTCGCAGTATACTGGTCTTTTATCTAAAATCTGTAAAGGAATGAGTGAGAAACAGGTAAGGCAATTGCTTGGGCCGCCGGATTCAGTTGATCACAATAACGGTATGACTTCATGGCATTATCAACGGTTCCGTCAGGATAAAGCATATGTTTTCAGTGTCCTCATACAGTTTGATCCGTCTGGAAAATGTAAAGGTTGGGGCACTGCCGATGTAATTGTAGATCCGGCAACAATCAAAATTATGATTTCCTCGCAGTACTGGCAGGAACATGTGATAAGTCAGGTCGATCAGAAGGTGCTGGCCAAAGCCAAAGGGAAGATTTTCTATGAAGTATCTGCGGTACATGGTAATACCTCGCATCCGATAGGCGCGTCTGCCCGTGGTATTCAGCCAGGTTCTTTTAAGCCGGGGAAGGGATACACTAGGCAGATGGTGCCGGGCAGGTACGACTTGGTAGTGGAAGTGCGGGATGTTACGGAGCATAATATAAATCGTCTACAGCAAATCATACTGGAAAAAGACGTGACACTTGGCACAAATGAGGAAAAAACGTTCAAATTTGAATAACATAATTTGATCCATACGATTTAGGCCGGGCGCTTCTCCGCTCGGCCTTTTTTTTATCTCCTCTTTATTTCACATAATGACTCAAATTGACCGGGTTTTTTCTGTCACTCCCGCAAAAGTTGGAGTCCAGAAATTCTGATTTGTTGTATGAATAAGCCACTGAAAACCGACCGCGCCCTTCCCGCCGACTTCTACCCAAAAATCTTTCCTAAAAATTTGCTTTTCCCCAGCCGTGTGTTAGCTCTACTATAGGAGTCCAGTCATGTCTTTTCAAAAATCTGTCTCTGAAACTTGGGCTATTTTCATCAGATGTTTCAAGAGACCCACTTTCAGGCTTGTATTACCATGAATAGGAACGGAGATTCTTTCCGTCTGACCCTGTTTGATATAAATATGGTGGCTGCCGGTAATCCTGGCTAGCCGCCAACCCTTTTGCTCAAGAATCTTCGCAAATTCTTTTCCGCTGAGGGACTTCATACGGCCAGTTCCATGATGTGGTCGTGATTCGTCAACGGGACTTCCTTGAGATCGACGCTCAGACAGCCTTCCACGGCGTCGTAGAGATTTTGGATCAATTCCTCCAGGGTTTCGCCTTGGGTCGCACAGCCGGGGATGCCTGGGACTTCCGCCCAGAAGCCGCCTTCCGGAGCGTCATGAATGATTACCTTTAATTTCATAATTCCACTCCCTATATCTTTGTGATTATTTTATTAGGCGGGTGTCTTTCCGTAAAGGATGAATTTGCTATTCTAATTCAATTTCTTTTCTCATCAATCGAAAAGCCAAAATTCTTTCCCGCCAACTTTTACCCAAAAATCTTTCCCAAAAATTTGCTTTTCCCCAGCCATGTGCCATACTTAATATAGAAGGGACAAATTTCCTGCCCCGCTCTTTAAAAATAAAAAATCCTTCTTATTCGTGTTCATTCGTATAATTCGTGGCTAAGAAATCTTTTCTTCTGACATACCGATAAGAAAAGAGGGCGGAGCAAGCCCCGCCCCTACGGGAAGATATGCCGGCCAATAATCTAAAATTGAGTTTAATACGCTCCTTCGGCAGTTAGGAGGACTTTTGCGGTTTTTAGCATCAGGATGACGTCGAGCCAGAGGGACCAATTCAGGACGTACCAGGATTCTAGTTTTACCCGGTCTTCAAAGGATAGATTGTTTCTGCCGCTGGCTTGCCAGAGGCCGCACAGGCCCGGTTTGGCCATGAGGATGATGTCGGCGGATTCTTTGAGGGAATCGATTTCATTGACCATGTATGGCCGGGGTCCGACGATACTCATTTCTCCCTTCCAGACGTTAAAGAGCTGGGGCAGTTCGTCGAAGGACCACTTTCTCAGCAATTTGCCTACGGGCGTTACACGGGGGTCGTAGGTTTTAAGTTTTCTGAAGATCAGCCATTCACGGGCCAGGTTCGGGTCTTTGGCTAAGGCTTGAATTAGGCGGGTTTCACCATCGATATACATGGTTCTGAACTTATAGATGCGGATCGCTTTTCCGTTTTTCCCAGGCCGATGCTGGATAAAAAGCGCGCTACCGCGGGAGGACAGTTTTACGGCGAGAAAGACACCGAGCAGAATGGGGAGGAAAATGATGATTGTTATCGAAGAAACCGCGAAGTCGAAACATCGTTTAACGATTCGGGCATAGAGTGATTTAAGATTATTTCGGATTTTTAAGAAGAACAGTTGCTCCATAAAAAGGACACGCAGTTCGGTGTTCAGGAGCGCGATTCCCTTGAGTTCGGGGACGACGAGGACCTGGCTGACGTATCGCTGGACTTCGTTGACGATTCGGGCTTGCCGGGCGGCTTCGAGGGAGGGCATGGCGATGATGATAGTGGAAATTTTCATCACACGGACGAATTTTTTGAAATGTTTGATTAGGCCGAAGACTCGGTACTGTCCTTTCGGTGTTTGGATGGTGGAATGGATTTTATCGAGGTCGTCGTCGAGAAATCCAATGACGCGGTAGCCGAGGGTAACTTCCCGCTCCAATCCCTTCAAGGTGGCGATTCCCACATCTCCGGCCCCCAGGATGAGCACGTTTTCGTGCCAGATTCCCAGAAGTAAAAGCAATCGTTTTCCCAGCCAGCGAAATAGGGGTAAAAGTATCAGCAAACAGCACCACAGGGCGACAATAATGATTCGGGAGACCTGTTCGTTTAATTTTCCCAGGCTGACAAATGCCAGGACAATGACGATGGCAAAACAGATCGCCTTGAAGATATGCCACGTCTCCTGCCAGTAGGGGAGCCGTTTTTGATAGAGGGATTCATAGGCCATCGTCAGGACCAGCGTTAGCGGAATCCACCATATATACAGGTGGTCCCAGTAGAGTTCCGTGGTATAGAGGTTATTTTCGGACATGCTGGGAAAAAGATAGGTAGGAAGAAGAATGGCCAGAACGATTGAGGCATAAAAAGCCGTCAAATCAATGACGATCATCAAGACAATCTGTATAAGTTGTAAAACCGGCACGCGGTTCCTTTTGCTTTCAAATCAGACCTGAATCAATTGGAGCGATTCGGGTCAATTTCATCAAAAGATATTATAGCTATTCTCACCGGTCAATCAATAGCGTAAAGTTCGTGTCCCTACAATCCCAGCAGCTTAACGGCGTTTTCGCGGGCGATCTTTTGAAAAACCGTCTCGCTTATTTTTTTTGTTTTTCGCAGTTCCAGCAAAAATCCCGCCAGTGGGGCCGGATCGTTCGGTGCGCAGATATCGGTCCCGTAGAGCAACCGGTCCTGGAATTCATTGATGAATTTAACCGCATACTCCGGATCTCTGGCTAGAGCATTGTATCCGCTTCCAGCGGAAAGATCACCGTAAAGATTGGGGTAGCGCCGAAAGAGTTTGGGGACGACGCCTTCTTCCTTGACAGGGTACTTCGGATATCCGCACCGGTCGCCGGGAGTTTCGAGTTGTGCGATCTGTGCCCAGAACGGCGGCCCATGCCCGAGGATGGTAAGCTTTGGGAAACAGATCAGGGACCGTTCAAGTTGTGGCAGCCCCTCGTCGTCGTAGAGGCCATAGTTGTAGGAACCGCCCGTCCGGCCCGTGATATCGAAGATGAGGGGAAATCCCACATCCTGAACGTGGCGGAACAGATTCTGGACCAGCGGATCGAGGAATGGCAGGTTCGGCATCACTTCGCCGATCCCTTTGCACCCCTGGTCGCGGTAGTATCGCAGGATATCGCCCAGTGGAGAATCGGCAGAGTTGGTTCCAGCCCTGGGATCGATGTTGCAGAACGGAATGAAATGCCCGCCGGATTCCCGGACAATATCCAGGACTTCTTCGTTCGATTGGGGCAAATAACACTCGGGATTGACCAGGGGTAAAATAACAGCCCGTTCGATCCCAAGTTCGTCATGGCGTTTTCGCAGTTGCTCCGGTGAAGAAAAAGACAGCCAGCCGTTGCTCAAACCCGGAAACGGCCGGCGGTAGACGTGGGCATGAATATCGATGAACATTATTTAGATTGCCTCTTCGCGCCCCGAGTCGAAGGACCGTTGGGCACCGTCAAGCATGGCCATTACTTCCAGGGTATCTTCAAAGTCAATCGGGGTTTTTCCGGTTTGGAAGAATTTCGCTATCTGGCCCACAAGATCCGTATAGGCCTGGTCCATATTGACAACGAAGGTAAGCGCCTTTTCCTTGTTCCGCAGGCTTCCACCGTAGACCCATGCGCCGTCGGGCAATTCCACAACTCCTCGGCGATTTTCCGGGTATTCCACGATGACGGTGATCCCTGCGCTATCTTTCTTCACGAATACGCTTTTTGCGCCCCGGCCCATGGCGCGTTCGAGCATTTCAAACGCATGCACCCCGTACCAGACGATGGAGCTTCCCGCGGGAGCTTTTCCTAGTGGTCCAAACACGCTCGTAAACAGGGGTTTGGGCATCTGGTCGCAGGCTCCGGTAAGCTGGGGAACAAACCGCAGGGACGAAGTGGAAAAGACCTTTAAGTTTTTGGCTTTGGCCAGTTCGTAAATTTTCTTTCCGTTGGCAATGTTGTCCGCGAGGGGTTTGTCGAGGAAGATGGGTTTGCCCAGATTGGCGCACTTGGTGAAATATTCCAGATGGTAGGCGGCATCGTTGATTTCAATCATGATGGCGTCGCACCCGGCCACTGCTTCGTCGAAATTGGTCGTCACCTTGATCCCCCAGGTTTCCAGCAACGTTTGCCGCTGGTTCATCCCTTCCTCGCTCTGAAACGGGGTGGAAAATCGCAGGCAGGTAATCGGTTTTAATCCAGCTACCTTCTGATTCGCCGGGCACTCCGGAGCCACCATTCGCATGGCGAACTCAATGGTGTGACTCGTATCCAAACCAATCAACGCGACTTTAATGTCTTTACTCATGCTACCATCCTTATTGAAAATTAGGTTTAATGTAACTTTTCATGTTTCTCGCGGCACGCGCAATAGAGTGCTATTGTAATAAGGGGTAAGTGCGAAATCCATGATAAATTCCTAGTGTTTGACAAAAAACGAAAATGAAGTATGATGTTACTTTATGCAAAAAAACAAAGAAATCAATGGGTTTTGAGCAGGAATGAACTATGAATGACGAATTGGTATTGTCGGCCGGAGTTGGTAAAATCGATATCACCCCACCTCTGGGAAAGCACGTTCAAGGAGGCCTGGAAGACAAAGGGACACAGTTTGTTTTCGAGAAGTTGTATGCGAAGGCTCTTGTCTTTGATAACGGTCGGGAACAATTGGTCCTGATCACCAGCGATCTTATCGGAGTTTCGCCGGAACTCACTGCCGCGATCCGAAAAGGAGTTGCCAAGATACTTAAAGGAATCAAGCCGGCGAACATCATGGTTTCGGCCACACATACCCATTGCGGACCTGTCATTCTTCCAAAACTCATCGGCGAGGGCACACCGGATTCCAAGTATCTGCGCAGCCTTCAGGAAAAAATGGTCCAGGCGGTATCCCAGGCAATCAGTAATCTTGAACCGGTAAAAATCGGCAGGGGCTTGGGCCAAGCTTTCTTTAATATCAATCGAAGACTTAAAACGCCGAAGGAGATTCTCTTTGCTCCCAACCCCAAAGGGGTCTGCGACCGCGAGGTCGGGGTGATCCGCATCGACACATTGAAGGGCGATCCCAAGGCAATCCTGTTTAATTATACCTGCCACCCAACAACCATGGGCGGGGCATTTACCTCCCCCGACTATCCCGGTTTCGCTCAGAAAACCATTGAAGCTAAGCACAAAAACAAGGTCGTCGCCCTGTTCACCAACGGAGCGTGCGGAGACATCCGTCCTTGCACCACTAAAGGCAAAACTCCCAAGACCTTCGGAGGCGGCACGAAATTCTGGGTGAAGAAACTTGGAATGACCCTCGGAAACGAGGTTCTCCGGGTTGCCAGGACCATCCAAACCAAGCCCGTGGGCACACTGAAGAGCGCCTCGGTGAAAATGGCGTTGCCCCTGGCCAAACCCGCTTCGGTATCCGCTCTGACTAAGGAAATAAGGGATACCCAGGACCGGATCAAACTCTATAAGGCCGAGAAACGCTCCGCCGCCTATTTGCTTTACGAGGGGATCGGACTATCCTGGGCAAAAAATACGCTCCGGCTGATTCGAAATAAAAAATTCCCAAAAACCGTCCAGGTCGAGGCCCAGATATTCCAGATCGGCGACCTGAACCTGGTCGGTCTGGCTGGGGAAATCTTCTGCGACATCGGTTTGGCGATTAAGAAGATGTTCAGGCCGCAAAAGAGCTTCGTCGTCGGATATGCCAACGGGGACATCGGATATATTCCGACAGCCAAGGCGGTTCTGGAGGGGGGCTATGAAACCGACCGCTCATTCAAGAGCTATAACGTTTCCGCCGGATTTTCCACGAAAGTTGAAAAGATTGTTCTTAATACTGTAAAGGAACTTCATGAAAAACTGTAAACCGTCATTTGACCTTGATCCCCGGACAGGGCGATGGAATCTTACCGCCCCAAGCGCTGGTATTACCGATGCCAGAACCACCCTTTACCTCAATGGCCAATGGATTACCCTTTTTCAGCAAGCCACGGTAAAAAAATCCTCCATGGATAAAATCGTTATCGAGGAACAAAAGGATAATGGGCTTTTTGCCCGAATGAATATATCATTTCCCAAAGATATTCCAGCCATTTTCATCGACGTGGAGTTAAAAAATAATTCTCGCCGGGAGATGACCCTCGGGACGCTTCATCTGCTGGAGCTGGGAAAGATTCAACTTGGGAAAAAGTCCGGTCCGATGAAGGTTTTCGTGGACAGTGGGGGCGGCTGGTGGGCCGGGGCTGTCGATATCGAAAGCACCAGCCCCTACAAGGAGCAATGGGACCTCCTGCCTCCGGAAGATAAATCCCTCGTCAATGGGGCAATGGGGGAAACCGTCGGCCAGGGATACCATACCAGCCTCGGTGGGATCGGGGCCTTATATGACTCGGTTAGCAAAAATACACTCATCGCGGCCTTTCTGACTTTTAACCGCTCCTCCGGGCACATCACGTGGATGTATCAAAAGGATAAGGGACTGATCGGCGGGTGGGCCGCCGGCAATTTTGCCGGATTCTGTCTCAAGCCAGGCCAAGCGATCAGGTCCGAAAAGCTCTTTTTGGGATTTTATACCGACCCTCACCGGGGCTTGGAAGATTACGCCACGTCGGCGGGGAAACTTATGAAGGTCAAAATTCCGAAGGTTCCGCCGATGGGCTGGTGTTCCTGGTACGCGTTCCGCCTCAAGATGACGGAAGACATCCTCCTTGCCAACGCCGAGGCCTTGAAAAAACATTTCGGCAGCTACGATTTTTCCTACATCCAGGCCGACCACGGCTGGCAGTATAAAGACATCACCGGCCACTGGACCGAAACCAACGAGAAATTCCCTCATGGCATCAAATGGCTGGCCAAAAAACTCGATGCCCTGGGATATAAACTTGGCCTGTGGCTGGGGTTCTTCATTGTTCTGGAATCCTCACCTCTGTTTAAAGAACATCCGGAGTATATGATTAAGGACAGCCGGGGCAATCCACAGGTCAGCCCCTACCAATGGGCGTGGGAACCCCACGACCGGATTTACCATCTGGACCCGACGCATCCCGGAGCTCAGAAGTTCATCCGCAAAACGTTCACCACCCTGCGAAACGCGGGGGTGCGGTATTGGAAGATCGATTTTACCTTAGGCATCTCTAACAATGAGCCCGAGGCCCACTATCACGATCCCCGGATTATCAAAGGCGCCGAGGCCTATCGAAAAGGGCTGACGACAATTATGGAGGTGCTGAAGAACGATTATGTTTACTGGTGTTCCAATCCGATCAACCTCGGTTTCGGTTTAGGATCGACCAGCATGACGGCCTGCGATATCGGTAATCCCGGATTCAGCCAGGCCTGCGAAGTGGAAGGGCGGACCGAAAATTTAAATTACTTCCGCCAATGCGCCACCACGGTCATCTCACGGTATTTCCTCCATCGAAAGCTCGTCCTGTTGAACCCGGACGTGGTCGAAGTCGGAGGAGCGTGCATGGACGAGGAAGCCAAAATACGATTATCCCTGGTCGCCTTAGCGGGAGGGCAAGTCTTTCTCGGTGACGATTTGACCGCGCTCTCGGATGACCAGTGGGACCTCTTGGCCAAGTGCGTTCCCCCATACGGACACGCCGCCCGGCCGGTGGATATGTTTGAGAATACCTATCCATTGTCGCATCCACGCATCTGGCATTTGCCGGTCCGAACGAAATGGGGCAACTGGGAACTGGTCGCACTGTTTAATCTGACCGAAAAGCCGGTCGAAGCGAAGGTCGATTTTTCCTCTCTCGGTTTGGAAAAGGGCAAGGACTACCTTGTTTACGAATTCTGGGAAAAGAATTTTGTGGGGCGAAAGAAAAACTCCGTCACCATGAATTTAAAACCCGTTTCAACCCGGCTTCTTTTGATCAGGGAACCTTCTTCCGTTCCTGTGGTGCTTTCTACCGATATGCACGTTACACAGGGGGCTGTCGAGTTGAGCAAGGTGGTCTACGATAAAAAAGCAAAGGTCCTGAAAGGAACGGCCCGCCGGCACGCGGGAGCCAGGGGGAACCTTTTTATTTGGATTCCCGGGCGAAAAGATTTGATCGTCCATCCATTGTCCTTCGATAAACCTGTTATAAAATGGGACGTTGAATGTTGAGGTAATCGTTATGATTTATCGCCATGGGAAAACGAAAGAAATTTCATTCCCTTTGGGTGGGATCGGCTCCGGCTGCATCGGTTTGGCGGGTAATGGGGCCCTCGTTGACTGGGAAATTTTCAATCGGCCCAACAAGGGCAGTTTTAACGGGTACTCCCATTTTGCCGTAAAGGCGGAGTCGGGAGGTAAGGTCGTTGATACGCGAGTCCTGGTCGGCGATCTGCCAGGCCCGTACAGCGGGTCCTATATCACCAACCCCAGTCAATTCGGCTTTGGCCCGAGCAAGCTGACCATGCAGGGGGTCCCGCACTTTAAAAATCACGAATTCGTCGGCGAGTTTCCCATCGCCAGGATCAATTTTTCCGATAAAAATTTCCCCGGCAGGATCAGCGAGACCGCTTTCAATCCTTTCATTCCTTTAAATGATAAGGATTCCAGTCTTCCCGCCGCCTTCTTCACGTTCGAAATTAAAAACACGACAAAAAAGACCGTCCGCTATACCGTCCTGGGTATGCTGAAGAATCCATTCCTGCATAAAACCGTCAACGCATTCCGGCAGAGCGATAATTGCAAGCTTATCAAACTGAGTTCGACCAGTTTTAAAGAGACGGACGTGGAATTCGGTAACCTGACCATCGCCACCGACTCCGAGGATGTCAGCTATCAGGAATACAACCTTCGCCATCGCGGGTTCGATATCATCACCACTTACTGGCGTGACCTTACGACTCTGGGAAAACTTAAGAACCGCACCTACCCCCCGCCGGCGGAAAACGACGAAAAACTCTACGACGACAACGGCCTGCTGGCGGCCCATCTGGAGCTCAAGCCCGGCCAGATCGGGTCCGTGCGATTCGTCATCTCCTGGAATTATCCCAACGTAACCAATTACTGGGACCCGGAAAAAGATGTCCCCGAGCCGAGAACCTGGAAAAATTATTACGCGACGATCTTTAACGATTCCACCGAGAGCGCCGAATATTGCCTGGAAAACTGGGATCGATTGTGCAACGCGACGATAAAATTCAAAAAGGCGCTCTTTGCCACTACGGTTCCTTCGTTTGTTTTAGATGCCGTCTCCGCCAATATCTCCATTTTAAAATCTCCGACCGTCCTTCGCCTGACCGATGGCTCGCTTTATGGGTTCGAAGGCTGCGGACACAATATGGGCATGGGTGAGGGTACGTGCACCCACGTCTGGGTGTACGCATACGCGCTGCCGTTTTTGTTCCCCAATCTTGAACGATCCATACGCGACCTGGAGTACAAATACTCAACGCGAGAGGACGGAAAAATGGAATTTCGGCTTGCCCTGCCGGTGGGTCGAAAGCCGAAGGTCTGGCATGCGTGCGCCGATGGGCAGTTTGGGACGATCGTCCGATCTTATCGCGAATGGAAGATTTCGGGCAACGATGAGTGGCTAAAATCCAACTGGCCAACGATCAAAAAAACTCTCGAATTTGCCTGGTCCAAGACGAATGAGGATAAATGGGATTTGGATAAGGACGGGGTCCTCGAAGGCCGGCAGCACGATACGTTGGATACGGAACTGTTTGGGCCGAGCGCGTACCTGACGGGATATTACCTTGCTGCCTTGAAGGCGGGGGCCGAAATGGCGGAATATTTCGATGAACCCGCCAAAGCGAAGGAATACAGGGATCTGTTTGATCGGGGCAAAGCCTGGGTAGACAAAAATCTCTTCAACGGCGAATACTTTTTCCAGAAAATTAATCTGAAGGACAAGACCATTCTCGAACCGTACAAGGAATTTAATTCCATTTTCGGGAATGTGGAGGCCAGTTACTGGAACGCCCAGGACGGGGAACTTAACAACCAATGCGGAACCGGCTGTCATTGTGACCAGGTGATTGCCCAATGGCATGCTAACCTCTGCGGTCTTGGTGAGATTTTCGATAAAAAGAAGGTGAAAAAAGCCCTCCGTGCGATCTACAAGCACAATTTCAAACAGCCCATCCGCGACTTTCTCAACCGGTACCGGATGTTCGCTCTGGGCGATGAATCGGCACTGGTGATCTGCGACTGGCCTCGCGGGGGTAAACCCGCCAATCCCCTGATGTATTGTGAGGAGGCGATGAATGGGTTTGAATATCAGGCGGCTATTCACATGATCCAGGAGGGCATGGTCGAAGAAGGATTGAAGATTGTCAAGGCCATTCGAGACCGCTACGACGGAGAAAAGAGAAATCCCTGGAACGAATTCGAGTATGGCAGCAGTTATGCCAGGTCCATGGCTTCTTATGCCCTGTTGCCGGCGTTGTCAGGGTTTGAATTCGACCGGGTCAACAAACACCTCGGCTTTGCCCCGGTGATCCACGAGAAAAACTTTCAGTGCTTCTGGTCGCTCGACGGGGCATGGGGAACGTATAAACGGTCCGGTAAGAAAATAACCCTGGCCGTCGAATTTGGTGAACTGCCTGTAAAAACCTTTTCTGACAGCCTTTTAGGAAAAGGAAAAATGATTATTTTTGATACGGAAATCCTGATCACGCCCGAAAATCCGTTACACGTGGAGGTCAAAGGATAACGTGGTTGTGGATCGTAAAGCCATCGTCGTTTCCGCCATTAAACACCGGCAAACGGACCTGTGCCCGTATGTACTGGACTGGGAGGGCGATGTGGGTGAGCGATTGGACGCCTTTTACGGCTCGGACCGGTGGCGGACGAAGTTTCGCAACTACATTCACTACTGCGCCTGCACCGATGATGGAAAGAATCGGGGCCAGGAAAAACTTGTCCGCGACGTCTATGGCTCGGGGTGGCGAACCGACCGTCGCCCCTACCATCTGGAGGATCCGGTCCTCAAGGACTCGACGCTTCGCGGCTATCGCTTTCCCGACCCCGATCAACTTTTTTCTGCCGGCTGGGACGACTATGTCCGCGAGTATATCAAAAATAATTCCGATTGCTTTATCGTCGGAGGAATCAGCATGGGCCTTTTGGAACGAAGCTGGTCGATGCGTGGTTTTGCCGAGGCCCTGGCCGACGCCGCGGGAGAGCCCGAATTCTATAGGGACTTGATTGCCGCCATCGCCGATCACCACGATCAATTGCTCGACCGGTTCCTCCCACTCCCCTTCGACGGGGTCATGTTCGGCGACGACTGGGGCGACCAGCGAGGGGTGATCCTCGGCCCCGACCGCTGGCGGGATATGATAAAACCGCACTACGCCAAACTCTATTCCAGAGTTAAGGCGGCGGGCAAGTTTGTCCTCACTCATTGCTGTGGATCGGTGGCAGATATTCTCCCCGACATGATCGAGATAGGCCTGGATGTATTGGAATCGGTTCAACCCGAGGCCAGGGGCATGAACCCCTACGAATTAAAGAAACGATATGGGGACAAGATCACCTTCTGGGGCGGTTTGGGATCTCAGAGCATTATCCCCTTCGGGACGCCGGACGAGTTGCGCACGGAAATTCGCAACCTGGCCGGTCAGATGGGAAAAGGCGGGGGCTACATCCTCGCCGGCTCCAAAGGCCTCCAACCCGAAACCCCCACCCCAAACGCTGTCGCCATTTTGGAAGAATTTACCGCCCTGGGAAACTAAACCTGCAAACTCCTCGCTATGTATCGTATGCGTTCGTCCAAGCACATCTTTCTTTACTCACGAATCCCCAGTTCAGCCCGGGTGTTTGTGGCCACCGAAACGATGGACATACGGTGCGGGTTTGACCGGTTGGCGGCGAAGGTCCGCGAGATTTTGGAGGGGCTGGATTTGTCGAACGCGAAGCGTCGAAACCCGCTGCCGAATCCAAGCCCCGCCCGAAATTCGCCTGCCCGCGGTGCGAGGGAAATATTTCCATCGCGGAATTGCCGGGTGGGACTTGCACCCACTTAAATTCTACGCCTTTTCACGGCGCACTTAAAAATGCGGGTTAAACCGTCACGGTAACCATTCCGCTGAAGGAGGGAACCTCGCAAGATCGGCATCGAACCGTGCCTCCTTCATTGATGTATACTTCCAAAGCCGTTGCGACGGAAGCCTTACCGGTTAAAGAGCAATGAAGGCTTCCATTGTCTCTATTCACGGAAACGGAGGAAATCCGCGTATGATACCGGCTGCGGGCATAATCGGCGATATACTCCCATGAACGATGGATCAGGTTATACTTTTTCAATCCGTTGTCGATTCTCGCATAGATGGCTGCCCATTCATCCATAGGAATCACAGCCACTCGCTGCTCATGCGCGACGGTTGTTCCGTAGAACCTGGCATCGAGGCCCCGGCGAACCTGGAGAACGGCGATTCGGGCTGCCTGCTCGATATTGGTGCGGGGGCTTTCATCCCAGAAGATCGTATTACCCCAGAGAAAATCCACATGCGGGGCAGGTGCGTTGGTGTTAAAATCCTTGGGTTCAAGGAAGGACCGGAGAATGAAAAAATGCGGGTCTTCGGGTAAATGGGCCATGTAATAGCCGCGCAGATGGTAAGGGCCGGGCAGTGTCAAGGGCGGTTTTTTCTCCGGAACGTCCAGAAACGCGGTATCAAAGGGCAGGACCATACTCAAATATTCGATTCCCCGTTGTTTGAGAAAGGGCAACGCGTTGACCCCAATCTCGCCAAAGTGCATATTTTCTATCCGGCTGGGTGTGATTTGCCACTTCTCAAGGCAGGCATCATAGATTTCAAAGTTTTTTTTAAGTTCGTCATCCGACAGCGATTTTCTATTTTTATGGTCGAACCACATCAAATGGTCATAGGTCAGACCATGGACGCCGAACTCCGCGAGTTTTTCATCATAGAGGGATTTTATCTTCTTGGAATCCGCGTAATCCTCATGGTGCATGACCCGGTCGATATCCTCCAGGTAGACCTCGATATGGGGGATCCAGCCGTATTGGCTCATGGTGTCCACATAGCGAAAATGATTGTACGACCCGCTGCAGTCATCGACCAGCGCGGTGGTGAAAGGCGGCATGGCATACAGGGCAAAGGGTTTCCGTGCGGCCCAGACGATGGATTTCCAGAAGACATCATCCAATCCTCCGGCGTGCCCCAGGAATTCGTTGGTCCACATTTGAAGCGAGAAGGCGAACAGTACCGACCGTCCCCGACCAAAGGGGGTCGCTATGACGGCCGGAGAGTTATTCGCAGTCTTCAGCAGGATCGTTTGCTCGGGGGCGCCCTTCGAACTTTCCACCGGCCAAACTTCCACCGGTCGATCCGGGGTGACCTCGTCATCCGGTTCCCGTGTCCCCGTTATAAAATGGTCCAAACGACCGGCCTTAATGGTCGAGCAAAGAAAGGGTTTGAGTCCCGGGGTTACTCCGAAAATGTCAAAGAACGGTCCTGAGTAGCTTCCCAATTGACCGTCAAGGCACACCAGGCCTGAACCTTCCTTTACAGCGTCTCGCAACGAGGCAGCGCCCGTCGAACCCAGTTTGTCCCCCAGATGGTCCTGCCCCAGGATGATACACGAAAAGGATAACAGTTCCTTCGTCGATGGCAACCCATTCTCCAGATCGCGTACACAATACGGGATACCCAGATGTTTGAACGCATTCAGCACGGCGGGGCCAACCTGGTCAAACTCTCGCCTCTGGGATTTGTCAATCAACAATAATACCGCACCGTTGCCTTCAGACTGGAATTCCATAACGTCACCTTCTGTGAATAATTTCCGTAAAACCGGTCAATTAGCCAGAATCTCTCAGATTTTTCCGGGCGCCCGTGCAGGGTAAACACCCCGGATGGGTACAAAGCAGAATGTCCGGATTCTTTCGAATCATCTCGCAAACGCATCGGATGACATCCCGTCCGTGCATTAATTGAAATTTACAGGCACCCAATCGAAAATCTCTGGTCAAATTATCTTTTCGCAGGAAATATTCCACGGATCCAAAGGCGGTGCTGCATGAGGTTGATGTATCCACCTGATGATCCAGAATCATGCCGTTTGGTAACCGTACCTTAATTGACGGAAGCCCGAAGGCCCAAGGCGCCTTGGGAACTTTGGCGTATTCCTCACCAACATGAATGGTACTGTTGGTATTGTGTCCAACTCCGATCAAAAGCACCTTTCCCTTGTTTTGAGCCAGTAGGTCGATGGGGCTTCCGATGCCCAAAGCCCGGTGGTTCAGATGGTCCCTGGTCAGCGATTCCGCCCCTGGGCCGATCACGGCCACCGAATGAGTCGGATGGGCGCTTCGCATGGCACCGGGCCATTTGCGGCCGATTTCTGTGATGATCCCGGTCGCGCCGGGAGTTTCGGCGGGGTCGAAGTACGGTTCCGGCAGAGGGACGGCGTAATTAAACGTCGGCAGCATGAGATTGCCCGAAGGTCCGATGACGTTGAGCAGGGCCTGAATGACGGTCGACGGGCCACCATCCACCTCGCCGAGGGCACGAAATGCACTGTGGACGATCAGGCTGTCGCCGGTGTCGAGGCCCAGGGTACGAAACGTATCCATTAAATCCTGACAGGTAACCATATTTTTATATTTCCAACCATTTTAAAACAGTGTTGCAAGCAATTTTGCAGCCGGTCCAGGCTTCCTCGACGGCCAGACATTCATCGACATTATGAAACGCGCCTTTACCCGTAACACGACTACTTGGACCAAAGGAAACGGTCGGGATCCCCGCGTGATTGGTCAGGACAAAGGCGTCCTGTTTGGAAATCGTGGTGATCACGGCCTTTTTTTTCAGGGCCTCTTCGACCGACGCGGCCAGGCATTTGACATGCGGAGCCTCCGGCGAAATCAACGCCGGCTCGAACCAGATTTTTAGATAGTCCATTTCATATTCACGCAGTTCATCGCCCAGGACATCCTTAACCATCATTTCCAGTGCAGCGCAAATATCCTTTTTGTTTTCCCCGGGCAAGGTGTAAAAGTTGATGTTGAAGCAGGGTCCTTTTTCATCTTTCCATTCGATGAGGTTAATCGAAGAGTTGCGTTTGACGTTATCCTTGTAAAATGTTCCATCGAACAGGCCGACTCGTCTGAGGCTGAGCTTGCGGCATCCTTCCTGGAGCAGGTCCGCATGGCGGGCATTTAGTGTATTTCCCGTGAGATGATTCGGCCTTAAAAACAGGAACGTTCCGCCCAGATTGCCGATCAGCACATTCATCTTATAACCGTCGAGATAGAGTGCCCCTTCGGCCTTGATCCCGGCCAGGGCCAGTAATAACAAACCATTACCCACGCCGTTTTCCTCATCGACGGTCGAGGCGAGGATGATTCTTTTTTTGAGTGTTTTTTTCATATCCGTCAAGACGCGGAGGATCGTTACCAGAGTTGCCGTGCCCCATTTATCATCGGCGCATCCCAGACCGCAGATTTTCCCATCACGGATTTCTCCGCAAAACGGATCAAAACTCCACTCCGCCTGACGGGTGATCTGAACGGTATCGCTATGAGCCAGGACGAGAAGGGCCGGTCCATCTGTGGGGCCCAGTTCACCGAGGACGGTGGGACGGTCGCGATAGTTCCGGTCAGGACCGCAACAGAGCGGATGTTTTCGAAAGTCCGGAATGTCGTCCGCTTCAAATGTCCTGACTCTGGCTCCCAATCGCCGCATCCGGTCGGCGACAAGGTGCTGGACTTTGCCTTCCTCGCCGCCGTTGGGCGAACTGCGGCTGGGGATACGGATGAATTCACAGAGTTCCTTTAAATAGGGTTCTTTATATTTTTCATTAAGGTCCGTCATTTTTTTGCTCTCGACGGCAGTTGTCCCGGTTTTCGGTGTGGGCCGGGGCGGAAATCAGGAACATCCAGCGACACTTCACCCTGATCGATTGATTGAGCGGCCATAATTGCCGGGGCGGCTGTTTCGACCGCTTTGTAGACGTCGAATTCGAGCGGTTGACCATAGAGAACGGCGTCGGCAAAATGGGCGAAGACGTAGTAATCGAGTCCACCGTGTCCGGATTGACCGGCTTCGGGAGGAGCATCGTTTCGGTCTAAGGTCCAGGGGACACGGAGCGGTTCCTTCAAGTGCCAGGCTTCGACCCAAAGTTTAAATTTATCCTCGGGACCGCGGGGCATTTCGAGGACGCCTTCGGAGCCTTTGACGTGCTGCCAGTGACACAACAGCGGCTGGCCTCGAGGCATATTCGTCGTGCTGAACCCGACCCCCATTCGCATCACAACGTCTTTTTCCGTGTGCATAACGGCGATTTGGGTATCGGGGTATTTGATGTTGTCGTATTTGTAACTCAGCTTGCGGTTTCCCATTCCCGAGACTTTGGTGACGCGGTCATCGAGGATATAGAGCAAAGGCGAGAGTTCGTGAGGGAGGTATCCGATGGGCGGTTGCAGATATCGCCAGGTGGGCTTGACGTCCTTTTTTTTCGTATGCCTTACCTGGTCCGGGTCAAAGTTCGTCCCCCGGCTGTCGCGGAAGAACATACAGGGCAGGTAGTGGAAATACTCGCCTTCGGCGAAGAGGGGTTTTCCGACGATTCCTGACTTAACTATATCTCGCCAGGCACGGGCGTATCCGGCATATCGAAGCTGTTCCATGAGGAGGAAGATTTTTTGGGTGCGTTCGACGGTCGTTACGAGATTCCAGCAATCGTCGAGGTTGTAGGATAGAGGGACTTCCGCCATCACGTGGAGACCGGCTTGCATCGCGGCGCAACAGATGGAGATTTGCCGGTCGGGATCAACCTGGACCGCCACGGCATCGAGATCCTCCGTCTTGATCATCTTTTGCCAGTCGGTATATCCGCGAACGGTTAACCGAAGATCCTTCTTAAGATTACCGGTCACTTTTTTGACGATCTGGGGAAGGATATCGCAGACGGCGATAAGTTTGTATTCCTCATATTTAGTTACCGAACTGAGGACATTGTTGGCGCGGGGTCCAAGACCAATCACCCCGATTCGGATAGGTTTTTTCACCGGTTCAAGGTCCATGACACGCCGGGGATGGTTGAAGATCATCGAGGCTCGCTGACCCATGATATTACTCCTTCTATAAGCTAGGACAACTTAATTCGTACATCGTGTTTGCCGAAAGGAACATTTACAAACAGCCAACTACCGGCAAATTCCTTGCGGATTTCATATTCCGCAGGCCAGCGGGTGTCCAGCGATACATTCACAATATGTTGCTTTAACAGAACCTTCACAACCATCCCGCCCTTGTGCCGGCAGTCGCAATCGAAGACGATCGTATCGTTTTCCGTTCGGAGATTTTCAACGGTCGACTCTGAGCGTTTTTCCCACCACTCAGCCAGGGCATCGTTGCCCATGTGGACGACGTTGGCGCCGCAATCGCGGATATATTTTACAATTTCCTGAATCGCTTTCCGGCAGAGCGGATACCGGGTGATATAGGCGGGATGATAAAACATATTCATGGTCATGTGGTACTTGAGGGCAAATTCAAGGGGGAGATGAACTTCTTTGGACGTATCGGTTTCATGATCAAGGAGAGATCCGCGGTGTCCGATCTCATAGCAGACGATGGGTTGTTCCATGTAATCGACGCGTTTGTTTTTCCCATCGTGATCGTCATGGAAGTAGAAGGGATAGGCTGTTCCAAAAGAGAATCCGAAGAAAGGCCCGTTCGCCATCGGATGTTCCAGGGAGAGGGGATTGGAGGTAAAAGAATTATCGGCTTTGCCTCCGGCCTGGAGCATCCATTTGGCGGCACCGGCCCAGTGGTTCCAGCGGGTCACCGAATTGACGGTGGCGCACGGACGGCAGCCGACTTTTTTGTAAAACTCCTCGCTTTGCGTAAGATACAACGCTTCGGTCATTTTAAAGCCGTTGTCCGGCAGGGTGTGGTAGAAGAGAGATACCTCATGACCGTTATCATGGATGTGCTTGATATCCTCCTGGGTCATCGGATGGTTTTCCTGGATGTTGATATGATATGCCAGTCCTTGTTGCTTCATCCAGTCGGAAGCCGTCAGGCTAAGCTCCGTCGGGCCGACGTATTCGTCACCGCCCCAGTACAACAGGGCGTCGGCGACTTTTTCATCTTTGGGTGGAATCTGATAAATAAAGGGGTGAGGATGCTGGGCGATCATGTTTTGCAGGAGGAAACATATTTCATCGGCATAAGGAACTTTTCGCGAGTTTTCGCCGACCACCGTCATTTCCGGCGGGCGGGGATGAGACCGATTTTCCGGAAGATGCGAAGTAGGCTTGCCCTGATGCAGAAGCCAGACGGTTTTGGCGACATCAAACGCAAAGTAGCCCGCGAACCCCAGGCCATAGGGGTTCCAGGTGATCGCGGAACAGTCCATATCTTTTCCCGTCGGGTCAAAAAGCCGGGCCAACTCCACACTGGTCTGCCGTTCCACCGCGTCAATGTCGGATAGAATAAGGAGCTTTTGCTCGACGAATAAGAAATGGTGGACTTCATGGGTGATTGAATGGGGCCGCAAATCGAAATAGCCCGAAATGGTGTAGTCGTCCGGCTTCTGCTTAATTATGGAGGAGGGTTTGTTGCCAAAGACGTGATCCAGTCCCCGCAGCCCGAACCCGATCAATAATCCTCCATCCTGAACCCAGGCATCCAGGGTCTTGATCATTTTCCCGGTCAGCTTCTGCCCAGATTGACTTCCAAGTATCAAGGTTTGTATTTTATTCAGGCGATCAGGATTTTCGAGTTGTTTGAGGTCCAGTGCGCTGCCTTTTGCTCCGAGCAAATCGAGAATTTCCCGAATATAGACGTCCCAGTAATTGATGCCCTTTTGGTTTAACTCGTTTCGAACCGCATCATCGAAAACATAAGCAAGCATAAATTTTTCCTGTATATGATTGTTAAGCAACACACCGCGCAAATTAAAAATTTATACCGTTACTCTTCGATCATGATTAAAGGTTCAGGGGTGAAAGCGATTTCCTTGTACCGACCGTCCGCCTGGGATTCCAGACGCCGAATTCGTTCGGAAATATTTTTTTTCATATCGTCGAAAATCTGTTTTCCCAATTCCGCGCTAGCCGTTTCCGGATGACCCATCACTCCGACCTTAATATCAGGCCGTTGGGTCATTCGGGGAATGACGAATTTGTCGTCCACGATCTTCTCCGCATGTTGATATTTATCAGGATGTTCGATTTGAAGATTAAGAAGAGGCTCCGGATCCAGTTCCAAATCCTGCATCCGCACCAGGTCAGGCTCCAACGCCATGACCAGCGAGGTCTCCAGCCATCCCGCGTGCCAGTCCCGACCCGGCAGAGCCTTGTTCCATCCGATCCCCTTGCTGCTGAATTTCCACATCGGCATCAAAGCCACCATGGCCTTTTCAAACGCGGGATTGTTCCGAAGCAGCATTTTCACCGCGTCCTCTAGCGCTCGGGCGTTTTCGCTACCGCCATGGCACAACAGCAGATAAAAATTACGAAACCCCTGAGCCACCAGCGAAATCAGAGTATCGCTAATCACCAGGGACATCACCGCCGGGGAGATATTGATCGTTCCCGGAAGTCCTCCCCCCGAAAACGATTGATGAATCGTCGGAGCCACCAGAAGCCCCGTCTCACTTCCGACCGCCCGACCCAAGTGCGTCGCCATCAGGGCATCGGTCTTGAGCGGAAGGTGATACCCGTGCTGTTCAATGACCCCGATGGGGATGATGATCGATTGCTTTTTTGTCAGGTACTCACGCACCAGTTTGACTGTCATGTTTTCCATAACCGGAAACGGATTCGTACTCATTTTGTTTTCCTTTCGCTATAATAAATAGTTTAAATATACGGTCTGACCAGCAGTAATTGTCTTGGTTTCAGGCTCATTGGTGTTATGCCTCAACGGTTACAACTCGCCGTTCCCGAACGGCGGTATAAATCGCGTCCACCACTTTTACTGAATGCTTTCCATCTTCCAGCGTTACCGGCGGTTCGGTGTTTTCCGCGATGCACCGGCTGAACAGATCGATCATCTGGCCGTAAAGCCCGATCCCTTCGAAATGATATTCCTGCCGCTGGACTTCCACGTTTCGAACCTGGTTGGCGCTGTATTCGGTTTCCTGCGGCTGGAGAATACTAAACATCTTACCCGTCGGGTCCTGCCCTATAGTTCCCTGTCCGATGAGCGACCCTTTCGTCCCATGCAGTTCCAAGCTGTTCTGGGCCGCGGCGTCCGGCAGGTTAAAATAATTATCGATGATACCGTGAGCCCCATTACTGAAGCGGGCGATGATCGTCGAGGTATCTTCGATCTTCGTCGGATACCGCTGCGCCAGCAGATCCTGAAAACCTGCCACTTCCACGATCTTCGAGTCCATGATCCATTCCAGGATATCCAGGCAGTGGGTTCCCATATCGATCAAGGCCCCGCCATGGCTGATCGACGCGTCCTGCCGCCAGGCCCCGGGAATCGGCGGATACCAGCAGGTGAGCTGAGCCCGTCCCATCACCATCTTGCCCAATGCTCCCGTCTGCGCAAGTTCGCGGGCCTTCTTATGATACACGTTATTCCGCATGCAAAAACCCAGCATGAATTTTACTTTGTTCCTGCGGCAGGCTTCTTCAATTTGATTCACTTCGTCAACTGTTATTGCGATGGGCTTTTCACATAGGATATGCTTGCCCGCGTTTGCCGCCATCACCGCCTGCCGGCAATGCACATTCTGCGGGGTCGCAATATACACCGCGTCAATATCCTGGGATAGCAGTTCGGCTTCCGTGGTGCAGAAGCGGCCGATCTCGAATTTCTCCGCCACCGTCCGGGCGGCTTCCTTTGACAGGTCCATGACGCAAACCAATTCCGCGTTTGAAACCATCTTTTTAAATTCCGGGATCGTCCGCCGGGCCGCAATCCCACCGCATCCAATCACACCCCATCGTATTTTTTGGCTCATCTCGTTCTCCTATAGATAATCAGGAATTTTAAGTTGTGGAATTTCAAAAAACTTGTCCAGGACGAGGGTCGCCGCACCCAGGGCGCCGGTCTCTTCGCCCATTCGCGAAACCTCAAATTCGAGTTGCCGGGTCGAGATGTCCAGTGCCTGCCGTTTAATCATTTTTTTCACCGGTTCGAGGATCAAATCCTCCACCTGCCCAATCGCCGCGTCGAAAATCACCATTTGCGGGTTGAAAAAGTTCACCGCGTTGGCGATCCCGATCCCCAGATATTTGACTACCTCGTCGATAATCCCCAGTGCCAGTTTATCCCCTTTTCGGGCCGCCTGAAAAACATGCTCTGCCGCGATTTTATCCACCTCGCCGCCCGCGTAGTCCAGAATGGCCGAGTTCGCCCCTTCCTTGATCATTTTTACCGCCCGAACACCGATCGCAGGCAGCGAGGACACCGCCTCCAGGCATCCGAACGCTCCGCAATTGCATACCGGACCGTTTTCGATCACTCGCATATGGCCCAGTTCCCCCGCGCTTTCCGAAAACCCTCTGAACAATTCACCATTCAAAATCATCCCGCAACCAATCCCTTTTCCAAATTCGATGAACATGAGATGATCGATATTTTTCCCCGCCCCATACCGCTGTTCGCACAACGTTTTCGACCGTGTGCTTTCTTCCAGAAAGACCGGCAGCTTAAACTCCGCTTCCATGATCTCTTTGAGGGGAACCTCATGCCAGTCCCGGATCGTCGTCGAAAAAACCGACACACCGCGCCGGCTGTCGACGATCCCAGGGTCGGCGATCCCGATCCCCATCAATTTTTCCCGGGGAACCCCGGAGTTTTCAATTACCTCCCCAATTATCCGTATAATTCCCGCAATGATCGCTTCCCTTCGGTGATCCGGAAAGTGTATCTGCCGCCGGGCCAGAATCCCGGCCTTTAAATCCGCCGCCACCCCAATGACATGGTCGGCGTCAAATTCCACACCGATCACAAACCCGTTCCGTGAATTCAACTCCAACAAAACCTGTTTGCGGCCCCGCTCCGAATCTCCAACCCCGACCTCCCGCAAAAAACCCTTTTCCGACAATTCCTTTACCAACTCCGTGATGCTCGCCAGACGGATCCCCGACACCTCCTTGATCCGTGTCCGAGACACCGGCTCATATTTCCGGACGCTGTTTAAAATCAGCGACCGGTTATAGCCCTTCTTCAGCGAAATATCTTCCAGAAATTCTTTCATCATAATTACATAAATGAAAATATATCATTAGTGAACACCGCGTTAATTTACGTAATAAAAGCGTATATTTACGCTACCGAAAATTATTATAGCGTATTCTACGTTTTATTCAAGTGAACTTTCGCATTTTTTCATAGTGATTAGGTCTACACCAGCGAATACAAAGTCAGGCCGATGACCCCCGTTGCTTCCCAATACAATTGTGGGTTTTGATCTGAAATCATCGGAAATTGAATTTTTTCTCACCACCCTGAACGTGATAAAAAAATTAGCCAAGCTCAAAGGTATCGCCCATTTTCGGAATCTGGATATTTTGGTAATTCAGCGTTTGGAGGATATTAACCAGCCCCTGCTGCTGGTCGGGTTCACCGTGGACGACGAAAACCTGGCGGGTAGTTTTCCCGTTTTCCCCCAGCCAGCCGCGAAATTCGTTGGCGTCGGCGTGGGAAGAAAAGCCGTTTAGGGTTTTGACATGGGCTTTTAAGGGATACATTCGACCGAAGATTTTTACTTCCGGCACGCGATCAACGATTCGCCGACCCAATGTATACATTGCCTGAAAACCGACGATGAGGATGGTATTCTTGGAATCGGTTACGTTGTTGGCCAGGTGGTGCAGGATACGACCGGCCTCGCACATACCGCTGGCGGAAATGATGACGCAGGGTTTGTTAAAGGTGTTTAACGCCTTGGACTCTTCCGTATCACGAATAAACTGACAACATCCGTCGCCCATGATATCGTCCATAATATTTAAAAGGCTGGTTGCTTCGGTATCGAAACATTCCGGGTGTGCGCGGAAAATTTCCGTGGCCTTGGTGGAAAGTGGGGAGTCGATGAAAATGGGAATATGTGGTAATTGCCCTTCGCGCACGAGTTGGTGTAAGTAGTAGACCAGGACCTGTGTTCGTCCTACGCTAAAGGCGGGGATGATGATTTTTCCGCCGCGTTCGACGGCCAGTAAAATCTGCTGACGGAGCTTTTCCTTCATATCGGTAGGGTTGTCATGGATTCGGGCGCCGTAGGTGCTTTCGATAATCAGGCACTCGCATTCCGGCATGGGAGAGGGGTCCTGGAGGATCGGCATATTAGGCCGACCCAGGTCGCCGCTGTAACACAACCGGGTCGGCGGCTTACCGGGATTGGGAAATTCCAGTTCCACTATAGATGATCCGAGAATGTGGCCCGCGTCGCGGAACCTGACCTTGATGCCATAACCGATCTCAAATTGATGATTGTAAGGATAAGAAACAAAATATTTCATGGCCTTTGCCGCGTCGTCGGCCATATAAAGCGGCTCAACGGGTGGTTCACCATTTTTTCGCCGTTTTCGGTTAAAGAATTCGGCGTCTTCCGTTTGAATGTGTGCGGCGTCGGCCAGCAGAATGGCGGCCAGATCATGGCTGGCGGGAGTGGTAAAGATCGTTCCCGCAAATCCATCTTTGATCAGCCGGGGCAGCCGACCGCAGTGGTCGATATGTGCATGGGACAGAATCACCGCCTCGATCTTGGCCGGATCAACGGGAAATGTCTTATTTTTGGTATTCGCTTCGCTTCGTCTGCCCTGGAATAATCCGCAGTCGAGGGCAAAATAATGACCCTCGTGCTCGATAATGTGCATGGAACCGGTAACTTCACCGCAGGCTCCGTGAAATAACAATCTTGCCATTATGTTTTATCCTTATAAAATGCTTCTATATTCTATCGTCCATTTAAATAAATATCGACGTTTAAGTCAATTGACCTTGCGAACAAGGATGTGGATTTGTAGCATTAAATTTAATTCACGAGGTTTATCCAATGAAATTGTTTTTCCGTTGGTTGGCAAATATCGGATACGTTTTGGCGGGATTGATTTTCCTTCCGCTGGCGATTTACCGAATGGTTCGCCAGGGTCGGTATCGTCGCGGCTGGAAGAATCGGTGCGGATTTGTTCCATTGCGGTTGGGTGAGCGTCCGGGGATCTGGATTCATGCCGTGAGTATGGGCGAGGTCAACGCGGTCAAACCGCTCGCCGACCGATTGAAACAGCAGTTGCCGTTTCATGAGATTTTCATCAGCACCAACACGGATACCGGCTTTGATCGGGCTGTAAAATTGTTCGGCGAGGACTACGTTTTCTTTTCTCCGTTTGATTTCAGTTTTTGCGTATCCCGGGCCTTTCGGCGGCTGCGGCCTTCGCTGATCGTTTTGATGGAACTGGAGGTTTGGCCGAATATGCTTTCCCTGGCCCGCGAGCAGAATATCCCCGTCGTGATCGCCAACGGACGATTGACCGAGCGAAGCGCCCGGCGGTATAAACTGCTGGGTCCGATAGTCCGGAACATTTTTGATCAGCTCACCCTGGTGATGGCCCAGGACGATAATTACCGCCGGCGATTTGACGATCTTGGAATGGGCGCCAATAAAGTGGTGGTGACCGGTTCATTGAAATGGGACGGCGCGCCACTGGCCGATTCTGTTCCTTCCCAGAATGATCTGGCCGGGGCTTTGGGAATCGATCCCCTCAAGGGACTTCTGGTGGCGGGCAGCACGGGGGATGATGTTGAGGAAGAAGCGGTAATTCGTGCCTACCAGCAATTGCGATCTCGCTACAATGAATTGCAGTTGGCGATTATTCCCCGTAAGCCCGAACGCTTCGATCATGTCGCCCGACTCATCAATTCCCGTGGTTTTTATCCAGTTCGGAGAAGCGAATTTCCGGATGGCAGCGTTCCTCCGGGACGGGTAGTGGCGGGTAGGCCGGTCGTGTTTCTGGGTGACACGATGGGTGAATTGCGAAAATTTTATGGCTTGGCCACGGCCGTATTTGTCGGCAGGACTTTGGTTCCGATGGGTGGCTCGGATGTGATGGAAGTCGCCGCGTTGGGCAAACCCGCGATCGTCGGACCGCACGTCGAAAACTTCACCGACGCCGTTGATAAACTAATCTCCGCCGGAGCCGCCCTCCAGGTCGATAGGTCCGAGCGGCTGGCAAATATAATCGATCAGATCCTTTCCGATAAGACAAAACTCGCCCAAATGTCTGCCGCCGCCCGCGAGGTGGTCCGGTCAAATCAAGGCGCGACCACAAGAACGGCCACGTATATCTGCGACATTTTAGGAATGGAATACGATCAGACGCAGCGAGGAATCGCATCGCCTAAACTGAAATAATTAGAAAAAAAGATTTTTTAACCACAGAGGACGCAGAGAGCACCGAGAAAGAATTTTTATTTTATTTATTTTTTTCTCTGTGTCCTTTGCGATCTCTGTGGTTTACAAATCTTCTCTTTCTCCTTTGAGTTATTCGTGGCTAAAGGATTTAATTAAATTATGCCAAGCAGCGTTATACGAGAAAAAATCGTTCGTTCAGCCAAAAGGCTGGTCATCAAGATCGGAACCAACGCCCTTACCGACCAAAAAGGTCAGCTCGATACCCGTCTGATCGGAACGCTGGCTACACAGGTGTGGAAATTGAAAGAGGCGGGCAAGGACATTGTGATCGTTTCCAGCGGGGCGATTGGAGCCGGGATCGGTGTACTGAAACTCCCCGGACGCCCCAAGGAACTTTCCATGCTCCAGGCCGCGGCTGCCGTTGGTCAAAATAAGCTCATGCAATTTTTTGAGAAGGGATTTTCCAAATACGATATTCCCGTGGCTCAGATTTTGGTGACGCGAGCGGATTTTGTCGATCGTCGGCGATATTTGAATATCGAACGAACGCTATCAGCCTTAAATCGACTTAACGCGGTCCCCATTATCAATGAAAACGATACCGTGGCGGTGGATGAGAATCGGTTTGGCGATAATGACTTGATCGCCGCCCTGGTCGCCAATCTCATTCACGCGGATTTGCTGGTCATCCTGACCACGGTAACAGGCCTGCTGGACGAGGCGGGCAATCGTGTGGATTTTGTCCCCAAAGTGGAAGATAAAACCCTATCTCTGTTACGGCAGGAAAAAAGCCCTCTGGGGTCCGGGGGAATGCAGTCGAAACTCCAGGCGGTGAAACTGGCCACCAATGCCGGGATTGATACGATCATCGCCAATGGCCGCCAGCCGGAAATCTTAACCCACCTGATCCTGGGAGGAAAAAAATCCGGTACGGTCTTTGCCGGCAGTTCCCGAAAAGTCTCAGGAAAACTCCGCTGGATCGCCTCAGCCGCCCGGACGATGGGCAAGATCATTGTCGACGAAGGAGCGGCCCGAATGATTATTTCCGGGGGAAAGAGTTTACTGCCGATCGGAATCACCAGCGTCGAAGGTTCTTTTGAACGCGGCGACGTGGTGGCGGTGGCGAATCTTACCGGCCAGGAACTGGCTCGGGGATTAACCAATTACAGCACGGACGAATTATTAAAAATCAAAGGCCGCCGAAGCGAAGACCTGCGAAAGCTAATGGGACCGGAATGTTTGGATGAGGCAATACACCGAGACAATTTAATCGTAACGGCGGGTTGAAACTGTTTCCCAGGCTTAATAAAAGTAATCGGCAACCGTTCAGGCATGGTCATTGCGAGCATCTAACCGGCTTCGCCAGCGATATTCAAAAGGAACTTGGGTGGCATGGCCTCGTTCTTACGTGGCCATGTCTTACATGATGCCTAACATGGCCACGTAAGAACGAGGCCATGCCACCCGAAGAGTAGTTCATTAGGAGGAGCGCAGCGACGAAGCAATCTCGTTTTTTGGCGAAAAGACAAGATTGCCGCGCCCGCTGCGCGGTCTCGCAATGACAATTTTCAATGGGGTCTGAACGGTTACAATGATTATTTGTGAAGACTTTCGTTTGACATTTCTTTTTAATGCTGATATGCTGGTTTCTGAACACTTGGGAGAGAGTTTTTCAGAGAGACTTTGGCTCAAGTGCTTTTTTGTTTTTACTGGTTTTGCATCGTGATGGGGAACAAAAATGAACAAGATAATGCGGCGAATGACGATGGTTGGGGTTGTCCTTGGTTGCTTAGGTTCAATTGTTTCGACTAATGCCGACTCGGTTCTGACCTTTGATCCTCCCGCTGCCGGGACCATTGGAGGGGGCGTCGACCAGAGGTACGGAGACAACATGACCGATACCCCTGACGTAACGGTAAGTTACAACCGGGTGGGGCCAAATCCGGAAACTCAATTAACCCTCTGGAGCACAGGGTACGGTAACTTGACAAATGTGATTTACCCTTCCTTAAACACTGTCGATATTATGATTACCTTCACGGCTGCCAGTGGACATTCCGTGACAGTGGCCGGTTTTGATATGGGATCCTATTCGGGCACTTATGATATTCCCTGGACGGCCAAGAATGGATCGGACAATGCCACCCTGACCTCGGGAAATTTGCATGTGGTAGACGGGGCGACGCATGCCCATGTGGATATCACAGGGGCCACGGCCAACGTGGTGAAATTGACCGTGCAGACCTCCACCCTGGGATTCGACGCTCCCAACGTCGCAATTGACAACGTGGCGTTTGGGCATGATACAACCCCGCCGACGGCCACCCCGACGTTCAACCCGGACGGGGGGACATTTGTGGGTTCGCAAACAGTGACGATCAGTTGCACAACGCCCGGAGCTGTGATCCACTACACGGCGGACAATACCACTCCCACTCTGGGAAGTCCAAGCATGGTCCCCGGCGGAACATTCCTGGTGAACCATTCGTTGACTTTAAAGGCAATGGCTTTTGCTACCGGGTACAATCCCAGCAGTATCAAGACCGCCACATACACGATACTGACAATAACAGCGAAGATCGACCAACATCTACTCGACCTCATCGACCAGTACGCAGCCGACCCCAACTATTATCGGCCAACATGGAACATGAACATTGACCAGTACAAGGCCTGGATCGCTACCATTGCATGGGGCGAGGGCCTTAATGGCGGCTATGGCGCACATAGCCGATGGGCCCCCGACGTCGACGTTTTTGCTCACAAAGACTACTCATCGTTCGCTTTTTCTACCGGCATCGGCCCGTTTCAACTCGACAGAGGCGGCTACGACGGATGGGATAACTGGACGACGATTAAGAAACTTGACCCCGAGGAAGCCGTTAAGACCGCTATGAATCAGCACTACACACAGTTTCCAGACGCGGGGGCAACGTTGCAGATGTTTTCATATACATCTAGTTCAAATCAATCTAGCTGGAATGCGGCCCTACCTGGAAACGTCGAGGCGAAATGGTTAGATGTAACGGGCACAACTTGGAGCCAGTACAGTGGCGACAACGTATCCCTGAACTGGAGCGCAATCAAAACCGCCCTTGCGAAAAATGCTAACGATGCGAGTCTCTATCCATACGTGCAAAATGTTCAAGATGTCCACATGATGACATGGAACATCCCCGCAAGCGCCGGTCTTCACGCGGATAGCGGCAAGAGCGTTATATTCACCGGTGCGTATCAGACATGGCACATTACCGCGCGCAGAGAGGACGGGACAAAGCGTTTCCAGTACTACTACACATACGACCCAAGCAGCAACATTGAAGTATGGGTGCTTGACAACACCACCACTCCGATCCCATTATGTTACATTTTCACAAGGGAGTGCAACAAGCCATTGGATGGCCAAGGTCGTCCTCAGAGCCAATTTCCTGAACATCGCACAAATCCCGGTGACAAACTTACTTCACCCGCTCTCTACCCACAGCCTAAGATGTATGGTCTACTCGTGGGATCGACTGATGTATTCAGCAGTATTCTCCCGTTTATCACTATCGATGGACAGAGCGATGCGGAAGCAATGGAGGTTGCTCTTGGCCGGTTTCCCACTATTGCCGGCGTGGACAAAGAGCTTTTCTACGCTCCTGATACCACTCTGGCTCATCCGGTAACAACAATTCAGAGTGCAATATCCAACCTGAGCCAAAAGGTTAAACCCGGAGATACCGTGGTGTTCTTCTACTCCGGCCACGGGACACATCTTCCCGTACCCATTTCAGTTTCGGGTATTTTAATCACCAGCAATGAGACCGAGGGGAAGATAATGTCCGATCAATTAACCACATGGTTCGACAACGACGTTTGGAAAGACGTGAACAAGCTGTTTATATTTGACTCGTGTTACTCGGGCGGTTTCGCGGAGGCCGAGGACTACTATGATCGGAAGGATCTCGGAGGTTTGACCCATAGCGCCGTACTCGCGGCTTGCGCACAGGATGGGCAGACCGGTACGGTCTCGCCCTTTAATCCCAGCGGCTTCTTTACTTCGCAGGTGTTGAAGGCACTGGCGATCAATAATGGCTCTGCCGCCGCCGATCTCAATCACGACGGTTTAACGTTTAGTGAATTGAAGGATTTCGTCACGAACGAAGTGAGTCTCAGTAACGCTTATGATGGATATTTGAAGGACGATCCGGGGGTAGTAACATTTCAGCCCTCGATTCTCACTAGCGCTACCGCCGATTTTGGGGTTATCAATACCTTGATAACAAAGCTGGTTGCGACGATTGATCTGTCCGATTTCCCGCCGGGACCGCAGGGGGGACTAATCCAGATGACACTCCGCCGGTCCGATGGGACGACGGACAACTATACCACGACTCTGGATTCGCAGGGCCAGTTCGTTCTCGACAATATCACGCCGGAAATCTACAGTATCTGGATAAAGCCCTCGCATTGGTTGACCCGGCGTTTCGACGGTGTGACGATCAACGGCGAGACAGACCTCGGAACGATCCACCTGACCAACGGCGACTGCGATGGAGACAATGAAATCACCTCGACGGATATGAGCATTGTGTTGACGGCGATGGATTCAACGCAAGGCGACTCGAACTACGACCCACAGGCAGACCTGAATGGCGACAACCATATTACTGAAGCCGATCTTTCCATCCTTCTGACGAACATGGACCAGATGGGCGATCCGCAGTGAAACATTTATTGTTTACCCGCGAGAATCATGCAGAATTCCCAAGCCCTGCCATTGCGATTTAGGGATTTTGCAAGAGGCTATAATATGATAAAGTGGAATTAATACTATGGTGGATATTCAGAAACAAATTGATAAGGCGATTGTAAAGGGAGTAAAAAATTACCTTCGGGTGCTCCAGAACCGTGGTTTGACTGTGAGATTTGGAGTGATTTTCGGTTCGCAGGCTACCGGTAAAGCCCATAAATGGAGTGATATCGACTTGGTGGTAGTTTCTCCTCGGTTTGACGGAAAACGCCGACGGGAGGATGTGCATGCCCTTTGGCGAGTGGCGATTCGGACCGATACGCGAATCGAACCCATCCCCTGCGGTGAAAAGCAATGGGAGCAAGACGACGCCAGCGCGATCATTGAAATTGCCCGCCGGGAGGGAAAGCGGGTGTCGATAAATAAATTGACGAAAGTTTGATCCAAAAATAGTTGATTGCAGATGAGCACTTTGGTATATTATCGCGGTTATAAGATTCGTTTGTATTTTGGTAAGGGTAATATTGTCAACTGGTTTTGAATGAAAGGAGGATCGAACTTGGTAGATCCTGCGACAGTAGAAAGCAAAGTAATTGAAATAGTCAGTAATCAAATGGGCGTTGACAAGGCGGAAATCAGCCGGGAGACGTCGTTCATCAATGACCTGAATGCGGATTCTCTGGATACGGTCGAAATGGTCATGGAATTTGAAGACGCGTTCGAACTGAATATTCCAGACGAGGAAGCGGAAAAGATTCAAACCGTCGGCCAAGCCATCGATTTCATCGTCGGTCACCAGAGCAAGCAGCCGTCGTCATAAAATCATTGATATCCACAACTCCATACTCTTAGGGTGATAGGCTGATGGCAAAACGTCGCATTGTTATAACCGGCATGGGACTGATTAGTTCGCTGGGTGAAGAGATTGACACTTTCTGGCAGAATATTCTGGCCGGCAAAAGTGGGGTTAGTCTTATTCGGCGATTTGACACCGTATCCATTGATTCGAAAATCGGGGGTGAATGCTTCTCGTTTAATCCCGAGAACTACATCGACCGCAAAGAGATCAAACGGTTGGATCGATTTGCCCAGTTCGCCCTTTCTGCTGCCATCCTGGCCGCAAGGCATGCCGGAATTTCGGCCCCGGTGCCGGATGGAGACCGCGTAGGAGTGATCATCGGATCAGGGATAGGCGGGCTGACCGAGTTGGAAGAGCAGCACATCCGACTCAGGGACAAAGGTCCGTCCAAAGTTTCGGCGTTTACTATTCCAAAACTGATGGTAAACGCCGCGCCGGGAAATATTTCCCTCTGTTTCGGTGCCCGTGGAATCAATACCGCCGTGGCCACCGCCTGTGCCTCGGCCACCAACGCCATGGGTGACGCCCTCCGAGCCATTCAACGAAATGACACGGATGTAATGTTCACGGGCGGTTCTGAAGCCGCTCTTACCCCACTGGGGGTCTCCAGTTTCTGCGCCATGAAGGCTCTTTCGACGCGAAACGACGAACCCCATCGCGCTTCCAGACCCTTCGACCGAGATCGGGACGGATTTGTCATGGGCGAAGGCGCTGGAATTCTCATTTTTGAGGAACTCGAACACGCCAAAGCCCGAAACGCGACGATTTATGGCGAAGTGATCGGTTTCGGAGCCTCGGCCGACGCTTATCATTTAACCGCCCCCGAACCGGACGGAAAAGGCGCCGCCCAAGCCATGATTCACGCCCTTACCGATGCCGGTATTCAACCCACCGACGTCGATTACATCAATGCCCACGGGACCAGCACGTCGCTGGGTGATATCGGCGAGACCCGCGCGGTGAAAAAAGTCTTCGGCAGCCACGCCTATAAACTAGCCATCAGTTCCACAAAAAGCCAGGTCGGACACCTACTCGGAGCCAGCGGCGGCGTGGAATTGATTACAACCCTTCTGGGAATGAGAGACCATCTTCTGCCCCCCACAATCAATCTGGAAAATCCCGATCCCGAATGCGACCTGGATTATGTTCCCAATCATCCCAAACCCCGAAATATCCATATCGCCATGAGCAATTCATTCGGCTTCGGCGGACACAACGCCTGTATCGTTGTTAAGAAATACGAATAAAAACAAATTATTCATTCGAGATTCATGATACCCACGAATCGCGATGGCAGGACTCTGTTGTCTATCGCCTCGAGTACCAGTCCAGTTTCTCCGTCGTCTCCCGCAGACCAGTGACCGGCACCTCTGTCAGACCGGTTTACGGTACTTGGGGCAGTTGATCTCGCGAGCGTGAATGACTGTCAGGGACAAGGAGGGGTATCGCTTCTGTTTGCCGATGGTCTGCCACACCGTCATCCAGCAGAACCGGACCTGACGGAGATTTTTACCAAGATCGAGCCTAAACCGGTCTGTCAGAACGCACCACCCCCTTACCCCCGAGCGCATTAATTAATCCATTTCCGTATCAGACGGGAAAATGTCATCGTTGGTATGTTACACTCTGTTTTCATGTTTTGGCCTTTCTGTTTATCGAAATTCTGTCGTAATTGCTTATTCGATATACGTTAAGGCCTGCGCGATCCGTAAAAAGTAAAATCGTATGAAAAATGCGGGTTAAAGTATCTCGCCACGCTCCTATTCGAGTTTTGTAAGGTGGATTTTCTTAAATCCGCCATTTCCTAAATTAACGGATACCGAAAAAAATTAATTCGGGCCAAAAAAAAAATCTGAAAATTTCCTTCACGCCAACTCTTGGCCACGCCGTTACTAACGATCCTGCTCGAAAAGTATCCCAAAAATCTTACCCAAAAAATTTGACAAACCACGTTTCGTGTGTCATCTTTAACTATGGAGTCGCATATCCCCTGCTCCGCTCTTTTAAAAATAACAATTCTTTCTTATTCCTTATTCGTGTCCATTCGTGAAATTAGTGGCTAAAAATCTTTTTCATTTTGGACAAAAAACGGTAAAGAAAGAGTCTAATTTTTTTGCAAAGCCATTAAAAATTAATCTCAACTTTCCCAGCAAGCGATCTACCGTTTTCCTTGAATTAATTTTTCAATAACTGCTTATATCCATCCGGTAATAATTGATTCGAGGAACATTTTGCACAAAGCTCATTATTAAATATGGGTGTAGTTTCCATTTTACGTTGAAAATTTGAAAAACAGACCCCTTCTCTTTAGGATGTAACTTTCTGAAACAATGGAGGTTACAGGCCCAAAGGAAAGGAGTCCGAAATGATTGTACCACG
>JBAZZQ010000017.1:0-62977 GCA_041658725.1 Phycisphaerae bacterium | reverse complement strand
AAACAATCTAATTCCACGTGGGATGATTTGTACGAGGAGTTGCGGTAAATTGAAACAAGCTGGATTGCCCGGTCAAGCCGGGCAATGACAAGAGGTTAGGTTACGCCATAAAAATTGGGCAGACACTATGCTATATCTCCCACATTTTTGGGTGGACAAAATCGGAAAGTTCTGCTATACTTACACTGTCGTTTAATGAAATGCCACTCAATGGCCTTATAAGGATAAGTTATTCTTTATAAGACGGTATATATTTTTCCCCGGTTTTCATGCCGGTGAACCCAAAAGAGATCGAGAGAGAAAAAAACAATACATGCAAGGCAACTGACCGAGAACCTTAACCGGCAGGCATGTGATCAGAACAAATTTGGGTCACCGGCTTTTTTATTTCTCGCGTTCTTTCGTTCCCGCAAAATCGGTTTGACATGGTCTTCTCAATTCCACCCCCAGGCTGCGAGGTTATCTGCGCGGCCGAAGTATGTTCATGCAGGTGTAACCGTTCAGGAAGGTAAGAAAAATTTCAATTCGGGCACAAATTATTTTACGCTCAAACATTCTACTTTCTAAAACTTCTATTCAATGGTTTGTGACTGCTATATCTTTGTGTTGCAACTTTAATCTCGTTAAAATTTGTCATTGTGATAAAGGATCCGAAAAAAATTGTGGTAATGAGTATCCTCGCCGGTTTTTTGCTGGCGGGGTGTCTGTCGAGAAAAGAGGTCGATACCGTTCGCGGTAACACCCCAGGCCGGTTGGATTACTCCCCTTATCAAATCGTGCTGGTAAAATATGTCAGCAATGGATTGGTAAAATATCGGAGCCTGAAATCCGATAGTCGGCGGTTGGATGAGTTTATGCAATCTCTGACCAATGTCGGACCACACGGCACACCGCAATATTTCGCCGGTAAAAAACAGGAGCTTGCTTTCTGGATCAATGTATACAATGCAACCGCCATGCAGGCGGCGGTCCGGGCGTATCCCGTTAAAACTGTAAACCCGATCCTGGGAAATTTTGAAAATAACGTTTGGCTGGTGGTGGATGGCAGACGATTGACGTTAAACCAGATCGCTGAACTGGCTCGCAGGGCTGGGGGGTATGATCCCCGAATCGAGCTTGCCATGATTCTGCCCGCCAAAGGAAGCGGCGAACTGCCGTCGGAAATCTATCAGGCCGAGAAAATCGAGGAGCAATTAAATGAGGCGGTCAACCGAGCGTTGAATAATCTGCTATTAATGAAAATCGATCATGAGCATTGGACGATTTGGCTTGGCAGGAGCGTGTATCGCGTTCGGCAGCGATTTATCGACGATTATAACAAGACCTACCAAACGGAAAATGCTACGATTTTAAATGCCCTGGGAACTTTTGCCGACACCAACCAACGCCGCCGCTTAAATTCCGCACTTGGCTACCATGTGACGGAATTGAAATTCGATTGGTCGTTAAATGAAATGGCCCAACCGCCATGTTCGATGGATTATTTGGATTTTTCGGGTAATAAATAAGGAAACACAACATGACAGCGAAAATTGATTTTAAGGAAATTGCCGAGTTTGTAGGCCGGCGTGCCAGGAGCAAAGAATACCGCGATTTTATGGTTAATCTTTTGTGCGAGTTGATCGACATCAACACCACCACAAGCACGCAACCGCTGCCCCAGATCGTCGCCAATGAGCGAAAAACGTTTGATGTGCTGGAACAAGCGCTGCGAGAATTTGCCGGTCCGGACGTAACGTTCGAACGGTCGCCGATCAATCCGCAAATCGCCCAACATCCTTATTATACCCACACGTATTATACCGCCGATGCGAAACATCCCCTGGGTTTGCCGGTGGAAGAGTCGTATCGCGACCGGTTTAACCTTCTGGCCATCGTCAATCCCAAACAAAAAAGCGATAATGGCAAACCCGTGGTTTTGAACGCTCATGTCGATACGGTTAGCCCATTTTATCCATCGCGAGTGGACGACAAGTACGTGCATGGCCGAGGATCCTGCGATGACAAGGGATCGGTGGTCGCGCTGGCCGCCGGCATGAAACTTTTAACCGAAGTACAAGCGAAATTCGGGATAATTCCATCCCAGCAGCAGGTTTACCAATTCGTGATCGAGGAAGAACCCGGTGGAAACGGCAGTTTGTCGGCGGACCTGGATAAACGCTTCGCAGGGTATGAAGCCATTATCTGCGAGGCAACGATCAACGTGCCTCACCCAGCCAACCGGGGAGCCATGTGGTTCCAGATGGATATGGACATGTCGTCGCAGAATGTCAATGCGGCCCAGATCGTGCCGTTTATCATTCGCGAACTCGCCCGCGAAGGGCAGAAGCTTCGAGCCGAAACCAACCTGCCTCTATTCCCCAAAGAATACATCCAGGTCAATTTTGGCACGCTGAACAATTTCGGACGGCATCCCTCCGCCGTCAATGACTTTGTCGCGTACGAATTTACCGTCAACGGAAATATGACTGCGCAAATTAAGCAGGCAATCGACGCCGGTGTCGCTTTCTATTGCCAAAATTACGCGGATCGAACCAAAGAAACGAACCCTGAAACGAATCAGCCGAAACTCCAACAGCATTATAACCTCACTGAGTCTTCCGAAGGCAAATTTAAGCTCGAAATCTTCGGTGTCGGCGGACACATGGGCGCGATGCTCCTGTGCGACAACGCCCTGATAAAAACCGGATATATCATGCAGGAACTGATTACCCAAATGAAAAAGAGACGTGACCGTGAGGGAGTGTGTATTGAGGCGACTATTGAAGGATCATATCCCTCAAAACTAGTTATGACCGGCGGAGTAGGATTTTCACCTTCGCATAGGATGTCGGATTTGCAGCAACGGCTTCGGGCAGCGGCGGTCCGTGGGATCAAACAGTTTAACGAAATCTCAAAAACAAACGTATCCGAAACAGTCTTCAATATGACCTTCGACAAGCTTCACAATGAAGCCTACGCCTCCCCGGTAGATTGCCCGGCCATGAAAGCATTCGAGGCTGCCTATCGTGTCATGAATCTACCCTGGCCGAAACCAATCGCCTTCCGTGCCAGTTGCGACGCCCGAATTTACGGCAACAGCGGTTACAACACCATTACCTGCGGTCCAGGCAATTTAGCCGACGCACACAGCGACCATGAAAAAATTTCAATAGAAGAATTGCAAAAAGGATTGGAGATCATAACGCTGACGACCTTGAGTTTGACTACCGGCGAATCGGCTTGATTTATGCGGGCGTTGACACCTCGGATACCGGAAGGTAAACTATTTAATGAAAGCGCAGGATTACCATGGCTTTGACCTTTGAATGGGATCCGGATAAAGAAGCGGAAAATCAAAAGAAGCAAGGGATTTCTTTTGAAGAAGCCATGACGGCATTTGAGGACGTTTCCTCTCTGATCTTTTACGATCCGGACCATTCAGTCGAAGAGGACCGATACCTTCTTCTCGGTTTGTCCGTTCGGTGGAAGCTGTTTGTGATTGCCTTTACCGACCGTGAACATCGGATTAGGATCATCAGTGCCCGAAAGGCCACGAGCAAGGAAAGGAAATTTTATGAAGAAAAAATTACACGACGACCTTCGTTCGGAATATGACTTTGCCTCCCTAAAAATGGTGGGGAAAGGAAAATACGTCCGGAGCTACCGGGCAGGGACGAACATGGTGTTGTTAAGTCCTGACGTGGCCAAAGTCTTTCCAGACGCCGAGGCTGTTAACGAAGCCCTTCGC
Organism: Phycisphaerae bacterium; assembly: GCA_041658725.1. Classification (GTDB taxonomy): domain Bacteria; phylum Planctomycetota; class Phycisphaerae; order JAAYCJ01; family JAAYCJ01; genus JBAZZQ01. The sequence goes on along the minus strand of JBAZZQ010000017.1, from coordinate 59,247 downwards.
CTGCTGATCAAGATTACCGAGAAAGCGGGACACAAAAAAAGCCGAAAGGCAATCTGATTCTAAAAAGTCTTTTTCGACAAGAAATAATTTTGCGGCAAGCCAACCGACGAGATATCCTTTGCAAATAAACACCAATTTTATATGATAAGAAATCTGTTTTTGTAGTCAATTTTGTGAAAAGTAAGGAACTAAGAAAATGTGTATGGCAGAAAAATTGAAAATCGGGGTCGTCGGCCTGGGGCGGTTTGTGGAAATCGCCCATATGCCGACTTATTTTAATAGCCGTTACAAAGACCATCTCGACGTGGCTGCGATTTGCGATGTCAACGAACAGCGGGTTAAGGAATGGCAGGAAAAATATCATATTCCCAATGGATATAACGATGTCAGCAAAATGCTGGCGGGTGAAAAACTCGATGCCGTTGTCGTCGTAACACCCGATCACCTGCATACCTCCATCGTATGCCAAGCCCTGGAAAAAGGCTGTGATGTCCTCGTTGAAAAACCCCTGGCCACCGATATTGCCGAATGCCACAAGATCATCGAAACCGCCCGAAGGACCGGTCGGCGGGTCATTGCCGATTTCCATAAGCGAGAAGACCCCGCCCACCAGGAGGCCCGCTATCGCATCGTCGAAGAAAAGCGTTACGGCCAGGTGCAATTCGGTTACGTCTGGATGCAGGATACGATCAGCATCCCTGCTCCGGGATTCTTCAAATCTAATTTCGCCGAAAAAAGTTCCCCCGTATGGTTCCTCGGTGTCCACTTTTTCGATTTGATCCGATACATCACCGATCTTCAGCCGATCCAGGTCCGGGCCACCGGGTACAAGCAGGTTCTCGTCAAACGTCAGATCAACACCTTCGACGCCATCAAGAGCGACATCATTTTCAACAACGGGGCGTCGATCAGTTTTTGTCTTTCGTGGAATCTCCCCGATGGAGCTCCGAACCTGACCACGCAGGGCCTGTACCTGCAATTCGAAAATGGCGAATTGGAGGTCGATACCACCAACCGCGGCATGTACGAACTCAGCCAACATGGCTATAAGACCGTGAACCCGATGTTCACCCGACATACCGCCAACGGCATGGCAGGTTATGGCCATGAAAGCATCGGCGAGGCCCTGCTGCAACTGCTGGAATTAAAAACAAGCAACCGTACAGCCTATCAGGGTCAGATGAAAAACGATCCCTCGGACATCAACGGTTTCTATGCGACCCTGATGGCCCAAGCCACCCATGCCAGTCTTGAGCGTGGCAAAAAATCCGCCAACGGAGAAGTTTTTATCGGTGCAAATATCGATCTGAACGAGTATATCAATGAACGGCTGGGTAAGAACGCAAGAGATTACCTCATAAACGCCGATATTTAATAGAAAAGCAGATTCTTTATGGGCAAAGCAAATAAGACAGACGTTCAAGCACCGAATGGCAAGCAGATTGGCGAGCTTGCCAAGTATCTTACGGATAATGGGTTAAGGGTCAATTTGGTCGGCAATCCCCAAACGGTTATCCACCGGGTGAACACGCTGGAAGACGCCGAACCGGGCGACATTACCTTTCTGGCCAATCGCAAGTACGGCAACCTCATTAATGGAACTAAAGCATCGGCGATAATCCTGCCCGAAACCATTTCCGGGCCGGAAAACCTGGCTCAGATTAAAGTGGACGATTCCTATTATGCCATGTGCCTCATCATTGAGCTGATACATGGCCATCGAAAACATCCTTTCAGCGGAATTGATTCCGCAGCCAAGATCGATCCCGAGGCAAAAATCGCAAAAGACGCTGCCATCGGGGCAGGGGTTACGATTTGCCGGAATGTAATCATTGGAACGAATGCCGTTATTTATCCAGGCTGTTTTATAGGCCCCAATTGCACGATAGGGGACAATTTACTGCTCTATCCCAATGTTACAATTTATGACGGCGCCGTGATCGGAAGTTCCGTAACCATTCATGCCGGCACCGTCATCGGAGAAGACGGATTCGGTTACGCCACACATAAAGGCACGCACCGCAAAATTCCGCAAATCGGAAATGTCATCATTGAGGATGACGTTGAAATCGGAGCCGGCTGCGCGATTGACCGGGCATCCATCGGATCGACGATAATCGGTAAGGGAACGAAGTTCAGCAACCTGATCGCCATCGGACACGGGACAAAAATCGGGCCGCATTGCCTTCTGGTGGCCCAGGTCGGAATTGCCGGGTCCACCAAATTGGGCCATCACGTTACTCTCGGAGGACAAGCCGGTGTTGTCGGGCATATTGTGATTGGTAATAACGTAACCGTGGCCGCCAAATCCGGGGTCATTAACAATGTGCAAGACGGTTTAACCATGTTCGGTCAGCCGGCTTTGCCCATCCAGGAAACCAAGCGGCAGATGGTCATGATCAGCAAGCTGCCGGAAATGCGCGACCAGCTTAAACAAATGCAAAAGCGAATCGATCAGATGCAAAAAAATATGGCCGATCCCACGGTCAAACCGTAATCTTGGCGTGTATCGTTCGTAATTAATGGGAATTTTGCTGTTTGAGACTCCTGCCCATTTTATCCCCAGACCTTTTCGCCACGGACATAAACCTGCTTAACGATGAGTTTGTAATTGCCCTGTTGTCCGCTTATGTCCGCGATAACAAAGTCCGCCCATTTGCCATTGACCAGTTCGCCCGCTTCCAGGTCGTCTCCACCTTGCCATCGGAGCATATCGGCGATATTCGTCGCGCAGCACTTGACCGCCGCGATTAGAGCCTCGTCGAAACTCATGCCTTCATGCCGCTTGTGCCAAGCCCCTTGCATATCCGCCGTCAGCCAGGAAAGAAGATTACCAAAGGCCACGTCCAGAGTAACGATACTGGAAAATAACGTTAATTGCGGTTTGTCCACGACGTAAACATATCGACCGCCGTCGTCCACCCGGCCTTTAATTCCATTAATGGTAAATTCCTTCACGCCCTGGGCCTGACTGGCGAACATGGCATCCGAGACGGCCATCACGCGATCCATCCCTTTTCGAGCCAAAACGTCCCGGACATAATACGGGGCGACATGAATCCCGTCCATGATGACTTCGGCGTAAATGTTTTCCCGCAGAACCGCCTCCACCCCGCCACCGCCGTTGAAGGGTTTAAAAGAACCTCCGATCGGACCGTTCAGAAAATGAATGCAGTATTTTAAGCCTTTTTCAATGGCTCGGTTAAATTGCTCGCCGGTGGCGGATGTATGGCCCGCACCGACCGAAATCCCTTTTTTCGTCAGATATTCCGTCAGTCGATAGGAGGCTTCCTCGTAATCCGGGACCAGGTTCACCAGACGGATCACGCCGCTCTCGTTAAGCTCATCAAAAAGCGAAATCTCCGGTTTAAAAATAAAAGCGGGATTCTGAGCGCCCGCCATCTGCGGATTGAGAAATGCTCCTTCGAGCAGTCCGCCCAGGATGCGCGAACCGTCCTTTCCGTTGCCGGACGAATCCATATACTTTTTCAACTGGCGAAAACAAAACTGCTGCTGTTGGAGCGGGGAGGCCCAGGTGCCCAGGTATACCCCCGTTACTCCCGTCGAGGCCCGCCGTTGCGCGTAGCGGGGTAATTCTTCGGCATAAATTTCTTCCGACCGGTCGAATTCTCCGCGTTCCAGATTGTATTTACCCATGGTAAATTCAAAGAGTCCCGCTCCGTGGGTATGAATCTCAATGAAACCGGGAAGGATGAACGACCCCGAAGCGTTCACTATTTCCCCATCCGCACGCGGGGAGGCGTCTTCTAAAAATAATCTGCCGTCTCTGACAATAACGTCACAATTACGTTTAACACCGTCCGGGCAGCAGACCGATCCGCCGGTTATCCGCATTTTCACCTCACTTTATGTAAAAATATTGTAATGTATTCAATTTGTTTTCACTAGGGCGGAATGACTCATTTTATGGAATAGAATCGAAACTAAAACTAAAAGAGCGGCGATGACCAACAGCGAGGGATTGAAGCTTCCCCAGCGATCATAAGCCAAACCGGCCAGAAGGGGAGCGATGGCGGCGGGAATGTTTGACGACGACAACCACCCATACACCTGCCCAACATGCTCAGCCCCCCAATGCCGGGCTGTCGAGGAGACATGGATCACCAGCAAACCGCCATAATTGAATCCCGCGAAAAAGGCAAAAAATAAAAACCCCGAAGGTGATTGCAGCGTCCAGCTACCGCTGAAAAAAAGCAGGGCTTGAAGAACGAGATTCAATTTTATCGCCGTGTCCGATTTTACCTTGTCGAAGAAAATTCCCCACAGGATTCGCCCCAGACCGTTGGCAACGGCAAATAATGCCACCGCCAGCACCCCAACCCGTTCGTCGGGACCCGAAAAAAGTTTTGTCAAATTAGTAATAACCGTAAAACCCGCCACCAACCCCGTTACCATCGTCATATACAAAAGCCAGAATAATCGCCGATGGACCACCGCCCTGAACGCAAGTCCCCTGGACTTCTCGCCGGAAACGTTTTCCGGAAATCGCAGGATCAAGCCCGCCAGCGGAATGATCAAAATAAAAACAAGCCCAAGCCCGCGAAACATACCGAACGCTGACACATGGTAAAATTGCATGAGGTGTCCGGCGATCTGTGAGATCAGGATGGGTCCTCCGCCAAACCCCGCCATGGCGATGCCCGCCACCAGTCCCTTATGTCGTGGAAACCATCGAACACCGACGGCGAGAGGAACCAGATAGGCAAAACCCGCTCCTATCCCTCCTAATAAACCGATTCCCACTACCGTAAAAAGAAAATACTTATCACCCAAACTCGCCAAGACCCAACCTCCCCCGAACAGTATCCCACCGGCTACGGAACAAATTCTCGGACCGATTCGAGAAAGCAGGACTCCCGAAACGAGCATCGTTAAGGGAAAAACTATATAAAAAACTGTATAAGGGATTTGAACCGGTCCCTGCCCCAGTCCGGTTGAGGCCCTTAAAGAAGAAACGAAAACAGACCACGCGTAAATTGACCCCAGACACAGTTGCATCAGCACCGATGCCGCCAGGATCAGGTAACGTAAATTTCCCGAAACAGATTTTGTATCCACCGATGTATTAATAAGGAAGGTTTTCCATAAAAAAACATTTTTATCTTAGCCGAACAGTATATAAACCATGTGTGATCTTTGCAACTTGGCTTTATAATCATAAATATTATAGGGTGCGCCGAAATTTTGTGGCAAAACGCTTTTTGTCATTCCCGCGCAGGCGGGAATCCAGATTCTGGATCATCCGGTCAAGCCGGATGATGACACAGAAAAGAGACTTGTCACTATTTTTCGGCGCACCCATATTAAGGATGCAATCAAGTGGAACCGAATTTTAAAATAAACGATCAAGTCGTTAATCCCTCTCGTCCGGAGTGGGGGTTCGGCACAATCCTTTCCGTTGAATCGGAAAGGGGCGGCGCGAGTTTTCGTGTTCGGGTCAATTTTTCCGGTGCGGGCGTTAAGACGATTGTGGTCCCGCCGGGACGGCTGTCCAAACCGGGTAACGTTCCAGCCGATATTAATCCGGACGTGGTGAAATTGCAGACGCTTCCGGAAATAATCACCGATCAATCGATCGATCTGGAAATTCGGATTGCGGAATTGATAAAAGTATATCGTTTTACAGACGATCCTCGCGGTATCTTCGATTGGGCCGTCTGGCGGCTGGGTCGAAACGATCCGCTCAAAGATTTCACCGCCGATGAACTGGCACAATTCTTCGAGCAATTCACCCATCGCCGCGACCTGGCCTTGAAAAGTCTTTACCGCGAGGCTCGGCAAATGGGCCTGGAGCAAAAAATCAAAATCATTCTCGCCCGGAATAAACTGGATAATCGGGTCTGAAATTGGGTATAAATCGCAATAAGAATGGTTCAGCCTTCGCTTGGGCTGAAAGCTGTACGCTGTTCGCTGTAAGCTAAAAAGAGGTACTTCCATGCTGGACATAAAATTTATTCGTGATAACGCGGACAAAATCAAGTGGGCCGCCCAGGTTAAAAAGGTCGAATGCGACCTCGACCTGTTGCTGGAGCTTGATAATTCCCTATCGAAAATCAAACAGGAGCTTCAGGAAATTCAAACCGCCAAGAATACCGCTGGAAAACAAATTTCCAAAGCCTCACCCGAGGAAAAGCAGCTATTGATCGCCCAGATGAGCGAACTTAAAAAACGCGAAAAGGAGCTGGAAGTTTCAATCGAGGAACTCGACCTTCAGTTCCAGCAAATAATGCTCCAGGTCCCGCAAATTCCCGCCGAGGACGTTCCGCTCGGCAGGGATGATACCGAAAATGTCGAAATCCGAAAGGTCGGGCAGGTCCGCCAGTTCGATTTTACCCCGCTGGACCACGTGGAACTCGGCAAACGTTTGAATCTTATCGACATTCCCCGCGGTGTAAAACTTTCCGGGGCTAGAAGTTATTTTCTCACCGGCAATGGTGTCCTTTTGCATTGGGCGGTTATCCGCTTCTCGGTCGATTTTATGGTCCAACGCGGTTATGTGCCGATGTATCCGCCTATGATCGTTCGTGAGCAGGTGATGCGTGGAACAGGATACCTTCCCGGCGGCGAGGAGCAAGCATATATGTGCGAACGGGACGGCCTATTTGTCGCCGGGACCGCCGAAGTCCCCGTCACCGCCTATCATTCAGATGAGATTTTAACCGAGCAGGAATTACCGAAAAAATTCGTTGCCCTTTCCACCTGCTTTCGCCGTGAGGCCGGCACTTACGGAAAAGACACCGCCGGCATTTATCGAATCCATCAATTCGACAAGGTCGAGCAGGTCATCATCTGCCGAAACGACCAGGCCGAGAGCATAAAATTTCATGAGGAAATCCTGGCCAACAGCGAAGGAATCTTACAGGCATTAGAGCTTCCCTATCGCGTCATGAACGTCTGCACCGGCGACTTAGGCCGCGGGCAGGTCAAAAAATATGACATTGAAACCTACATGCCATCGCGGAATAATTACGGTGAAACGCATAGCGCCTCGCGGTTTTACGATTTCCAGGCCCGCCGGCTGAATATGCGCTATCGCGACGAAAACGGAAAAATTTCCTTTTGTCACACCTTGAATAACACGGTCATCGCGTCACCGAGAATTTTGATCGCCATTCTGGAACTCTGCCAGAACGCAGATGGAACTATAACCGTGCCCAAGGTCTTGAGACCATACATGGCTGGAAAAGAAAAACTCGGATGATTTAGTAGGGGCGGGGCTTGCTCCGCCCTCTTGGAATTTTAAAGGAGTTAATCGAATGATTGTTGTAATGGCCCCCGGCGCCGCAAAGGAACAAATTGACCACGTAGTCCAATTGATCCGAGACATGGGTCTGGCCGATCACATCATCGTCGGAACCGACCGGACCGTCATCGCCGCACTTGGCGATAAACGTCTGGTCGATAAAAGCCGGCTCGAACAGGCTCCCATGGTTGAGCGTGTCGTGCCCATTCTCTCTCCATATAAAATGGCCTCGCGAGAGGTCAAGAAGGAATACACACAAATCGCCTTCGGACCCTCCGGCGCACTGGTCGGCGGAAATCATCTAGCCGTCATCGCAGGACCCTGCAGCGTGGAAAACCGGGAACAACTACTCGCCACCGCCCAAGCCGTAAAAGAGGCAGGGGGAGTCGGTATCCGCGGTGGAGCGTTTAAACCCAGAACCAATCCGTATTCCTTCCAGGGTCTCGGAGAGGAAGGACTGAAAATCCTCGCCGAAGCCCGTCGGCGGACCGGACTGGCGGTCGTTACCGAAGTGATGAGCGAAGAGGACGTCCTCCTGATTTCGAGATACGCCGACGTCGTGCAGGTCGGTGCCCGCAATATGCATAATTTCCGGCTGCTAAGTGCCGTAGGCCGACAGGATAAACCGGTCCTTCTCAAACGCGGCTGGAGCGCATCCCTCGAAGAATTCCTACTCGCCGCCGAATATATCATTGCCAGTGGAAATCCAAATGTCATCCTGTGCGAACGCGGAATTCGGACGTTTGAGGACTATTGCAGAAACACCCTATGTCTGGCAATTATCCCCGCCGTCCGCCGTCTAAGCCACCTACCCATCATCGTGGACCCCAGCCACGGAACCGGTCACGCCTACATGGTCCCGGATATGTCCAAAGCCGCCATCGCCGCCGGAGCCGACGGATTGATCCTCGAAGTCCATCCCGATCCCGAACACGCACTCACCGATGGCGCACAGTCCATAACACCAGACTCCCTGACAGTCCTGATGAAACAACTAGCCCCAATAGCGCAGGCACTCGGCAAAAAAATTTAACATAGAGTAGGGGCGAACCTTGTGTTCGCCCATTCTTAAATTCGGTCGAAGACAACGATCGTCTCATCATCTAACTGGCCTGCACCATCGCGGAATTTGTCCAATTCGTTAAAAACCAGTTCCGTAAGCGATTCAGGCGTTCCATCCTGGGAACGATTAAGCAACTCGCTCAATCGCTCGTGTCCGAACTGTTCGCCCCGGCGGTTCATCGCGTCGGGAATACCGTCGGTGTACAATACCAATCGCTGGCCTGGCGTAAATTCATTGCAGCCTTCCTCCGGCTCGAACTCTTGCACTCCCAGCAGCATATTTCTCGCCCCCAGATGAAACGTAGCGCATTGATCCCGGTCGCATAAAAAAGGCCGCGGATGCCCGGCGTTGACAAAAAATGCGCACCCGCTGGGAAGATCGATCACCATATAAAAAATCGAGCAAGGCATGGGCGAACCGACACGATTCCAAAGGTCAAGAAGCATAAGATTAAGATCAGCCATCAGCCGGACGGGTTTACTGAGATTAGCCGGGCTGGATCGAAGCCATCCCATAATATTCGCCATCAGCAGCGACGCCCGAACACCATGCCCGACCATATCCCCGATCACCAGAGCAATCTGATCATCATTGATTCGGATAAAATCATAAAAATCCCCGCCCACGCTCCCGCTCATCCGGTTCTTGGCCGCCGCGACCTGGTGTTCGCAGTGCGTCGGACATTGCTTAGGCAGCAGCGCCGACTGCAACTCCGCCGCCAACGCCAATTCCTGCGCCTCTTCCGTTTTTCGGACATCCGCCATCATTTAATCAATTTTCGGGAAATTAATCCGATTTGCAATGGTCAAGTTCCAAATTTGCAAAAGGCCAGTCATTATAAAAAGGCTCAAGCGGGTCTGAGATGACCTGCCTGAGCCAAGAGGGAGAGAGAGAGTTTATATCATGGGCAAGGAGCACGATGCTCGATTCCCGTCAGACACACCAGAATAGCCTGCAGGCTAAGGAAAGGAACTTTAAACGACTTTTTGCCTCCTTCGCTATTGTTCCCAAAAAAAAACGAGAGAGAGTTTCTCTAAAAACTCTTTCTCGTCTCTCGTGGAAAAGGATTGTAAACCCAAATGCAATAAAATGCAATAAAATAATTTCATCAAAAGTAAAATCAAATGGCGGGTTGGGGTTTGGCTCTAACTTCTTTGTCAGCAGGCAGTTACAGCTTGACATGTTTCTGCGAGGCGCCTAATTACAAAATGTTGAGTTAAGAATCAATTCCGATTCGTTTCACACGGTTACCCAATGAAGTAGTCACCACATAAGGAATCGTCCCGAGAAGTTCCGCCGTTTTTTCCACGCTGTTAGGCGATTCCCGGTGATTATCGTAAATGACTGCTTCATCGCCGACTTGTGGATTTATTTTAGCTGCTGTCAAGTCGGTCAGATCGAGAATCGTTTGATCCATACTCACACGGCCAATGACGGGAACGATTTTTTCCGCGACGATCATTTTTCCTCGATTCGATAACTCGCGGAAATAACCGTCCGCGTAGCCGATGGGAACCAGCCCCACCGTCGTCTCTCGCTTGGCTTGGAACGTGCAGCCGTACCCCACGCAACTTCCCGCCGGAATAGTTTTGACCAGGGTGAAAAAGCTGATTAACTTTAAGGCTGGCCGCAAACCGGGCTTGCAGTGCATTTCTCCGCTGGCATGATACCCGTAGACGGAAATCCCCGGCCTGACCATGTTAAAATGAGCTTCGGGTAAATCCACGCAGGCCCCGGAATTGGCGGCATGGATGATCGGAATAGCGATACCCGAACGTTTCAGCTTCAGCAAAAATTCATTGAATCGCGACAATTGCAATTTGGCGAACGACTTTTCCACGCAATCGGCTGTCGCAAAATGGGTATAGAGTCCTTCAATTTGGATTTGCGGCAAGCGACCAAGCTGCTCGATCAATTCCCATAAATCCTCACCGCTAAGGCCCATTCGACTCATTCCAGTATCCAGGGCCAAATGGACCACAACGAGTTTATTTAACTTTTCACCCGCCAGGCCAAGAATCTCCGCGTCCTGTTTTCGTGTTACCGTGATCCGAATGTGATTTTCCACCAGAAATTCCGCAATCTCCTGCCGCTGTTTTTCGGAATAAATGCCAAATTCGTTGCCGAAAACCAAAATAGGACCTTTCCAGCCGAGCAACCGGAGTTCACTCGCTTCCTCGATGCAGGCTACGGCAAGCATATCAACCCCAGCTCGGTCCATAGCGGGCAAAACCACTTTTACACCATGCCCGTATGCATCGGCCTTGATCGCCACACAAAAACGACAACCAGAAGCCCGGGATTTTAAAAGCCGGCAATTATGCTCAATAGCGGATCGGTCAATTTGTGCTTGAAGATAACATAATTCCATGAACTGTATAATACTCAAATTGACCGGTTTTTGGAAACCAAAAAGCACCAAAGTGTCATTGCGAGCCGATGCGCAGCATCGGCGCGGCAATCTCGCACAGACGCCAACGACATTCCAATGAGATTGCTTCGCTGCGCTCGCAATGACCTTTCTAAGTGGTTTTGCATTGCATAAGGTTCAAACCAAAACCGGTCAATTTGAGTATAATAGTATATTTCTTGTATTACATTAAATGAAAAATATGATAAAATAATACAGTCGGAAATGTTTTGATGTATAAGATTCTCTATAAAGGGGGATTTTTTATGGGTAAAACAGAAAAAAACGCCAATTGGGAAAAACATCATGGCCAGGAGCAGAAAAGGAAATTCTACCGTATCGCGTATCCCATAACGGACAGGCCAACTCTCATCCTGAAGGAAACCGACAAGTATGAAATAATTGATATCTGTGAAGCCGGCATAAAATTCTTTTATCAAAAAGGCCAGACGTTTCTGCCCTTTCAGACCATCAAGGGAAAGATCAAATTCCATGATGACGAAATTGAAGAGATAGAAGGAAAAGTTCTCCGCGTGGGCGAAGAAATAGTCATCATTCAGCTTACCAAAAAACTTTCTTACAAGCGAATTGTCAAAGAGCAGTTGTATTTTAGAAAGAACGTGGATTATCCGTAACAGGCGAAACGATGTCGGATAAAAATCAAATTGCCCCGTCGGAGATCGAAGAAAATCGCTATCCTTCCCTGGAGATAATTCTCAATGTCATCGAACTTCTTCGCCGTCGCTGGTTCTGGATTAATCTCTGCCGGGTGACACTTTTCTGGGTCGCCTTGCTGTTTGTTTCCAGCACGTTCGTCTGTCTGACGGCGGGAAAAATCTCCCCGACCGATGGCGGACGATGGATTTTACTGTCCATTTGGCTTTTGAGCCTTTTCACCGGACCGATGGTTTATGTGTATCTTCTGATGTTTCGTCAACCAGGTTCGCTTACCCTGGCGGCCTTGGCGGAAAAACAGGGCCGGCTTCAGCATGACTATCTGACCAATGCCCTGCAATTGGCGGATGATCCTTTCTGGTCCTCGCGTTTCGTAGCCAGGGTCATCGCCGAATCCGCCCAGGCCGCCGGAACCCTCAGACCCGAAACCGTCCTGCCCAATCGCCAACTCCGAAACCCGGCGGCCACTTTAGGAATAAGCGTTCTTGTTTCAATGATTTTTCTCCTGGCGGCTCATGAAACCGTGCGTGCCGGGTTTACCGCACTCTTCCATTCTCAAAACCGCACATCCACCGGCCAGCCGACGATGGATCCACAAAATCGTTCGATGGAAGGATTAGACTTTTCCAAATTACTGCAAGTCCAGATCACAGGCCGTTTTCCCCCTTATCTTCAAAAATCAACCCGGGAGCTTACCGACACCGCCGGACCTTTGGAAATTCCCGAAGGAACGGAACTTGAATTTACAGTGCTGAAAAAGAGACGCGACCGTGAGGGAGTGGATATTGTTTCCGACCTGCGATTTAAAACCGCCTCCGGTGCTCGAATTGATTTATCGCCCGATGAAACGAATCTACGATACCGTGCCGATTGGAAACCCGCCAAAGATGACGGCTATGCTTTCACCGGTCTCTATAACCGACTTCAACTACGCTGGCCGATGGGTGCGAATCCCTATTGGCCGATCAAATTGATCAAGGACCTCCCGCCCACAGTACGCTTGGCAGAACCGGGCGAGGACGTGGAACTCCCTCCCGGCTCGAAAATCCAGTTCACCATAGTCGCCGAAGACGACCATAGCCTTTCGGATTTAAAATTATTCGTAAATTCATCCGTCATTTACCACACCACTCACAACCGACCCAAACAAACAGCGAGCGTTACCTGGGAAATTCCAAAAGAAACTAAAATCGCAAGTTCCCTCGATTATTTTGCCCAGGCAAAAGATAACCGCGATTTACCCGGCAGAGAACCCCAAACGGTTCAAACAAAAAAATATCACATCAAAATCATCTCGCCGACACAATACAAAGATACCCAGGAATCTTCTCTGACGTCTCTGCGTGAGCAATTGCAGTTGATTCTGGAAAGACAAATTCATTGCCGTGTGATCACATTGTCAGCCAACGATCCCACAAGAATCGCCTATCAACAGAAAAACATTCATACTGAACTGGAAAAACTAGCTACTCAAAGTTACCCCGCCGGCCTGACCGAAATCGGACGAATAATAAAAACACTCACAAACGGACCCGCCGCCCAGGCTGCCGCTTTATCCGAAAATCTCGATGCCCCCGCCAAATTCCAGAATCTTCTTTCCTTGCAGCAGGAAATTATCATAACCCTCGAATCGATCCTCCAAATGCTCCAGGAAATAAAATCACCCGCCGATCAGCCGGCAAAAACTTCCTCCCTGCCCGCCGAAGACCCGTCGCTCCAAAAACTTTCCGATCTGCTGGGCAAGTTCATCGACCAGCAGCGACTCGCTCTTCGTTCCACCCAAGACCTGGCTGGAAAAACTCCGGAAGATTTTTCCGCCAAGGATAAAGCCGCCCTCGACGAACTAAAACAGCTCCAGGAAAAATGGGACCGCTTTCTCCAGCAGGCGATAAACGATATGGACAAATTAGCCCGCCAGGACTTTTCCGCCTCCGTGAGCAAACAGGAACTGGTGGAAATCCAAAGCCAGGTCAAGCTCACCGAGGACGCCATGAAGCAGCAATCCATGCTCATGGCTATTAAAGCTGAACAGATCGGTCTGGAACTGGCCACGGAACTTTTACACAATATCGAACGTTGGCTCTCCGACGTGCCCGACCGCCTCAAGTGGGACCTGGAAGAACCGCCCGCTTCCATCGACGTTCCCCTGGCCCAACTTCCGGAGGAATTGGAAGACATCATTGGCGACCTGATCGAAAAAGAGGAAGACCTCTACGATCAAATTGAGGACCAGACAAGTTCCTGGGCCGATTCGCTGGACAAAGGCGCAGGCTGGCAGGTTATGGACGGTCCGATCAGCAATTTTTCCGCCAAGGGAATTACCGGCAATCTTCTGCCCAATCAAAATGAAATCGGCGGCCGTAGCGGTGAAGGCAGAACCGGCCGTTCGTCCGGCGAATTTGTCGAACAAACCGCCAAGGGCAAAGGCGGCCGGCGAACCCCCACGCGCCTGACCAAAGACGCCTTCCAGCCCGGTCAAATCGACGATCAATCCAAAGAACCCGCCGGTGGTGCCACGGGCGGCGGAAAACTTTCCGGCGCAGGCACCGAAGGACTCACCGGTCCTCGACCCAAACAAATGATGCCAAATCTCCCCGGCCTAAAAGAAAAACAGGCCTTATTACTCTCCAAAACCAAAATGGCACAATGGCAAGCCCAAAAAAATAACTGGGGCAATTTTCAACTGGGCAAGGTAATCAAACTAATGGCCGCCAACAAGACGGACCTGGACCGTGGAGCGTATAGAAGTGTCATCGCCAGAAAAAATATTTTAATCGGTTCCCTAAAAACCAGCAGAACTCTTTTGGAAAGCAAATTCCAACTCGATCAACCGGACCAGAAACTCCCAAAATCCCTCCAAGCCCAGATGCAAAACCCCGACCCGCAAGCCATCCCCGAAAATTTAAGACCGATCCTGAACAAATACTACGAACTGCTGTCCCAACAGGAAAAGTAAGCAAGCAGCAAAACGAGCCCCGACCGCAAAAGGATTGGTGAATAAAAATTCATTCATCCCAACAGGCCTTTATGCCTTGCCGGATTTTGCCTTTCGAACCGGACGCATCCGACTCATCTTGTTGCGGGCAGTGGCAGCCTTTTGATGGACGTAATCTTGTTGCTTGTGGGCAGAGCCACCCTTCATTTCTTTGTTCAATTGATCTTGCATTTTCCGAATCATTTCAATCGTTGTCACAGCCATACTTTTCGCCTTTCGTAGGGAATGAATTTTATAATCTTGATTTTAGTCGGTGTACACGTTGAAAACAAGCACCATATAGATTACCCCTCTGTGTTTCTTTTTATATAGGGCGCAGCGGTCATTTTGCTAAATGAGAAATCGAAATGACCGTCCATGCGACCGACGCAATCGTTGCCAGAATTAGGATCGCCTTGATCCACCAGATTTGCACCTGAAACGAAAGCAAGGCCGGAAGATGCTCGGCGGCTTCGACGACGAACGTGCATCGCTGGTAAATACTGCCATGCCGCCAGCTTTTGGCAGATCGTGGCACCGCGTTTAATGAGGCTGTTCGATCTAACGCGGAACTGAAAAGCTCCGCGCCGGCCAAGCACATCGGCTCGACGCCCATCAACGGACCAACCTTCACTTCATGGCGTAAACAATTGTGATAATCACATCCACCGCGATCGAATTCCTGCGAGAGTAGTTTAGCCCCGAAGATATCCGCCTGTGCCTCAAATCGCCGGCTGATGAAACCAAACACAACAAACCATACGACCATAATCGCGACCATAATGATCATTTGCGTCGTTTGCTCGGATAATCCAAATGCAGTTTGAACCTGCCATCCGCCCAGTCCGATCAATCCCATCGACGCCAGCGCGAACAACAGAAAAAATGGCAGATGGTGTAATTTGACGTGTCCAATCTCATGGCCGAACACAGCTTCGATCTGTCCGTCGGTCAGCGACTCGATCAATCCGTCCGAGAGCAAAATATATCGTAGCTGTCCAAAAAATCCAACCACGGCGGCATTGACGATCACTCCATAAGTTGGCCAGAGCAAAACATCCCGATAACGCAGCCCTGCGTTTCGTGCCAGGCGAATTAAACTCTTTCGAAGTTCACCCTCCGGCAGCGAGCGAGCTCGCCAGACCCATTTGATGAGAAACGGGGACAGAAGAAAAATCCCGCCGGAAACACACGTCAGGAGCATTTCAGGCACCATATCCGCAAAAGGTTTTAAATGAACTTTTGCCAGGTAAAATCGACTTAGTGCGATTATGTTGTGCCGGGGGATATCGATTAAATCTTTGGCCGCGATAATCAGCATGAGCGGAAGTCCGATCAGCAGGAGCTGAAACTGCATTTGAAACGCCAGATATTGCCTCCGGGTCCAGATCGGATGGATCGGTTCCGAAAGCGCCAGCAACGGTCCCATCATCGCTTCGCGAATGGCACGATCCGCAGGATACAGAAAAAAATATCCCGCCATGATCCAGAAAACAAACGGCAGGAGCATAACCAGTTCATCCAGCCCCGCCGCGTACGTGCCGGCGACTGATCGTGCCAACCTCGGCCAGTGCGTTCCGAAAATCAGCAGAACCTGGCCTATCAGCGCCAAAATACGAAGTCCGTGTTGTGCCCTAAGATACGTTTTTTGAATCAAATCGATCGGAAGGTGCCCGGTCTCCAGTTCCGTTAAGATTTTTTTCCGAGCCATGCGTATCCAAATCAGGATCAGGGCAAAAATCGAGGTAATGATCGCCACCGCTCCGGGCAGTCCGGGGGTAAACACCAACGGCGAATCCATCCGGTCGGTCAGCATAACCATTCCGATGGCCATTATGATCAAAAATTGCACGTGTCACCCTCAATTTTGCCTTTTAATATTTTCATTTTTCACTTGTCATTTCTTTAAGTCCTCTTCCAGCACCGCTAAAACCTTCGTCTTCACCTCATCCATCGACCCTTCGATCCTCATTCCCGCCGCTTGCCGATGTCCGCCCCCGCCAAATTGTCGGGCGAACAAATCGACGTCAAAAGGATCCCGGCTGCGCAGGCTCATTCGGATGATCCCACCCGCCTGCTCCACAAAAAGAATAGCGGCCAGCATGGATTTTAACCGGCAAGCCTGATCGATCAGATTTTCAGTATGGCCCTGGTTCGCCCCGCACATTTCAAAATCCTCTTGCCGAAGCGTCATTACCACCAGCCGATTGTCCACCCGAAGCTCCGCCCCCGACAATGCACGGGCTAGCAAACGAAACCGCTGAGGCGAATCGGACAAAAACAGTTTTTGATAAATCGCTGGGCTGTCGGCTCCAAGCTCGGCGAGTCTTCCCGCCCACCAAAAACAGTCCGCCGTCGTATTGCCGTAACTGAACCACCCAGTGTCGCTGGCAATCGCCACCAACAGATACTCGGCCATTTGTGAATCATTCAGCCAACCCAGTTCCCCCAGAAGTTTTCCCACCAATAATCCGGTGGCCGGGGACGCTTCATCAATAAACGCGAAATCAGGCGACAAATCGCAACTGGCGTGATGATCGATGACGATTAATTTGTTCGTTCGCCGATCAAGCAACGGTAAAATAGGTTGGACTTGCTGGCGAACTCCAGTGTCGATCAAAATTACCGCATCCGAATCGGGAATATCTTTTACCGCCAGGTTTCCCCCCAGGATCGACGGAAAGGTTTCTCCAAATAAAAATCGATATCGTTCGGAAACATCGCTCAAAAGTAACGGTATCGCTTTTTTTCCCTGCAATTCAAGCCCTCGAGCCAGTGCCAGCATACTGCCCAGGGCGTCTCCGTCGGCTCGTTCATGTGGCACGAGCAAAAAAGTTTTGTTCGTCCGCAAAAAATCCGCAAGCGGCTGAATTGTATTATTCGAGGCAGGCATGTCAGGTGGCTTCCTCTTGTTTGAGAATTTCCAGGACCGATTTGACATCATGCTTGATCTGCTCAACCAGTTGGGGCGCATCTTGGAATTTTATGATGTCGCGAATCCCCCGATAAAGATTCAAAATAACCTTTCGGCCATAAAGGTCTCCGTTATAACCGATAAGATACGCTTCCACCGCCGTCTCGTACTGCTCAAAAGTCGGAGCCGGTCCTATGACGGCGGCTGCCGGATAGAGTGAATCGCCCATTTGGACCCGTGCGGCATAAATTCCGTGTTGAGGCAGCAGTTGCTCCCCGACGTCAAGATTGGCTGTGGGAAATCCGATGGACCTTCCCCTCCGGACTCCGGCAATAACCTCGCCAATCAACTGGTAAGGCCGACCTAAACAATTCCGGGCCAAATCCACTTTGCCCGACGAAATCAACTTTCGCACAAGGCTGCTCGATAGTGTCTGCACGCCCAGGTTGCCTAAATTCACCTGAACTGGATCTATTTTAATCGCATGGAAACCAAATTCCTGGGCCGTCCGAATCAGATAATCAATATCGCCCGTCCGATCGTGGCCGAACCGGAAATTCGGTCCTTCGACGATGAAGTTTACATCGAAATATCGCATCAGAATATTGCCGATAAACTCATCCCGTTCCATTTTAAGCAAAGCGTCATTGCATCTCGCCACCACCACCAGCTCGATGCCCATTTCCGACATGATTTTTTCCCGCTCTTCGAGGGACATCAACAACCCCGGTGTTTTTTGCGGCGTCAGGAACTTGAGAGGATGAAATTCAAAAGTAACCACGACGGGCATCAGATTATTACTTTTGGCCAATTCGACGACTTTCCGCACAATCGACTGGTGTCCGAGGTGCATGCCGTCGAAATTGCCGATGGTCAGCGCTACCGGGCGATCCGGCCGTTTCAGATTTTCCAAACCTAAAATAATCCGCATTCATCCAACCATGCGATATTTTTTTTGTCGTTCATAATCCGCGATCTGACTTTCATATTCGCGGCAAACAAGCGAAAAAAAATCCATATAAGATTCCATATCCCGGCAAAAGAGCAACCGTCCCTTCAAGGCTTCAAACCGATAAATCGGTTCAGCCTCGTTGAGTATCCCGATATCGATTTTGACACCAGGGACGACGGTTTCGGCAATTTCCTCCACCTGACCGTAAAGGTCCCACCCGGGTTTTCCGCGGACGAATAACGCCAAGTCGATATCGCCGCCCGACCGAAGGTTTCCGTCCCGCGCCGAACCATGCAAAAAAATAAAAACAATATTGGGGCACTGATCCTTTAGCCTTCCTCCCAGTGTTTCCACGTCAAATCTCATATCGGTCCACCTCATGGCGAAACTGCCGAAACAAATCTAATTTATTTTTTGCGATGTTATAAACAATTTCAGGGTCGATCTCTTCATACCGATGGACGATCAAATTTCGAAATCGAACCAGGGGGATATATGGATCGGCGGATTGAACTGCTCCCAGGCGGACTAATTTCTCCAAAGCTTCGCAAGCCGTCGCCGCCGGTCCCGCTCCCCGCAGGGCCAGGATCCGTTCCGCGATATCGATGACGATTTCCGTCATGACCTGAAGAGAGCGTTCGCTCATACAACGCAGAACCCAGTTATTCTTGAACTCGCCCGCTTCCACTCCTTCAAGATGCTTCTGCAACTCCAGCAGATGCTTGTCGAGGAGAGCAAATTTTCGTTGAACTACGCCATTGATAGTCATGTTATTTTCCCAAAATCCCACCCTGAATTTTCAATCCGTTTTCCTGCCACTGGGTCAGCAAAGTCCGCAAATCGTCCGCCGCCAATTGAAGCTTCTTGGCTGTATCCGTCAAGGCATCGTACAATTCCGGGTTGTTCAGGAATTTCCCCGCCGCTCCCTGACCACTGGACATTTTTTCCGCCGCCTGGTTGAGTTTGTCGAAAAGTTGACTAAGTTTATCCGTGTTGGCGATCAGCCCGGCGGAAACTTTATTGAAATTGTTAAGCATCGCCGTCAGATTATGTTTATTCGCCGGATTGGCGACAACGTCATTGAAGTTCTTCAAAGCCATGTCAAAACGTTGGATGGCGGTGGAAATATTCGCCAGCGGCCTGGCTGCTGGTCCGGTTGACGGTTTCATCTCTGTCAGAGACTGCGGTTTAAACAGCACATGCAAATCGTCCGCCACCGGCGTCAGCGCAGTCGCCAAATTGGTCAGCGCCACACTGGCGTTTTCCAGTTTCGTCATTATCGACTTGGGAATTACCTCGGCAATTCCTCCCGCCACAGAACCTTTTAATATGCCGGTCCCGTCGGTGGGAAGTGTTTTGGGTGAATTCTCCGGCCCCTCTTCGATCTGGATGGCGGGTTTTCCGAATCCCATCGATTGCTCTTTAATCAAAGGAGTGGCATCGTCGGAAATGCGAATTTCCTCGTTGATGCGGCAGACAATTTTTACCCCTTCGCGAGGATCCGGCCTCAATTCGACCCATTTGACCTCACCGATCTGCCTTCCATTGATATAAACCGGATCGCCATTTCCAACTGGTCCCGCCGATGTGAAAAACATGCTGACGACATAACCCTTAGCCCAAAGCTTCGGGGCTTGTCCGAACAGAATGATCATAATTCCCACGGCCGCCAGGCCTCCCATGACGAAAATACCCACGATTACATTTCTGCGAAATTCATTCATTCTATATAATTCCTGTTATGAGATATCCAAAGCTTCAAGCTCTTTGGCATCGGCCTGACCGGTGATAAATCTTTGAACCTGCTGGTCTTTCGATTGGCGGATTTCCTCCGCCGTTCCGTCAAAAATGAAATTTCCATGATACAGCATGAGGATGCGGTCCGCCACCTTAAACGCGCTTTTCATGTCGTGGGTAACCACGATGCTCGTCACCTTCAAATGTTCCTTGAGCTTCAAAATAAGCTCGTCGATTACGTCCGCGCGAATGGGGTCCAACCCCGTCGTCGGCTCGTCGTACAAGATCACCTGCGGTGCCAGGGCGATGGCCCTCGCCAGTGCGATTCGCTTTTTTTGACCGCCCGAAAGCTGTCCAGGCATGCGCGAGCCAAACTGCTCCAGACCAACCAGTTTCAGTTTTTCCTGAGTGAGTTCCTTGATCTTATCTTCATCAGACGCGGTGTGTTCCCGCAATGGAAAGGCGACGTTTTCCTCCGCCGTCATGGAGTCAAATAGTGCGCCACCCTGAAACAGAAAACCAAACTTCATTCGAACCTCGGCCAGTCGTCGTTCCGACA
The DNA here is from genome assembly GCA_041658725.1 of Phycisphaerae bacterium. Taxonomy (GTDB): domain Bacteria; phylum Planctomycetota; class Phycisphaerae; order JAAYCJ01; family JAAYCJ01; genus JBAZZQ01. Next base: position 38,699 of record JBAZZQ010000017.1, on the reverse strand, counting down.
ACGAGGTAATATCCCTGCCCTCGAAGATGATCCGTCCCTGGTCCGGCCGTAGCAGACGAACGATGATTTTCAAAAGAACGGATTTCCCCGTCCCTGATTCGCCCAGGATCACCGTTGTCTTGCCTCGCTCGATCTTAAGGTCAAGCCCTTGAAGGACCACGAGGTGTCCAAACGATTTATGTATATGTCGAAGTTCAATTATCGGTGTATCGGTTTGGTTCATTTTTTAGAATAAGCCCTTTGATCCCCACATGGCTTGATAAAAGCTGTTGAGGAAAACCGCCATGAAAAAATCAATCGTTAATATGGACACAAAACTCATAACAAACGCCTCCGTGCACGCCCGGCCAACCCCTTCCGCCCCGGACCGGCAATTAAATCCCTTATAACAGGAAATCAAAGCGATCGCCCCGCCGAAAAGCACGCTCTTGAACAGTCCCGAAAAAATATCCCAGTTCTCCAGTGATTGAGAGGAATAACGCCAATAAAGCGCGGCGGAGACCCCATAAATTTTTACCGAAATCAGGTACCCCCCAATCACACCCAGAAAATCCGCATAGCACGTCAGAAGGGGGGTCAAAAGCAGGCAGGCCAGAAACCGCGGAGCCACCAGATGTCGTATCGGATCGACCCCCATCGCGCTCAACGCGTCGATCTGTTCGGTTACGTGCATCGTTCCCAGTTCCGCCGTCAAAGCCCCTCCAACACGCCCCGCCAGCATTACCCCCGCCAGCACCGGACCCAGCTCGCGAATTACCGACAGGTTGATCACGGGACCCATGTAACCTCCCAATCCGAGATTCAAAAACTGAGCCGCCGTCTGAACCGCCAGAACCATTCCCACAAACAATCCCGTAATGGAAACAATAGAAACCGACTGTGCCCCGATCTCGTGAAACTGCGGTAACAGCAATTTCATATCATGCGCGCGGCTGATCGTCGTGCCGATCCATCGGAACGTCTGGAAACAAAATACAGAAAAACTGCCAAACGTGAAAAACACGTTTAGAATCCGACCATACAAAGCATCAAAAATATAAGCCGTCATAAAATGTGGCTCCTTTTATATTCAATATTAGTATCGATTTGAAACGAAAAGTCAATTGAAGTATGGAAAATATCGTTGCGAAGGGTGTTAAACTAAATCCAAAACTTTGACCAAATGGTCGATCTGTTTTTTCGTTCGTTTTTCCGTCACAGCAACGAGCAAACAATCGTCCAATGCCGGGAACCACCGGCACAAACCAACTCCCGCCAGGATGCCTTGCTTGTGCGCGGCGCTAAGAATCTTTTCCACCGGCGCGCGTTTACAGCGGATAACAAATTCCTTAAAGAATGGGCCGGAAAAGGCTAATTCGTAACCGTTTAATTGGGAAATTTGTTTCGCCGCGTAATGAGCCTTTTGGAAGCACAGGTTGGCCAGTTTGGCAAAACCGGTTTTTCCGCAAGTCGCCAGGTAAATGGCCGCCCGAATCGCCATCAACCCTTCATTGCTGCAGATATTGCTCGTCGCCCGCTCCCGCCGGATGTGCTGCTCGCGTGTTTGCAGGGTCAGACAAAAGGCTCGCCGGCCTTCGGCGTCGACTGTGGCTCCGATGATCCTTCCGGGTAGTCGGCGAAGATATTTTTCCTTGCAGGCCATGAATCCCAGATACGGTCCGCCCAGATTTTGGGCGATACCCAACGGCTGACCTTCGCCGACGACGATATCGACTCCGAATTTTCCGGGTGAGGAGAGCAAGCCCAAACTGATGGGATCGACCGTTGCGATCAAAAGCGCTTCGTGCTTTTTCACCGCTCGGGCGATTGTGTCCAGAGGATTGATCAGTCCGAAAAAATCGGGTTGTTGCACTACGACAGCGGCGGTTTGATTGTCGAGTCGGCGGGTGAGTTCATCGACTTCGATGATGCCTTTGGGAGTTTCGAGGATTTCGATTTTTATCGGCAGGTCGGCCAGATAGGTCTTTAGAACTTGCAGGTATTCCGGGTGGACATTTTGCCCGATGAGAACTTTGGGCCGCATTGTAATATCCCGGGCCATGTGCACCGCTTCCGCCAGGGCCGACCCTGCCTCATACATCGACGCGTTGGAGACATCCATGCCGGTTAGTTCGCAGATCATTGTTTGGTATTCGTAAAAAATCTGCAACGCCCCCTGCGATGCTTCCGCCTGGTAGGGGGTGTAGGCGGTGACGAATGATTCCTGATTGGCAAGGGCATCGACCACCGGCGGGATATAACGGTCGTAACTGCCGGCGCCGAGAAATGAAATAATTTGCTCCGTGTTGACGTTCTTTGACGCGAGCTGCCGCAAATGCTCCTGGAGGGAAATATCGTCCAAAGCTTCCGGCACATTCAGAAGATGCTTTAATCGCAGTTGGGCGGGAATGTCGATAAAAAGCTCATCAATACTCCTAGCCCCGATTTGACCAAGCATATCGCCAACCTGTTTTTGACTAATTCCCGTATAGGTCATCTTTCACCTTACACATTTGCCTGATATTCTTCAGAGGAAAGGAGGTTGTCCAATTGCGCGATATTCAGAGGCCTGACCTTTACAATCCATCCGTCGCCGAAGGGATCGCGGTTGACCAGCCCCGGATCGTTGCGAAGCTTTTCGTTTACTTCCACAATTTCTCCGTCGATCCCGCAATAAAGATCGGACGTGGCCTTGACCGATTCGGCCTCTCCGAAGGGGTCGCCCATCTTGATTTTTTGCCCGACGGATGGGAGTTGAACAAACGTAATATCCGTTAATTCCTGGGCCGCGTGATCGGTAATCCCGATGATAACCACCCCGCCTTCATTCTTATGCCACTCATGAGTCTTTAAATATTTTAGATCGTTTGGAGCCGACATATATTATTCCTTTCTTTTGGATTTTGAAATCTGCTTTTTCTCGGATTGCTCTTTGCAGTATCCGGCTGGGCATCCTCGGCAAGATAAAGATAACACACGGTTTTTGAAAATGCAAATATTTCAAAGAGGAAATTTACCGCCAAGACACAAGACACCAAAGAAAAATCATATAATAATTGCCCGTGGGTGGGTGGCATGGCATCGTCTTCGAGGCATGTCTTATTTTTATTTAGCAGGCGGGCTTGCCGCCACGTAAACGCATGGCCTCGGAGACGATGCCATGCCACTCAGAAAAAACCGTAAAAAAGTAAAAATTCATAAAAATTATGTCTTGACAGAGTTGAAACAAAAGACTATACTTGTATTAGTCGATATAGTACAAAGTACGGGAAGCGTCCGATGCAGTTTCAGATTGATCATTCGTCGATACGTCCGGTGTACCAGCAGATCATCGACCAGGTGAAGCGCGATATCGCCCTGGGCAAGCTGGTGAAGGATGAAAAATTGCCCACGGTCCGCGAACTGGCCGGGAGGCTGGTGATTAATCCCAATACCATCGCCAAAGCCTTTCGGCAGTTGGAGCAGGAAGGGGTGATCGTTACCCGGTCGGGAGCGGGGGCGTTTGTCGCCAAACTTGATAATTCCCTGAGCAAAGCCGTCCGCAAACGGGTTTTGTGCGAGCAGATGGATTGGCTGATCGTCGATGCCGTCCACATGCAAATCGAAAAACAAACCCTCGAAGACTGGTTCAACACCGCCCTTGAAAAATTCAAATTTCCAGATAGCAAAGGAAAAGATCATGAGTGACACGTCAGTCAATGTGGAAAATCTGGTGAAATACTACGATGGCCGTTGTGTTCTGGACGAGGTGAGTTTTAAAGTCCCCCGCGGCTGTATTTATGGCCTGCTAGGCCGAAACGGGGCGGGTAAGACTACGATCATCCGAATCCTTTTAGGCCTGGAATCGCCCACTCGCGGCGACACATTATTACTGGATGTAAATTCCAGCCGTTTGTCCGCCCGCGACCGCGGCCGAATCGGTTACGTCGCCGAAGGCCATCATCTGATCCAGCATTATCGCGTCGGCGGGTTTATCGAATTATGCAAAAACCTTTCGTTGCAATGGAACCAAAAATTCTTCGATCACTTGATTGCCACATTCCGTTTGCCGATGGACCGGCGGATACGGGAACTTTCCACCGGTATGCGTGCCCAGCTGAATTTGGCGCTGGCCATGGCGATCAATCCGGAATTGCTGATCCTCGACGATCCGACACTTGGCCTGGATACGGTCGCTCGGCGACAATTCCTGGAATTAGCCATCGACGTGATTCAACGCGACGGCAGAACAATTCTGTTCAGTTCGCACATTTTAAGCGACGTGGAGCGTATCGCCGACCGCATCGGCATGTTGGTCGCCGGCAAGCTGGTTACAGACTGCTCGCTGGAAGAATTAAAACGCCGCATCAAAAAATTACAGATCATCTTCCCCGACACCGCCCCAAACGATTTGCACCTGACGGAAGTCATCCGCCAGCAAACACAAGGCCGCGAAATGGTCATCACCGTCGCCAACTGGAACCAGCACAAGCAAGCCGTCATCGACACCTACAAACCCGAAAGCTGTACGGAAATTCCCATGTCGCTGGAAGATATTTTTATTGAATGTACGAACACCAACCCTATGTTACTTACGGTTTAAAGAGGAGATTGTAAAATGCTAACCTTGATTAAACGAGAATTACGTGAATTCGGGGTGATTTTTATCGTCGCTCCCTTGATCCTCTTTTTTGCTTTCGTTATTACCATCAGCGCTTCTACCATCATTCACAACGAGGTGGAATACAACAAGTTTCCTCCCCTAGGCCTGCCGGAGAACATGGTAACCGTCTTCCAGTTCGTTGTCTTCTTGCTTCCTGTGATCTCCACGCTGTTTGGAGCTGGTCAGATGTACTCCGACCGAAACAAAAAAATCTCCACCTTTCTCGTTACCCTTGCCACCGACCGCCGGCGGATACTTATCGCTAAATTAATCATCGGCGTCATCTCCATTCTGGCTTCTATTTGTCTTTTTGTTATTACCGACGCGGTCCTCCTACGCATCGTTCCCCGGCTGATCCCCTTGGATACGGGATTTATCACTCGCATGATTTCCCTGGCCTTGGTTCTAAATCTGGCTGGGTACAGCGTTGGCCTTAGTATGGGATGGGGAGAAGGCAGATTGTTACGCTTTGTGGGAAGCCTGCTTATTACCATCCTGTTGATGACAATTGTCATTTACAAGGGCTTGAGTCTGGAAACCCTAAGTATACTGGCGATTCTTGCTCTGGCCTTTTTCATTCGTACCTGGCAGCGTTTCATGTCAACTTCTTTATAAGGTGAAAAAAAAGATGAAGATATCAAACAGCAAATTAAAAATTTTCCTTACGGGTTTGATAACTCTTACACTCGTCTCGACCGTTTTTTTTCTGGTCCGAAAGGTGTTTGAAGTCAGCTGGCTGATCGTAGCAGTCCCACATTCCAAAGTAGGGTTCGATATCCCGTCCTCGTATTTCCCGGACGCAAAGGATTTCAAGGGAACCTGGAAGTTTGATGTTACCGCTGGAATACGGGAGGATGCTTTCAGTATTGCGAACTTTGACTATTTTTGGAACTTCGCACACCGCGATTTTCCCCTGCAAATAAAACCGCTGAATGTTTGCGGTTATTGGAAAATGAATGAGGAAAAGAACCTCAGTGCTGGACATCAGGCCGATAAGGGGCGTTTCGCATACTTTGATGAAAAACTCGGCTTGGTTGTCCAATGTAAGCCCATCTTCGAACCATCCGTCTCCGAGTTCCCCAAATGGGAAAAGGAAATTCTCGCCTACGCCGGACCGGAAGGAATCGCGCAAACCCCCGATAAAAATCTCGGACGATTCCACTGTCCCATTTTTGGAGCATTGTGGTACAACCAGAATCAAGTAGTTTTCTATGATAACGACCTTGCCCGAATATTTGCGATAAATTTTGAGCAAAAAACAGTGAAGAAAAGTCGAGATTTGACCAAAGAAGGCAAATACAAACCCATCCAGGTGAAATATCGCTATCTGGAAAAGGGAGAAAGCTCGATTGTTATGAGTTGGAATGATCCCCGGCGTTCACAGACCTCCCAGCCAACTTCGCAACCCATCAAACGCGAAATAAATAAAATCCTTGTCCTTGACGAGACTGGCCGAATTGACAAGTTTGATCTGAATACCATGGAATTTGCCGGTCAGGCCGGAGTTCTTCCCTCTGCTCCGCCTTTTGAGTCCAGGGGGCACAATGGTCAAGCCAGGCCGGAGGAACTTTTTGCTTACCAAGCCATGCAATTCCCCATCGACAGAAAAAATGACAGATGGGGTCTTTTGGTTGCCACCTGTTCCCGCGAAATCGAAGGGCTGGCTCTTGCCGCCTTCAATGACCGAGGTAATGTAATCAAAACCGATCAGACCCATATCATCCCCTTAAATCTTCCCTGGGGATCCACCTGCGTCATCGGCAAATATATTATGGAAAACCTTCATCCTCCCATTTTGAACCTTGCTTCTTATTTTACCGCCAAGTCCTTTGAAGCCGTCGAAGGGCACCGAGCTATTTTCGTTCTGCCCAACTCCTACGTCGCTGAATTTAACCGTCAGGATACCGACATGTACGGCTTCAGCAAGTTTCTTGTCGCCCTTATCATCATTTCCCCTTCGATCATTTTTGCCATGATCCTTGCCATCCTGGTAAACCGCAACGCCATAGCCCTCGGTCTGTCGAAGCAGTCTCGTCGGTATTGGGTGTACGGAACTATCGCCTTTGGTCTGGTGGCTTATATCACCTGGCGAATCACACGGCCAAACATCGTTATGGTTACTTGTCAAAATTGCGGGAAGTTGCGACGGCCTGATTTTGAAAATTGCCAGCGGTGCGGTAGCGGTTGGCATGTGCCGGAATTGATTCCGCCGGCTTGGCGGGTGATGGATGAGGGCGAATGCGGATCGGCGGGTTAGGCTGGGCCGGAATAATTTGTCGGACCTATTTTTGCCAACCGGCTCTTGCATGGACGATGAATATTCAGATACAATGAAAATCGGTAACAGGAGAGTAAGAAACCTTATTGATATTATGAAATTAAGTTTTGCCATACCCGCATATAATGAAGAAGACCATATCGGGCTTTGCCTGGCATCGATCCTCAAGGAAACCCGGAACAAACCCTACGGCGTCCAGATCGTGGTCGTTAATAATGCCAGTACCGACCGGACGGCCCATATCGCCCGATCCTTTGCGGGAGTAACGGTAATCGACGAACCGACTAAAGGGCTGGTCCGGGCTCGTCAGGCCGGCTTCAAAGGATCCACGGGAGATATTATCGCCAACATCGACGCCGACACTATTTTGACTCCTGGATGGCTGGATACCGTTTTCCGCGAGTTTTCGAGCGACGAAAAGCTGGTGGCACTGAGCGGGCCGTTTATATACCACGATCTATCGACGAGCATCGGATTGCTGGTCCGAGTGTTTTACTGCCTGGGCTTTTGTTGTTATCTGATCAACCGGTACGTTCTACGAGTGGGATCGATGCTGCAAGGCGGAAACTTTATCGTGCGAAGGTCGGCACTGGTGAAAATCGGGGGATACAGCGAAGACTTTGACTTTTATGGAGAGGATACCGATGTCGCTTGCCGGCTCCATGCCGTGGGAAAGGTAAAATTCACTTTCAAATTACCGATATACACTTCCGGACGGCGGTTACAAAAAGAAGGGCTTTGGCAAATGGGACTCAAGTATAGCCTGAATTTTTTCTGGACCACCTTCTTCCGCAAGCCCTTTACACGATATTCTATCGATATCCGAACACCCTTAAATATTATAGATAATCAAAGCTTATAAAACGGTCAGCCGCACAGGGCTGCTCCCACTCGTCTTTGTCCTGGCGGCAGGGCGGTTTTAAAAATATTCTTTCCCCAAAATTTGCTTTTCCCCAAAAATGGGTTATGTTTAAGGTAGGGGCACGGCATGCCGTGCCCTCTTTCGATCAGCCGCAACCGCCTCTTCTCTTAAATCCTCTTATTCCAAGAAAAGGACAGTAAACATGACCATTCCACAATCCGCAAAAGAACATTTTCTGGTCCTCCGTGCCGACGGAAAAACCTACCACGAAATCTCGCAGCAGCTCAAAGTCTCAAAACGAACACTGATCGAATGGGGAAAAGAGCTAAAATCCCAAATCGAAAACCTAAAAGCCTTGCGCCTGGAGGTCTTACAGGAAAAATATTATATTTTGAAGGAAAAACGCATCGAACTCTTCGGCCAAAATCTCCAATCCCTAATCAACGAGCTATCGCGCAGAAGGCTCGACAGAATCCCAACCGCAAAGCTTTTCGACCTGATAATAAAATACACCGCCGCCCTGAAAAAAGACGACCAGCCCCTAACCCTAAATGATGAAACAGCCCCAATTTCCCAAACCCCCGCCACGCAAAACCCCTAGAAACCAAAATTGCACCATTTTTGCACCTTTTGACTAATTTTCTCAAATTGACCGATTTTGAAGTTGTGTAAGGTGCGTCTGGACGCACCTTTGTTTCTGGCGATATGAAGAGAGTGCGTCCAGACGCCCCCTACAAATTTCTTTATAGTTTCATATCAAAGTTCGACCACCGTCGATTGTGATGACCTGGCCGGTGATGTAACGGTTGGCGATGATTTCCACGACCAGATCGGCGATTTCTTCGGGTCGGCCAGGCCGTTGCAGGGGGATTCGGCCAATGACCTTTTCCCGCAGCGACTCGGGAAAATCCGGGGGAAAATCGATAATTCCGGGGGCGACAGCGTTGACGGTGGTGGTCGGGGCCAACTCCTCGGCCAATGCCTTGGTCAAGGCGACGAGAGCGGCTTTACTAACACTGTAGGCAAGAAGAGCGGCTTTGGGTTTCAGGCCCCAGATATCCGCAATGTTCAAAATGGCGCCGGAATGACAACGGAAATTATTTTCCAAAGCACGGGCAAGACGAAACGGCGCAGTAACATGGAGGTCAAACATCTGCTGCCAGAGTTGATCGTCAGTCTTGGCCAGGCGTGTGCCGATGAAAACCGAGGCGGCATGGACCAGAATATCCACACGGCCAAAATCGGCGAGAACCTTTTCAACGAGCGACTGCGGAGCTTGGGCATCGGTCAGATCGAACGAATAAATCTCACATCGCCTGCCAAGGTCTTCGATCATCTTTTTCAAATCATGGGCGACGGATTCATTTTTGTGAAAGTGCAGGGCAAGGTCCACTCCTGCCTCGGCCAGGCGAAGACAGACGACCCGCGATAGCTTTCCGGTCGCCCCGGTAACCAGGGCAATCTGGTTGTTCAGTTTAAGGGATGACATCAAAAGATATCTTACAAAGAAAAGGGAAGGCCGGGAAGGAAAAATAAAAATGGGGGTGATGACGCTTGACGGAATTGGATGGGGTTGGTAACATTTTTGCTGACAGATTTGGTCGGGCGTTTAGCTCAGTTGGCTAGAGCGCTTCCTTGACGTGGAAGAGGTCATAGGTTCGAGTCCTATAACGCCCAGTATCCCTGTTTTTAAGCCTTCGCAAGGGTCCGCACTATTCAGGTCAACCCCGCAAAAGGCCATTTCCGCTTCATTATCGCGGTTCGCTTGCGGACCTATGCACCCACTCGCGGTATCATTCTGCACCGGATTCTGCACCGCTTTTTTGAAGTGGTCTTCGGTTACTTGAAGATAATGTTTTTTCTCTACGGCTTCGGAGTGTCCAGCCCATGCCGCCACAACATGAGACGGGAATGTTTCGTTCAATTCCGTTACCCGTGTTGATCGAAGATTTACAAATAATTTTTCCCACGGAGTTAATCCAGCTTTCAGGATGATCCGCTCAAATTGGGTCCGCAAATTCTGTCCTGGATTCCGGTATCGGTTGATGCAATATTCACTCCCCGGATCGGCTTGCTCAAAGCAATCGCGCAGATACGGCAGTAGTTCCGGGAAGATCGGCACAATGCGAATACCGCCGCCCTCGTGGTGTTCGGTCTTGCAGGCATGAACGGTAAACTTGTTGTTCTCCCAATCGATATCTCCCCACGTCAACCGTAAGACTTCGGACGGGCAGCGTAAAGCACCATACCGGCACAAAGCGAATATCAACCGCCATTCATTATCCGGGCAGGCGTCAAATACAGCCTGGGCCGCTTCTTTCGTTACAAAAAAGAAACGGGTCGAATCGGCTATATTCGCACACCTGATATCAGCAAAAGGATTTTCTCCGATCATTTTCTTTTTCAAGGACTTGCCGAAAACCTGCTTTGCCAGTCCGCACAATCGACGGGTCGAACCTTCAGACAATCCACCATTTTTAAGGTGATTACGGAAATCCTCTGCATCCCCGGCGTTCACTTCATTCAGCCGCTTATTGCACCCAAAGAAGTCCGCTACCTTTTTTTGAATTTGACCAAACTTGATTATCGTCGCGGGTTTCGCGTCCATGCGCCCGGCGATATAATTCTTAAACCATTGCTCCACAGTCGGGCAATTTCCACCTTCACGCGGTCCGATCAACCCCGCCCGCTCTATTCGCCGCCGAATGATATAAGGCAAACACCCTACCCACTCCGATGTAGATTGCTTTAATTCTCCCCCAGTGTTTCGACTAGATAGAAGGTTTTCTATGTTCATTTTAGCGGATATGGCCTGCCTCTTATTGCAGTTGCCAAGCCGGATCGAATGACGTTTACCGTCCGGGCCGTCCACCTGGATTGTTGCCTTGCCGTCTTTGTACGTTAGACTTGCCATTTTTATTTCACCTTTGTTAAAACAAGCCCTAGAAGCTTTGCAATCTTTGAAGCACTTGCCATTGTCATTGTCCGCTCATGCTTGACAAACCGGCAGATAATACCAGCACTCACACCGCATCGGTTCATAATCGCGTTGTAAGACAGTCCGCTCTTTAGAATGGCCTCACGTAATTGTTGTTCGATTTCTTTACTCATAATACCCATTTTAATATCAATACCTTGCGTTGTCAATATAGAATATCGGAAATATTTTACTTTGTCATTAAAGGTTCCTTTTGCCGTTCAATCCAAGCTTTCAGGTCGTTAGGATCGTACAGCGTCCGCTTGCCGATATGGACGCAAGGTATCTCTTTGTCCTTCATCAATTGCCACAAAGTACGCTCACAGATTCGTAAGGCATTGGCAGCCTCACGCGCCGACAGTAACAAGTCCATAATTTACCTCTTTTTGCACCGAAAACTGCACCGCTTCATTTTCCCAATTCCCATAAGTGCTTAAAATCAACATCGTTAGATTTTCAAGTTCGAGTCCACAATGGACTAATAAGTCCCCGCCGCCCTGTTAAAGACGGCGGAAACGTTACAAAGAAATTGACGGCTACGCGCCGTCAGGAAACAATTCAGGATATTTTCTTTTTAGATCACACAGTTGCACTCTCGCATTGTCTAGCTCGCGGACGTAACCGGTCGTGGAAAGATGTTTGCCGCGGATACCCTCACCCTCTTTTTGCAAATCCTCGAAAGTCTTTCGGTATCGACGGTCAAATTCATTAGCGGCTTGTGAAGCTAAACCAGCCGCCTCACGTCCTTCAGGTAGTTTATCCGCCTTTGCTTTTAGCGCGTCGGCCTGGGCAATGGTTTCGATATCGGCTTGAATGTCATCGGCAGATTTATTAAGTTTTACCAAAATCTTTTCCGCCTGCTTCAGGTCGATAGGTTCATTCTTGCGAAGTAGATCAACATACGATTTTTGGTTTTGCAAAAGGTCATCCGCTCGTTTGTCTCGAATTTGTTCAACTAAACTTGGCATATTAAAATATCCTTTTTAAAAAATCCCACCGGACCCCGGACCGGAAAGCCACAAGGTCCGATGGGTATTCAGGAGTCCGGTTACACACCGAACCCAAACAAGAAAATATTAAGCAATACCAAGTTGCTCGCGCTCGACCTTTGCCATCACATTACGAATGTCCTCGCGCGTAAATCCTTTTTGGTAGAGTTCACCGAAGATATGCACACCCTGGGACGAGGTCAGGCCTTGCGCGGATTTCTTCTTGAAATCTTCCACCGCCAGCCGTCGCGCTTCGAAAATCGCCGGAGTGCCGTTCGATGTATCGGAATTAAGATCGGGTCCATTCGCGGATGTATGATTGGCCGTCATAGTGATCGATTCAGAAAATTGTTTCGGAAACTTTTTGGTAAGTTCACTTACCACCGTTCCCGCGATATCCCGCAGAAAAACATCGTAGGGTTTTTCCGTGGTGATACTTTTACCGCTTTCAGTTTCGGACATCCGAACATAATTACCTTTTTCATCAATCATAAAAACTCCTTCACTAAAAAAATTAAATCGTTACATACTCAAAATATTGGCGCGTCAAAGATTTGCACGTGGAACACTTCAGGATCATAAACGGTTTCTGGTCTGTATCGTTTTCAGGTTCGTTGATTTCGCGCACTCGCGGATCGGACGGCTTACGTCCACATTCCGGACAAGGCGCACCGTCAAAGGGATTTATTTTTTCTTCGATTGCTACAATCCGGGTTTCAAGACTCATGGTTTCGACTCCTCTAAAATTCGTTCAAGGTTTTCAATTCTGACCAGTAGATCATCATCTTGTATCCCCTGCCTTCCCAATTCCAAAACTGTTTTAGCCGCTCCCAACTTGGCATAAGAGGGACATTCCGAATCGTCTAAGATTGCTTCCAGAATGTTTACCGCTTTCATGGCAATACCCTGTAGTCTTGCTACCGCCTGGCCGAATACTTGCCGCCGTGCTTTTAAAAATTCCTTTTGGAAATCATCGTCCTTTAACCAACGGTATAGGGTCGATTCGGAAACACCCGACTTGTACGCCGCCGCCTGGACGGTCGCAGTAGTCAATAAAGCTTCTATTGCCAAAACTCTCTTTCGTCCAAATTTTCCTTTTTTTCTAGCTGTCATGGTCTATCAATTCCTTTTAAAATCTCGCAGGATGACAAAGGGAACGTCCTGGCTGGCCTGTGGCGCAAAGTTATTGCCTGGTTGACCCTTCGGTATGGCAGTATTCAAGTTAGGGGGTAAACTCGCGTCTGATGTGGCTTTTTGTTCGTCCTGGGACAAAATCCCGATCCCGTGAAGCATTGCCCGCTCCGTCGGTGTACTTTCGATGATTTCCCACGCGGGACAATCCGACTCGGACAGGTCCCCGATCCCTGGGACGTTTATCGTTGGTTCGCAGTGCCGGGGGTGTCGGTTCAACCATGACGTGATTTCGCCGTTGTAAATTTTGCCTGTTGTTTTGAACCTTAATTTCATAAAATGGTCCTCATGGGACTCGAACCCGAAAACGTAACCGCCGATATTTCAAAGCACTTACGATTTTCGACCGTCCAAAGTGGTGCAATATTCGGTGCATTTCTGATTTTCATACCTTAATCCTTCAACTCGGTTTTCTCTCCATACTCGCCAAGAGAAATAAAGTGGAGAGTATGGAAAGTACGGAGTGATATTTGTATGTCTCTCTCTCTTTTCTATACATTCTCACCATACTTTCCATTCTCGCCACTCTTTACATACTCGCCATTAGGCGGTGAGTATGGCAATCCGGGTCTTGGAAGTTGCCAAACGCACCCGCCGCCGAAGGTGGAACGAAACACCCGGACCATGAGTCTACTAGACGCTCTTTCCACTTGTCGCCATGATAGACCTGCCGCCTTTGCTTCATCTTTCAAACTTTGCACCGTTCGTTCTTGATGGTCTTTCAATTGACCGCGTAACCATTCCGCCGCCGGAGTCAGTCTTTCAGATTCACCCGTCCCATTTTCGATTGCCAAGCCGTCATCGGCGTTCATAGTAACCGGATCACGTTCCCAAATAATTCGCGGTGGATCACCTTGTATGGCAAAGGCCAGTCCATCACCTTCAGCGGCCAGATTGTTTTTGCCGGGTAACAATAATCGCCGGGACTTATTGTCCTTATCGCGTGAAAGATGCCAGACACAACGTGCGATTCCTGTGAATGCGCGGCTTCCTAAAGCTAAATCGTCCGCAAAAGTTCCCGAAGATTTCCTTCGATGCGCCACCACCAAAACAGCCGGTCCATATTTTTCAGCAAGTTGACCTATTGGGGACAAAATTGAACGGACTTCGTTGTCTCTGTGTGCGTCCGTATTTCCACCCAAAAAGCTACCGATAGGGTCCACCACTAGCAGCTTACAATCGGAATGGGTCTGCAAAGCGGCCTCGAGCGCGTCCACATCGGACAGAGTGAACATGACTTCTCGCGCATTGTTTTTGTCATCAAATTGCCTCACCGCCGTCAACAAGTGAACCTTTTTGCAGTTGGCATAATGCGAATCCAGCCGGGGACGGATCGTATCGCCTGGGTCATCTTCGGCTGTTATGAGAATGACCGATCCGCGCGGACAAATAGCACCGTCCGGCCAGGGTGTACCCGTTGTAATTCTTGAGGCCATATCAACCGATAAAAAAGATTTTCCTTCACCTGGCCTACCAACAAGCAGCGTGATTCGTCCTAACGGTATTCGGCCAGGCCATAACCATAAGACCTCTCGTGGTTCCACGTCAGCAAGACAGGTCAGCACCGGACCAGAAACTGGGACAGCCGGGGGTATCCATAGTGGCGTATCCGCCGCCAGCCGTTCGATTTCATCGCGGATTGTTTCCGGGTCCATCGAATCCCGTTTTTCGATGTACTCAAAAATATCTTCTTTACCAGTAAGTCCCGGTAGAGGTACGATTTTCACAATCGCGGGTGGAGTTAGTTTGTTCAAGATCGTTGCTACATCATCGGCATATGTTTCACCTTTTTTATCGCTATCGGGAATGATGAATACTTCTTTTCCCGCAAGTGGTGTCCAGTCTGATTTCGCTGCCGATGATGCACCGTGAGCGGACGTTGTTGCGTTTAAGCCGATAGACTTCGCAGCCCTAACGCATTTTCCGCCTTCAACGACATAGACCAGGGATGATGTTTGAAGGTCGGAAGGATTCATAATCGGTAGCAGACCTGGGGGGTCGCCGTTTACCCAGCCGCCGTCTTTTTGGTGGATCGGTCGATAATACTTATCATCGGGAAGGTTGAATCTCAAAACTTGAAAAGTCGGATATATTTCATCTTCATTCGGATCATACCTTCCGCCTTCCTCACGCTCCCAGAATGAAATAATTTCATCTTTTGTTTTCCAGATTTTTTTGGGCTTCGATTTCTCTGAATGGTGTTTTCCGTTCCCGCCGTTGCCGTTTCCACCGCCGGTATCTTTCAGCCGATGAAGATAGCCGCCGTTGTCTGTTTTTTTGATTGACCCTTCGGATTCGCGCATACACACTGCTAAATTCCCGTCTTCACTGGTTCCGCACCAGTCGGGTTTCTCGCATATCGGACACGGATTTTGGGAAGTTACGCGGTTCATCATTTTGCTTTCGGGAATAATTTTTCCGAGGTCGTTTGGAGAATCGCCGCAAGCTTTGCTTGAATCTCTGGTCCAGGAACGTGGTCGAATCTTTCACACCGATCAACGGTTAAATACCCCACCCCGGATCGTCCTGCTAACTCCCACTTCGATAAACCATTTTGTTCACGAAATTTTTTAAACATAGTAATTCCTTTTTTTACATCTTCTTCGCTCATACTCTATTTATCGGAAAAATTAGGACAGGGGGAGTTCGATTGGGTCAGATTTAACGCTTCATAACGCTTTGTGGTTGACAAGGAAACAGTCGGACCATTCCCTTTTTGCATCTAAAAGAGAATATGTTTTTCGTCCAGAGGGTTTTTGCGGGTGTACGGATCGGGCGCGTATCCTGCCTTTGAACGCAGCTTGACGAAGCTGGTTAGAGTCAATCAAGTTATGGGTATGGTCCTTAAACCATTTTGCGGGAAAAAATAGATCGACATTCTCTATCAACTTCGTCAGTAAAGAACACACGTCTTGGCTTGCCTTTGCTTTAAGTTGAATCGTCCGCGTTGTTTCTTCGCCTGTTATCAGGTCGATGAACGTATGCCATGGCGCACTTACATCTTTCCGGTATTTAGACGACAGCATGATGACCGAACGTATCCATTGCGGATACCATTCATCTAAACATTTTTCAGATTGGAAATCTGGTTTTGGCAGTCCATCAAAACAATCTTTCCCGGCGATTATCTTTGTGCTCAAAAGAGTTTTCAGAATCAGACTGCCATGAAGTGAACACCTTTTTAATTTGGGCAAAGAAGCATCCGTGGGTAAGTCGGCTATCGCCAAGTAATTGAATCCTTGCGATACCGATTGCAGTTGTTTGAGAATATTCTTTAGGTCGGGAAGGTCCTGGGGTTTCGGCTTTGCCATTTTCTGTCCTTTATTCGGGTCAGCCGCCCCAGACTCACGCGAAGGACAGTACGCATGAATACGGGGCAGCCGTTCGCGGTTGCAAGCCGCTACCCGATGTTTAACTCACTGAAATATTCTACAATGCGATAACATTCCGTGTCAAGATTTCTCATGGTCGCGCCAAGTAGATCGACGCTGTAGATTTCCGCCGATGGACTCGTAGACTACGCAAGTATGCTCCGCCTCGGTCGAATGTATCTGCGCGTATTCCTCTGCTTTGGCCAACGTCTCAAATTGGTCTAACTCCCATTGACTCCGTCCCGTGTCCCGGAATACCACAAACGGTTTTTCCTTTGGTTTTGGTTTTATTTTCATGGTTTCCCTTTCAAAAAAATATCCGCCAGTTCCACCCGCTCCGTCGGGGATAGGGTGTCGATCAATTTTAAGATAATTTTTACCTTTGACTGTCCTGTCTTTTGGGTTAAACTGTCTAAAAATGCACCGGATTCTGCACCACCTGGAATTGATGATTTTTGTAAGTGCTTGGATTTATTGGGAGTTATGTTTTCAGGTTCGAGTCCTATAACGCCCAGTATTCTGCTTTTGCGTCATTGTCGGGGCTTGCCTATAATTATAATGGTTTCAATTCTGCCAAACAGGAAGAAGGAGTATTTTAAATGTTTAGATTTATGAACAATGTAAAAACGGCAATGCTGCTTGCCGTGTTAATGGCTATTTTTATTCTTATCGGTAGTCATTGGGGACCGAACGGAATGATCGCCGCCTTCATTTTCGGCGGGGTAATGAATCTTGTCGCGTATTTTTACAGCGACAAAATCGCCCTGGCCACGATGGGAGCAAAAGAGGTTACGCCCGGCGAATATCCGGAAATATATCAGATCGTAAACGATCTGGCGAATCGAGCCAAACTACCCATGCCGAAAATTTACATCGCCCCTACAGGCGTACCAAATGCTTTCGCGACGGGAAGAAATCCTCAGCACGCGGTTGTTTGCCTGACGGCAGGGATCATGCGAATTTTGGACCGCGATGAAATCGCCGCCGTCATCGGCCACGAATTGTCCCATGTTAAAAATTACGATATGCTGATCAGCACCATCGCCGCGACGATCGCCGGGGCAATGACGATGTTGGCTCACATGGCCATTTTTCTTCCTATCGGCGGAGGTGATAATCGGCGTGGCAACCCCCTGGCTGGACTTTTGATGATTATTCTTGCTCCGATTGCGGCCGGCTTAATTCAAATGGCCATCTCGCGTAAACGAGAATACAACGCCGACAGCCTGGGGGCTGAACTCGTGGGAAACCCAATGTTTCTGGCTACCGCACTGGAAAAACTTGACTACGCCAACAAAAAAATGCCGATGGAGCTGGCCAATCCCGCACAATCGAGTCTCTTTATCGTTAAGCCGCTTACCGGCGGAGGGTTAACCAGTTTGTTCAGCACGCATCCGGCGACCCGGGCAAGAATCCAGGCACTCATCGGCAGACCCACTACGGGAAGAATTTAAGAGAAGCCCGCTTACTTACGTGCGCGTCTCTTAAAGAGGTTATTTCGTGAAAGGGGTTTTCTTCCCTCTTGCTTTCTCGTAGCACCTATCTTAAAATGGTAACACGAAAGAAAAAGCAATCAAGAGATAGTAACCCATGCACATGGCCAACGAATTATTGTCGCCGACCGTCGCCTTCGGATGCGGGATCATCGCGGTGGGGGGAATTTCCTTCGCGGCCGGCAGGATTCGCGATATGGCAGACTCCCATCTGATTCCGCTCATGGGGGTGCTGGGCGCTTTCGTCTTCGCCGCGCAGATGGTCAATTTTTCCTTACCCGCCATCGCAGGGACCAGCGATCATTTAATCGGGGCCATTCTCCTGGCCGTCCTTCTCGGCCCACATGCCGCACTGATCACTATGACGGGAATCCTCGTCGTTCAATGTCTTGTCTTTCAGGACGGAGGTTTGCTGGCGCTCGGTGCCAATATCATCAACATGGGCTTACTTCCCGCTTACATTGGTTATGGTCTGTGGCGATTAATGATTGGGCAAGGTCCGTTGACTCGCGGCAAGCTCCTGCCCGCCGCCTGGACCGCCGCATTTATCGGCGTCTGCCTGGGTTCCGCCGCTGTCTGCGTCGAGGTGGGTCTGTCCGGGCGACTGGCCATTCCCCTGGCCAAATTCTCCGCCGCCATGATCGGAATCCATCTGGTCAGTGGCGCCATCGAAGGCGGAATTACTTGCGCAATTTTGATCTTCTTATACAAACTTTACCCGCACCTTGCGGGAACATCGGTCAACTGGCAGGAGAAAAAAATGAATCCGAGGAGCCTTGTCGTCATGATCTGCGTCCTGGCCGTTGTTACCGCCGGCTCGTTCTCATGGTTCGCCAGCCCCTATGCCGACGGCCTGGAACGCGTAGTCTCTGCTCCAAGCACGCTGAAACCCAAAACCGAACTCGCCGGCAAAATCGATACATTCCAAAATAAATTTACTCCCCTGCCGGATTATAATAAACGCGATGAACCTTCACAAAAACGGTGGCCGAACGTCAATTTCTGGACCAGTTTTTCCGGTCTTCTGGGGATTGGATTGACAATGTTTGTCATCCGGCTCGGAGCCGGATTTATCACTTGTCGACAAAAAGTAAAGTCAGGATAAATAAATGCACCATCATTTTATTGATCGCTACGCCAGAGAGGATTCGGTCATCCACCGATTGGACGCCCGAACGAAGTTACTAACGGCCATCGTCTTTTCCGCTTATGTCGTTTCCATTCCACGATACGAGATTGCTCCCCTGGTTCCGCTTGTTATCATCCCCTTTACCTGGATCACCCTGGGAAAAATCCCCTGGCCGTTTGTCGGAAAACATATTTTAATCTGCAGCCCGTTTATCCTGACCCTGGCTGTTTTCAATCCGCTCTTCGATCATTCCCTTCAACACATTGTCCTCTTCGGCTCCCGTTACACCGTCCCCGGCGGATTCCTGATAGCGATTAATCTATTGGTAAAATATTTGCTTGGGATCACGTGTCTGATCGCCCTTTCCAGCACCACCCGCTTCGACCATCTCCTGCTGGCGATGAAAAAATTCCGCGTGCCGCGTATCCTCATCCTCCAGATGTATTTCCTTTACCGCTATTTATTTGAACTGATCGAGCAGGGACACGAAATCCTTCGCGCTCGGCAAGCCCGCGACGTCGGACATCTGACGGTCGCACGACGAATCCGAAGTTCATCCGGAATGGTCGGGGTTTTATTTATCCGATCCTACGAATCGGCATTAAAGGTATTTCAAGCCATGGAGGCCCGGCTTTACGATGGCCACTTGCGAACGGTCGAGCAACTGCAATTCACGCGGCCAGATTTAATCGCCTTTATTTTCACCGCCGGTTTTCTCTTTTTTTGTTATCTGAGTAACACATGAATCAATCAGCCATTATCGCGCAAAATGTAAGTTTCGCGTACACCGACGGGACCGCCGCTCTTAACGGAGTGGACTTTACAATCCATGCCGGTGAAAAAATCGCCCTGGTGGGTCCGAATGGTGCAGGAAAAAGCACCCTCCTGCTCGCCCTGTCCGGATTTGTGGATTTTAAAGGACAAATCGAAATCGCCGGACTGCAACTGAATCGCGCCAACATCAAACGCATCCGCCGGCAAATGGGAATCGTTTTTCAGAACCCCGATCATCAGCTCTTCATGCCGACGGTCGAGGAAGATGTTGCTTTCGGTCCGATGAATATGGGCCTATCGGCCGATGAAATCACTTTTACAGTCGCCGCCACCCTCGAACAAACCGGCACATCCCAACTTGCCCATAAAAGCGCGCATCATCTTTCCTTCGGAGAAAAACGAAGAGTAGCCATCGCCACGGTCCTCTCCATGCAGCCGCAAATACTGATCATGGACGAACCCTCCAGCAATCTGGACCCACGGGCCAGGCGCAATCTTATCAACTTATTAAAATCCATGCCCCAAACCCTCCTGATCGCCGGCCACGACATGGAAATGCTCCTCGAAATTTGCCCAAGCACTTTTTTGATCGACAGCGGAAAAATCGTAGCTCAAGGCCCGACTGAAAAATTGTTCTCCGACAAAGCGATGATGGAATCCCACGGCCTGGAGGTTCCCGGCATACTCAAATCCCGCTCCCTCACGGTTGCGTCTCTTTAATTTTGAATCCCCGATCAAGTCGAGGACAAGATTTGATATTTGCAATTTGCATCCCCGGCCTGACCGGGGATGCAAAATCAAAGATAAGAGGGCGGAGCAAGCCCCGCCCCTACTCGTCTACTTTTTCTTCCTACTGCCTGGTTTTTCCGCCACGGTCGCCAGCGAGGACTGGATTTGTCCGGCGGCGTGATGCAACTTGTTTCGATCCTGGGGGCTGATTAACCGTTTTCCAAACCGGGCGGCGAGATAGCTTTCCGTTATGAAATGAAGGTTCTGATCGACCTGGGGAAATGTTTGACTTATTCGATCCGCGAATTCCCGGGCCGTCTCAGTGCTGGTGCGGGTAATGCCCCGTACGGCCAGCCACAGCATAATGCTTCTGTAAAACTCAACAGGGCAAAACCAGAGACTTCCGAAACGTTCTTCCCACTGGTGATGGAGGGACAAGCGAAGCCAGGACCATACGATCCCCATCACCACGATCACAATCCGTACCACCAATGCCAGCAGCATGAAACCTAATAGGAAGATCACCGTATGAAAAACCTGAAGCCAGACCGATTCATAATCCTGACCCTTGATCAGGGTGATGATCCGTTTAACGATTTTAGCTATCGACCACTTTTGTGCTTCCTTCAGGGCATCCGGGTCATTGGCCTGTTGCTGAAGGTTTTTCATAAAATCCTGGCGGTTGCCCGAAAAAGAGTCGGAAAGTTTTTCGATCCAGCTATAACGCACCATATCCACAATATCCCAAAACCACTTAAAGGTTTCGTTATTTTGTTTCCGAATAAAATCCTCCCGCGCGGACGGGGTCGGGTCATATCGGACCCATCCCTGGGGCGGGATATAGACTTCCGCCCAGGCATGGGCGTCACAATTACGGACGACCAGATAATCTCCGAAACTGTTGTATTCTCCTCCTTTAAACCCAAGAACGATTCGGGCCTCCATCCCTAACGCCCGGGACAGCAAGACCATGGCCGAGGCAAAATATTCACAGTGACCGTGCTTTCGGCGAGTTAGAAAATCTTTTACAGGCTCGACGGATCGATCTACATCCATATTATTGAGGGTATAACCTAAGTTGGCCGTCAACCAGGATTCGATCTTTCGGGCTTTGGCTTGCCAGGATGCCTGCGGACCCAGGGAAGCGACAATCTTCTGCGCGATCGGCTTAAACTGATCGAGTTCGACCTTTTTTTTATCGTCTTCAATCGGAAAATACGCGGGTCCGCCGGCGGGACGACTCTGAGGATGTCGGGCGAAAAACTTCATCCTTGTCGGCGCGGGTTCCGTTGAGGCGGGGTTGGTCGTTGGTTTATTGGTATTGAGAACCGGCTCGCTTAAAAGCTCATAATTGAAACCCTTTTTTGGAAAAAAAGAATCGAGGACAAGCGTGTTGGCCTCGTAATTGTAACTCAAGTTCAGGGAAGAATAATTCGTCGATATGGCAATGGGCCGATCTATCACAAATAAACTTGACGAGTTGACCTGTTCATAGGATATCCGCCATAAATTCTGCTTGTCAGGACTGAGTATCGCAGGCTGAATGGTGACGGGATTGGATACCGGCGCATCTATTTTTTTCCTATTGGAATCTCTGTCGTTGATCC
This sequence comes from Phycisphaerae bacterium, assembly GCA_041658725.1. Lineage (GTDB taxonomy): Bacteria > Planctomycetota > Phycisphaerae > JAAYCJ01 > JAAYCJ01 > JBAZZQ01. The sequence continues at coordinate 16,678 of JBAZZQ010000017.1, read as the reverse complement.
ATCGCCATGAGTTTCCCAGCTGAACATACTGGGTGAGAACCTCACCGCGCAAATACACATCCTGGTTATAGTTTTTAAGTTTTTTATCCGAGATATATTTTACCCGCAGAACGGGGCTGGTATCCAAAAGGATATTCGCCATCCGACCGAGTTCTATTTCCTGGCTGAAACCGGTGCTCGCGCTGGGCCCTTTCCCAAAGTTACCGGAAAGGCTCAACCCCGGACCACGGGGTATGAAGGAAAAAATTGCAAGGGCAATCGCACAGGTGATGATAGCAGCCCCCAAAAAGGATCGAAACCAGTTTCGGCAATGGGTCTGGATCACCAGTCCGGGCTGGGGGTCTTTAATCCTCCGATGGGAAAGAATTTCGCTCAGCAGATGAAATTTATAAAGGGTGTATCCCGCCAGCACCATGTACAAGACGGCCACGAAGGAAAAATTATGGGTGGGGAAGTGTGATCCTGCCGTCATCAGACTCAAAAGGGAAAGAAACATCACCTGGGCATAATCATTGATCTTGCAAAGCATAAAGCTTTTGACCAGGATCAGAATAGTCAGAAAGGCCACGAGGGCATGTTCGGGTGGAACTTTAATCACAAAAATCGCGAAATTCAGTCCGCCGATCAGGGCGACAACCAGGGTCACGGCCAGGGGTCGTGAAATCCGAAAACTTTTTCCGGTCTGTGTATAAGCGGTCAGCAGTCCCAGCCCGACCAGCATTAACCAACCCAGCGGCGCGAGCAAAAATCGGTCGAACAGTGCGAAAAGCGACAGCCCCACACAGACCAAAACCAGGATCGGAACTTCCTTGAACTTAAACATCGCCGGATAATTCCTCCGATTTCAGGCAGGAGGGCGGAATAAATATATTTCTCCATTCCGCGTTCCCGGCGACAAAGAGTTGAACCGGTCCGATCACCTCTGATAATTTTCCCTGAATATTCGATCCCGGTTTGGAAAAACTGATAATGAGGCACCGGCCTCTCCAGGCGGAGGTAAACCGCCAATTCCGGAAAAGATCCGAAAGTGAACTGGAAAATTGCGGCTCCACACAGCTTAACGTCTCCAATATCCGATGCTGGGCCTCGCGCCCCGCCAGAGGGGGAACCATCAGAGGAGGAACTCCCGCACAAATCAGACCCGCACGATATCCATTCTCCAGGGAATGGCACAAAACAGTGGCAGTGAAACTTACCATCTGCTCGAACACAAAGCTATTGCGGATATTGTTTTCCGGTAGAAACGTATCCAGAATAACCGTCAGACGATTCGGTGAATATTGCGACATTTCCCGGACTACCAACCGACCCATCCTGGCCGAACGTTTCCAGTGAATGTGACGCGGATTATCTCCGGGATGGTATTCACGCAACGCATAAAATTCATCGCTGCTGCCCTGATACCTGGGCTGGGTCAGACCCAACTGGTAGTCCGTTTGGCGATTGGCGGGTATAGCCGGACGAGCCAGATTGCCCAATGCCGGATAGATCATGATCGAACGCTTATCCAGGACGGTCAGAAATCGGGTCAGGAGGCCAAACGGATATTTGCTGGCCAGGCGTGTTCCCAGGCACGTCAATTGTCCCCGCTTCGATGGAATGATCAGAATTTGAATACTGCAGCTTTCCCCTGCCCCGATGTAGGGAATGTAAATGCGAGGCACTCCCGAAAGCAGATTTTTGTCGAATATTTCCACCAGTCGCAGCGAATAGATGGGAAAATATTTTCGTGTGTTGCGGATCGTGTATGTGATGGCCAGCGGTTGGGAAACGATTCCGCTGTCTGGGATGGTTTTAGTGATCTGGATCGAATTGACGATCAAACCAGGATAGATCAGGGAAGTTACAAAAACAGCGGTGGCCAGGGAAACACTCCAGAAAAGCAATCCGGACTCGGTGGCAAAGGCCATACAACCCAGAATAATCACCATCAAAAATAAAGCCCCCATTGACCATCCGACATGGATGCCGTACTGAGGATGCCATGTTGAGGGAACCTGATTGATTACCTTCTGGGAATCAACTTCAACGGCAAGGTCATCAATTTGGGAAATATCCATCCCGTGGGTGGAAACAGCGCGATGCGCGTTTGATCGAAATTTTACGGTTCCTCGTATCACGCTATCAAATTATAGCATTTCGCATGGTTTTGCAAAGGATATTACTTAGTTCAAAATCTCACCGCCGGGGTGGCATGCAACGCCGTTAAGTTCACGGCGTTGCAGATAAAATTACAATGGAACATCGCCCTGTGTATCTGCCGCAAAAAACCATATGCGCCGCTCGTGTTTAATTTTCGGATGATATAAATCCACTTGAAACGGTGGTTTGTATAGCTTCACTCTCATTCTAACGTTCTTGAGAATGTTAGAATGAGATTTGTTGCTTCGACGTTGGGAACTAAAGTGTTGATTGATGTGTCAGGGAGAAAAATCTTACTCAAAGGCTTAGTTCACGGCGTTGGGTGGCATGGGCAATTCTTATTGCCCGTGTCTTTTCCCCGCATATACCAGAAGACACGGGCAAGAATACTTGCCAAGCCGTAACCGTTCAGACCCCTTTGTGCCACGGTCGGCTCGTCCGACCGTGCTCTTAAGACACGGCTGGACAAGCCAGCCGTGGCACAATGCAGAGGGGGGCTGAACATTACTATTATTTTAACCGTTCAGAGTAGGGGCGAACCTTGTGTTCGCCCTTCTGAATGTGGTTGGAAAGGTAGACATACAGGACGGCTCCGACAATCATCACCATCCACGCCAGTCGAAACGGACGAAGCGAGTTGTAATGAATCTCGGTGGAAATTTTTTTTGGATCGGTTATGGGTTTAATTACCTGTCCGGTAAATATCCGGTTCAGTAAGTCCAGCTTTTTGTGTATCTCGCCGACCTGGGTTTCCAGCGGGTCTTGAGAAACCTGCTGGAACAATTTAATCAGCGGCTCGTGATTTACAAGCTTGTCAAATGAATAGACCGTTTGTGTGGAAGAAAGTTCGAGCAGTTGCCTAAGCCGGCTATTGCGGATGGTAATGAGCGGTTCATTTTTCCACATCATTGGGTCGAACGTCCAATCCAGCAGCACCCGCACGGGGTCCCGGCCTTGAAAATATTCATCGCCGGTTACGGAATAAACCATGTCTCTGGCCAGCGTGTCCAAAGGCATCAATCGGCCGTCATGTTGAACGGGAATGGCGCGAGCTTTCGATATATCCAGATCGGCGGGAAATTTCGTCTCCGCCGCCGATGCGACGGCTAACGTTATTCCCACAAAAAACAAAATTCGATATATCATGTGTTATTTTTCCTTTTCATCGCCCGTGCGGCAAGGATTACCAGCATTCCCGCCAACATAGTTACATAACCGGTAAAGACAATGGGCTGGCCCGGATCACATGAAACACTTAACACGCTGGTGTTCTGCCCGTCCTCCTGGCTGTAGCTCGACTGATAGAAGGTATATCCCTTATACTCCGTCGGATGATTCATGCTGATAATTCGGCTCTGATTCCCACCCGTCGCCGGCTCGAGAATCGTTATCTGACTCTCGAAAGACCGCGGAAAATCCCCGCCCGGATAGAAACCCACTGTAAATCGATTCAAAGTAACGGCGAACCCCAACGGCATGGTATTTTGCCCGATTGTATAATGCTCCAGCGTTTGGCCTTCAACGATGCTCAATTGTCCATCCACGGCAAATATTTTGGTGACCAACGCCCCCGCCAAAACAAGAAGGATGGATATATGCGTCAGCACGAAACCAATCTGCTTTCGAGAAAATGGATAACGGACGATCAAGGCGCACAGAATATTAACCCCCAGGAGAAATAAAATGGCCGCGAATCAGCCTGCTTTATAGAATTCCACCAGGGTTTGTTCAGTGCCGCGTGTGCTTTCAAAAACCGTAGCGCAAGCCATAGCTACGAGCAACAGCATCAATATTACCGCGGCGAACCAGAGGGATCCAAAGATACGAAGCATGGCATACAAATCCTATGTTATTATTTTCCAAGAGTATCATGCAAAAGCCATTCTCGACTTTTCCGTTAGATTTGGTATATAATTATACCGATTACTTGTCTTGTTAAAAGATTTTTAAAGTCAGGTTTCATAACTTATGTATATAACGTTAATCTTGGCGATCCTGGCGGCAGGGCTTTACGGTCTTGCGTCGCTGTTTTCAGTTATATTTTTTTTTCGCGCGGCGGGGTCGGGCGAGAAGAAAAGTTTGTGCCTGGCCGCGATTGGCGCACTGTGCCTGGTTGTGATCCTCACGTTTCAGGCGTTCATATCGCACCATTTTCCCATTTTCACGCCTTTTGGGGCACTTGTCTTTTACTGCCTGTCGATCACCGTCATTTTTTTATACGTTTCAATCCATCATGACACTCGAAGCCTGTCGGCGATGCTAATTCCTTATGTAACCGTACTGATTTTTGTCGCAACGATGCACGTGAAGGCCGGACAACCTATCAATCCAGCCAGGTATTCCATTTGGCTCGATTTACATGTCCTGACCGCGCTGGTCGGTTATGCCCTGTTTACCCTGGCATGCGCCTTTGCCGTTACGTATCTGATTCAGGATCGCCAATTGAAGCGAAAACATTTTGGATTAATTTTCCAGAAACTTCCCGCCCTGGAAACGCTGGATAAACTCATACACGGTCAGATTGTTTATGCCTTTATCGTTTTCACCGTTTCCATTTTGCTGGGAGTGGTCCTGACGCACATGAACCATTGGCAGACCGGGTGGCTGACCGATCCGAAGGTTCTCGCCACGGCCCTGACCTGGTTTGTTTATGGGGTTCTTTTCTACCTGCGGTTAAATGCCGATCAGCATGGAAGAAGAATGGCAATTATCACGATTGTCGGTTTCATCTGCGTGCTCGTCACTTTTTTCGGGGTCAACATGCTGACTCACAGCATACATAATATCGCACTGACGGATTATCCGGGGATGGCAAAATGAATCTGGTAATGATCGGTATCAATTTCAAATCCGCCCCCCTGGAAATTCGGGAAAAGATGTCATTTAAGAATACCGAGATTCCCAAAATGCTGCGGTGCATCAAGCGGCTGATCCCGGATTCCGAGGTTGTTTTGCTTTCCACCTGCAATCGGACCGAGCTGTATGCGGCGGGACCCACGTTGGCCGCCTATAAAGATTCTCTGGGCTTGATTTTCGCCAGAGGGGATAATTTTGAAAAATATTTTTATAAAAAGGAAAACCTTGAGGCGGTCAGGCATCTTTTTGCGGTGGCATCAAGTTTGGATTCCATGGTTGTTGGCGAGCGGGAAATTCTCGGACAGGTCAAAACCGCCTACACCTGCGGCCTGGAGGCGGGAACGACGGGGAACATTTTAAACCCCCTGTTTCAAAAAGCACTTAAGGTCGCCAAGCAAATTCAGACCAACACCGATCTGTGCCTCGGTCACATTTCGGTAAGCTCCATCGCCGTGGATTTCGTCCAAAAGATATTTACCGACCTGCCGAATAAAACGGCCATCATTGTCGGTTCCGGAGAAACCAGTGAATTGACCCTGCAGAATCTCGTCGAAAAAGGGGTGAAAAAAGTTCTGATCCTCAATCGTTCCGCCGACCGGGCAAAACTTCTGGCGGACAAATGCGGTGGAAAGGCCATCCTGTTCGACCTGCTTGACGACTACCTGCCCCTGGCGGATATCGTCATCAGCTCCACCAACGCTCCCCGCTGCGTGATCCATACCGACGCGGTCCGAAAAGCCATCACCGCCCGTCACCGGCGGCCAATGCTCTTTATTGATATCGCCGTGCCACGCGATATAGAAGAAGGCGTGGGCGAGTTGGAAAATGTTTATCTGTACAATATCGACGATCTGCGGGAAATCGCCGCGGAAAACCTGACCAAACGCCGGCAAGTCCTGGACACCGCCCATGCGATTATTCAGGAAAACGCCAACGGTTTTGCCGACAGGTTCCGCGTCCAGAGTTTCGGTCTGCTGATCCAGCAAATGGAGGAGGCGGTCAATAAGCTCAAAGAGGCTGAACTGGCGCGGGCGTTTTCGAAAGAAACCCTGGTATCGCTTCCCGAACCATGTCGCCGGGAAATTGAAACGCTAACCCATCGGATCGTAAACCGTATCCTGGCCACTCCCAAAATCGCCATCCGCCAGGCGGCTCGAAACGGTCAGGGCGAAGAATACAAAAAGATTTTACAACACCTGTTTGGCTTTGAAAATAGTGAAAGCGAGGAAACGAATGATCACAAGCAGACCCCTTAGAGTGGGAACCCGCGGAAGCTTGCTCGCCCGGGTACAAACCGACTGGGTTATGGCCCAGATGAAAAAAAAATATCCCGGTTTGCAGTTTGAAGTGATGACCTTTAAAACCACCGGCGACGCCATTATCGACCGCTCGCTTTCACTCATCGGAGGCAAAGGATTATTTACCGAAGAGCTTGAGCTGGCAATTTTGAATAAAGACATCGATCTCGCTGTGCACAGTTTAAAGGACCTTCCCACCGAGCTATCGGCCGGCCTTGTTTTGGGGGCGATTCCGGTGAGAGAAGACTCCCGCGACGCCCTGGTGGGCGTGACGATTAACGAATTAAAAAATCCCCGCCGACCCCTTAAAATAGGGACCAGCAGCCTGCGGCGAACGGCCCAGCTTCGTCGATTATTTCCCAAAATTGAAATCGTAAATATCCGAGGAAACGTCGATACCAGAATTCGTAAAGTGCGGGAAGGCCTGGTGGATGGCGCGGTGCTCGCACTGGCGGGAGTAACTCGCCTGGGGTTTCAGGGTGAAATGACCTACCTTTTTGATCACGACGAACTCTTACCCGCTCCGGGCCAAGGGGCGCTGGGAGTAGAAATCCGCGAGAATGACGAATCGCTGCGGGACTTACTCGGGGCGATCCATTGCACGGCGACCGAGCAATGCGTTACCGCCGAACGGACAGTTTTAAATTTGCTCGAAGGCGGATGCCAGGTTCCGGTCGGCGCATACGCCGCAATAACCCATAACGTCTTGCATCTGAACGGAAATATAATTTCACTGGACGGCAAGCGCTACATTGAATCCATAGCCAGCGGTTTACCGGCCAATGCCGTTGATATCGGTCGGCAAGTCGCAAATGACCTGATCGAAAAAGGCGCATGGGAAATTATTCAAGCCATTAAGAACAAACAGGAGTAAACAGAAAAATGCCTGACGTTGGAATTGTATATCTGGTGGGGGCGGGGCCTGGCGATCCGGGGTTGCTTACCCTCAAAGGCAAGGATTGCCTGGCTCGCGCGGACGTTGTCGTCCATGATTACCTGGCCTGTGAGGAACTTTTGAACTTTACTGAAAAGGCCTGCGAACGAATTTACGTTGGCAAACAGGCCGGCGAGCATGTCATGGAACAAGACGAAATCAACGCTCTTCTTGTCACCAGGGCGAAAGAAGGAAAAATCGTCGTTCGTCTCAAAGGCGGCGATCCTTACGTTTTCGGTCGAGGGGGGGAAGAGGCCCTGGAACTTTTACGGGCGGGCGTGCCGGTCGAGGTCGTTCCGGGTGTAACTTCCGGGGTGGCGGCTCCCGCTTATGCCGGTATTCCGGTTACTCATCGCGAATTCAATTCCGTCCTTACCCTCGTCACCGGCCATGAAGACCCGACCAAAACTCAAAGTGAAATTAATTGGAACGCCCTGGCCTCCGGTGGTGGGACGCTGGTCTTCTACATGGGCGTGCGAAATCTTCCTCATATAAGTCAAAAATTAATCCAAGCCGGTCGATCACCTCAAACCCCCATCGCCCTCATCCGCTGGGGCACACTTCCCATTCAACAGGTCGTTGAAGGAACGTTGGACAATATCGTCGAAAGAGTAAACCATGCCGGTTTTAAGCCACCCTGCATTATCGTCGTCGGTGAAGTGGTCCGGCTACGCCAATCGCTGAACTGGTTTGAGAATCGCCCGCTATTCGGCAAAACGATTCTCATCACGCGATCCAGAGAGCAAGCGAGTGAATTCGCCGAAAAACTTTCAGTTCTCGGGGCAAGAGTTCTTCAGTTTCATTCCATTCAATTTGCCCCCGCTGCCGATGACGAACCACTTCGCTCCTGTGTCAATAACCTAAACAAATATGATTGGATCATCTTTACCAGCGTCAACGCCGTCGATAAATTTTTCGATATGCTCCAAGCTCAAAGCCATGACTCCCGCAGTTTGGCCGGCTGTAAGATTTGCAGCATCGGACCTGCAACATCCAACCGGCTGAAACCTTACGGCATTGTTTCGGACCTCATGCCAAAACATTTTACGTCCGAAGAAATCTTCAACATTTTATCCGAACGTAACGAAGTCGAAGGAAAGCGATTCCTCCTACCCCGCGCGGATATCGCCGGGCGTGAATTACCGGAAAAGCTTCGCACCGCTGGGGCAGTGGTGGATGACGTGGAGACTTATCGAACCATTCCCGGCAGCCTCAGTCCACAGGTCAAAGAAGCCCTTGAATCAGGCGAAGTGGATATTGTAACGTTTACCAGCTCGTCCACGGCCCGAAATTTCGCGTCCATTGTGCGACAAGAACTAGGCCGCCTGCCCGACAACCTCGCTTATGTCAGCATTGGACCGGAAACGTCCAAAGCCGCCCGCGAAGAAAATATGAACATACAAATCGAAGCGCCGGAACATACAATTGAAGGACTGGTCAGCGTCATTTTAAATGAGTTTGGAGCAAAAAGCCGGTGATTGGAATATCGAAATTATATTGCGGAACGGTCGAGCCGTCCGATCCTTTACGATACGCGAGAAACTCCAAAGAGCTTCCTTCGCACCTGCTGCAATTTTCGCTCGATAAAAAACCGGTTGTCGTCTGGAACGTCGGACGGCGATGCAATTTGCGGTGCGTCCATTGTTATTCGCAGTCTCGCAATCAGGAATATGCCGGTGAATTGACTTACGACGAAGGAATCCACCTCATCGACGAACTGGCCGACTTTAACGTCCCGGTCATCCTTTTTTCAGGCGGGGAACCGTTGATGCATCCGCGAATTCTCGACCTTGTCGCCCACGCCCGGAATCGAGGATTGCGAGCCGTGATCTCGACGAACGGAACACTGATCACCCGCGACCTGGCCGCCGCGTTGAAAGATTTTGGCCTTTCCTACGTCGGGGTAAGTCTCGACGGCCTGGAAGCAACCAACGACCGTTTCAGAGGATTGCCCGGTGCTTTCAAGATGGCCTTAGGCGGAATTAAAAATTGTCAGAACGCGGGAATCAAGGTCGGATTGCGTTTTACGATGAATCGCCGAAACGCCCAGGACATCGGCGGAATTTTTGATCTGCTGGAACGTGAAGGAATTCCCCGCGTCTGTTTTTATCACCTCGTTTATACCGGCCGGGGCAGCAAATTGATCGGCGAGGATCTTTCGCATGAGGAAACCCGCCACGCCGTGGACTTGATCATCGACCGCACACGAGCCCTGCACGCAGCCGGCAAACCGGTCGAAGTTCTCACGGTCGACAACCACTGTGACGGTCCTTATCTTTACTTACGCACCTTGCGTGAATCGCCAGATCGGGCCGCGAATGTTTTGGAACTTTTACAAATGAACGGTGGAAATAATTCCGGAATCGGCATCGGATGCGTTAGTTGGGACGGTGAAGTTTACGCCGACCAATTCTGGCGGCACCATTCCTTCGGCAACGTTAAAGAAAAATCGTTTCGCGATATATGGATCAATAATCCTGATCCGTTGATGACGCGATTGAAAGACCGAAAGCAATTTTTGAAAGGTCGATGCGCTTCCTGCAAATGGCTGGACATTTGCAACGGTAATTTTAGAGTAAGGTCCGAAGCGGTTACGGGCGATCTGTGGTCCTGCGACCCCGCCTGCTATCTGACGGACAAAGAAATTGGAATCGAATGGAAAGATTAAAAACCACAGAGGACACAGAGATCGCAGAGAAGAGATTTTAAATATTTTTATTTTCTGTGATCTTTGCGTTCTCTGTGGTTAGATTTCCTTTAAAGGGAATCAATAAAATGACAGACAACATCCTTCGCCTTGTGTTCTGGGAATTGACCGCCCGCTGCAATTTAAAATGCCGGCATTGCCGGGCCATGGCCACGGACGATTTCGATGCTGGGGAACTGACCACCGCGGAAATTTTCAAAGTCGCCCAGGACATTCGGCATTTGGCCGATCCGATTGTTGTCCTCACCGGCGGAGAACCTTTGGTTCGGGCGGATTTTTTCGACATCGCCGGCTACTGCGCCAAACTTTTTACGCGTATCGCCCTGGCCACGAATGGAACGTTCATTGATGACGAAATTGCCAAACGAATCGTCGGCGTGGGCATCGAGCGTGTAAGCATCAGTCTCGACGGCTCCTCGGCCAAAACCCACGACGCGTTTCGAGGTCTGCCGGGAAGCTTCGATCAGGCGATAAAAGGTTTTGACGCGTTAAAACGAGCCGGCGCTTCGCTTCAGGTCAATGTAACCGTCACACGTCATAATGATCACGAAGTCGAAGATTTGTTGAATCTCGTTCTCGCCCGCGGGGCCGACGCGTTCCATTTATTCATGCTCGTGCCCGTGGGGTGCGGCGCCCAGATCAGCGAAGACCAGCGCCTTAGCCCAAAACGATCCGAGGAAATTCTCGAATGGCTATTTGAAAAATCCATTGAGCTTCGCGGCAGGCTGCACATTAAAGCCACTTGTGCTCCGCAATATTTCCGAATCATGCACGAAGTCTCGCGCCGAAAAGGAATCGCCTTGCCCAAAGACGGACACGGCATGCAGGCCGTCACCCGCGGATGCCTTGCCGGTTCGGGTGTCTGTTTTATCTCACGAATCGGCGATGTTCAGCCGTGCGGGTATCTTCCCCTCAAGGTCGGCAACGTCCGGCAGCAAAACATCGCCGATATCTGGAACAATTCCGCAATCTTCCAAGCCCTTCGCGATCCAAAACGCCTGACGGGAAAATGCGGTGTCTGCGGTTATCGCGCCTTATGCCAAGGCTGCCGAGCCCGCGCCTTTGCCGCATCTGGAAATTATCTCGACGAAGAACCGGACTGCTCGTACCTGCCACCCACAATGCTTTACTAATACGGATTGGGATTAATTAATCCCAATCCGTACAACAACAGGTTACTCAAAAATGTAATCCCTCAGTCTTTTCTGGCCGTGGGAAGAACACTCCCTTACGGTCGTGCCTCTTAAAGAAGCGGCCAGAAAAGACTGAGGGATTACTCAAAAAATCTTTTCTTTCTTGCAATTCAAAGGCGAAAGGTGTCAAATAGTAACTTATTTTTGATTGGGTCGCCTGAGCCCGATCAAACGGAAACCTGATATTCAGGTTATTTTATGTGCTATAATTATTTATGGTTTTCGGAAAGGTTTAAAAGCAATGAGCCAGGATTATCGGTTACCTTACAAGGACGAGTTGGGTTTTTGTAACATTATCTTTAGCGCGATCGGCGGCGAGGGCGCGAACATGGCTGCCAAGCTGCTCTTTAAGCTTGGGGTCGAGATGTTCGATCTGGACGGTGGGTATGATGCCAAGTACGGTAGTGAAAAGAAAGGCACGCCGACGGATGTTTCCGTTCGGTTCTGCGATTACGGGACGCCTGTTCGGTCGGCTGGTCCGACGACGATGCCGCACTTTCTTGTGGCGTTTCGGGAATTTTTAATACGGCCTTTGAGTCTCAATCGCGGTTTGCAGGCCAATGCCACCGCTATTGTCAATACGACCAAGTCGCCGGAAGAAATTCGCGATATTCTGCAATTGAATTCCGGCACGGTCATTACTCTCGATGCCACTGACATCGCCGCCAAGACGGGCAGCCGGCTCAATATGCCCATGCTCGCCATGCTCTGCAACGAGTTGAAATTCGATCCGGAAAAGATTAAGGACAAAATCGGCAAGACCTGGCCCAAAGTCGCCAAGGCCAATATCGCGGCCTACGAGCTGGCGGTCGCGCAGTCCAAACGAGCCAGTTTCAAGGATGACAATAAATATCCGCTTGTGGCGTTCAAGGAACACCGCGACGAGCGCATCGGCTATCTGAATATGGAAAGCGGCGGAAGCATCGATGCCACGAAATTCAGCACGATCAGCAAAAATAACCGCTTGAGCGGAACCGGTTTTTATCCCAAATTTGATGCCGCGGTCTGCATCACCTGCGGTATGTGCCTGACCGTCTGCTCCGATCCCGGGTCGCTCAAATGGGTCGAAGGGAAAATGACGGGCATCGACGAAAAGTACTGCAAAGGCTGTATGCGATGCGTTTCCACGTGCCCGACTACCAAAAAAGGTAAAGCTCTGCAGTTTCCATCTTCGGAAGCGGAATTGGCCACCGGCGGGAAAGGTGAATAACACGGTGAAATAATTTTGTGCCACGGTCGGCTTGTCCGACCGCGCGGAAGGAAAAAGAGCACGGCTGGACAAGCCAGCCGTGGCACAGAAAATTGAGAATAAAAGGAATCATTACAAAAAAGAGGAATTGAAATATGATTACGACAAGTGAATCCACAAAACAACAAGTTCGTTGGCTCGGTAACGGTAACGAAGCCGTCGCCCAGGCCATTTTACATTGCTGCTATGACGGCGAAGGTTATTATCCGATCACTCCGTCCAGCGAAGTCGGGGAAGAAGTATCCAAAGCTATCGCCGCCGGTCAGACCACTATGAAACTGGTCATTGGGACCAGCGAACTATCCGCGATCGGTATCTGCACCGGAATGTCCATAGCCGGCGGTCGTGTCGTCGATGTTACCAGCGCACAGGGATTGCTCCTGAAGTTTGAAGAGCTTTCTTCGATCAGCGGCCTGGGATTGCCGATGGTTTTAAACCTTTCCACTCGCGAAGTTAATGCCCCGCTTAACATTAAAAACGGTCACAGCGATTTGATGACCCTTTTGGGCACCGGCTGGCTTATTTTCATGGCTCCGACGGTTCAGGCCGCTTATGACATGAATCTTATCGCCTTGAAAGTGGCCGAGGAAGTTCTCTTGCCCGCCGTCGTCGCTTATGATGGGTTCCACACCAGTCATGCCAACCGCCGTATCCAGGTTTTCGGCGACACCAAAGATGTCCAGGCGTTCCTGGGAGAAAAACCGATCGACCGAATTCTCTCCGGCAAGACGCGGCAGGCGAACGTGATCGACACGAAGAATCCCATGACGGTCGGGCCTTACATGAACGATGATCTGATTAATACCAAGGTCCAACTCGAATGGAAGATGGAAAACGCCCTCAATGTGGTTATTCCACGAGTGTTCAAGGAATACGCAAAAATCTCAGGCCGGGAATATTCGTTTGTCCAACAGTACGGTGAAAAGAACGCCGCCCGCTGCCTGGTGGCCCTTAATACCGCCGGGGAAGCCGCCAAGGATGCCGTCGATCTTCTCGCGCGTAAAGGCGAACAGGTCAACCTGGTCATGCCACTGGTTTTGCGGCCCTGGCCCGAAATCGATGTTGTTAACGCTCTCGGCAAAGCGGAAAAGATACTCGTCGCCGAACGGGTCAGCCAGTTTGGCGCCAATAATTTCCTCGCCAATGAAATTGGGGCCGCTCTTCAGAAAAAAGGCAATAAGGCTCGTATCATTCAGCGGTGCTACGGTATCGGCGGTCTGACGTTCCGGCTCGATGACGCCATGTATTTCTTCGACCTCTTGAAGAAATGGCCCAACGTCGAGGACGAAAATGAAAAACGCGAAAAATGGTATTACGGCGCCTGGCCGGGAGATACGGACTTCAACCCGCCGGCCACTGTTTCGCCGATCAGGACTGAAGATTGTTCGCTGAACGCCAAGCTGGAACGTCCGAACCTCAAAGAGCTTTCCAAAATGCCCAACCGACTCGACAAGCACGCCGCCTGTCCGGGTTGCGGTATTTTCACCAACCTGAATCTATTCCTCCGCGGCATCGATGGGCAGGTCATTTTGCTCTTTAACACCGGCTGCGGAATGGTCGTTACCACGGGATTCCCTTATACCAGCTTTAACGTTCCATACGCTCATAACCTCTTCCACAACGCCAGCTCCACCGCAACGGGCGTCGTTGAGATGATCGACAAATTTAAAAAGGAAAACAAGATCACCGAAGAGATAACCGTGATTGCGATTTCCGGCGACGGCGGGGACGACATCGGAATGGACCAGGTCATTGGCGCCGCTTTGCGGAACGACGCGTTTATTTTCCTGGAATACGACAACAAGGGTTATATGAATACCGGCGCGCAAATGTGCTATAGCGGTTTTAAAGGCCAGCGAAATTCCAATGCCCACATCGGCCCCGGCCAGAAGGGTAAAACGACTCATCACAAGGACATTATCGAAATCCTCCGCGGCACTTATGCCCCGTATCTCTTCCAGGCCGCCGAGTCTCAGCCGATGGACATGATCCGAAAAGCCCGCCGTGCCCAGGCTGTTGTCCGCGAAGGCGGATTCGCCTTCGGCAAGGTCTTTTCCGCCTGCCCGCTGAATTGGGGACTCAAGGAAGCTTTATGCCCCACCGCGGTTGCCAGGATTGTCGATGCCTGTTTGCACCCATTGTATGAAATCGACCACGGCAAGACGGCGATCAATTACAATCCCGAGGAAAAAGGCAAAAAACTCCCGGTCCTCGAAGCCTTTAAAACCCTCGGCGCCGGTTTCGCACACCTGGCGAAACCCGAATTCGCCGATGTAATCGCCGACGTCCAGCAGCATGTCGATTTCCGCTGGGAGCGACTCAAAGCGATGACCGCTTCAGATAAACTGTAATATAAAAAGAAACTTGCTACAGCAATTTCGCAAATAGGGTACGAAATCACGATCTGGGGTGGCATGGGCAATTCTTATTGCCCGTGTCCTTTTCCCGATTACGCATTGAAGACACGGGCAATAAGAATTGCCCATGCCACCCGAATTTGGTACCTTATGCGTAAAATGCTGTACTTGCGAAAGGGCGAAAATGAAAATCGGTGTCAGTTCTTATAGTTATTCGCGGTATTTGACTGAAAAGCGTCTGGACCTTTTTGGGGTGATCGAAAAGACGGCCCAGTTGGGTTTTGACGGGATTGAATTTTCCGGCTTGGGTCTGCCCGCTGGTTCGCCTGACGTTATTCCGTTTGCCGGAAAGATCAAAGAGGCCTGTAAGAAGGCGGGATTGCCTATTTTCAGTTATACTATCGGGGCTGACTTTTTGTCCGCTCCGACGTGGCAGGTGGAAGTCGAACGCCTCAAAGGCGAGGTCAAAGTCGCGGCTGCGTTGGGTGTTCCCTGTATGCGGCACGATGGTACACGCGGTTTTCCCGAAAATCACAAGGGTTCAAACGATTTTGCAGCCGCCTTGCCGATCCTCGCCGACGGTTGCCGCGCGGTGAGCGAATTCGCGGCTGGACTCGGGGTTAAGACGATGGTGGAGAACCACGGCTGTTTCGTTCAGGACAGCGTGCGCTGCGAGCAGTTGATGCGGGCGGTCAATCACAAGAACTTCGGCTCACTGATCGATATCGGAAACTTCGCCTGTGCCGATGAGGAATCCGTTTCCGCCGTTACCCGTATGGCGTCATACGCCTTTCACGTCCACGCCAAGGACTTTTACATAAAAAACGCCTCCCAATGGGCCGATCCCGGTGAGGGATGGTTCAAATCTCGCGGGGGTAATTACCTTCGCGGCTCGATCATCGGACATGGCGATGTGAACGTCGTCGCCTGTATCAAGGCGGTTAAGGCGGCAGGATACACCGGACCGCTTTCGATCGAATTTGAAGGTATGGAGGACAACCTCCAAGCCCTGAAGATCGGTTTGGCGAATCTCCGACGCTATACGCAAGTATAAGTGGCATGCCGCTCGCGGCAAGGCTTAGTCAAGCCCCAATAGGAATATACTGACGGTCGATTTTAACCGCCACTTTGCCTCCCAAGGCCCGCATGATTTTCAAAAAGCTCTTGATGGTAATATTCTTTCTCGCCCCGGAACGGATGTCCTGGATCATACTCGCGGACAGTCCGGTAGACTGTGCCAGCTTCCGAACGGATACCCCCTCCGCCTGCATCAGCTTGAGCATGATTTCCGAAAGCATAAATTCCTTATATTCAGCCTCAAACTTTTCCCTGAATTTAGGGTTTTCCATCTCTCTGTCAAAAGTGGATCGTCGTTTTTTAAATGTTTTCATAATAAACTCCTTTTCTGACCCTTTGTTCATAATTTTCTTTACACCGCAATGCCCGGTCTTTTTCACGCCGGGGTAATTTTTGAGTCTTTTTTTCAAAAGCATTCGTGAGAATGATTTTTCTGCCCGCGAAGAAAAAGCATAAGAAGCGATCCGGTTGAGGCTTAAAAGCATAAATCTTCTCACCTTCATTCCGGAATTTTGTTTCATCATAGATTTTTCCAGAATCCCCCATACGTTTGAGCAGGACCAGAAGTCTTCGTCTCCGCTCCTCGGGAAGCTTGCGATAATAATACAAGGCTTCACTTTCACCATTTTTATCATAAAACCATTCGATAGTGAAACTTTCACCACCGTAGGCAATGATTTCTCTTATGCTTCCCATATATTTATATTGTACCTCTATATTGGTACGGTATCAAATTAAAAAAAATGGGTGTAGTTTCCATTTTACGTTGAAAATTTGAAAAACAGACCCCTTCTCTTTAGGATGTAACTTTCTGAAACAATGGAGGTTACAGGCCCAAAGGAAAGGAGTCCGAAATGATTGTACC
>JBAZZQ010000016.1:0-63530 GCA_041658725.1 Phycisphaerae bacterium | reverse complement strand
GGCTGAAAAATAGGCAGCTAACAGTTTAGACGCTGCGAAACCTTGTCGTTATGCAACCTGCAGGGCTTAAACATATATTAGGAAACCCCAAAGCCGATCGAAAAAAATCAACATCGCAAAAAGCTCGGTCGGTAAATCCCTTGACGAGGACCGGATGATGGGCGTAGGGGACCGGCACGGAATAGTCGTTGGTGTCAAATCGAACCAGGGACAGGGAATTGGCCCGGCCCGATTCCGTCCGGCAGGCCTCCAAGGGGACCTCGGGCAACTCCCGCATCTCCTGACGATCCTCGACCAGAAGCTGACCCTTGGTCCAGGCCTTGCCCCGCAGCTTTCGAGCCAAGTCGTCCCGACACCGTTCCCGCAGGTACCCATTGATCTCGGCAAAATCTTTGACGTGCGGGACAGGGACAAAGAAGTTCTGACGGGTGAAGCGGACAATCCCCTCGACCACACCCTTTTCGTTGGCCCGGCGAACCAGGCAAAAGTGATAATCAAACAGGTAATGACTGAGCAGGTGTTTAAAGGCGGCCGTCAAATTCCGTTCCCGGCTGCCGGTGATCTGGCTGACACAGACCCGTGTGTTATCGTAGGTAATCCGCCTCGGCACCGCTCCGAAAAACTCAAACGCCTGTACATGGCCCTCCAGGAACGTCTCCGTGCACTCGGAGGGAAAGGCCATGACGAAAAAAGCGTCCGAATGGGGCAACACCATCACAAAAAAGGAAGCCTTCCGTAATACGCCATCCATCTTGACCAGAGCCTGGCCAAAGTCCACCTGGGCTTCCCCCGGTCGGTGGACCAGCGGCATGAACACCTCCTTGCCCTTCTGCCTTAACTCCCGGACCGTCTCGCCCACAATCGTAATGCCGCCGGTAAAGCCGTACTCCGTCCGCAACCGCTGCCAGATCCGCTGGATCGTGTGCCGCTGCTTTTTCGGCACGGCCTTGTCCTGTTCCAGAATCTGGGCAATATGAAACAGATAGGGCCCGATCTTCGGCTTGCGGATCGGAGCCGTCCGCCGGTAGCCCGGCGGTTCGCTGTGCCTTAAAATCTTATTGAGCGTCTTCCAATGCAGACCCGTCTCTCGGATAATCTGCCGCCGGCTGACCCCTTGAACCAATACCCGTCGTCTGATCTCGTGCCATTGTTCCATGTTCGTATACACTCCAATAAACCTCCATAAGAATTTGGTACCCTTTGAGCGGCCCACGCAGCCGCCGAAAAGTACCCATCCTTACGGAAAACCTTACTGAAGTGCCACACCTTTGCTCCGATTTTCCTCCGCCGCCCTTTTACTCCGATGTTTACACCGTGAATACCGTCCCGAAAAGTGGTACACTCCCTGGTACACTTCCGGCGGGGTTTTCAAGGGTTTCCGCGTCCACATCTGGGTACGAGAAAAAAACAGATTGCCGCACCATCTCCAAAAAATCAGCTAACGTTATAACAAGTGAAAACGGTCAATCCGACCGCTTTTGTACACTTAAGGACATTTCTGACCACGTGGGAAAAATCAACCTGGGCTGCAAGGAATCGAACCTTGAACCTTCTGATCCAGAGTCAGACGTTCTACCAGTTGAACTACAGCCCATTGCTGCCTTTATACTATATTCATTTTACGGAAGTGTCAAGGACACGCCCGACGGATTTCTCTTGCGTTGTGTTTCGGAGTGGCAGGGAATATAATCACTGGTTTTAATACGGACGGATTTCTTTATTTCAAAAATGAGGTAAAAATACATGAATACTCCGAACTTTGGACAAGACAGCTCGGAAGATAAAACTTCTATTCGGTCTGATTTTATTCGCGATATTGTCAAGGAAGACCTACAAACAAATAAACACGGCGGGAAGGTCATAACCCGCTTTCCACCGGAGCCTAATGGTTATTTGCATATCGGACACGCCAAATCGATCTGTCTGAATTTCGGGATTGCCCGGGACTATCACGGCCGTTGCCACCTGCGTTTCGACGATACCAATCCATCGAAGGAAGAGCAGGAATATGTCGATTCGATCATGGAGGACGTTCGCTGGCTGGGGTTCGACTGGGGTGAGCATTTGTATTACGCTTCGGATTATTTCGGACAACTTTATGACTGGGCCGTCCAGCTTATCAAGGCGGGCAAGGCGTATGTGTGCGATCTGACCGCCGATGAGATTCGCGAGCATCGCGGCACACTGACCCGTCCCGGCAAGGACAGCCCCTATCGCACTCGTTCTGCCGAAGAAAATCTTGATCTTTTCGAACGAATGAAAAACGGCGAATTTGCCGACGGGTCACGAACGTTGCGGGCGAAAATCGACATGGCCTCGCCAAATTTCAACATGCGCGACCCGGTCATGTACCGCATTTTAAAGGCTACGCATCATCGCACGGGCGATACGTGGTGTATTTATCCGATGTACGACTGGGCCCACGGCGAAAGTGACTGGGTCGAGGGAATCACCCATTCGATATGCACGCTGGAATTTGAGAATCATCGGCCGCTCTATGATTGGTTCGTCGAAACCCTCATGTCGATCGGAGCCTCGCCGCCGAAAATTACCTATCGCCCGCGGCAAATCGAATTTGCACGATTGAATTTGACCTACACGGTGCTCAGCAAGCGTAAACTTCTGGAACTGGTCAAAAACGGATATGTCAACGGGTGGAACGATCCGCGAATGCCGACGATTTCAGGATTTCGCCGGCGCGGATATACCCCCGAAGCCATTCGGGAATTTTGCCTGCGGGTCGGAGTGGCCAAATTTGATGGTGTGGTCGAAATCGGATTGCTGGAACATTGTCTGCGCGAGGATTTAAACAAAAAAGCTCCGCGAGCGATGGCGGTGCTGCATCCCTTGAAATTAATTATCGACAATTACCCCGAGGGTCAGGTCGACGAACTCGACGCCGTCAACAATCCCGAAGACCCCGCCGCCGGAACGCGAAAAGTTCCCTTCTCCCGCGAGCTGTATATCGAGCAGGACGATTTCCGCGAAGTCCCGCCACCGAAATACTTCCGACTCTTCCCCGGCCAGGAAGTTCGCCTGCGTTACGCATATTACGTCAAATGCGCCAGTGTGGTCAAAGACCCCAACACCGGCCAGATCGTCGAAGTGCATTGCACTTACGACCCAGCCACGCGCGGAGGCGATTCCCCCGACGGCAGAAAGGTAAAAAGCACAATTCACTGGGTCAGTGCCGCCAACGCTATCGACGCCGAGGTCCGCCTCTATGATCATCTGTTCTCAAACCAGAACCCGGACGACGTCCCCGAAGGAATGGATTGGAAAACCAATTTGAATCCAAATTCCCTCCAAGTCCTGAAAGGATGCAAAATCGAATCGAGTTTAAAAACCGCCGTTCCAGGCAACCGCTACCAATTCGAGCGCAACGGCTATTTCTGCGTTGACTTGGATTCCGCCAACGGCAAACTGGTCTTCAATCGAACGGTGTCGCTAAAAGACACTTGGGCGAAGATTGAACGAAAGGCCGGCAAATAAAAACCGAAAGGAAATCTGATGATCGCCAGGTTAATTAAAACGGATCGGGATTGTAAAAGTGTCATGAGCAAAACGGAATCGACCCTCATTGGTCTTGTTTTGTGCTTCATTTTTCCGGTGACGTTTTTTCTTCTTTTTGCCGCGGTGGTGGCATCGATGGTGATCTATCATTTGGCGCCGCTGGCGGAACGACACATTCCCATCTGTGCGTTCGTCGGCCTGGCGGTAGGGATTATTCTGCTCCTGGTGCGATGGCAACGGTGGGTTTCAGGATTCTACACAGCAAGGAACTCGGTCCTGATCCCCCTCTATCTGTTCTGGTCAGCTGTGGCAACGGCGGTGTTCATGGGGCTGCCTATCGGTCTGTGGATTCTCGGTCTGCTGGCTGGGATTTATATCGGTAAAAGAGGGTTCCATGCCGATCTGGAACCCGACCGGGCCAAACCTACGGCGAGACGGACCGGTTTATTCACGTCCGCCGTCACCGGTGGGATCGTTATTGTGCTCGGTCTTCTGACCCTTCAAGGCGATGATCTGAACCGCATTTTGGCCTCGTTCGGGTTGGATAAGTGGGGGGCCAAGGGGTTGCACATGGCGGTGATCGCTTCTGCCGTCGTATTTACTACCGTCATTCAGTACACCCTGACCTATGCTGCTGCCGCATGGGCGGGCCGGATCGGAAAGAGAGCGTAGACGGTTATAGCCCGCGTATATCCATGTGGTTTTTAGTCTTTCTCGTCCGCGCCAATGTTTATTTAACCAAAGATGCAAGGAAGCGAATTTGGCGGGTGGCATGGCTTCGCTATTCGCGTAGCCATGTCTTTACGGCAAGGAAAGAAAGAAGACATCATGCCACCTGACAAGAACGGCGTTACGGGTCCCCCGTTAAATCCATTCTTGGCAAAACGATGCCGAGGTCGATGATGGTGATTTCGTTATCGCCGTCAAGGTCGGCGGTGGAGTTCGCTGTGTCCATGTCTGCCAGGATGATGCTCAGGTCTGTTGAGGTAACTTCGTTATCACCGTCACAATCCCCATTGGTCAGGTGAAAGTCCACGACGTTTGATCCAGTAAAAGTGAGACCGGTCTGTTTTTCGCGAAGCCAGTGCGAAGCCTTGGCCGTCAGATCGTAAGGACCTCTCAATCCGGTGTATATCGCGTATTTGCCATTTGTGTCGAGAGTCGCCGTGTGCGTTTCCACGGGGGTAATCTCACCGGGGTTTCTGATTTCGATTGTAACCTGTGTGCCGGTCTTACTGCCGGTAAATTCCTGCAGGTCCACCCTGCCCCGGATGGGTGCCACTTGCAGATAATAAAAAGCGGTGGACCCAAACGTAACGTTCGCGTTTAATTCATAATTTTCAAGTTGAACGTTTATCGATTGTTTGAAAGGAATATAATCGGGGATTAACCAGCGGTACTGGTCTACCCGATAAACGCCTGAAAGTTTTTGTGTGATGGCATCCACCAGGGAATTCATCTGCAGTAGACCGTAATAAGGTCTGATCGCCCAATGCGGTTGCTGTCCTTCCGGTTCGATGACGCTTGGCCAGAAAATCCAATTGTAGTAAAATCCTCCATTATAGGCATCCTCCAGACCGGTTCCCGGCAGGGTTTGATTGTCGGTGGTAATTATGTCATCACCTTCCAGAATACTCTTGGGAATTACGTTCGACCTGCCAAGCCATAAAATATTTCCAACATAATGCCCCTGGCCCTGCACATTCAGCAATTGATGAAACAATTGACCGCTGACGGTCGTTTCCACCGAATAGGCGGCATGGAGGTAAGCGTCATCGGCGAATACCGGACGGTTTTCATATTCTACGGTTGTGTTATCGACATCGATGGAACTCTCCGTACCGTTGTAAAGATCAAGGGTGATTTTTTCGCGATAGGGCATGGGCCAATACGAATAAAATCCGTGCGGAGAATCCGTGCCAAGTGGAAGAGATTTATAAGGAACTCTGCCGAAGCCTGCCCCGAAAAAATGAGCGACGGGAACATCGATGGCATAAGCGTCGGCCTGATCGCATCTGACCCGCAAACGCAGTCCTTCCAACTCCGAGTCGGTCGCATTATCCATTTTAACCGTTAATCGGCGGATCGCACCGGAACCGGATATCGTGCCGATTATGACGGATGAGCCGGGGGCAATATTGAAATTGGAACTATTCAGGGTGATGGCCGAAAGGTTGATCCCCGCGGGATTACCTCCGATATTGTTCAGCATGGAATTAACGGCGGTTCGATTGTCCTGCTCGTCCGAGGTCAGCGTACCGGTGTAACTTTCCGTTGGTCCATCAGTGGAAAACAAGCGATAACCGTATTGATAATAGTGGGATAGCGACGACAGGTTGTTGGTTTCTATTCGCAAGGATTCTTTAAAGGGGATCGGTTCATAGCAGACCTGCCCACCGGCGGCGGTTGTGATCAATGGACCATTCATATACCCCAATGTACCAGCCATGATCACATCGCTGGTCGTGTCGATCCGAGGATTACTTTCCCCGTCGAAATACATTCGCACCTGAAAGGGTTGGTTGGCGATCCGGTGGGGCATCCAAAAGCGAGTGATTTCACCGGGACCGGTTAACGTTTTGACGATCACCTGTTCGGAAATATTATCGGGCAGCCAACCCGGCGGGCTTTCGTATTGACTGAAATCATTGTTCCCGCCGCTTCGGTCATAACTGCTTGCCAATCCGGCGGTGACGTTGGATTTTAACCGGGGGAGCGAGGACCACTCGGCCAAGTCGGTGTAGTCGGCGAAGGCGGAAAACGGAAAAAGAAATATCGCCGTTAAAATGAAAATTCGCGGTGCCATTTCCTTCCTCATTTTTTCTGCCGGGCTCTTATCTTGCTTATCCAAAGATGAAAGGAGGCAAATTTGAGTTTTCGGGAGACCCGCTGACGGAGATTTCCCGGACAGCAGTCTTTGCACAGGGCTAAGTGCACTCGTTCGCGTAATAATTTCATCTGAAGCATAATGGCAGCGCAAAGAGGACAACGATGCAGATGCTCCTGGACTTCCTGGTGCAGATTGGACGGGATGGCGTCTTCCAGATAACCGCCGGAAACCTTTTTGAATTCCTTACAGTCCATTGGGCGATCCTTCCGGGAAAACCACGGGCGTTTTTGGGTGGTGATTTATCCCATGTGCCGTATGCGGCTCCCTGAACAGTCGATGCGACTGGGCATAGCCGGCCAATTTTACTGACAAGTCTTTTCGGGCACGAAACAGCCGGCTCATGACCGTACCGGCAGGGACGTTGCATATTTCACCGATTTCCTTGTAATTCAACTGCTCCAACGCCCACAGCAGCAATACGACTCGGTATTCCGGAGCCAGCGCCTCCACCCCGCGTTTGATTTCATCGTCGAACTGGTCCCAGTTGAGATGATTGATGTCGATCTCGGGCCAATGGTCAGGATGCTGGTCGGCCACGAGTTCCCAAGGGGGTTCATTTTTGAGCACGTGATGCCTTTTCGCAGCGGTTCGCTCGTTGAAAAAAATGTGATGGAGTATTTTAAAAAGCCAGGGTTTTATTCCGTATTCCTGGAGTTTGAATTGGCCAAATGATCTATAGGCCCGCAGTAATGTTTCCTGAACCAAATCTTCAGCCATCGCCTGGTTTCCCGTCAATCGCAGAGCCAGTCGATACAGACTCGGCAACTCGACCAGGACAAGAGTTTCAAACTGTTTTCTACGGCGTCGAAATAACACGTCAGAACCCTTTACAGAAAGACCAATTCACCCATACGTGACAATAGTTCATTATACCCGATCCACGACGAAAGATAAATATTGAATTTATTTTCAAAAATGTAAACCGTCTGCAATTAATTACACTTTTGTCTATATAACCCAAAGTTTTATTTAAAAGCTCTATTTCTATAACAGCTTTATTATTAAGTCGATATGTACATTTAGATATACTGGCACAGAAATTGCCTATAGTTCATAATAGCCAGGATGGTTTTCTTTGTCACAATTTTGTGAAAGGTTGAAAAATGTTTAAAAAAAAGAAAGGTCTGCTTTTCATTCTGCTTTTATTTTTAATGAGTTTCTCCGGAACGGTGTTTGCCCAAACGAATGCCCCTGTTCCCAAAATCGATTCCGGAGATACCGCATTTGTACTGATCTCGGCGGGGATGGTTCTATTAATGACGCCGGGGCTGGCGTTCTTTTACGGCGGGATGGTCAGGCGGAAAAATATTCTCGGAATGCTCATGCAGTGTTTCATCATCATGTGCGTGCTTAGTCTGCAATGGGTGCTTTACGGGTATAGTCTTTCTTTTTCTTCGGGCAACGGGTTTTGGGGTGACTTGTCGTGGTTCGCACTAAAAGGCGTGGGGCTTGATCCGTATCCGACGTATGCAGCCACAATTCCTCATCAGGCGTTTATGATCTTTCAAGCCATGTTTGCCATTATCACTCCAGCCCTTATTATCGGAGCGTTTGCGGAACGGATGAAATTTTCGGCATTCCTGATCTTTATAATTTTGTGGGCGACGTTTGTTTATGATCCGGTCGCACACTGGATGTGGAGTGACGGCGGATGGTTAAAGAAAATGGGAGCCTTGGATTTTGCCGGAGGAACAGTGGTTCATATCAATGCCGGTGTTGCCGCTCTGGTCACCGCTCTGGTCATTGGCCGGCGCAAAGGATATGACAACAAACCCACCCCGCCCCACAATCTGCCGTTTACGGTCCTGGGGGCTGGATTGCTGTGGTTCGGATGGTTCGGTTTCAACGCCGGTAGCGCTCTGGCCGCCAATGGATTGGCCGTCAATGCGTTTGTAACGACCAATACCGCCGCGGCCGCCGCGGGATTGAGTTGGGCGATCCTCGAATGGCTGCATAACGGTAAACCAACGATTTTCGGCACGGTAACCGGAGCGGTGGCCGGGTTGGTCGCGATCACTCCGGCGGCAGGGTTTGTCAATGCCGGCTCTGCCATCATTATCGGCCTTTTGGTAAGCGTCTTTTGCTTTTTGATGGTCGGTATCGTTAAGCCGAAACTGGGTTACGATGACTCGCTCGATGCCTTCGGGGTACATGGGATCGGCGGAATCTGGGGGGCACTAGCGACAGGACTTTTTGCCTCGAAGCTCGTCAACAAGGATGGCGCGAACGGTTTATTCTACGGAAATCCGCATCAGTTTATTGTACAGCTTATCGCCGTCGCCATAACCATCGGTTACAGTCTTGTTGTTAGTTACATTCTCTACAAACTGGTCGATGCCGTTTTCGGTGTGCGTGTCAGCGAGAAAGATGAAGTGATCGGACTTGACCTGACGCAGCATCGCGAAGGAGCCTATACGCTGGTGGAATAGCGGAACAAAATATAAATTTGGAAGGAGTAAAATCATGAAATTAATCATAGCCATCATTCAACCGCATAAACTGGAAGAATTAAAAAAAGAACTTTATGAAACCCAGGTCAATCTGCTCACGGTCAGCGAGGTTCTGGGTCATGGCCGGCAGATGGGCGTAACCGAGGTTTACCGCGGCGTGAAAGAGACGGGAAACCTTCTGCGAAAACTCCGTGTGGAAATCGCCGTCAACGATAATTTTGTCGAGCAAACCCTCAAAGCCATCATTAAAGGAGCGAGAAGCGGCCAAACCGGCGAGATCGGCGACGGCAAGATTTTCGTCCTGCCTCTGGAAGAATGTGTGCGGATCAGAACCGGTGAGAAGGGCGGTACCGCCATCGGATGAGAAAAACTACTTGCTCGCATTGATCCGTTCCAGAAGAAATGCAGTTGCCTGTTTGTCTGGAATTTCCATTCCCATCTCCAAACCAGGGTCCTGATGGAGAGGTGGGCGAAGTTGCGGCAGTCCGACGCAGGAGGGACACCCTGTTTCACAAGAGCATTCCTTTAAAATTTGTTCCGCCAGACGCAGTAATTCGGTGAAACTTTCAAATCCTCGCCGGGCGAACCCCAATCCTTCCAGGTAACGATCGTAAACGATCAGAGCCGGCGAACCGAAACCGGCAAAATTGACTTGTCCACCAAGGTCTTTCGGATCGCAGATCGCCAGGATCGGCAAAGCCCAGATCAGCAGGTTCCGCAATCCCGCAAGTCCGCCGGCGGGAAGATGACCGGCGTCGCCCAACGCTTCCAAAGTTTCTTTGGCGGGTAAAAACCAAAATCCGCGGGTTCGCAGGGATTGCGAAGGTAAATCCAAAGCTTCCTGGCCGATCATCTCCATCGTATAAAATTTGATTTTTTTAAACGCAATAGTTTGCCAACTCACTTCCAGGCCGCCAAAACCAAGTTTGCCGAAAGCAAAATCCTCGGATTGTTCTTCGTGAAGGGCACGGGCACTGCTGGTCAGGATCGGCTGGGTGTAATAATCGACATTGGTCTTTTTGACATAAGCGACTTTTTCTGCCAGGTCCAGATTTTTAACGACGAAACTTTCCCCTTCGTGCAAATAGACCGCCGACGGATAAAGCTGCTCCGGAGCGGAAATACCGTCGATGCTGCCGATGCTCCGATCCTGCCCGCCGGTGGTGTCGATAATAGTAAAGGTGCTTTCGCTGATGGTGCGAAGGTTGACGTTTCGGGCGGGAAATTCGGAACTAGCCCAGTGAACCTGATCGGCGATTTTGTGCAGGTCTGGATTGTCCTGGGAAATGGTTTCCAATATTTGTGCGTACGCCGGTCCGAAGTATTTGTCATCGGTCGGAGTCAGGGGCAACTCGAATGCGGCACAGGCCAGATGATTGGCGAGGATATGCGTATTATTCGGATCGATGATGACCCGCTCGACGTCGCGGTTGAAAAAATATTCCGGGTGATGCATGATGTATTGATCGATGGGATCGTTATAGGCCACGAGAATGGCCAGTGATTGAGCGGCCCGCCGACCGGCCCGGCCCGCTTGCTGCCAGGCGGAACTGATCGTGCCGGGATAACCGACAAGAATGGCGGCATCGAGGGAACCAACGTCGATTCCGAGTTCCAGAGCGTTCGTGGCGCAGACACCGCGTAATTTACCGGTAAAAAGAAGTTTTTCAATAGCCCGCCGATCCTCCGGCAAGTATCCGCCGCGATAGGCCCGAATCTTCTCGGCCAGGTCGTTTTCGTTTTGATTATGAAACTCTTCCTTCGCGTACTTATAAATGATTTCCGCGACGACTCGAGCCCGGGTAAAGACGATCGATTGCGATCCGAAACGCACCAGATCGGTAAACAATCGTTTGGCTTCGATGTTGGCGGAACGGCGTACCAGGTGGGAAGGATCGACATAAGGCGGGTTCCAGAACACGAAAAACTTTTCTCCGCGCGGCGAACCATCGTCGTCGATCAATTCCATCGGCCTGCCGGTCAGCCCTTCGGCGAAATCCAGCGGATTTCCAATCGTGGCGGAGGAACAAACAAACTGGCTCCGCCCGCCGTGAAACTCAAGCAAGCGAGTCAGCCGCCGAAGGACATTGGCGAACTGAGAACCAAAAATGCCCCGGTAGCTGTGCAACTCATCGATGACCACGAATCGCAAATTATGAAAGAAATCCGCCCACTTCGCGTGATAGGGTAAAATTCCCTGATGAAGCATATCCGGATTGGTCAGGATGATATTGGCAGACCGCCGAATTTTACCACGCGCACTGCTGGGCGTATCCCCGTCATAAGTAGCGACGCGAATATTCTTTTGCAACGTCTCGTCATAGCCGATCCATCGGTTCAGCGTCGCCAACTGATCCTGGGCCAAAGCTTTAGTCGGAAAGATCAGCATCGCCCGTGCCTTGGGGTCCCGAATCAGATGCTCAACGATGGGCAAATTATAGCAAAGGGTTTTCCCAGACGCCGTGCCGGTAACAACGAGCACATTCTTCCCTTGCCGCAAAAATTGAACCGATTTCGCCTGATGCGAATAGAGATTTTCGATTCCCTCCATAGTCAAAATATTCTGCAAGTGCGGATTTAACGATTGCTCCAGCGTCTCGATTTTCGCCGGTCGAGGCGGTATCCGGCGAATCTCGACGATCTGATCGCGATATTCGCTTCGTCGTTGCACCTGTCGCAAAAATTCATTTACATTCATAGGTTATGCGCACAACGTGGCCTGTTGGGTGGCATGGCATCGTCTTCGAGGCCATGACTTGGTTGGTAAGAACATGGCCTCGAAGACGATGCCATGCCACCCAACCTCTCTTTAAGACACCAGCGATCTCAAATATTCCAAAACCAATCGAACTCCGAATCCGGTCGCTCCGGAATCTCGCCAGGGTTTATCTGTATCGGGTTTCGCCACGCAGGCGATGTCCAGATGGACCCAGGGAATGCCATCGACAAATTCGCCCAGGAACGCCGCCGCCATACTGGCCCCGCCCTCCCGAACCCCGACATTTTTCAGGTCCGCGATTTTACTCTTCATTTGCTCCAGGTATTCCGGTCCGCTGGGCAAATGCCAGACACGTTCGCCGCTGAGTTCCGCCGCCGCTTTGAATTTATTAAGAAGTGAATCGTCATTACCGAACAATCCCGCATAGTGCTCGCCCAGTGCGACGGCGCAGGCTCCGGTCAGCGTGGCCAGATCGACGATGGCATCGGGTTTCATTTTCACCGCCAGGGTTAGGGCATCGCATAAAAGCATTCGCCCCTCAGCGTCGGTGCTCAGAATTTCCACCGTTTTACCACTGCAAGTCCGAACAATATCCCCCGGCCGATAGCAGGTATCGGAAATGAGATTTTCCGCCGATGGAATAAGTCCTACCACCCGCAACGGAAGTTTCAACCTCGCGGCAGCGGTCATGATCCCCAAAACATCACACCCGCCGCATTTGTCAAATTTCATTAATTCCATCTTGGGAGAAGGTTTGAGATCAATACCCCCGGAATCAAAAGTTACCGCCTTGCCGACCACAATGACGTCCGGACCTTTCGTTTTTGCTCCACCCCGCCGACCGTTGTATTCGAGCAGGATCAATCGCGGTTTACTGGCAGAGCTGTTACCCACGGCGAGGATGGCGTTCATCTTCATCCGCAAAAGTTCCCGGTCGTCATAAATTTTACAGTGAAGACCGAATTGTTTGGCCAACCGCTGAGCCTCGCGGGCTAACGTGGGCGGGTTGATTTCGTTAGCCGGTTTGTTGGCGATCATTCGGGCCACGTTCTGACCTTGGGCCAGCACGGAACCAATTTTACACCCCTGGTCAAAAATTTTAGCTTGAGAAGCATTTACAGCCAGAAGCGTAATTTGCGTTTTCGGTGATGATTTTCCATTTTCTTTTTTTTCGGGCAAATAATCTTCAAACTCATATCGTCCGGCGATGGCGCCTTCACTGACGGCTTGAGCGATCCGTTCGGTTTTAAATTTTCCATCGAGCATCTCGGCAGGCAGGGCCAGACCGATTTTTCCCGCCGCCAATTTATCGGCCGCCCGAACGGCAGTGCCGATGGTCTGACGTAAAATCTCCGGCTCGAATTTTTCCTTTTCCCCCAATCCAACCACCATAATTCGCCGGCAGCCGAAGTTACCGGGAGTATAAAGAATCGCGTTTTCGCAGGATTTGCCCGCAAAATCACCGATTTCAAGCAAATGGCCGATGGCGCCGTCCGCTGCTTTATCCACCAATACATATTCCCCGGGAACCTGCTTCGTATCATTATAAAGGCCTAACATCAATATATCGCCCTTGAACTGATGAGGTTGACCTTGCTGGGCCGTTATAATTGTTTGTATTATCTGTCGCGCCATAAAGAAACGATTCCTTTCATTATTAAAATTTAATCGTACCAACGGGCTAGGAATTGAACGGGGTGGAATGTCTGAAGTTGTGAAAGGTGATGCAATTGCATTCGGCAGGAACTGCATTCGCTGACAAGGGCTTGGTAATTTCCTTTGACGATATTTTCTTGAAGATTTTGCCCGATGGCGTTGGAAGTGTCGTATTTTTCTTTGCTGAGACCAAAAGTGCCAGCCAGTCCGCAACAGGAGTCTACCAGATGTTCGACCTTCAGCCCTTCGATGAGTCCCAGTAGGCTGTATCCCGGTTCACCGATCTGGAGCATCCGGAGATGGCACGGATTGTGGTAGGCGATTTTCATATTTTGGGTTTTTGAACCACGATGAAGCTGCCCGTCAAGGTGCAACTGCCAAAGGAAATCGCAGCCGTCGCGAACTTTTTCCGAAACTGCGTCCACCTGCGGATCGTTGAGCAAGTATTTATATTCCTTTTGCAAACAAAGCGTGGCGGTTGGCTCGAAAGAGAGGATCATGTCGATACTGTCCAGATGTCGCGAAAATTCTCCGATATTGAATTGAGCGGCCTTCCGTGCATGATCGAGATAGCCGTAGGCGAGAGCAGGCATATTGCACCCGCATTGATCGGGGATTACCAGCTCGATTCCATTAGCGGCGCAAACCCTGATGATATCCTCCGCCAGTTTCAAATCATGATAGCGCGCGTAAAGATCGACGAACCACGCGGCCCGATATTTAACCTGAGTCGGGCGGTATTTTGAGGCCATTTTACGCAGGGAACTCAGCAGACCGGGGAACGCAAAAGCCGGCAGGGTCCGCCGGGCGTCGATGCCGACGAAAGATTCCATGAGACGCCGGAAGCCCGTTCTGGCGAATACGTAGTTGGTGATTTTGGCAAATTTACTGGCAAACCATTCGCCGTATTCGGAGTCGACGAAGAATTTCTCCACGAATTTATTCCCCGCGAGTTTCCTCCGGGCGGCGCGAAGTTCGACCATCAGTTGGGGAACCTGGACAGCGCTTGGACATTCACGCAGGCAATTGCCGCAAAGCAGGCATGCGTTCAGAACGCGCTGGGCCTGCGGGCTTAGCAATTCCCGGTCGCCGATTGACCCGGCAAGATATTCTCGGAAGAGATTCGCTTTTGCGCGGGGCGAGGAGTATTCGTCGCGATGGGCCCGAAAGACGGGGCACATCATTTGGGCAGGATCAAACGACTTGCATTCACCGCAACCGTTGCAGACGTCGGCCAGATCGGAAAGCGATTGATCAGCGTACAATAAACCCGGTGAGATCAGATCGGGGGGGAAGGTCACGTCGGCCCGAAGATTTTCCAGCGGAAGATCGGTCTCGGTTACGATGATCTTTCCCGGATTAAGAATCCCGGCAGGATCGAAAAGATTTTTAACCTGCTCCATATATTCGTAGATCGGACCGTATTGTTTCCGCAACGCCCAGCTTCGGGCGATCCCAACCCCATGCTCACCGCTGATGGTTCCCCCCAGCGACCAGACCAACTCATAAGCGTCTTTGGCCAGAGTGGAAATCTTTTTTCGATCACCGGAATCGTGAAGATCAAGATATGGCCGGATGTGAAATTCTCCTGAACCCGCATGACCATAAAAACAGGCGCTTAGGCCGTATCTTGCGAAGATGGATTGCATTCCCTGCACGTATTGGGGAATGTTCGCGACATCGACGGCGATGTCTTCGACAAACGAAAGTGGTTTGGCCACTCCCGGCTGGCGATATAAAAGGGGCACGGCGCTTTTACGGGCGGACCAGCGGCGTTTTTGTTCGTTCGGATCGACGAGATCGAGAAGTTCCACATGATCGGAGAATTCCTTCGACAATCGCCGCCGGCAATCATTGAGTCGCGTCATAGCCTGGTCGAGAGTCGGCGCGTCAAATTCGATCAGAAGCGATGCCGCGCATGCCGGCAGGATTTGGGCTAAATTCTTGTCCGAGGCATGGGCCAGTTTAATGACATTGCCGTCCATCAATTCCACCGCCGCAGGATCGAATTCAAGAATGTGCGTGATGGCTTGTGCGCTTAATCCCAGGTCGTCGAAGTTGGCGGATAACGCGATCTTAACAGCCGGAGTACGGACGAGTTGAAGTTTTATCTCGGTAAAGATTCCCAACGTGCCTTCCGACCCAGCCGCTAATTTAACCAGATCGCCACCGCTGCGGCTAATCATCCCCTTGATATTATAACCGGCGCGATTGCGTTTCACCTTAGGCCAGAATTGATCGATGATTTTTCGATTGGGGTTAAGAAGATTATAAACGCTTCGTTCAATTTCCATCCCATCGGCTTGGTCGGTTCCGATAAGTTTGCCGTTCGGCAACACCATCCGGATAGCCAGCAAATTATCGCTGCAATAACCGTATCTTAGCGAGTGAGCCCCGGTTGCGTTATTAGCCACGGACCCGCCGACGGTAGCCCGCGATCCGCTGGAAGGATCGGGCCCAAATTGCCATCCGGCCGGCCGCGTCAGCCGATTAATTTCATCAAGAATGACCCCAGGCCCAACTCGGACCTGCCCCTTATCTAAATCGATATCGACAATATTGGTCATATATCGGGCAAAATCGATCAGAATCCCCGTAGTCAAAGATTCCCCCGCCAATCCCGTCCCTGCCCCTCGCGGAGCCAGCGGTGTTCCCGTCTCCTGGGCAAAAAGCATCAGCCGAACCACGTCCTCCTCGTCGCGCGGACAAACGACCACCGTCGGCACGATTTTATAAGCACTAGCGTCGGTGCTGTATAATAGCCGCGTAACCTTATCATCCAACACTTCGCCTTTTATCAAAGGGCGAAGCCGCCGGGCCAGTAATTTGCTATCGGTCTTCACGGATGTAATTATAGTAGACGAGTAGTCGAATAGACAAGTAGACGAGTAGAAGAATTCGGAAAAAGAAAAAATATTCAATGATCAATTCTCAATGTTCAATGTATAATGACGATAATGTTGCCCGACGGCGTAGCCGGGTACGGTTATCTGGGACATTTCGAATGAAAGAGGGGCTGTTATGAACCGGGTTGAGTACAAATGTGTTTGCATCCTGGGGGCCGGGGAGCGAACGACACGGATTCTCAACGAATATGGCAAGGATGGCTGGGAATTGGTCGCTATCGTTATTTTCTGGCACTACTTCAAGCGACCTCTTGTTTGAAGTTTTATAGGGTAGATTTCCTCAAATCCACCATTTGTTGATTAACGGATACCGGGAAAACTGTGGCTCGCAGACGATCCACCTTACTTCTTTTTCTACTCATCTACTCGTCTACTTTCTTCAAAAAGATCATGATAACCATAATGTCGGCGGGGGTGATTCCGCTGATACGGGAGGCTTGGCCGAGGGTGTGGGGTTTGACGGCGTTTAGCTTTTCCTGGCTTTCCCTTTTTAAATGGGGAACGCGGGTATAATCGAGATTTTTGGCGAGTTTAACGGCATCGAGTTTGCGGAGTTTGTCGGCATGTTTTTGCTCTTTCTGCTCGTAACCGCTATATTTGATATCTGCCTCGATCTGGCGGCGGATGCGCGGGTCGAATTGATCGAATATACCCACTTCCTCAATAATGCCCACTCCCTCACGGTCGCGTCTCTTTTTCGGAAAAGGAAAGATATTTTCCAGCATGTTCCAGGTATTTTCTGGGCGGCGGAGCCAATCTTCGGCGGTGTCGCCGCCTATCTTTTGATTTTTCAAAATCGATAAAAGTTCCTGCCGTTGGTTTTCCCACTCCAGATGACGTTGCCGGCGGCGGTCGTCGAGGATACCGGCGGATTGTGCGACGGGGCACAATCGCCGTTCGGCGGTATCGGCGCGGAGGAGGAGGCGAAATTCGGCGCGCGAGGTGAACATGCGATAAGGTTCGTCAATTCCTTTGGTCACCAAATCGTCGATCATCACACCGATGTAGGCCTGGTCGCGGCCGAGGATAACGGGGTCGAGATTTTTAAGAAATCGAGCGGCGTTGACGCCGGCCATGAGACCTTGCGCGGCGGCCTCTTCGTAACCGCTGGTGCCGTTGATCTGACCGGCGAAAAATAAACCGGCTATTTGCCGGCATTGAAGATCGGGTCCGAGTTGCTCGGGAAAAACGAAATCATATTCAATGGCATAACCGTATTGGACGATTTTGGCCCGTTCGAGGCCCTGGATGGAATGGATCATCGCTTCCTGAACGCCTTCGGGAATGGACGTCGAAAGGCCGTTGCAGTAAATCCAATCGTAGTCCTGCGATTCGGGTTCCAGGTAAATCTGGTGGCGTTCTTTGCCGGCGAAGCGGATGATCTTCACTTCGATACTCGGGCAATAGCGCGGGCCGGTGGAGGTGATCTGACCGGTATAGAGCGGCGCACGGCCCAGATTATCTCGAATGATTTTATGCGTCTGGGAATTTGTGTGAGTGATGTGACAAAGAACATTCGGCCCCATGATTTGGTCGGTAAGCATGGAAAAAGGGATGGCCGGATCATCCCCGGATTGCGGAATACATCGGTCGAAGTCGATGGTATCCCGCATGAGCCGTGGGCAGGTTCCGGTTTTCAGCCGACCGATGCGCAGTCCCAGCCGTTTAAGAGAATCGGTCAACAGACCGGCGGGTTTTTCTCCAATTCGACCGGCGGGAAACGTTTTTTCGCCGATGTGGATGATACCGTTTAAAAAGGTTCCGCTGGTAATAATGACCGCGCGGGTTTGCAAAATTCGGCCATCAGACAATTTGATACCGGCAATTTTATCCTGATCGGTAATGATTTCCGCCGCCTCACCTTCGATAAGGTCCAGACCATTAAGATTTTCCAAAAACGACCGGACAAATTGAGCATATCGGCGTTTGTCGGATTGGGCCCGCGGGCCCCAGACAGCGGGACCCTTGGAAAGATTGAGCATTCGAAACTGGATACCAGTGGCATCGGCAGCCTCGCCCATCAGTCCACCAAGAGCGTCGATCTCGCAGACGATCTGCCCCTTGGCCAAACCGCCAATCGCGGGATTGCAGGACATTTCTCCGATTTTATCAAGCGATAAAGTCACCATGGCCGTGCGGGCACCGGATCGCACCGCCGCATAGGCGGCTTCGACTCCAGCATGACCGGCCCCGACAACAATGACATCATATTCTTTGTTCATGGCATTCAATATTATTCTGGGAAGCATACCAAAGGCATTTTTCCTGCCAGCCGCATTTTCCGCAAAGGTCGGAATCGTTTTTCAATTTGTCATTTACATAAGCGAAAATCTCATTGGCCTTGACGGTCATTCCCTCGGTGAGATTCAATTTTTGCAAAACTCGCAGATCAAAGTTTCGAACCCTTTCGGCTGAATCCGATTTCTTCCCGCACGAGCCTTGCTGATTATGCGGACATTCGCCGCAGATAATATCGCATTCGGCGACAATTTCCAATTCCAGGGTTGGCGACGAGTTTATTTCTTCGATGACGCGGGTCATGTTTTCGACGAAATGCGGGCTGTAACCATAGCCTTGAAAACCCTGCATACATAAAAGATGGTGAGCCCGGATTTTCATTTCATAAAAGTTTCTTTGGGCGTGATGCCCTTGGCGAAGGCAGCGGCGGCAAGAATTTTAATGCAATCGCCAAGAATGAAGGGAGCGGCTCCCATCAAAAATAAAGTTCCAATCGAGGGAGCGGACCCTTTCACAATATGGCACCACAATCCCAATTGGATCAATCCGGGAATGTAAATGAGGACAAAGTTGGCAAAAAGCATCAATCCCACCATAGGGAGAAAATTTCTGGCCCGAACGTATTTATCGCAAACGTGTCCGAGAAACAGGGCGGCAAAAATGAATCCCAGGATGTATCCACCACTGGGACCAAAAATGGAAAGATATTCCCCACCGGTTCCGGCAAACCACGGAACCCCAGCCAGACCCAAAACAAGATAGAGCACTTGACTAACACCGCCCCAGCCGCCCCCAAGAATTATCCCCGCCAGCAAGACAGCAAAGGTCTGTCCGCTGATCGGGACGGGGGTCCAGGGAAGCATGAAGTGAATCTGGGCGGCCAGCCCGGTAATCCCGGCCATCGCCAAGGCCAACGTAAGTTTCTGGACAATCGCCAGGTTGTAACGCCATTTAAAAA
Organism: Phycisphaerae bacterium; assembly: GCA_041658725.1. GTDB lineage: Bacteria > Planctomycetota > Phycisphaerae > JAAYCJ01 > JAAYCJ01 > JBAZZQ01. The sequence continues at coordinate 44,200 of JBAZZQ010000016.1, read as the reverse complement.
ATTCGTACCGTGCCTTTAAAAAACTGTCTGCAAAAGCAATCTGCTGCATGTCAAACCTTTCCAAATTGTTAAAAACGTTTCAATTATCTATGGGTGATTATAAAATGACGACGGCCCCTCGTCGAGGTTTATTTGTCGCCTAGCATGTCGAGCTTATCGTTAAACTCGATATTGATCAGCATCCAATCCGTTCGCGGTTTGTAGAAATAAAACTCCCAGATCAACGGACCGATGTCGAATTTAAGGACATACACCAGCCGTACGAGAGATTCTCCATATCGCTGTTCTTTGACCAATTCAAAGGCCGTGGGTTTGCCAAGCAAAGCCAGCGCTGCCGAGGTTTGTTTTTGAAGTCCGTCAATCGCCTCCGTTTTCTTTTTAAGCTGAGAGTTCTCCAGAAGTTTGTCGTAGGCCTCGTTGATTTTTATTACCATCACGCTGGTCAAAAAATGGTCTGCTTTGGTTCGATAACCGGTATCTTTGTTGATCGTTTTTGCCCCGAGGCAAATCGCGAGGACTAAAATACCCGGAAGAACGAATTTTAACGTTTTCATTAGCGGTCTCCTTTCTATTTTTCCAGCGGTTCTACCTGGTGGCCGTAGTCTTTCGGAACATCGATCCATAATTGATTATTCGGAATACCTGTATTGGTTTTAAGGTCTTTAAAATTGGCGGTGATGATATTGGAATGACGATCCCGCGAGACGATCCGTGCCGGCAGGTTTAATTTTTTGTCGACCCAGAATTCAAGCTTTTCATATCGTTTGGTGAATTTGGTCTGCGGTTTGGGAATCAGAATCAGATGATCGGAGGCGGGCGGATCGGTTTGCTCCGGTTTGACCCAGGTGACGTTAAAGTTTCGTAGGATATCCGCCTTTTTTTGACCGAAGGGAAGGGGAAACGGTCCCTCGCCGAGTTTAAAGGGATCGACTTTCTCATCCGGAGCGACCACTTCGCGGTCGATGGCGGTTCGTGTCTGTTCCCGAATCTCCCTCAGCCATCGGCCGTCGAAACAAAACCACTCTTTCTGATTGATTTTAAGGTCTTCATGAATAAGCGTATCGAAATAGATCATAAAGCGGGCATTTTTACCGTTGGCGGCGGCGCGATAGCGAATCAACCCCCGCTTCACCTGCCGATCGTCGGGAATAATCTGATAAAGCTCGTGATTGACATTGGCCCCAAGGTCCTTGATGGCATCCCCGGCTTTTTCCAGCCGGTCCAGGATAGTATCGACCTGCGGACTGATCGCGGCCTGCGTAGCTGCCGGTTGACTCGTCGCTTTCGTCGCCTGGCCGATCACAAAATCGTCAAGACCCGCAAAGACGAATATCGCCGATATGAGAATCAATTTGTATGACATAAATGCCTCCTGTAAAATATTAAATATATAATCGTATGCGATTGAAAACCTCAACAATTTCTGGTTCCAATTTTTTTGGGGTGGCATGGGCAATAAGAATTGCCCATGCCGCCCGACCATGTTTTGAACGCTCAATTACGGCGTCGAAGAAGCCGTCGCGGTACCCGTCCGAATGTGTTGAAAAACCACACCGGCCAGCGAAAGAACGATCAACGCCGCGGAAATAATGATGATATGGATCAAATTCAACTTCAGGGATTCGGCGATGACCGCGAGAATTCCATATCGAAAAAATCGACCGATCCAGTTGGCCAAAAAAAACTTCACCAAAGGATATCCGGAAATGATGGCCAACCAACGGACTGGATCTGCCGGCACGGGCAGTACATTAAAAACCACCAGAAGCAAGAACGGCCAAACTTTGAACTGCTTGTGGGCCCACAAATAAATCCGCGTCTGCTTAAGAAGATGAATTTTCCCCAGCCGAAGCAAATAAGTGATGAAATGATATTCGTTGGTATGTGAAATGGACGTCGCAAAGGCCCCGAGACCCGCTACCATCACAACCCACCAGAAAGGAGTGAGAATCGCCAACCCGCAGACGGGTGATGCCAACAGCAGAATGAGCCAGACCGTCGGCAGGGGGATATACGTGCAGGCGAGGGAAAAATAAAAAACAAAAAGTCCCAGAAACCAGACTGCCTTGGCGATATTGTCCCCTGTTCGGGAATAATGCACATAACCCCAATTGCTCAAAATGCACACCGCGATCATATACAGAGCATAAAACAAAAACCACGCCCGTATATGAAGCACGTCGTCTTTCCGCTGGGGGGTGGCAAAAATATACAGCAGTAAATTTTTAGGCGACAATTCGACCATCCTTCATACAAATCAATCGATCCGCCTGCCGGGCCAGATCGGGGTTATGTGTAACCATGATAATCGTCTGATTAAACTGCTTATGATAATACCGAAGCAGGTCCATGACCCGTTCGGCGTTACCGCTGTCGAGATTTCCCGTCGGTTCGTCCGCGAGTAAAATCGCCGGTTGATGAATGACCGCCCGGGCGATGGCCAATCGCTGCTGCTCACCGATGCTCATCTGGTGCGGTTTGTGCCTGGCTTTATCCGATATTCCCACCAATTCAAGAAGCTCCAACACATGATTGGTGCTCGACTTGCCTTTAAGTTTAAGGGCAAGTTTCAAATTATCCTCTGCCGTCAGCACGTCGATCAGATTGAACCGTTGAAACACAAATCCGATTTTGTCCCGGCGGATCCGCGTTCGTTGCGATTGGTTTAATCCCAGCGTGTTTACCCCGTCGATCGCCAGCTCGTCCGCGGAATTGGCCGTGAGCATCAGACCCAAAATATGCAGGAGCGTGCTCTTGCCGCATCCGCTCGGTCCCATGATCGAACAAAACTCACCCCGTTTTATCGCAAAATCAATGCCATGCAAAACATCCGTCACCACACCGTCCTGACGATAACTTTTGCATATCTTTCGTGATTGCAGAATATAATCATTAATCATTTCTTTCATTCGTATCCTAATGCCTCTAATGGATCCTGTCTAAGGGCACAATACCCCGGATATAACGCACTGGCCAACCCGCCCACAAAACCGACAATGACGCCGAGCAACAACCACCGCGGCTGAAGGTCTACCGTAAGCAGAGGACGAAATCGTTCGATGGCTTCTTTCGCTCCGTAAGACATCGCCAACCCCGCCGCCATGCCGCAGACGGAAATAATCAATGCCTCGGATATCGTCTGACTCATAATATAAGAACCCGTCGCCCCTAAAGACCGCAAAATCCCTATCTCCCGCCGACGCTCCAGCACCATCGTATAAATCGTCACCATAATAAAAAGAAACGAAACAACAAGCACCAAACCGCTGGCGATGTTGATGTAAACGTAAATCGGACCGAAACTGTTAAAGAGCAGCTTGTCATATTGATTCAGGGAGATAACCTTCATGTCGATGATTTTCCCCAACCCGGCGGCACAGTCCCAGACGCGGATTTTATCCCCCTGAACCTCCTTTTCCTCCACATCGACAAGGGTCGGGTCCAATTTGACAAAGAACAAACTGGAGCGGGGAATTCCTCCGGTTCCGATATGCCGGATCACCTCGATCGGAGCAAAAACCCGTCCAGCCGCACCCGCCTGGATGATCCCGCAAATGGTAAAATTCCGTCCCAGAAATGGAATAGTATCACCGACCTTGTATTTTCCAGCTCTCGACAACCGTTCGTCAATCACCAATTCACAGGCTTCGTTAAGCACCTTATCCGGAACCTGATCGGGCTGATAATGGCCTTGGTTGGATTTGGGCAATTGCTCAATGAATTTTTTAAACCGTTGCTCAGGATCAAAGAGTCGGCCAGCCAACAGGGATCGACCCTTTGAAAAAGCCTGGAATTGATCGGGTTCGATTCCAAAAACCCGCTGCTGCTGACCGGCCATCTTGGGCATGATCTGGAAGTACACAGGAATGATCTGTGTGACGACTAAATGAGAGTTGACCCGAAGATTTTTGATCTTCGGCAGATACTTTTCCGAAAGCGGGGCCCCTTCGCTGAAAATCGCCGAGGTCTCCGAAGGCAAAACGAGCAATTCCGCGTCGATCCCTTTGACCCGCTGAGCCACTTCGTCCAGCGTTCCATGCGAAAGAGCCAGCATGGTTACCAGCATCGCCACCCCGATAGCCACCGCCAGCGCCGCCAGCGCACTTCTCAACTTTCGATGCTTTATATTCGCCCAGGCCAAACCCGTCATTGCCCTTACTCCATAAAACCGCGATTATATCACAGATTCTTCCAGACTACAAAATCAGTTTACCCAGTATTCAACGACTCTTTAAGAGACGCGACCGCAAGGGAGCGTTGCCCAAAGGGATTTGCGAGGGAAACAGGCTAATCGGGTGACAGCGGAGTGGCGGGCGGCTGCACAAAATATTTTTCACGTATCCAGAGGGCCACATTGACGAGGCTGATCAGGACTGGCACCTCGACCAAAGGGCCGATCACGGCGGCGAAGGCTTGGCCGGAGTTGATGCCGAAGACAGCGACGGCCACCGCGATAGCCAATTCAAAGTTATTGGAGGCTGCGGTAAAGGATAGTGTGGCGGACTGCTTGTAATTGGCACCGACCTTGGCACTCATAAAGAAACTTACCAGGAACATGATCACGAAATAGATCAAGAGCGGCACGGCAATGCGCAGGACGTCCAACGGCAGTTTGACGATGTATTCACCCTTTAGGCTGAACATGACCACGATGGTAAAGAGTAAGGCAATCAGGGTGATGGGACTGATCTTGGGAATGAATTTGGTCTGATACCATTCTTTGTTTTTGAGTTTAATCAGAGTAAATCGGGTAATGATCCCCGCGATGAAGGGAATGCCCAGGTAGATAAAAACGCTTTCGGCGATCTGACCGATGGTGATATTCACTACCGTTCCTTTTAAACCGATCAGCGGGGGTAGAACCGTAATGAATATCCAGGCATAGACGGAAAAGAACAAGACCTGGAAGATGGAGTTGAAGGCCACCAGTCCGGCGCAATATTCGGTATCGCCTTCGGCCAAGTCGTTCCAGACGATGACCATGGCGATGCAGCGGGCCAGGCCGATCAGGATCAATCCCATCATGTATTCGGGATAACCCCGCAAAAAGGCCACGGCCAGGATGAACATCAGGATCGGACCGATGACCCAGTTCTGGACCAGGGACAGGCCCAGGACTCTGTAATCCCGGAAGACTTCCCCGAGTTCCTCGTATTTGACCTTGGCCAGGGGAGGATACATCATCAGGATTAAGCCGATCGCAATCGGAATATTCGTTGTGCCAGACTGAAAGAGGTTCCAGAAATCCACGATGGAAGGGATCAGATAGCCGCTACCGACCCCAATCGCCATGGCCAGAAATATCCAGAGGGTCAAATACCGATCCAGAAAGGAAAGCTTTTTCGCCATACCTGATTTCATTGATTGGCTCCTATTTAATTTTCGTAAGATTATCCGGTAATTCTGAGACAAACTTCATAATTTCATCCCGCACCCGACGATAGTGAACGAGGGCTTCATCTTCCGATTTAGCCTCTTTTGCCAACCGGGGTGGATCGATGAAGCCGACGTGAACGACTTTGGTTCGGCCCGGAAAGAGGGGACAGCTTTCATGGGCGTTATCGCACACCGTGATGACGTAATCAAATAGGATATGCTTTACTTCATTCAGGTGCTTGGAGTGATGGCGGGAGATGTCCACCCCCACTTCCGCCATTACCCTTACAGCGTTCGGATTCAGGCCGTGGGTTTCGATCCCTGCGGAATAGGGTTCGACAAGATCGCCTTTCAAATGTCGAGCCCAACCCTCGGCCATCTGGCTTCGGCAGGAATTGCCGGTGCACAAGAATAAGATTCGCATCTTAGCCATTCTTCTTCTCCCGTTTTTCCGCCATCTTCTTAATCCAAGCCATTCTTTCTCTTAATAGTTCAGTTTGTTTTTTTTCCTTCTCATTTTTAGATTCCTGTTCCGGGTTGGTTACCCGCCAGGTAAATTTTCCCTCGATGGGGGGGTCCGGATAAAGCAGTGTCGGCTATCCTTCTTTGGATATCGTGATCATGATATCTTTTGGCAAGGCCAACCCTGCCGCTATTTGCATTGCTTTGAAGAGACCCACGGGAACGGCGCACCCGGCACAGCAACCCTTTAACGTGCTCCGAACAACCGACAGAACCACACTTTCGCCGGTGGGGCTGATTTCCTGATAGGCATCCACCGGCTCCTTTTCTTTCAGGGCTTGGGCTAAAGCCTTGATCTTCTCGCAACCGGTTTCGATCTGAAATTCCACAGTCTGACCGTCCTCGCTGACGGACATGATCTTGGTATGAAATCCGCATATCCCGGCGTCCACGCTGACGTTGGCTTTCATTCTATCAAACTTCCTTTCTTGCCGATACTTTAATGCTCAAAACCGCACTGGCGGCGGCGTCTATTTCCTCCTGGGACACATTGGGTTGGTTTAAGACGGCTTGGGCTGTCGGGTCGTTGCACATGACGTCCAGGGGAAACGCGGCCTCTTCAACCACGTTGACCTCTTTAAACCCGGCCTCGGAAATTGTGTTCAGATAAGCCTGCTTCATCATCGCCCCGGACAGGCAGCCGATGTAGGCCTCGACGGAATTACGGATGGAAAGGGGTAACGGTTTGACCAGGACAATGTCCGAGACCATCAACCGTCCGCCGTTTTTCAGAACCCGCCAGGCTTCGCGGAAGGCTTGAGCCTTGTCGGGGACGAGATTGATGACGCAGTTGGAGATGATCGCGTCGATGGAGTTATCCTGAACGGGCAAACTCTCGATTTCACCCAGCCGGAACTCGACGTTGGAAACACCGCCTTTCCGGGCGTTTTGGTGGGCCTTGTCGATCATTTCGGGGGTCATGTCCACACCAATGACCTTGCCGGTCGGACCAACTTTTTGCGCCGCCAGAAAGGCATCAAACCCCGCCCCGGAACCCAAATCCAAAACGGTTTCGCCCGCTTTCAACGACGCCAAGGCCGTGGGGTTTCCGCAGCCAAGCCCTAAATTAGCCCCTTCAGGAACGGCCTTCATTTCATCTTCGTTGTAGCCGATTTTTTTGCTGATATCTTCAGCAAGAGTACCGTTTCCGCAGCACGTTTTTTTAGGACCGCAACAGCAACTGCTTTGTTGGGCGACTTTTGCGTACCCGTCACGAACGATTTTTTTAATTTGTTCGTTTTTCATAAATCATTCCTCTTATTTTTTGTAATGGGAACATAGTTCTTCCTTCGGTATCTTCCGAACGGATTTAAGCTTTTTATCATCGGCCATGATCTGCGCATTATCCGCAAGAGTATCGCCGAGCCATTGCAGTGAACCTTGTGCGGTAGCGGAGGAGTTTTTCGGCAATCGGTAATATATCCAGCGGCTTTCCTTCCGGGTCTCGACCAAGCCGGCCTGATACAGGATTGACATGTGTTTGGAGACGGTGGACGGGGCCAGGCCTAGAATTTCGATGATTTGGCAGAGGCACAATTCCCCGCCTCGCAAAAACATTAAAATCCGTACTCGATTGGCATCGGCCAACGCTTTGGCAATGCCCATAAATTCACGCATTTTTACCACTCCTACGTTACATGAGGAAATTAAAAAGATAACCAACGACGAGAATGCCCGCCGCCACCACGCCGAAAAAGACGAAAATCAGTCGCAGCTTCAAGACCTTGCGAAGAATAACCGCTTCCGGCAGGGATAATCCAATGACCGCCATCATGAAGGCAAGGACCGTTCCCAGAGCTGCGCCCTTTCCAAGCAAGGCTTGGACGACCGGAATAATCCCTGCGGCATTGGAATACATTGGAACTCCCAGGAGCACTGCCAAGGGAACAGACCACCACGCTCCCTTTCCCATAAAGGAGGCCAGGAAATTTTCCGGCACATAACCATGGATACCCGCCCCGACGCCGATTCCAATCACCACATAAGGCCATACCCGACCGACGATATCCCGAACCGCATCGAGGCCAAACCGGATACGGTCATCGTATGTCATGGACGGTACGGAATCGCTTTCGCCCATTTGAGCCTGAAACACCCATTCTTCGATATACCTCTCCATGTGAAGTCTGCCGATAATCCAGCCGGAGATAATGGCAATCGCAAGTCCCATTCCCATATAAATCGCAGCCACTTTCCACCCGAAAAGCCCAAAAAGAAGCACCAGAGCGATTTCGTTGACCATGGGGGCTGAAACCAGAAAAGAAAAGGTTACTCCCAGCGGAACACCGGTGGTGACAAATCCGATAAAGAGCGGGACGGCGGAGCAGGAGCAGAAGGGGGTCACTACGCCCAGCAGTGCCGCCAATACGTTTGCGACCGATTCTCTTTTACCGCTTAAAATCTTTCTCGTCCGCTCCGGTGTAAAGAACGAACGAATGATGCCCACGCCGAAGACCACCACGGTCAGAAGCATCAGAACCTTGGGCACTTCAAATACAAAGAACTCTACCGCCGAACTGAAATGCCTGTCTTGCTCAAGGTTTAAAACCGTATAAGTCAACCATTTTGAAATCGGCAAAAGACTTTTATATAAAAACCACCATACCCCCAAGATTACGACCAGACCAGCCGACCATCGAGGTATCTTGGTTCTTTTGTTGATTTGTACCGATTTACTATTGTCTTTAACTGCCGTTTGTAGGCAGCAGCATTCTATTTTTTTCGCGTTTTCCATTTTAATCTCTCTTACTGGTCTTATGACCTCAAGCGGAACGATGAGGCCGCAATGCCCCATCTTCCATTTCTAAGGTTCTATCGAAAATATCCAATGCTCTGTGATCGTGAGTAACAACAATGACACCCGCGTTTTGCTCATGCGCAACCTTGCGGAACAGTTCCATAACCTGTCGGCCGCGAACACTGTCAAGAGCCGCTGTCGGCTCATCGGCAAGAATCAAACTTGGATGATTAGCCAAAGCTCTCGCAACCGCCACCCGTTGCTGTTCGCCGCCGGAGAGCATGCTCGGAAGATTGTCGGCTCTTTCCGCCACGCCGAGATATTCGAGGAGTTCCATCGCGCGTTTACGAGAGGCCCTGGCCGGCTGGTCGTCGATCTCCATCGCAAGACGAATATTCTCCGCGGCGGTAAGGAAAGGAATAAGATTGGCCTTTTGAAAGACAAAACCAAATTTCTGGCGACGAAAGCGGCGTACATTTACTTTAGCCTGATGGTTATCAAAAACAAGCGTTCCATCAATGGTGATCTGCCCCGTATTGGGCGGGCGAATAAGCCCCAACAATGTCAGCAGGGTTGATTTGCCCGCACCGCTTGGCCCCAGCAATGCCACAATCTCGCCTCTGTGAACCTCGATTGAAACATCGCGTACCGCGACAACTTCGGTATGGCCGCTGCCGTAGACTTTTGTCAAACCCGCAGCGTGTAATGCCAAATTATCATTAGTTTGATTCATGATAGTATCTCACTGGGATCGGCACGCATTGCACGCCAAATTCCCAATAAACTCGATAGTATCGAAATAACAAGGACGATAATTGCCAAAAGGTATAAGTCGTAACTTACCAGTACTACCTGCCGTGGAAAATACGGGAATATCCATTGTCCTAAAATATATGCGATACAATAGCCGATAACCCCCAATAGTATGGCCTGCTGCATTATAAGCCCCAGTATTACGGAGGTCCTTGCGCCTATAAGTTTTAACATTGCAATGTCGTGCACTTTGTCCAGGGTTAATGTGTAAAGAATCAATGCCATAATTACTGTAGAGATGATTAGCAACAGTGCTTTGAACAATCCTAATTGCCTGCGGGAACGATCTACGAACCCATTCAGCAGTAACTGTTTTTGCCCATCTTCGGTATAGACTGACACCTCCGGCCAAGACCCGATCTGCTTGGCTACTGCGTCAACATCGTAGCCGGGTTTAACCTTTACTAAAACAGCGCTTATCATAGAAGTTCCCAAAGCTGGTATTCCTGAACTTAGACCGCCGGCTCTTTCGCTCAATTGGGGCTGAGTTTGACCAAGGTCGATATTGAATAAACGATTCACGCGCGCCGTTCTTTCAATGCGAATAGATTCAGGCGACATGTCAAACTGCACGGCCTGCGCATCTGTTAATGCCATGAATACCATTGCATCGCCGGATGGCGAGGTCATGCCTTTTGTCAGCCCCACTACTGTATAAATATCTTTTCCTAATTTAAGCTTGTCTCCTACCTGCAATCCGGATGTTTTATCGACTACCATCTCATAATGAGCCTGTCCCAATCCTCTTCCTGCCGCAATCGGAAGCCAGAGTCCGCGGTCAAGAGGCCAGTCTAATCCCTGAAGAGTCAGACGCAAAGGCTTACCCTTATAACTGCGCTGCACCGTATAAGAAACAAATCCAAATGATGTTTCAACACCCGGAACGGGCAAGGTACGGTCTTCCAAATCGCGTGGTATACGCGACATTTCGGCAAAAGGCCCGCGTGTATCTTTTTGAACTATCCATATATCCGCTCCGACACGGTCAACTATGAGGGTCGCTTCCTTAACCAGGCCTCGATAGATGCCTCCCATTCCCATGACCACCATCAATAAAAGACCTATTCCCACCGTGGTCAGGGAAAAACGTGCTAAGTTATGCCCAATATCTTTTGTTGCCAGATTCATTTCGTCATCACCTTTACCGCTCGTCCGTCTTTTGGCAGGCTGGAGCCCGGAATTAAAACAATCTGTCCCGGCTGCAATCCTTCGGCAACTTCCACTTTGTCTTTGCCTTCAATTCCCAGAACGACCTTATGCCAGTAGGCTCTTCCCTTATCTATAACGAAAACACCGGGCTGACCTTGCCGCCAGACGATGACGCGTTGAGGAATTACCGTTGCATTTTCTTTGTGGGCGGTTTCTATATAAACATCGGCTCTCTGGCCGATAGCCCATTTTGCAGGTAATCGGTCGATTGCAACATCAACAAGCACCTCGCGTGTTTCGCGGTCCGCCTGCGGCGCAATCCTTGCAACCTTGCCGGGCAGTTCGGCTTTGGGGTCTGAACGAAACACTATTTTTGAAGCCTGCCCAAATTTCAATTGATCCAGCAAAGTCTCATCGACCCAGGCAGATATCCAAAGCTGGTTGAGTGAGATCATATCCAGAACCATGCTACCGGGGACGGCTATCCCTCCTGGGTCTTTATACCGTTTGATGATCAATCCGTCAAAAGGCGCACAGACTACGGTATCGACCAATCGTGCCTGAGAATACCTCAAAGACGCTTGGGCCTTGGCGACTAATTTTTCAGCCTCTATGCGAGCCGCTTGTGCTTGATTAAGCTCGGCTTGGGCAACACCCCTTTGTTGCTGAGCTTTCTCAAAAGCGTCCACGCTCACGGATCCTGATGACTTTAATGACGACATTCGAGTCAAATCCAACTTTGCCTTTTTTTCCGTGGCTTGGGCACTTTGTATCTGCGCCATGGCCTTTTCAGCACTTGCCTGAACGGCGGCCAAATCTGCCTTTGCCATATCCACCTGTTGACGCAAGTCTTTATCGTCTAAAATGAAAAGTGTTTGCCCCTTGACTACCTTATCATTCTGATCTACAAGAACTTGTGCAATAAGCCCCGATATTTTGGGACTTATCGTAGCGTGTATGCGAGCCTCAAGCGTTCCCGTTCCCATTGCCTCGGCAACAACGGTTCCCTTGGTCACTTTTGCTGATTCAACAGGCAAAGGCGAAAAGAACAAATAGTATGCAACCGCCCCGCCAATGACGAACAGTATCGCCAACTTTACTCCAGCTTTATAATATCGCTTCATTTGTTATCTCTCCAAAATTCGTGCCTTCCCAACCCTCCTCCCGGACCCCGACCCCGTTCCTGAACCTCGGGACGAACCCAGAAGGAAAAGCCCAGCAGCACCACTGTCACCAGGAGAAAAAGGATAACTACCATTCGGCGGCTCCAGCGATTGGGCAGCACCTTTCGGCACAACGTGACCATTTTTCGCCATTGCAAGAGGATATGCAAAACCAGCAAAACAAAAAAACTCCAACCGAGGATATAATGTACGGTCCCCCAATCATGCCGGTCCCAGCCCCAAAAGGTCAAATTTACGTTTCGATGATAAATCTCCCAGGAGCGGTACCCGGGAACCAAAACGTACTTGATTAAAAAACCGATTCCCGCGATGGCCCCCACGCACACCAGAAGGAGGCCTTCGATTGCCAGATTCAGTGCATTTTTGACCATGGTTCGATCCTCTCTTTATCGTTTTTTTTCTCAAACACCCGGTTCGTGGAAAATACCCTGGAGATTTGGAATCTTACGGGGCCGCGTAAATCAGATACAAACCGCCCGCGAGAACCAATACTCCGCAAACTTTTTTAAGAATCACCGCTCCCTTCGAACGCTCGCTCCAGTTCAGATAGTGCTGGACCAGTTCGGTACTCGTCCCGGCCAGTACGATCACGGAACAATGCCCAAGCCCGTATAATAAAAGGAGAAGCACGCCATAGGGCAGATTCGTCGCCGCCAGTTTAAATGTAATCGCCAGCATCGGGGCCATGTATGCAAAGGTGCACGGTCCCAGGGCAATTCCGAAAACCAATCCAAGAATAAAGGCCGCCAGTAGTCCTTTTTTCTTCATCGCCACCTGACCTGGCCCGGACCAGGGTATGGGAATGACATCAAGTAAATGAAGTCCAACCAGGAAAAATATGCCCGCCACGAAATAATTCCCGAAACTTCCGATATCCCCCATCATCCGCCCGGCCAGGCCGGTGATCGCACCGATGATCCCAATGGTCAACAAAATACCCACACCGAAGAGAACAGAAATGAAAAACGCCCGCCGGGTGGAAATGCGACCCTGTTCGTCGATGAACCCAACAATCAGCGGAATACTCGCCAGATGACACGGACTGAGCACAATACTTAAAATACCCCAGAGAAACGAAGCCGACAAAGCAATTATCGGCGTTCCTTCCACGGCATGGCTGAGGAGGGTGAACAACTTTTCCATAAATTTATTTTACCTCCCTGAACGGTTACCTTTTTCAAAAGTAATGCCCAGTTCCTTCCACTTGCCGAGAATGTCCGCCTTGGAGAAAAATCCAACATGCCGGTACAGTTCCTTGCCGGAGGAATCATAGAAAATCTGCGTGGGAATCGATTGAATACCGTATTGCTCCCCAGCCCCGGGATTTTCCCAGACATCGATAAAATCTACCTGCAGTTTGCCTTCGAATTCCTTCTTTAATTCTTCCAGAATAGGCTTCATCATCTTGCAGGGTATACACTTATCAGCTCCCAGATCCAAAAGACGAGGTAAAACAAGGGCCGTCGGGGAAGCGGAAACGTTTGCAACGGGTTGCGAACTGGCTGTATCGCCAGAGCTTGGCATCTTATCCTTTTGTTTTGCCCAAAGAACAAAGCCGATGCCCACCACCAGCACGATCACAATACCTAATTTTTTCATGCCTATTTTTCCCTCATTATAATTTTCTTTTTTGTTTGCCTTACGGGCCATCCAAAACAAAACAACCATGACACCGGCCAACACAAAAATATCGGTTACGCCCATTCCTGGCGAATCACATGGACATTGACCTAAAATTATGATCCCCATTATTTTACCCGCCGCCGCAACAATCGTTCTTTGTTGTCATTACATTCACTCCTCAGCAATGTTTTCGGTTGGTCCACTTGTGAATCAAGAAATCATCTTGGCAATATCGTCGGTACTCGGAATTCTACCCGCCACCTTGACCACGCCATCCACGGCCAGAGCGGGGGTCATCATCACGCCAAATTTCATTATTTCTTTGATATCGGTAATTTTCTCAAGCTGGTATTCGATTCCGGCCTGCTTGGCGGCTTCTTCGGTGAGTTCCGCTAGCTTTTTGCACTTGGGACAGCCCGTTCCAAGAATTTGTAATTTTTTCATATAGATGTTCCTTTCATTGCCCATCCCAGGTATTTACGTCGATAACTTGCAACTTCTGCTTCGTTACATGACGAATTATAGAATAACAGGTTATTCCTGTCAAGATCAAAGAGGCTTTTTCCTTGAAGAGAAATTGGAGGTTACTTATGATATCTTCAGGCTAATAAAATGAATAAAGTCACTTTATCTGAGAAAATTTAATGACAACTTCCCGTGAACGAGTTATCCAGACGTTGAACCATCAGGAACCGGATCGCATTCCGTTGGACCTGGGTGCCTGTCCCGTGACCGGAATGCACGTTGACATGGTTTACAAATTACGTCAGGCGCTGCGTTTGGACAAACCGGGAACACCGGTAAAAGTCATGGAACCTTACCAGATGCTGGGTGAAATTCAAAGCGACTTGATCGATGCTCTGGGAATTGACGTCATTGGACTTCCAGGCCGAGGCACCCTCTTTGGTTTTAGGAATGAAGGATGGAAACCCTGGACGATGTTCGACGGTACTCCGGTGCTGGTTCCCGATGGTTTCAATACCATACCCGAACCGAACGGTGACATCCTGATGTATCCACAGGGCGACAAATCCGTACCTCCCAGCGGCCGAATGCCCAAGGATGGGTGGTTCTTCGATACCATCGTCCGCCAACCCCCGGTGGATGACGACCGGCTCAATGTTCACGACAATCTCGAAGAATTCGAACCGATTTCGGATGAGGACCTCGAACATTTCCGCCGGGAAGCGGAACGCCTTTATACGCAAACGGACAAGGCGATTCTCGCCACATTTGGCGGAACCGCCTTTGGCGATATTGCTCTGGTTCCCGCCCCCTGGCTCAAAAATCCCAAAGGAATCCGTGATATTGAGGAATGGTATATCAGCACGTCGATTCGGAAAAATTATGTCCGCGAGATTTTTGACCGGCAATGCCAGGTTGCCCTGGGCAACTTAAAGAAAATCGCCCAGGCCGTCGGAAACCGCATTGCGGCCATATTCGTCTCGGGTACGGATTTTGGGACCCAGCGCGGACCATTCATTTCCGGTGATGCCTATCGCGATCTGTATCAACCTTTCCATAAACGGGTCAACAACTGGATTCATCAAAACACCGCCTGGAAAACATTCATTCACTCCTGCGGTGCGGTGGTCGAGCTTATCCCGGACTTCATCGAATCGGGTTTCGACATTCTAAATCCCGTTCAATGTTCAGCTGAGGGGATGGACCCTGCCAAGTTAAAGAAAACTTTCGGTGATCGTATAACCTTCTGGGGCGGCGGCGTGGATACTCAATGCACTCTTCCTTTTGCCCCCCCGGACGATGTTCGCCGTGAAGTCCGGCAACGGATCAAAATCTTTGGACCCGCGGGTGGATTTGTTTTTAATCCGATCCACAATGTGCAAGCCCAAACTCCAGTTGAAAATGTTCTGGCAATGTATGAAACGCTACGCGAAGCTGGACATTATCCCCTTTAGGACCTTATAATTCCGTGCTGGAAATGAGTATAAACCATGCTTAAAGAAATGATCAAAATCGAAAATCACACCGCAACGGATTGGGTTGCCCAGGCGGTGGAGGTTCTATCCCGTGGCGGGGTAGTGGCATTTCCAACGGAAACCGTGTATGGTCTGGCTGTGGTGCCGGGAGTACCGGGCGCTCTCGAAAAGCTCAATCGTCTGAAAATACGGCCTGCCGAAAAGCCCTATACTTTGCATATCGGCTCTCCGGACAAATTTTTTAATTATGTTCCGAATCCCCCTTGGCCGGGGCGTGTCTTGGCCCGTAAGGCCTGGCCTGGTCCTTTGACGCTGGTTGTCGAAATGACCGAAGAACAGATTAGGGAGTGTCGAAAAAAGTTTGGAACACTATTTGACAAACTTTACCATGAAAACAGCATTGGAATACGATGCCCTGATCATCCGGTGGCTATCAGTTTGCTGACAAATTGCGACATGCCCATTGTCGCCCCTTCCGCCAATCCCGCCGACCAGCCTCCGGCTTTGGATGCCCGGCAGGTGGAAAATTATTTTGGAGATCAGGTGGACTTGATCCTCGACGCCGGACCGGTGAAATACCGTAAAGCCTCCACCGTGGTAAAAGTAAATCAATGCGACTATACGGTCGTTCGCGAGGGAATCATCGACAGTCGAACGGTGGACCGGTTGGCACAATTTACGATCTTGTTTGTCTGCTCCGGAAATACCTGCCGATCACCGATGGCCCAGGGGCTGGGCCGGAAAATTCTCGAGCGCCTGATCCATTGCCCCCAGGAGGATTTCGCACGGTTGAAAATTAATATCCTTAGTGCCGGAACGGGCGCCGGATGGAGCCTCCCTCCCTCACAATCCGCGGTAGCGGCAGTCGGTGAATTAGGGGTCGATATTTCCGAACATCGCAGCCAGCCCGTAACGGCGAAATTGGTCAATCAGGCAGATATGATTTTTGTCATGTCCCGGGAGCATAAAGAATTTATTTGCGAACTTGTCCCCGGGGTAGGTAATCGGATAAAATTGTTGGCGGAAGCTGGAATATCCGACCCGATCGGCGGCTCGGACCAGAATTATAGAACCTGTGCCCGCAATATAGAAAAACATATTGAGGCACGGCTGAAGGAACTATTGGAATGAAGATTGCAATCGGCTCGGACCATCGCGGTTTTATTGCCAAAGAGAAACTCAAAGCGCTTCTCCAGGATTTGGGATTTGATGTTGTCGATTACGGGACGGACTCCCCCAAATCGTTTGATTATCCCGATGTCGCCGCCCCGGTCGCCAAGGCGGTCGCGGACGGAAAGGTGGAACGGGCGATTCTGCTTTGTGGAACAGGGTTGGGGGTCTCCATCTCGGCCAACAAGGTTTGCGGGATACGGGCTGCCTTGTGCCATGATGAACTGACGGCCCAGATGTCCCGTCAGCATAACGACGCCAATGTCCTGTGTCTTCCCGCCGACTTAATCGGCGAAGCCCTGATGCGACGCATTGTCGAAGTCTGGCTGGAAACTGCTTTTGAAGGCGGACGCCATGCCCGACGCGTCCAAAAGATCATGGAGATAGAAAAACTAAATCTCTGCCCTCGACCGGGATCGCGGAAAGAACCGGAAGATAAAAAATGACTAATAAGAATTAGTCATTAGAATCACCGGGTTTGGGTGGAAAAACCAAATACGGACTTATTTTTAACAATAGTTTATCCGAAATCCCTTTTATTCGCTTGAGGTCCTGAAGGTTCGCAAAAACCAGCCGATGGGGATAACGACGTTGATATTCACCCCGATATTCCACTATGGCGTTTGCCAATTTTTCGTTGAGTCCCGGAAGACATTCAAGGTCCACCGCCGCTGCCTCATTGGGATTGATTCGAGCAGAAAACCGAAAAGAGTTCATTTGGTCAACCCGAATCTCCGGTTGACGGTATTTCCGCCAAACGATCCTGGAAACATCGACTATGATCACAATGACCAGCACCACGGCAATCACGTCATAATAATTTCGGAACGAATGTTCCCGAGATGAAATCACGTTTTCGTCCTGGCCTCGTATAAACGTTTTTGCAGTTCCCGCAGTGTGACGAAAACAGGTTTACCGGTCCAGGTTTTGGTAAAAAGTCCGCTGAAGGGAACACAATCGCAGACGCTGTCGCCAAGGGCAGCCCAGGTAATCGAGTCGACCTGTGGTTTGCTTAAAGCCACCTGGCAGAAGAGTTCAAACCATCGGGCCTGGATTTCCGGCGACCAGGGGTTTTCCCAGTATCCTGCTTCGGCTTTTTGAGCCAGGGCATCAGCGATTTCCGGATCGTCCGATACCTGGGACGGAACACACGTGGTGATGTGTAACGGTTTGCCCAGAAGCGCATAGCGGTCGAGCAAAGAGGACATCTGGAAAAAATCACGAAGATACATCCCTTCGCTGGGGGCTCCAAAGGGCAGACGAAGAGAAAATGCGTCAAAATTGATTCCGCTTTGCGACACCATGTCCGCGTAAAGAAACGGATGGATCGAGCGCGGGTTGTTCGCGTAATATTCGCCCCACGGGTGTATGATCTCGATCAGTGAGGTGGCCCGCGGACACAACTGCTTGGCCCGGGCCGAGGCCAAACGGGAAATATCCAATATCTGCTCGAAGTTCAGATTGAAATAGTTATCAGCGTGGATCCCGCTCAGAATATTCCAGCTGCGGATGTACTTGCCATAACGATTGGCGATGGCGGTCAAATACTCATAGACCAGATCGCGGATCAATTCGAATTCTATATTCTTTCCACGTAACCAGATCGGGATTTTCGCTTCGGTAAAGGAAAGCACGCTTCCCAGCCGGATGGTGACGCGATGTTTCATCAAAAATTCAAACCATCGATCAAGGGGAGCCATATTGAATTGCTGCCTGGCAGGCTGAAGTTCGGACCAGGAGATTGGAATCTGAACGAAATTCAAAGACCCTAAAATATCGGGGGAAAGCTGGTCCGTAGATAAATCTGAAGAAAGGCGACATCCGAACACTTTTTTGCTCAATCCTCCACCCTGCACTCGCGGTCCCAGCATGCGCATCGCATGGAACCGGGCCAGCGCCTCTCCCCCTTCCAGCGATAACTGCAGGGATTGATCGGCAAGATCCGCAGCCTTGGCAGGGGTCGAATCGTTTTGAAGGGCCCGGATAAAAAGTTTCCTGCTGTCTTCGAGCAGAGTGGTGATTTTTTCAATCTGGGGGTAACCAAACAAACCCCAATCTTCCAATTTTTGGAGAATCCGCATGAGCCGCCATCGGGCCATCTCCACATTCAAAATATAAGGTTTTTCCCGATCAGGCAGGCGAGTCGTTTGCAGTAAAAATTTACCAGCGCCCTTTACCTCCCATAACACGGCCAGGGCAGCCGCTTCTTCCGTTTGCTTCTGACAGATAATCAGTCCGTCGGCGAAACGGATTTGTGCTCGCACCGAAACCTCATCAGGACCGATCAGGTAAAAAGGTTTCACATCCAACTCGGTCGTCGGGACACCATCTTTAAACGCGAGAAATTTCAGCACGGAAAACTCCTAACCTGCACTATTGTAATCCCTCAGTTTTTTCTGGCCGCTTCTTTAAGAGGCACGACCGTAAGGGAGTGTTCTTCCCGCAGCCAGAAAAGACTGAGGGATTACGCACTATTTACTTTTTCCCAGGAATATATTCCCGAGCGGTTTTCGGTTTTAACCAGTGTTTTTCCAGCCGGACGTAGATCGGCAGGCCGTCGTCGCCGATACGAATGGGGGCCTGACCCTGCAAAAGCGGCGACAAGTACCGTTTCATGGCCTCAGTAATCCCGGTTCCGCGTTCGTTGAGAAATTCCCGCGGCAGCATTTTTTCACCATTGGCCACAGCGCTCAAATCGGCCAGACCCGTGGTGCATTTGTAATTAGCGCCATCCGATTCGCGGATCAGCGTCACCATCTTTCCGGAAATGCCCTCGACGGCTGCCCGAGCCGCCGCCTGGCCGCACATATATGCTTCATTGACGTCCGTCAAAGAGGCAAAATGCATCGCCTCGCGTTGAACGGTGCCGAGTTTGTTGGTCCGGGCTTTGACTTTGATTTCACTTTCGATGATGCTTCGAAGAATTTCCGCCACCCCGCCCAATTGGGCATGACCAAAAGAATCCTTGCCGAACGCTCCGCCCATTTCCGAGATATATTTGCCTTCCGTGTTCTTCATTCCTTCACCGGCGGCGATCACGCAATATCCGAGCCGTTTCAAAACTTCCCGAACGTCCTTGATAAATTCTTCCAGCACGAATGGAACCTCCGGAACGTAAATCAAATGCGGGGCGTCCTCATAACTTCTCCGAGCCATTCCCGTTCCCGCCGTAATCCAGCCGGCGTTGCGACCCATGATCTCCTGGATCGTCACCGTATCGGCGGTATAAATCGCCTCCGTATCCTTGCCCGCTTCCATGATTGCCGTCGCGTTGTACTTGACCACGCTGCCGAAACCAGGGCAATGATCGGTATACGCAAGGTCGTTATCAATCGTCTTGGCGATCCCGACGACGATCAGGTCATAGCCCGTTTGCCTCGCCAATTGACTGATTTTGTCGGCGGTGTCCATCGAATCGTTTCCGCCCGCGTAGAAAAAATATCGAATATTATAGGCTCTGAATACTTCCAGTATCCGCTCGTAATCTTCTTTCGATTTCGTCAGGTCCTTCAATTTATACCGGCAGGAACCCAGTGCCGCCGATGGCGTGCTTTTCAACCCCTCGATATTACTCACCGGCTCCTGCTGCAGGTCGAACATCTTTTCCTGCAAAATCCCCAGCACCCCATTATCCGCGCCGAAAATACCGGTAATAATGTCCGGATGCCTCGCCGATTCCTGAATCGCTCCGCAAATACTGGAATTAATGACCGCCGTCGGTCCGCCCGACTGCGCCAATACGCAATTACCTTTCAACTTCGCCATCGCCCATAATCTCCTGTGTACCAAGCAAAATAAACCCAATAACTAGCCCCCGATGGTAATCGGGGGTTCTTTTCCCAAAGTTACGAAATCGCCTCAAAAATACAATTAATGTATAGTATCAACCACCCCGCTACTTTCAAGAATCAAGTGGATAAAATGGAAAAGTAATCGGCAGAATGTTTATTCTAACAATTCCAACACCTGGTGCAAATATTGACAAGGAATTATTTTATCGCTAGTCATTTTATGCTGCCGAACAGATTTAGCAGGGACGACAATTTGCGACAATCCCAACCGTACAGCCTCGGAAACGCGATTATCGCTGAACGGCACAGGCCGAAGTTCACCCGACAAACCCAATTCGCCAAAAACCACCGTACCAGCGGGTAATCGCTTGTTAAAGTACGCACCCGCTACCGCCAGGGCGATAGCCACATCCGCCGCCGGTTCACTGATCTTCACGCCGCCTACCACATTGACAAAAACGTCCTTAGTGGACAATTTCATTTTCCCATGCCGTTCGAGAACAGCCAGTATCATGGCCAACCGATTCCCCTCCACACCCGTGGCCTTCCGGCGAACCATTCCGGGAACGGCAGGCGCGGTTAAAGCCTGAACCTCGACCAGCAAAACCCTCGTCCCTTCACTAGCCGACAAAATTACACTGCCCGTCCGTTGCGGATAACCATCCTCTAAAAATAATCCTGCCGGATCGGAAATTTCCGCCAGGCCGGTGTCTCGCATTTCAAAAATCCCCAATTCATTAGTCGCTCCGTAGCGATTTTTAGCAGCCCGGATCAGCCGATGGCTGTGATGATGATCGCCCTCAAAATACAGAACCACATCAACGATATGTTCCAGAATTTTCGGCCCGGCGATCACCCCTTGCTTGGTTACATGCCCGACAAGAATAACGGTTATCCCGGTAGATTTCGCCAGCCAGACAAGTTCCGTCCCGCACTGGCGAAGCTGACTGACCGAACCCGGCGCGGCGGGAAGCGTCGGCTTATAGATCAGTTGAACCGAATCGATCATCACCACCGCCGGTTTAATCTCGCGGATATGATTTAAAATAATCTCCAAATTCGTCTGGGCATCGACAAGAATATTTTTACCGTCAAGTCCCAGCCGGCCCGCCCGCATTTTGATCTGCCCCGCCGACTCCTCGCTGGTTATATACATCACCGTCCTGCCGGTATTAGCGATCCCCTGCGCCGATTGAAGCAAAAGCGTGGATTTCCCAATCCCCGGCGGCCCGCCCAGCAAAATCGTCGCCCCCGCGATCAACCCACCGCCGAAAACCCGATCAAATTCCCCCAGCCCGCTGGTAAATCGCAATCCCTCATCCCCGCGAAGTTTTTCAATATCCTCAGCCAAGCTCACCGGCTTGGAAGTCTCCAGCGGAATATCAGGCCGATGCAGATCATCGCTAAGCCCTTCCATCCGTTCTTCAGAAAAACTATCCCACTGCCCGCAATCCGGACACTTACCCTGCCACTTGAGTTGCCGCGACCCGCAATTACCGCAAACGAAATAAGATTTGGATTTAACTTTTGACATGCGGATATTCTAAACCACCCAATCCAAAATCCAAAATCTAAAATCCAAAATGAAAGAGGCACGACCGTAAGGGAGTGTTCTTCTCCTACAGAACAACTTGTCTGTAAAAGATAAATCTGATATACTTAGACAAAAGGTAACCGTTCAGACCATCCCTCCTTGTCATCATCCGGCTTGACCGGATGATCCAGGGGTGTTCTTCCGAGCACTAAAAAAGAGGACTGGATCGTCCGGTCAAGCCGGACGATGACAAAGGAGAGAGAATAATGACGGGAGAGGACAGGGGTCTGAACGGTTACGGAAACTTTTACATAACGAGGAAATCTGAAAGAAATTACTTATGGCGGGAACAACCGAAAAGGAAAAAGCTGTAAAAGCCGTCCAGGAACTTCCTCCCGATGCCACTTTTGAAGATGCCATGGAACGATTGTATTTCCTGTGCAAAATCCAAAAGGGAATCCACCAAGCCGACTCAGGCCAATCCGTCTCACACGGCCAAGCCAAAAAGCGGATGAAAAAATGGCTCAAATAAGACGACCTTTAAGGACATTCTTTCCCTAATTGGAATTGGAGGATACGATTTTGAACTTAAATTTCCTATTCAATAAACTTAAAAAGGTTTTCCAATCCTGCAAGCAGCCCAGCAAAATCACACCGGATTATGCCGAGGCGTATTGCAATATTGGGGTAGCCTATGGAGAACTTGGGCAATATGAAAAGGCCCTTGAAGCCTGCAAGCAGGCCATCAAAATCAAACCGGATGATGCTGATGCGTATTGCAATATGGGGGCAACCTATGGAGTCCTTGGCCAATATGAAAAGGCCTTTGAAGCCTGCAAGCAGGCCATCAAAATCAAACCACATTTTGCAGAGGCATATTACAATATGGGGGTAGTCTATGTAAAACTTGGGCAACATGAAAAGGCTTTTGATGCCTTCAAGCAAGCCATCAAAATCAAACCGGATTATGCTGAGGTGTATTGCGCTATGGGGGCAGCCTATGGAGTGCTTGGGCAATACGAAAAGGCCGTTGAAGCCTACAACCTGGCCATCAAAATCAAACCCAATTATGCCGATGCGTATGACGCTATGGGGTCAGCCTATAGAGAGCTTGGGCAATATGAAAAGGGAATCGAAGCCTGTAAGCAGGCCATCAAAATCAAACCGGATTATGCCTGGGCGTATTGCAATATGGGGGTAGACTATGGAAACATCGGGCAGTACAAAAAGGCCCTTGAAGCCTGCAAGCAGGCCATAAAAATCAAACCGGATTTTGCCGATGCGTATTACAATATGGGGATAGCCTATGAAAAGCTCGGGCAGTATAAAAAGGCTCTTGAAGCCTGCAAGCAGGCCATAAAAATCAAACCGGATTATGCCGAGGCATATTACAATATGGGGGTAGCTTATGAAAAACTCGGGCAGTATGAAAAAGCCATCGAATCCTTCAAGCAGGCCATAAAAATCAAACCGGATTTTGCCGAGGTTTATATTAATATGGGGATGGCCTATGGAAAGCTTGGGCAACATGAGAAGGTACTTGAAACCTGCAAACAGGCCCTGAAAATCAAACCGAGTTTTGCGGAGGCGCATTACAACATGGGTGTAAGCTATGGCGAACTTGATCAACATGAAGAGGAAATTCAAGCCTACAAACAGGCGATCAATATTAAACCGGATTATGTCGAGGCGCATTTTAATTTGGGATTGACGTATGTGATACTTGGAGACAGACCTTCGACATTGAGAGAACATATAATCCTCAAGGGATTGGATAAAGAAATGGCAGATAAGTTCTTTGAAATGATATCTCCGTACTTTTAAGCGAAGATGAATATATGGCGAAATCTTTGTCGGTTCCGGCTAAGGTAGGGGAAGTTATAAATCCGTTTCTTTTTATGTCAATATTTCGACGGATGGATCAGTCCTTCTGTCTGGTTTTCTGTTCCGATAAAAGGATTCTTTCTTTTATCCTCTCACCAGCCTTTTCCCAGCCCTTCTTAAATATCTTTTTGCACTCTTCTGTCGATACGAATTCTAGCTTTGCACCAGCAAGTTCATTTTTTATTGCTTCTAAGAGACGATCTCTAAATTCTGGAAGAATTTTCTTTAATGCATTAGATAGAAATACATCATGTGTACTTGCGATATCGATCTCATCTATTATGTAATCAATTTCTCCAAAAAAATTAAAACAAACCTTAATTACTCTTGGACCTAATGCAATTTGATTTAGTATTACAAAATTTTTGAAGTTATTAAATTTCTGTCTTACTTCCTCAGCATATAATACCTCCTCTGGTGGGAGTTCCTCAGTTCCTGGCCCTTTATAAATTTTCAAAGATGTAATTCCACGTTCAAGAGGAGAAATATCGCCGCATAGTTCAAGGAGCATTTGCAGTAGTTTTTCGCAAGCGTCGATGCGGCGTCCTACAAAAACTTCTTGATAGAGATCATCTGTTTTCCACTTACGTTTAATCCATTCAATTACGAAGGTAAAGACCGAGCCCAAAAAGAATGGTATTAACCAAGTAAGAGAGTTAAAAAGACCAATCCAAGATATACTTGACGGTTGTGTTGTAGGTTCCATAAAAAACCTCCTCGTCTTAATTTCGTAGGGCAAATGATTGCCGCCCGAATTCTTCCTTTTATGTTACATCATCTCCTTCGGGGTTTTAATTTCTTATCCCGCAATCGTCGCGTTCACCGTTTCGCTCCAGGGACCTTTACCACTTGTGTTTTCGGAGGTCGTCGCGCATTTTTTGTCGGTGGGTAATATCCCGGAGGGTTCGTTTTTCCATACGGGTTAGGTTCTGGATTCCTTGCCGGTGCACTTTTTCCAGAATTTGATCGACCTTTTTCTGATCGTCCTCTTCCTGGTCCAGCAGGGACTGTCGTTTTGCCCGTATTCGTTCGGAAGAGAATTTTTGCCAGAAAGGGCGGGCCATCGTGAAGCAGAACCCGGCGGCCATTCCGCCCAGGTGGCAGGCTTCAGCCAGATTCTTATCCGAGATGATATAGAGCACGGACATTCCGGCGATCAGAAGGGCAGCGACACGGATGGGAACCGGAAAGATCACCAGGAAGATGATCATTTGCGGAAAGAGAACGGCCGAGGCCGCGACCAATCCGAGGATGGACCCGCTGGCCCCGATCAATATGCCGGGCATCGGAGTCAGAGAACTCATCACCAGATAAGTCAATCCGCCCACCACTCCGCAAAAAAGGTAGAAAAAAATAAACTTCGCCGGACCCCAGTAGCGTTCGAGTGGCGGTCCGAAAAAATAAAGTCCGAGCATGTTCCAGAAAATATGGCCGGGGTTGCCGTGAAGAAACTGATAGCTGACCAGTCGCCATAATTCAAACGGTGTTCGTGAATTTCCCACACCGATCAGGGCGAAATAATTATCTATGACTCTCTGGCGGTCCATCGCCGTCAAAATAAAAATGGCCACGTTGGCGATAATCAGATAAAGAACGAATCGCGTCGGTTTGGGAAACCCCAGGGCCATTGAAGAACGATCAAAAGAAAAGCGTCGAGTCTGATTATAATCTCTGTCTTGCCAGGTCATGGCATTTCCAGCATTTTATAGTAAAGAATGGTGGCCAGGGTCTTGCCGTCCATGATTTTTCCGATCCGAATCGCGTGGTCGATCTGGTCGAACGTTAAGATTTCCACCTGAATTTTTTCGTCGTTTGACAGGTGCTGTGTTCCCGGTTTAAGATCGGTGGCAACGAATGCGTGAAGCAATTCGTTTGTGATCCCCGGTGAAGAATAAAATCGGCACAGCGGTCTTAAAGTCCCGGCTATAAATCCTGTCTCCTCCTCAAGCTCGCGATAGGCGCACTCCTGAGGCTCTTCCAGGGTTTCCAGTGTCCCCGCCGGCAGCTCCAGCAGTTCCCGATCTATGGACCATCGGTAATTGCGGACCATCACCACCTTGTTTTTTTCCGTGATGGGTAAGATCACGGCAGCTCCGGGATGAATGACCAAATCCTTGGGAACCGTCTGGCTCGTCCCCGCCTCAATCATACGACGCACAACTTTAAATTTACCGCACTTTAGAAGTAATTCATCTGCCATAGTTTATTTCCCACTAATTATCACCGACAGGTTATTTCTTCCGCAAATTATAAACGACACCCTCTGCTTAAACAAGCCCCAAAACTTCAGACTTGTAATCCCTCAGTCGTTTCTGACCGCTTCTTTAAGAGGCACGACCGTAAGGGAGTGTTCTTCCCGCGGCCAGAAACGACTGAGGGATTACTCAGACTTTGCTTTCAGGCTCAATCTGTGTCAGCAAAAATTTTCGCTTGTACTGCTCGCCTCGGCCCCCGGCGGATAATCGCTTGAGGTCATCGCTCTGGAAAAAACCATCGGCCACCGGTTGCACGAGAACGGGACCAAGACGCCCGCTGGATCGCTTGGATTCATATTCAATATTAAGCTGGCGCAGGATTTGATCGAATTGCCGGCCAAGTTCTTGCGACCTATGGTCAGCCGTGGATTTCTCCAGGGTCAAAACATAATAAGGCGGATCGCCCCATTTGGGGCCAACCAGAAAGCTGTCGATCTTAATGCCGATTTTCTGTCCCATAATTTCGACGGCTTCGACCACCTGCCGCTCGGTAATTTTCTCCCCCGTGATGGAGCTGATGTGTGCTCCTTTGTTTAAAAATTCAATCATGGGCGTTTCGTTATAAAAATCCACCACCCGAACCAGGTCGCCGATGTCGTATCGGCACAGGCCGGTGGCGTTGCTGAACAGTAAAAAATATTTCTCATCTTTCTGAAGCTGATCAGCCGTCAGGACCGTCGGAGATTTCTGATCATACTCACTTTCCGGAATGAACTCGAAGAAATTGGAGGTGATTTCCAGAATACCGGCAGATGTCTGGTCGCTGATGGGAATGCTGAACCGTCCTTCGCTGGCCAGCAGTCCCAAATCCCGAATTGGCGTCGAGCCGAAATAGTCGGGAAATTTCTGCAAATACAACTTTAGCGTCCCGCCCGTCCAGTTATTGATGAATGACAATTGCCAAACGTCTTTGGGAAGCAATTTGCCTTTTTCGTCCAGAATTTTTGCGAGCCGCGAAGCGCTCTTTCGATCGGCGGAAAGATGCAACGAGTGAATCACATCCTCAGAAATATCGGTGGGGGGGCGGAGTTTCCCATCATGGATATCACGGATCAACTGCGGACCGTACTCTTCAATTACCCGTGCCAACCGTAGCGTAGTCGAAGGATTGGCCGTATTCATAAACGCAACATCCTCCCGAATCGCCAACCGAGCCACTGCATACATTTTGGCCACCGGGTCTTTGATCTGCGAAACACAAAGCGGGGTCACATAATGTTTCCGAACGATCCATTTTTGCGTCTGGGCCAGCAATCCCGTAATAGCCCCGGCCCAAATTCCACCCGGCGTTTGAATCTCCCGGGCGCTGCTGGTGATTTGAACGATTTTACGAAAAAACGCCCCGGGATGATCCAAAAGGGCCTTTAATCCGAAAATATTCCATCCTCGCCGATAGTCATCGACAAACCTTTTGGTTACGGGAATAAATTTAGGCTCCGCCGTCGTCCCGCTGGTAAGGGCGAACATGAGCAACTTCTCGGATGAATTGAAAAGTGCCCCGGTATCCCCATTTTTCAATCGTTCAATATAAGGTTTAAGATTGTCATATCGAAAAACAGGAAGTTTTCTTCTGAAATCATCATAATTATCCACATGCCCAAGCCCGAAATCTTCAGCAAAACGACTACCGGCCACAATTTGCATCTGCCGCCGAAGCACTGCCCGTTGAATTTCTTTCAAATGCGAGGTAGCCTCAAAAAACCGGTTCATTTCCTTCCCGGCACCCCACGCAGCAATTTTTGCAATCACAAGTCGGATCATAAATTTGGGTTAGACATTAAAAATTAGTCGTTATGAATAATAAGTATATGGTAGAATCGATGTGTCGCGATACATCGACGAACATGAGTAAGTGCTTGCTTTTAAAGTAGTTACAAGACAACTCCAAGTTATGAGATCGTTCCAGTTACATCGCGCTACATCCTCTTTAAGCCCAGAAAGGTACATATCCAGACTCCTTTCCAGAGCCAGTCATGGGTCGAATTAGTTCCGCATCAATAGTGTCACGAATAATCCTTGAGGCCATCGGATAATTCGTTTTTTCGATCTTTAGTCTATCTCGCAAGGTTTGATTGGTGATCTGTTTTCCGGAAACATACCAGAGACAAGCATGCTGATAACAGGCACGGATGCGATCCTGCCGATCCATTTTTGAAAAATCTCTGGGGCCATACAGGACAGCGACTGTATGTTTTGTCGTTGTGCGAAAGTCAGGAGCAGGAAGTTGGAATGCCTCCACATGGAAAATAACCTTGTCGACCCCACTACCCCGCTCCTCACAGATACTCATCCTCCGCATCATACCGGCGAGAATTTCATTGCGGGATTGGGGTGGTTCATCGATGAACCGAAGGGTGTTGATCAAAGGTAAACCTGGATTGCTGATTTCCATACGGTCAGTGAATATTTCAATCATTGGTCTCGTTCCGTGCATATTCAAATCTTGATGGATCAGGGCATTGGCGACAAGTTCCCGAATTGCGATTTCGGGGTAAATTCGAACTTGGCGGCGGATAGCTTTCTCGATCTGTTCGTTTTGAGGAAGTTGGTCAGTAATGTACGAAACCAAGCCCGTAAACCCAATTGCATAACCCAGGGAACCACCTTTTTGTTCCTTGATCGTATCGGTACGGTTTTCGCCTCGGTATATGATGACTCGTGGAGCCTTATGGGTCAGACGGGTAAATCTGCTTAAATTAGCGGCGAATAGGATCGCTCCAACATTCGTGATGTCGAAACGGTCACTGGAATGACGAACAATAACTTTTTCTGTCATTAGTCGATCAAGAATTGCCTGGCGATTGTCCGGCAAGGGAATATTAAGTAAGCGAAAACAAGTCGTATAATCAACCAGAGAGAGTACATCGTTGGCAGATACGTTTGGCGCAGCGACACATTCCTCAAAAGGTTTTTCGGTCGATAAAGCCCAAAGTAAACGTTCCTTTTCCGGATGCTCTTTGAGCCTTTTCTTGTAACTGCCCACGCGAATATATTCAATCCCGGAAAAGCTGACTGGTTGATGAATCGCGGGTTGAATTTCAAAAAGGACGACAGGGATATCTCCTACTTTACCTTCGTGAATCTGTACATCAATACGCGGCGTTAATTGATGAGCAAGCCAGTTTTCGAGTTCTTCATTACCAATTTTTTTTTGTCGCGGACAAAAAGAAGTTCCTACCAATTCATGGGTGTCATTGTTTACTCCCCAGAGGATAAAGGCTTGGTTTCTGCGAAGTAGAGCGGCTGAATTGGAGAGTGCGGAAATATATTCGCCAATCTCCTGGGGATTATCGTTATTATGCTTAACCTCCAGCCATTCCGTTTCTGTCGGCTGCGTCCGAAGATGTTCCACCAATTGTTTTAATTCTTCCGATTTCATTAATCTTATTTTACGCCCCCTGAGCCATTTTTTTAACAGGTGACTCCGTAGAGGCGATAATTCCCGACAGGTAATGATCGAAAAACCCCACTGTTTTTTTCGCGTACTCCTCCGGAGCCACGACGACTCCCTGATTATGTTTCGCTCCCGGAACGATCCAGAGGCTTTTGGGTTCCGGGGCACGGGCATAAAGATACTGGGCCTGTTCCTCGGGGATGTAACTATCACGCTGCCCGTGAATCATAAAAATCGGTCGGGGAAGCATTCTGGGCAGCACTTTTCGGACCGACGGATAGTAGCAGCGGAATTTCCGGTGCACAAATATAAAGAGCAGCCACCGGAGAAACTGCCAGAAGGCGGGCGGGTGATTTTCGTAAACAAATTTCACTTTGGCGAAGATATAAGCCCATCGTTTCATCAGGGCTTCAAGGGTAATATCCGTGCTGAACAGGCCATCGGTAACGATTGCCTTGATGGCCGGATTTCGCAGGGACGCAAAAATGGCCGCCGCCGCCCCGCGGGATATCCCAAAAATCCCCAACTCGACCGGCAGGGAATGCGATTCCAGGTAATCTTCGACAAACGCGATCGCTCCGAAGGCGTCGTCGATATCGTGATCGGAAACCCATTGCCGAGGCTGATAATTATCTCCGCAGGAGGATTCCCCATGCCCTCGAAAATCAAACGAAAAAATATCATATCCCGATTCGAGCAGGGACCGGCAATACCGGGCACAGCTGTACATATTCGAGGTAAACTCATGGCAAAAGACGATCATTCCTTTTCGCGGCTGCGTGGTAAAAAGAAACATTCCCCGCAAACTGGTCCCGTCGAAAGAATGAAATCGCACGATTTGACCTTCGATCCGCTCGAAATCCAACGGTCCCATCGCCATTGGCGGGGGGGTATCTTTCATAATATTCAGCATGATGCGGATGTATCGGCCGAGGACCAGGCAGCAGATGGCTATCGTGGCCAACACGGTGATGATGATCGACATCATCGCCCAGTTTTGACCTATGAATTTCCAGAGTGTCCATTGGCCAAGGGGCAAAAAACTGTTGACCAAACCATACTCCATTATACCAATTCTCCAGACCAGCTCAACTGTGCCACGGTCGGCTTGTCCGACCGTGCTCTTTAAGACACGGCTGGACAAGCCAGCCGTGGCACATGCTTGACGTAATACTAGGCATGATACGTCTTGATAATGACCGTATCGTTTTGACCGCCGAAACCAAACGAATTGCTCAGGCAGGTTTTTACTTTGACCTTCCGTGCCGCATTTGGAACATAATCCAGATCGCACTCCGGGTCCTGATCATGGTAGTTAATCGTGGGAGGAACCACCTGGTCCCGAATGGCCAGGATGCACGTAATCGCCTCCACCGCGCCCGCCGCCGCGATTAAATGACCCATCATGGATTTTATACTGCTGACCGGAACCTTGTACGCCCGATCCCCGAAAACCGATTTGATGGCCAGGGTTTCCACCTTGTCGTTTTCTTTAGTTCCAGTCCCGTGGGCGGAGATATAATCGATATCGTCAATGGATACCTTCGCCGCCGACAGCGCCTGCCGCATGGCGGCGATTCCACCGCGACCGGATTCATGGATATCCGTAATCCGGTACGCATCGGCACTGCTGCCGTAACCAGCCAGTTCCGCCAGGATATTCGCGCCCCTGGCTCGGGCGAATTCTTCCGATTCCAAGATGACAATTCCCGCCCCTTCCCCCAGCACGAAACCATCCCGGTTTCGATCGAAAGGACGAGACGATGCCTTCGGATCGTCGTTGCGTGTGCTAAGGGCCGTCAAACGGTTAAACCCCGTTACTCCAAACGGATGAATCATCGAGTGCGTTCCGCCCGAAACCATCACCTCGGCGTCACCTCGGCGAATTTGCTCCGACGCTTCCCCGATGGCCTGCGTGCTGGCAGCACAGGCGGTCAGACAATTAAAATTCGGTCCGCGAAGATCAAACAACTTGGCCACGTGGGCCGCGGGCATGTTGGGGTCCTGCTCGAATTCCCGAATGTAATCCATCCGCTCATACGCCAACTCGGCCCATTTGGGATCATTGAGGGCATTTTTCTGCTTGTCCCAGGCCTCCACGGCTACCGAAACGAACGACCCGAAATCCAACGGCCCTTCACCCGCGCCAAGATACACTCCAATCGTCCGGCGGTCCAATTCCTTTATCTTGTCCAATCCAGCCGCCCGCCAGGCCTGCGCCGCGGCCGCCATGGCAAAAGAACTGTTTCGCGATGCGGATTTATGCAGATCGCAGGAACCACCGAGGGCCTTTTCCAAATCAAAATTCCGTACCTGAGCGGAAAAGGTGGTTGGAAATGTTTTGGCGTCAAAAAGGGTCGTAGAGTCAATCGCGCTATCACCCGCGAGTAACCGCCGCCAGGCCGATTCGATATCCAGCCCCAGTGGAGTGATCCAGCCGATTCCCGTAATTACAACTCGTCGTTTCACAAAAATACCTCATTTAACCTTGATAACGCTTAAAAACCAACGCTCCGGTTTGTCCGCCGCTCAAACTGTAGTTAAGCGTAACCACCACATTGACTTTGGCTTCCCGCTGCTTGCGGACAACATTGACCGGACAAGCCGGATCGATGTTCTCACAATTAATCGTGGCCGGAATAAACCCCTCGGAAATCGCCAGCAAGGCTACCACCACGTCGATAGCGCCGGAACCTGCGCCGTTGAATCCGATCTGTCCCTTCACGCTCGTTACTGGCACATCTCCGAGAACCTTATGAATAGCGATGGCCTCGGCTTGGTCATGCTCTTTGGTTCCCACCGCGAAGCCGACCACCAGGTCCACATCCGTGGCCGCGACTCCGGCGTCGGCCAGCGCTCGCTCGATGGACATGGAAATGGCCTTGCCGTCCTCTTCCGGTTTGATGAAATCGCTCGTCCCGAAGCTCGCTCCGACACCGATCAATTCACCGTAAATCTTCGCGTTCCGTTTGCGGGCACATTCGTAGTCTTCCAGGGTAATCACCGCTCCGCCTTCCGCGATGGCGGAACCCTCGCGATTCGCGTCGAAAGGCTTTACTGCGGTTTTTGGAGTATCGTTATGTGTGCGGCAAAGCCGTCCGAGCAAATCCTGCCGCAACAACCCCATCAGGTTTAATTTAGATTCCACCCCGCCGCACAAACAGATATCGGCGCAATCCCGAACAATGGTGCGAAACGCCTCACCGATAGCCAATTGGCTGGAGGCATCGGCGCAGGTAATCGTATTCGAAGGAGCCTGGGCGTCGTGAACGATCGTCACATGACAGGCCAGCATGTTCGGCAGATATTTCAGAAGCCACAGCGGGGTCAGATTGTTCATTCCTTCTTTACCCCATTTGGCCAGGGAAAATTTTCCATCCCCCACCGAGGCGGCCAAGGCATACGAAAGCTCATTTAGGTCGGCGCAGATCAAACCGGCTCCGATGTTCACCCCAAGCCGTGACGGGTCCACCTGCGGCGCGTCGGGATTTATTCCCTTCGTCACTAATCCTGCGTCTCGCACCGCCTGATCGGCTCCGGCCACCGCCAACTCAATATCCCGCGCCATTACCTTGATGCTCTTACGATAATTCTTGGGAACATAATCGGCACAACGAAAATCTTTGATCTCGGCGGCGATCTGCGAGCGAAAACCAGACGGATCAAACGCGCTGATCCGGTCGATCCCAACCACCCCGTTTCGCAAACCCTCCAGAAACGCGATCTTGCCGATTCCGATGGCGCTTATCGGTCCTAATCCTGTAACCACAACACGTCTAGCCGTCATGCGCTTACCTCGCTTTGCCCTTTATTAGCGGTCAATTCAATGGACCTGAGCAGTTGTCGAAATTGATCCGTAAAAACAAAATTTTCCTTCGGAAATTTCCGTCCGCCCAGGTTCTGGTCGATATGACTAAAAAGTATTTCGATTTCGGCGAAGACTTTTCCGTTTTTCCACACCTTACCCTCGGTCCGAGCGAAGGCGTCGTCGATGGAAATGATCTGCGCCTGGAATTTCAACTGATCTCCCGGAAGACCCTGGTCGAAAAATTTCGCGCGCCCGATCTTGGCCAGGATCACCTTTTCCTTAAACCCACGGGCTTCACCCACCAGAATCCCAGCCGTCTGGGCCATGCCCTCGATGATCAAACTCGCGGGCATCACGGGGTATCCGGGAAAGTGATCGCCAAGATGCTCCTCGGCCAGGGTTATATTTTTGATCGCCCAGGCTTCCTTGCCCGACTCAAATTTTTCAAATCGATCTATCCAAATCCAACGCATTTTGCGGCTTATCCTTTTTTCCGAAAGATGAAACATTTTATCAAAAAATGAAGGGAAGTTCTATATCAAGCTTGGTAATTTTAAAAATTAAAAAAACCGGCCCGAGCGACTCGGACCGGTTTCATTCACAATCACTCAATTTAATCGCCCGGAAAAAACTAGGCGGCGCTCACTTTGTTCTGAATATAGTTGACGATAGTCTTTACCGTAAAAAGGTCCGGCATGTGATTTACGTCGGGGTCTTTCTGAAACTCCGTAAAATCCGCGTGAGGCATGCGACGCTTGAGTTCTTCCAGCCCCTTGGCCGTGCACTTGCCGTTTTCCACGAATTCCGCGTTGTTTAAGATATTATCCGGAAACAACTCCCCGCGGGGAATTTGAATCCCAAACGCTTTTTCAAGCCGGAACACAATATCCAGAAAATCAATACTCTCCGCCCCAAGATCGCCGGTGAGGGTCGCCTTATCCGTTACTTCGTCTTCGTCAACTCCCAAAGCGTCCACCAGGGTCTCGCGGACTTTTTCAAAAATCTCATCACGACTTAAGCCCATACGGTTAACCTCCACAAATGGGTACTCTGTATAAAATTAAACTCTTATTCTTCATGCCGTCAGGGCTTCAGGCCCCGACAACAATTTAAACTGCGCCCTAAAATGCTCAATCAATTGCCGATCCTGCTCCTGCCAGCCGGGATACCGATCGGCCAGATTATAATGCTCCAGCGTAATTCTCGCCTTGGCGGTCGATTGCCCGTCCACCAGGCACTGGGTCTTAAAACTACTGCCGGCCGCTTCGATATTGATCGCTTCGCACGTTACTTCCATCTTATCGCCCGGAACGACAAAATTTCCGTAACTGACATTTTTGACCTCGCTCAGCACGATCACGCTGTGCGAAAAATCCTGCGTCACGCGGACCAGCCATGCGCTGGTCTGCACCATGGCTTCGACCATCAGCACTCCCGGCAACACCGGAAAGGACGGAAAATGGTCCGCCAGATATTCTTCCGCCAGCGATAGCGATTTGGTCGCCCGGGCCGTTCGCCCACGCTCCACTCGCAATAACTTGTCGATCAATACAAATCTCACGCCGGTCGAATCTCGCTAATCCGTACACAAAAAATCTGCCGGAACGCCTCCGGGAGAATAATGACTTTTAGCTTAAATTATTTCCAAGTTCAAGCAAAAAAAGATTGCTCGACCAATATTCCCTGTTTAAACAACGGGGTTTTCTTAATTGCGAACCAGCCACAATTTTGATAGCCTGTATGATTATGAATGCGCAAATTGATAATCGTTATGTTTTGGGACACCTGGATGTAAAAATGCGTGCTCGTTTTTGGACGGGTATCGCCATTTCGGTGTTGTTATTTATGTCTATGGGATCCTTGATCTTGAAACCCTGGGACCCATACGGAGCCATTTGTCTGCAACTGGTTGAGAATGACGCTTTCTTTCTGGCCAGAATCACCGGACTGCTCCTGGCGGTCGGAGTCTTCGCATCCATCATCATCGACGCCCGACTTCCCCTGTTCGGAACTTTCGCCGCCTGTGTTGGAATGGCGATCCCCATCGTTAAAACGGCGGGAATGGATTACGTCATGGTCCGCCTCCAGGCCGAGGGAAAAGCTCTTGAACACCCACAGGACCTCTGGGGTAATCTCGCCCTGGAAACCCTGCTCTGGTCCGTCGTTCTGGCGGTCCTTCTGATCGGAACGATGTTGACCGAACAATGGCTTAACAAAAGTCACCAGAATTCGACCCCACCGGCCAGTCCGGAACCCGGGAAGAAAAAACGTTCGAGCCTTTTCTGGTTAAAGGGTCTGGGTGGAATCGTCATTACGGTCATTCTCGCCCTCTTTCTGATCGCCATTCTTGCCGCGAACATCCGAAAAGGACAGATCGTCTTTGCCACGATCGTCGGTTTCTATCTGGCCTCCCTGACGGCAGAGCAAATCGCGGAAAACGATCATCCAATCTGGCAGGTTCTCGCCGTTCCGATTGTCGCTTTTATCGCCTATATCTACACATGGTTTCATCCCGACCGGCCGCCGGGGCTGGAATCGATTCTGCACATCGCCCCCAATGGTCTGGCGAGAATTCTCTCCGTCGAATACATCTTCCTCGGAACGATCGGAGCTATCTTTGGAAATTGGACGTCGCATAAAGTGAGGCATAATAAGCAACATGGCTAAACGTTTCATGGTTACCGGAGCATTACCCTACGCCAACGGACACCTGCACGTGGGACATATCGCAGGAGCGTATCTGCCGGCAGATATTTTCGTCCGATACCATCGAGCCAAAGGCAACGAAATCCTTTTCGTGTGCGGCAGCGATGACAACGGCGTGCCCATTACGCTATCCGCGCGGAAGGAAAATAAACTCCCGCCCGAAATCGTCGCCCATTATAACGCCGAGCAGAAAAAAGCTTTCGACGGCTTGGGCATTTATTTCGACATCTACGGCGGAACGCATAGCCCGAACGATGTCGAACTTCACACCTCTTTCAGCCAGCATTTTTTTACCAAAGCCCTTGAGAACGGATATCTTTCAAAACGGAAAACCAAACAGCTTTACGATACCCAGGCTAAGATGTTTCTGCCCGACCGCTACGTCAAAGGAAAATGCTACCATTGCGGAGCCGCCGATGCCCTGGGCGATCAGTGCGAAAACTGCGGTAAAACGACCGATCCGCAGCTTTTGATTAATCCGGTCAGCGTCATCACCGGCACCAAACCCGAAGTCCGTGAAACCACTCACTGGTTTTTTGAACTCGATAAATTTCGCCAGCCATTACGCGACTGGCTCGATAGTAAAACCGACTGGCGGACCGTTGTCGTCAATTTCGCCAAAGGACTGCTCGATCAGCCCCTGCCCGCGCGGTCCATCACCCGCGATCTGGAGTGGGGCGTCCCGCTTCCGCTCGACGACGAAGACGCCAAAGGCAAAGTCCTGTACGTCTGGTTCGACGCCCCTATCGGGTATGTCTCGTTCACCGCTCGCTACTGTCAGGAACGTTTCGGCGATTGGAAAAAATACGAAGAGTATTGGAAAAATCCCGATACCCAGATTGTTCATTTCATCGGCGAGGACAACACCGTTTTCCACGCCATCATCTGGCCGGCCATGCTCATGGCCGAAGGCACGTTTCAACTGCCCAGCTATGTCGTCGCCAATTGTTTTTTGAATTTCCAGATGCCCGGCAAGGAAGACGAAAAAATGTCCAAAAGCCGAGGCACCGCCGTCTGGATCAATGACTATCTCAGTCAATACGATCCTGACCCCTTGCGATATTACCTGACCGCCATCGCTCCGGAAACCCAGCGGACCGCTTTCGGGTTTGACGATTTTTTACGCCACAACAATGAGGAACTCGTGGCTGCACTTGGAAACTTTTTTCATCGGTCTTTGACCTTTGCCCAGCGTTATTTCGAAGGCAAAGTCCCGGCGGCTGAAAATCTAAAAGACATCGACCGTGAACATTTAAAAATGCTTGCCGAGTTGCCGGATAAAATCGGCTCACTAATCGAAAAATATTCCTTCCGATCCGCTTTGGAGGAATTAATGTCCGCCGCCCGACAAGCCAACAAATATTTCGACGCCAAAGCCCCCTGGGCCAGCCGAAAAACCGATCTGGCCGACTGCGCCGTCACCATCAATACCTGTATTCAAACCATCAAGGTTTTTACAGTCCTGATGCAGCCGTTCCTCCCCTTCGCCGCCGAAAAAGCCGCCAAAATGCTGAATCTTACAGGCCCCGACTGTTTCAACTGGAGCCAAGCCGCCGCCGGCCTGCCCGCTGGACATCCCCTGGCCGAACCGGCAGTCCTCTTTAAAAAGCTGGAACCGGATAAAATCGGCGAAACGATCAATAAGTAGACCAAAACTGTACTGTTTCTTGACCAAAAAGATTTTTTTAACCACGAATTACACTAATGAACACGAATAAGAAGAAATTCTTGTAAAGAGCAGGCAGGAGATTTGCCCCTTCTATATTAAAGATACCACATGGCTGGGAAAAAGCAAATTTTTGCGGCAAGATTTTTTTGGCGGACATAATAAATTCTGGCATACCCTTTTCTTTTCCTGTTTTTCGCGGGATATTTTATTGTACGAGTGTGATTTCGTACTTTATACCATCATGAGCCGGGTGTCCGGGCGGTGGGGATGACTCCAATATTGCTTTACTGCCGCTAACCGTATAAACAAATTGCTTGCCCGACATCGGATCGTTTGGAATGGGAACTTCCGTGATGTCGTTCAATGAGTTGGGTAATTTGTTATTATGTGCAGCTGCGAACAGTCGGACCGCTTCAATACATCGTAAGGCTGCGATGTGACGATCAAGATTTGTGGCTATAAAGTAGAACCGGCCAAACGAACGCGCCAAAACCAGAAATTTATTATTCGGTACCTGTTTTATAAGTTTATCGATCTGCTGTTCCTCCTGTCCCACGCCGTCCCGCCCCTGCCAATAAGGAACATTGAACCACTTGAATATATCATCTCTTGCATTCTCGTAAGTGCGGACATAATAGATTAGGACCGCCTGTAAAGCCGGCATCGCCTCGACCTGTTGGGAGGATTTTCCTTGCTCGATAAGATATCGTTTGGCGTTGGGATAATCATCCTTGATGGCCATATCAGTCAATTTCTTTTGCGAAGTTTCTGTAGTCACCGTTACAATTCGCACCAATACATCGTTTAGCGTATGGTATTGCTGCAGGGTGGGTGGTTTAGTTTCCAGGTCGAGTAGAAAAGGATATGTCCTGTAAAGAACAAATGATTCTTGTTGGATACTCCTGTGGATGTTAACAAATGGGCATGGCAGGCTGGTTAATGCCCAGTAAAAATTCGGCGCGCCGGGAGCCTGGATTAATTGTTCTACTTGTTTGAGCATCATATCACCTATTGCTATTCCAACTAAATCACAAATCACTGTGGAACCATCCGCAATGTGCCTTGATATGGAAAATCCGGTCTGAAGAGTGTGAATTGCTGTACCGAGATGCTCTTTGGATATTTGCATTCGGGTTTGAAGAGCAACATATCTTGCGATTGAACGCATGGAGCTTAAATCAGGAAGATCGAGATTAAAGCCTTCAGACATGGGGCGTTCCCAATCGCATCTTTCCCGCTGAGATGCCAATTCGATGTACGGCATTGCGGCTTTATAAGCAGTCAATTCATCGACTTCCTTGGAAGACGGAAGTTTATTCAGGGGTAAATCGACCCAATCCTTTATTTTTTTATTTTTTTCTTTTTGGTCTGCATTGGAAACGATCTCTATGGCTGTATGATAAAGAAGTGCGGCATTTCCGGGAGTTTCATCAAGTACTGGGGGCAGGAATTGGTATTTCAACGCGGGTCGAGGTTCGGCGGCGGGGCGAATCGTTAATTGGATTACCGGCATTTTTTCCTGTTGGGCTTTTTGAGTTTGTTGGGCTAGCGCTGGAAAAGTTACCGTCAGAATTAAAAGCAAGAATGTTCTTGTCATGATTAAATCCCTTTCCAATTAAATTAACTGTCTTCAAATTTTAATTCATTCATGATTGTCGGAAGCGGTTCGTTATTCGCGGGCGACGACTGCTCCTGTACGGGTAAGGCGTCAATCCCTTTGGTAAATACTTTGTTCCTGATTTTGAGATAACTAAATTCGCTTTGCCGAATTGATTGGCTGGATGGGTTAGATATATCGGTTGTCATCTGGATACGTTCCGTTGGTTGCGGTCTGGTTCGCAGGGTTAATGAAAAAACCAGTGCAAGAGTCAACAATGCCGTTGTAATGGGCCACATCCAGGTGCGGTTGTGAATGGATCGCTGACCCGCCTGAAACATCAGCTTGTCTCGGTCGATGAATGATTTGGCCGGTTGGAGGCCGCCGAAGGCGGCTTCAATTTCAAGTTCTACCGATGTTAATTGCGGTTCATTTTGCATTGCTTTTCTCCATAATCCGACGCAGGGCGGCCAGCGCCGAGCGATATCGGCTGAAAACGGTCGAAATGGGTTGCTCGACGATATCGGCTACTTCCTGAAGCGTCATGTTTCCCCAGATTTTCAGGATCACAATTTCCCGCTGTTCATGGGGTAATAATTCAAGCGCACTTTGAACGTTACCAGAACTAATCGGCTCGTCGGGTTGAGGCTCGAACCAGGCTGGCTGCTGCGTTGTTCGTTGTTCCTCATGCAGCCGGCGCCGTTTCCGCGACCGGATTTGGGTTAGAGACGCATTTCGAACCGACCGGAATAGCCACGCCGGTATATTCGACGGCTGCGTCCGCAGCGATACCATCCGCAGAAAAACATCCTGGACAACGTCGTCGGCCAAAGCTGCGTCCAGCCATTGCCGAGCATATAACGCCAATCGGTCGCTATACGCCTGAAACCAATTGCTTAACTGTGTTGGATCGATCGATGCCATAGCTATTACTCTACCTTAATGACTCCGACACATGGCAAATTTTTGAAAATAAATCCTTTTTCATTTTACGTAATCTTTTATGCTGGCCGCCGGCATCAACTAAAAAATTTGCGTGCGAAGCATTGTGTGTGGTTTGTTGATCTGAATTGTTCCATAAAAAAACAGGAACAGTGAATTTATATGGATCGTTACCCCAGGCATAGAAGGAACAAATTTCCCGCCCCGCTCAAAACAAGCTTTAGGATTTAGACTTTGGCCTTTAGCAAGAAACCCAAAGCCCACATCCCTTTAATTTTATTCTTCTTCCACTTCGCCCGGTTTGGGTTTGTAGTGTTTGACCACTTCCTGCTGGATGTTGGGTGGGACGATGTCGTAGTGGGATAGTTCCATCGAATAACTGCCCTGACCGCCGGTTACGGATCGCAATTGGGAATTGTATTGAGCGACTTCGGATAGAGGAACCTGGGCTTTGATGACGGCCATGTTTCCGGGCAGCATGTCCTGGCCGAGGATTCGACCACGTCGACCGGAAAGGTCGCCTGTGATATCACCGACGAACTGGGCGGGGACGGTTACTTCGATTGTTACCACCGGCTCCAGAAGCACTGGTTTGGCCTTGGAGATGGCTTCTTTTACGGCATATTTACCGGCAATGCGGAAGGCGACTTCCTTGCTGTCTACCGGATGGTGCTTTCCGTCATAGACTCGGACTCGTATGTCCTGGATGGGAAAACCAGCTACCGCGCCTTCTTCGAGAAGGTCATGCACGCCTTTTTCGACGGCGGGAAGGTACTGGCCGGGAATGGTCCCACCGAAAAT
Organism: Phycisphaerae bacterium; assembly: GCA_041658725.1. Classification (GTDB taxonomy): domain Bacteria; phylum Planctomycetota; class Phycisphaerae; order JAAYCJ01; family JAAYCJ01; genus JBAZZQ01. The sequence goes on along the minus strand of JBAZZQ010000016.1, from coordinate 3,305 downwards.
TTCATCGACGAACTCAAAGCCGGCGTTGCGATCCATCGGCTCGACCTTCAGGTATACTTCGCCGAACTGGCCTGACCCGCCGGTCTGCTTTTTGTGCCGGTAGTGGCCTTCCGCGTACTGTGTAATCGTTTCGCGATATGGAATTTTCGGGACCTTGGTCGTTACTTCGAGTTTGAACCGATGTTCCATTTTGGACAGTATGACGCGAAGATGCAAATCGCCGATGCCGGAAATTACGGTTTCGTTGGTTTGCCGATCGCGAGTGGATTTGAACGTTCTATCCTCTTCGGAAAGCCGGGAAAGGGCACCGCTGATTTTGGTTTCATCCCCTCGGGTCTTGGGCTCGATGGCCAGGGAAAACATGGGAACGGGCACGGGGACCATCGGAAGTTTTCCGGGTTTGCCGGAGTGAATGAGGTGTCCGATGTGCAATTCTTCGATCTTGGCCAGGGTGCAGATCATCCCGGCCGAGGCTTCGGGAACTTCATGATTTTCCGCGCCGCGAATCAGGAACACGTGGCCGGCTCGAACGCCTTTTCGCTCCTCGTCGATCAGAAATGTGGTATCGGACTTGATCGATCCGCTATGAAGGCGAATCAGGGAATATTTGATATTGCTCTTCGGGTCGGAATAGGACTTGATGACCTGCCCGACGAGTGGACCATCGACCTTGGGTTCAATCATTTCCTCTTTCGCGTTCTCGCCTTCGCCGATTGTGAGTTTTCGTTTCAATCCTTCCGCCGGGCTGGGGCAGATATTCACGATCAAATCCAGCAGTTCCGGGATTCCCGCGTCGGTGCGGGCGGACGTAAAGATGATGGGTACGACCGCCCCGGCGACCATGGCCTTTTTCAGCGCGGAGGCCAATTCGGCTTCGCCGATGGTCTCGCCACCAAGATAACGCTCCATCATGGTTTCATCGGATTCCACCACGGCCTCCATCAGAGCGATTTTGGCTTCTTCGACATCGCCAAAGTCGGTGGCGGTCCCGCTGGCGGCGGCCAGGCAATTTACGACGGTCTTTCCACCGTTGGCGGGAAGGTTCAATGGCAAAACGTTCTTTCCGAAGGTTTCCTGCAACGTATTGACCACGCTGGCCAGGTCGATATTCTCATGATCGATCTTATTGATTACGATCACCCGGGCCAGACCGTAATCGCCGGCTGCGGCAAACATCTTTCGGGTATTGACTTCAATTCCGGTCACCGCAGAAACAACCACGAAAGCGGTTTCCACTCCTAGAAGCCCCGTCAGGGCCTGACCGATAAAATCCGGGTAGCCGGGGGTATCAATCAAATCGATCCTGGTCCCTTTATAATCGAACCAGACGGCGGCGGAGTCGATCGAGTGTTTTCGCTCTTTTTCCAGCTCGTCAAAGTCGCACACGGTATTGCCCTGCTCGACCGTTCCCGTCCGGGGAATAACCCCCGTCTTGTGCAAGAGAGATTCGACGAGGGTCGTCTTGCCCGTGCTGCCGTGTCCAATCAGTACCAGATTACGAATTTTCCCAACTTCAATACTCATGAAAGCCTCCAAAACCGCAACGTGATATCTTGTCAATGTTTCATCCGGCTACCGGAAAGCGTTTAGTATATGACTTTTGGCCTTTGCAAACAAGGATTTGATTGGGGAATTTTTCAAAAGTAAGCCAAACGCTACGGCCAAGCAGAGGGCGGAGCAAGCCCCGCCCCTACGGTAGGAATTTTTCAGGGTTTTTTAGTTTGTTGGGAAGGTAGGTTTTGGCTACGAATTCCAAGCTGTGCTTGGCGAAGGCCTGCTGCTCGACACGTTGTTTCATTTTGAGCATTTGTTCCAGAGCCTTTTGCCAGGATTTGTAGTGTTGGACGAATGGGTCATTTTTAATGGCGTCCAGTGCCCGCTTGACGTCCTGCTCCTTGAGTTCGTGCGTCGTCAGTTTGTAATCGATAATATCCTGCGGAGTCACGCCCAGATACCTGGCTTGCGGGACGCAGAAGAATTGGTTCAGATGTGCGGCATTTCCCGATCCGACCTTGAGGGTTCGATAGATATTCATGTAGCCGTAGGGGTCGCCGTCGGTAAATGCGTAGACGGGAATTTTATGCTCATCGGCCAGTCGCCGGATAAATCTCCGGCAGGCCCGGGAGGGCACACCGCCCATGCTGATCATAATGCAGTTAAAATCATCGGAGAACCCCTCCTCCACCAGCCGGTCGAACATACCTCCGGTCTCGATGGCGAGGACAAATTTGGCCTTGGTCCGAAATCCCAGGTGCTCGACGGATGAGGGAACCGTATAAGCCCCGGACCCCAGGCGGCTGCAGTCGATTTCGATTTTTTCTTTCGTTTTTCGGTCTCGGTCAACCACAATCAATCTGCCGGCTACCGCTCCGCCGTGCTCTTCCGGTCGAAACCGCATGTGTTCGCGGGTTACTTCGAGCATGGCTTCGATGTCGTCCATGACGGCGTCGGATTCCGGCTGTTCCAGGAACTTGGCTTCTTCCCAGTTCTTACTGATGTAGTAGGCCTCCCGTTTGGTGGCATGCTTGTCATTTTCGACCATTTCTTTGGAAAGCGCCATCATCCGAAGAGTCTGGGCGAAACTCTTGACCGTATTGACTGTCAGGGTTCGCACCTTGTTTTTGTTCTGCATCTGCAGATAGCCTTCCTCCGGGGAATATCGCACATTGTTCAAGGCTCGAATGGGCAGTTTCATGGTGGGTTTATTGCCCTGGATTATTTTTTGATAGACCCCGTCGGCGGTCTTTTTAATTTGCTCGACGACATTCGTACTCATTGAAATCTCCTTATCAGCATAGTGGCCGGGATTACGATCAGCCATTATGACAGAAAGAGAAGGCACGGGCAAGAAGAACACTCCCTTACGGTCGTGCCTCTTAAAACACATTTGCAACCGTGCCGTCAATTATCTGAATAAACATTGAAGGATAAACGCCAAGCCAGATCAACAGCAACGTCAGGATTAAAAGTGCAATGCAACCTGTCAACGGCAATTCTTGTTCGTCAATTTCCTGCTTGCTGGGTCGTTGATACATTTTTGCGATCACTCGAAGATAATAAAATAGGCCAATGGCGCTGTTGATCACCAGAGTGATTACCAGCAGCCACAAACCGGACCCCACTCCGGCTCGGAGGATGAAAAATTTCCCCACGAAACCCGCCGTCAGCGGGATTCCAGCCAATGAAAGCAGCATGGCGGTAAATATTCCCGCCACGACGGGTCTTCGCCAGGCTAGACCGCTATAATCTTCCAATTTTTCCGCGTCCCGGTTTTTTTCGGATAGCACGGTAATGATTCCAAAAGC
>JBAZZQ010000015.1:0-64577 GCA_041658725.1 Phycisphaerae bacterium | reverse complement strand
GTGACGAAGCGATTTTGTGGTGAAGACCTTTGGGTAAAAAACCGCATTGCCGACCACGCCAGCGGGGTCAGAGAGGCCAAAGTGCGAAGGTTGGGCTAGTTGCAAATTAGTTGCAAATGCGTCCGGCCAAACAAAAAGGGACAGACATAAGTGTCTGTCCCTAAAAGTGTTGCGGCAATAGCGGGGACAGGATTTGAACCTGTGACCTCCGGGTTATGAGGCGGTACTGAAAAAACGATATAATTGCTTATCTTGTAGACAGTTATAAGATTACACCATTTTATCAAAGTTGCAGAATGTGGCAAAATGAGGCAAATCGAAGAAGCCCGCCGCACCCCAGGCGCACCCAATTCTGCTGGTTGAGAAATCAAAAAAGCCTTCGAAGCAAATCAGAACGAAGGAATACCCTTGGTATTATTTTCCTTCCCAGAGGGACGCAACGCGGGTCTTGATCTTTTGCTCGAAAAGATCGATCAGCCGCCGGTTGGCCGCCACCAGGCCTTGCTCCTCCTCGATCTTCGTGACGATTACCTTTTGGACGTCGAAAGGGGGAAGAGGGATTAAAATTCGATTCAGGTTTTCCTGGTTGAGTTTTGGTTGGGCTGAACCCGTCACGTAAAGCTCGATATTGATACCGTTCAAGTACATTTCTACATATAACTGCGTGGCCTTGTCTGTGAAACGAAGAACATGGGCATGATTATTCACCCACACTTTTCCATTGACAGAAAAAGCTATTGGGGTGGACCTGCTTAAAAGGTTAGCGCCATCTTCCGAAATCAGCAACAAGTCTTCATCGAATATATAATCGTCTACATAATCAACTATGCCAGAAGCGCCGTAATAGGGATATTTCCCCGAATTTCTGTCTGATTTCGTCACTGGTTTTCTTTTTCCATCCAGATTCTTCGCCATTTCCCCTAACTCCACCAACGGCCAAGCGGGATCGAGGGGAAGGGCAGGCTTGTAATTCTGGACGACCTGACGGGCGCCGTCGATGATCTTCTGGTAACCTTCCACCTCCGCCACAATCGCCCGCTGAACCTCCAACGGTGGAAGAGGGATTTTTAGCCTCCTGACAATTCCTTGAGAGAGGTTTTGTTGTGCCCCACCTGTTGTCAATTTAACCAGATTGGCTGTTTCTTGCGATAGTACCCAATATAGAAAATCAGGTGAGACTCTTTCGTTCGGAAGTATTCCACAAATCGCTTGATTGATTGCAGCCTCTGACTTTAAGATGCCAACTTTTCCCGCCGTTGCGCCGTAAAGGGCGACCAAAACGGAATTGATGGGTAAGATTTTAGCGGACGAATTGTCCAAGCCCGATTTCGTAATGAAAAGCTCTGATTTTTCAATAGAACCTTGTGAAACCTCACCACTTCTAAGCCAGGGGATGGTTCCGCCTTCGTAATACTCCTTTATGTTTGTCGCCGGGGTTCCTCCGGTAACTGTTTCACATAGGCCACCGAGTTCGACTACCGGCCATTTATGATTAAGAACAGTGAAATTCTCCCGATACCGTTCCCCCGACAGGCTGCAATCATCGGACGCCATGATTTTCGATTTGGGAACAACAAGCCCTAATCCATCAGCGGGAAGCTTTTTGGGTTTATCAATTGTTTGCCGGTACTCTCGTAAAATCTTTTCCGCTTCCGGCAGGTCGTTTTTATCCGGGTTCTCCCGCCGCTGGTCGCCCAGGTCAAAGCCGTCGGAACTTACCCGGACAAAGAGAATATCTTTTGTCCGTTTGGCGAGGTTTTTATCCATTAAGAGAATACTGGTCTTAACGCCGCTATACGGTTTAAATATTCCGGCGGGCAGGGACACGACCGCCCAGAGGCAATTTTCGACAAGCATCTTTCGCAATTGCTTGTAGGCGTTCTGGGATTGGAAGATAATTCCTTCGGGGACGATGATTCCGGCCCGGCCCGACGGGTTTAAATGCTCGGCGATATAATCGACAAAAAGGACTTCCGAGCGTTTGGCCGGGATGGAAAAGCGGTTGTGCGGTCGGATACCGCCCTTGGGCGACATGAAGGGCGGATTGGCCAGGATCACGTCAAAAGATTCGTCCCAGCGGTCCAGACTGGTCAGGGTGTCGTATTCGTGGATTTTCGGATCGGCAAAGCCGTGCAGGTACAGGTTGACCAGAGACAGGCGGACCATGTCGGGGGAAATATCGTAGCCGACAAAGGCGGTTAGTAAACGTTTTTTATGATCGGGGGTCAGCTTGGGATTGGTTTGTAAAATGTATTTAAAAGCACTGATGAGAAACCCCGCCGTCCCGCAGGCCGGGTCGAGGATGGTTTCATGCTTCTGGGGTGCGACGATCTGAACGATAAAGTCGATAATATGCCGGGGCGTGCGGAATTGCCCGGCGTCACCCTGGCTGCTCATGATCGAAAGGAGATATTCGTAGGCGTTGCCCAACTGCTCGCTGTGGCTGTAGGAGAATTGGCTGATTTCCTTTAAAAAGCTTTTTAACGTCTCCGGGTCGCGGTAGGGTAAAAAGGCATTTTTAAAGATATCGCGAAAGAGTTGGGGAATATTCGGATTGTGGTTCATCTTGACGAGCGCTTCGGCGTAGAGATTTAACAGCTCAAACCCGCCGATCCGGGGATCGAAGATATTCGACCAGCCGTATTTGCCAAAATCCCCGACAAAGAAGGACGGCTTGCCGCCCCATTCGATAGATTGCTTATCCAGATCGTCCATAAACTTGTAAATCAGGGCAATAGTGATCTGCTCCACCTGGCTTTTGGGGTCGGGGACCTTGCCCACGAGAATATCCCGGCAATTGTCGATGCGGCGGCGTGTGTCAATGTCAAGCATAGGATTTATTTAGTTTGGCCTTGGCCTTTTAAAATCTTCAAATATGTCTTATCGCTATCACGAGCACCCCAGGAAGCTTTAATATGATCTGATAATTTTGGAATGTCCTTTTCAATGGTAGTTGACCATAAATTAGCATCATAATCGAATACTCTCAACATATTATCAACGTCGAATATTGCCGATGTTCCTTTAGAACGAATGAGAACGATAGGTTTATCATGGGCCATTCTCATACCCAATTCAAATAAAACATTTGGATTGTGCTCGGTTAAATCAGCCAAAACCAAATCCGCATTCAGTAGGTCATTAATAATCGTTGATTGTATAACATCGCTGCCTTGTCGGTTCGCCGTAGTAACTTTAAAACCGGCATTACGACCGGCAGGAACAATCAAACTTTGAAGTACTTCATTAAAGAAACCTTCCGAATGCCTAGAATCTCTTTCCTTAAAAGGCATGATAACGAAACATGTTAAGCCTGTATTTTTTTCAGGTTCAGCCATCGTAATAACTTCTGCTTTTTGTGCTTGGCTTTCTCCATTTTGCAGAGGTGTTTTATCTATTGAAGTTCCTATTCCTAAGTAATCGCAATTGGCTTTGAATATTTTTGAAAATTCTTCGTGTGTATCTTTCGGAAGTTTGAACTGAGATTCTAATGTGTTGCTCAAATATTTCATTTCCGGAAGATTACCCCCCTTGTAATATTCGAATACCTTCTTAAAAACTTCGATCTTAAGAAAGGAATTTGATTTTATTTCTTTTTCTGTTGCTGAGTTACCGGCATATACTAATTTTCGTCCTACCTCACTCAAAGAAATTGTTTTGCTAAATTTTGTTCCTATCGTGAAACCATAATCTCTTGAACCAGCCGTGATATAAAAAAATGAGTTTGTTTTAAACCGAACATTCATTGCGTTCGCTAAATCAGTGGGTGGCCATGGATTTCCGCCATTCTTGTCTTTAAGCATCATCGGAACTTTAATTGCTTCTTGTATTGAAACTCTGGGAAATAGATATTTTGATTTGAACGCTTTCGATGGCTGGTTTTCTTTCTTTATTTGTGTTCTGGACATATCAACTCCTTATATAAACTTATTTAGACCCACATAATCCTTCACATACTCCGGTATCACCTTCCGCCAGCGGGGATCGAGTTGTTCAAAATCGCCGAAGGCCGGATGCGTGGCGAGTTTGGCGAAGTGTTTGGTTTCCATGATGCCCCGCAGGTCGGTATCGGTGATGTACGACCGCAGGATGTTTTTAATCGCCATTGCCTCCGACGGCGTCGGGTTGAAGATGGAGACGAATTTATCGCATTCCTCCTCCAGCAACTGGTCTTTGGACTTAAAGAAGGGGATATAGCCAAAAATCTTTTCCAGGATTTCCCGCAGGCTAAGCCTTCGGTCGACGGAGACGGATTTTCGGAGTTTATCCAGGTTGAAATATTCTTCGGGTTTATTGAAGATTTCCTGGAGGATGTACATTTCGGCGGCGGGAAAGTCGCCTTCGGCCACCTTTTGAGAAACAAATTGATCTTCTTTAATGCGTTCCTCAAACCGGCCAAAAAGTTCGCGATCCACCCGCATGCCCTGAAGGCCTATGGGCGTTTCCTCCAGCGTCTTTATCGGGTCGGGATTGACGTTGGTATAATCCGGCAGGCCGGGCGGCTGGGGACCGATGGGCGGAATGCCGGGCTTGGTAATCGCGGGAAGTTGGATCACCTGGTCGTAAGGAAATTTCTTTTCGAAGTATTCGCAGTTGGCGAAGAAATCAAAGAGTTTAAATCGCTCTTTGGGTGTTTTGATTTCCTCGCTGGAACCGTCGGGGAGTTTGCGGCGGTAGGTGAATTCAAATTTTCGCGTACCGCGTCCTTTGATCTGGACAAAGTCCTGAGGAGAAAAGATCGGACGCATCATGCAGAGGTTCAAAATGTCCTCACAGTCGTAACCGGTGGTCATCATGCCGACGGTGACGCAGACACGGGTCTTGGCGGACCCGTAGCCGGGTACTTCGTCGTTAAACCGGGTATGGCCGTTGAGATTGTTATTGGCAAAGTTCATGGTAAAGGTCTGGGCGTCTTGGATGCGGCTGGTGACTTGCAGGGCAAAATCGGAATTGTATTTGTTGGGATAAAGGGCGTGAGCCATTTTGTTTAATAGTTGGGTAATCTTGGCGGCGTGGTTCTGGCTGACGCAAAAGATCAGGGTTTTGCCGATTTCTCCGGTCAATGGGTCCTTGAGGGCGTGCTGTAAAAAGGTCTGGCAAAAGATACGGTTGGTCTCGTCGGATAAGAACCGCCGTTCAAAGTCCCGATGGGTGAAGATTTCCTCGCCCTCGTTGCCATCGTCGTCTATCACGGGTACGGCGTAGCCTTTTTCGCTTAAAAGTTGGGTGGTAATCTCCGTGCGGGCGTCAATCACGATGGGGTTGATCAGCCACTTATCCCGGACGCCGTCGAGCAGGCTGTAACGGAACGTCGGTTCCCCCGAGTCGCAGCCGAAGGTTTTATAAGTATCCAGTAAGATGCGGCGTTCGACTTCGCGGGGGTCGAAGTCGCCGATTTTCTTGATGTTCTTGAGATAGTCCTTGGGCGTGGCGGTCAGGCCCAATTTATAGCCGATGAAATATTCAAAAACTGCGCGGGAGTTGCCGCCGATGGAGCGGTGGGCCTCGTCGGAAACGACCAGATCAAAATCAGTAGGCGAAAAAAGATCGCGGTACTTGTTATTAACGAGCAGGCTTTGAATGGTGGTAACGACGATTTCTGCCTTTTTCCAGTCGTCCTTGGTTTGTTTGTAGATGACGGTTTGATAATCGATTTTGAGGTAATTTTTAAAAGCTTTGTAGGCCTGGTTTTCCAGTTCGATCCGGTCCACGAGGAAAAGGATCCGCCGGGCGTTGTGGGTGCGTAAGAAAAGTTTAATAACGGCGGCGGCCACCAGCGTTTTGCCTGTGCCCGTGGCCATTTCCAACAAGAACCGGCTCTTACCCTGGCCGACGGTCTTTTGGACTTTTTGCACGGCTCGAAGCTGATAATCCCGGAGCATCCGCAGGCCATTATCCTTTAAAAAGGCGGCTTGCTGCGATTCATCCCGCCAGCGGGGATCGGATTGATAATCGGGCTTCTGGGTGAGGATGATGTAATCGCGTTCCATCGGCTCTTTAACCAGAAGATCGGGATTGGGCTTGAAACTTTTATGGAGTAAAAGGGATTCCTGGGTGGGGAAGGTGGTGATAATTTGTGGGTTGCCGGTTTCAGTGTCCCAGAAATAATGAAGGTTGCCATTGGAAAGAAGGACAAAACGGACGTTAAGACGCTGGGCGTAGCGGCGGGCTTGTTCCTTGCCGTCGAGCGGGTTCTTTTCCTCCCGTTTGGCCTCCAAAACGACGAGTGGGAAGTTCTGATCGTCCAGAAGCAGGAAATCAACAAAGCCAGACTTGGTTTTTTCAAAATCCGGCCCCAGGCCTTCCCAATCCTTTAGGCTGGCACGTGTATGAAGTTCGAGGACAACATTGGCTTTACCAGATGGCTCATCGAAGAACCGCCACCCGGCCTTCTTGAGCGTATCGTTAATCTTGATCCTTGCCAATGCCTCTTTTGCCATCGATGATTTGTCCCGCAAATGATTATCTATAGGGTAAGGATAATCGAAGGAAATGTCAAATCCGGTTTGGCAATCATCTGGAAAAGAAACCCGGCTCTCTCACAGTCGCGGCTCTCTTTCATTATTCGTGTTCATTTGGTTCGACGAGGGTGAACCGGATAGGCCAGTTTCTTTATTCATAAAAATACCCATTGGCATCTTCCATACCATGAGGTAAAATCAAGCCATGTTTATTATTGGGAGATAATGCTGACACGAATTTAAAAATTGAATAGACGCGTGCGCGTCAAGTTTTCTGCTTTCTGAGAAACCGCCAACTTGAGCCTTTGGCTCTTGAACCACAAAAGCAGTCGCTTGGACCGCGCTCCAGTTTTGGAGCGTCGGCCATCGGCTGTTTTGTGGTACCCCTTGGCGGGGGTCTCGGAAGCAGTCGTGGTTTGACGCTCCTTTCTTTTTACCGGGATAAAATGGAAACCAAAGAACTGATCAGAAGATTTCAAGCAACCTTCGACGGAACCCCTGAGTGGGCATGGCCGTTCCAGCCCCCCATCCCCCTGATCGGAAAACAATACCGCCCCGGTCACGGCCTCTTGATTTACGCCAGTGCGGAAAATTTAAGCTGGGCAAATAATGAACCCATCCCCGCACGGTTTAAAAACGGGGACGCCTGGAACCGCTACCGGGTCCGGTATGAAGCCGAAGGCCGGAATTCCCCTGATTTTTTCCCGGACGTGGGCATTCAGCCGGTGAGCGACGGGGGTTTACTCGCGGCGGGGCTTTTTATTTCAGAAAAGCTCCATCTTCCCACGCATCCGCAATCCCGGCCATTTCTGGAAAAGATCGCCGTTACAAATTGGTGCAAATTCAGTATCCGATCCGAAAAAAACCACGACTACATCACAGTTGCTCGAAAGCTCACTTCGTCTCTGCCATACGTGGTGGGGGAACTGGCCATGCTTCAACCGGCGGTGGCGATGGTCCCGAAACAGATTTGGAAACACCCCATCTTGTCAGCCGCAATGCACGGGGCATCTCCAGAAACAAAATTTATTCCCATCCCCCAATGCAACGACACTGTCAGCAATTGCCACCTGGCCGAATTTTCGCTGCAGGCCCAAATTCTTCAGGCGCAGTCTGCCGGAACTCCGCTGGCAAAATGGATGGCTGAAATCAACCGGGAGAAAACATGGCGGTACATGGCGATGCTGGATCAACTAGCTTATAGAATGCGTCCGAAAAAGGGCCTTTATTAGAAATTGACCATTCAGGACAAATAACTTGAATGAGCTTTTCAATTTCCGATCTACCGCATAAGCCGGTTGTGATGCCTTCGGGAATAACCAGACCGTGAGCAATTTGAGCTAAATAATATAAAGCAATAGGAGGATAATCGGACAAAATCAGACCATCCAAAATCCAAGCCTTTTCTTCAAGAAATTTTTCTTCATAGGATTTGGCGCATAAATCTATAAAAATACTTTGAAGTAATTTTTGACCGAAAGAGATTTCTTTCATTCTCCGTGGCCTTTTTATCATTTTATCAATCCCTTTGGGGCTATATCCCAACCTCCCAGCCGTTATTTTAATAGCAAGGGTGTGGAGTTCATCTTCCAGCTTCCAATCTTCCGCTTTTTGAAAAGAAATGGAAATCTTGCCTTGTTTCTTTAGGGACGTCCTTTTCAAGTGGTCAAGGATACGTCCAACAAAACGCTTCGGAATTGGAAGTGGACGAGCAATGGAAGACATTGCATGGTTCTTCGTGCACACCTGATAAGTAATGTTGTCTCCGGATAATGTAGCAGCGTCACCTTTCTGTGTAATGGTACTAAAAAGTATTTCCACCGTTTGGACCACTACTTCCAATTCATCCTGGACTATCTCATGGGGAACACGTTCAAAGCCTCCGCTCCCTTGTTCAGCATAAGCCGCATTTCTAAAAATGGGGATTTTGTATTCCCAATCTTTTGATTTCTTCGAAAACATTTCCGGATTGGTCCAACCCTTGAGAAGAGAAGAGAGGGCCAATAGCTCAAACGGAACCAGCTTAAGCTTAAAGTCGTAATTCCTTTTCATTTCTACCCAAAATAATTTGACGACAGGGACCAGGAACTAGAAAGGTGCCATAGTTCCCTTGGTACGATTTTAAAATTCATACTACCATATAGGCAACCATGAAATCAACAAACAACGACAATTTGGACTTTATCGATTTAAAAGGTCTTAGCAAAAAGTTGAGCCTATCACCCCGCACGCTCCGGGGTTGGGTGACTGACTCAGTCAGCCCGCTTCCGACGTACAGACTCGGCGGAAAGCTGCTTTTCAATTGGAAGGAAGTGCAACGATGGATTGAAAATTTCAAAATTAAACCTATAGGCGTTCATGAAATTATAAGTGATATTTTTTTAACGAAAGGAAAATCCAATGGTTGAAAAGGACAATCGACTTTGGTTTTTGGAAAAGTTGGGGCTGGTCATCACCAGCAAAAGCGGAGGTGAATTAGTTGGCACGTGTCCGTTCTGTGACAAGCAAAAGCATTTTTATTTAAGCTCTGAAAAAGTAGTTTACGATTGCAAGGTATGCGGCGAACGGGGAAATTATTTCTCCCTCCTCAAACATTTTTCGACCACGCTGCGTGAGGGTTTCACGGAAGAAGAAAAGAACCGGTTGGCTAAAAGTCGGAACCTTCCACCGGAAGCGTTTGAAGGTTTCGGGTTTGGTTGGTCAGGATCATTGTTCACCCTTCCACTTTTCGATTTCAATGGCCAATTTATCAATTTGCTTTGGTACCATCCCAAGGAAAAAATAAAATCCGCACCAAGATGCCAGTCGGGACTTTTTCGGGCGGACGTGCTAGCGGACACTGAACGGGAAAATGAGCCTGTTTTCTTGTGCGAAGGTCCGTGGGATGCAATCGCCCTTGAATGGTTGCGGACCAAATCGCACGCTAAGGGGATTGTCGTGGCTGCTCCGGGGGTCAACGTTTTCAAAAACGAGTGGTGCAATTCGTTTCGAGGGCGGGAAGTATTCATTGGATTCGACAACGATCAACCGGGGGCATTAGGTGAGCAACTGGCGGCAACAATGTTGTCGGGAGTTGCGGGATCATTACGGTTTTTCCGATGGACGGACGAAGATAAAAATGGCTGTGACTTTAACGATTTAATTGGAGGATTTTTCAATGGCAACAATTATTAAGAAAACGAACCCCTACAAATCTTTTTGGAACCAACTTATCCAACGGTTCGGAACGGAACCCCGATTATCATCTACTACACCTTCAGCCGGAACATCATTTTTATCAAGGAGTGGGTTCGAACCTCAGAAGCTGGCCGAAGTTATTCAAGTCGAATTTGACCCGATGGCTTATGTGGAGGGTAGCTTTTATCGGTTCATTCCCGAAGGAGTCTGGACCCGAATTCCTGACCATGTCCTTGGCAAATTTGCAATTAGCAAACTGTCACCATGCGCCCGAACGAGTTGGATCAACGACACAATCAATCTTTTGAAGACCATTCTTTGGTGTGACCCTGACCAATTCCAGCCGAAACCGAACACCATCAATCTGAAAAATGGCATGTTAAATCTTCTCACCGGCACGCTTGAGCCGCATGACCCGGAATTCAAAAGTCGCGTACAATTGCCGTTTGCCTATGACCCCATTCAACAATGCCCTAGATGGATGCAATTTTTGGATGAGGTCTTTGATGATGAGCCTGCCAGAGCCAAAATGTTGCAACAATGGATGGGTTATTGCCTTACGGAGGAAACTTTCGTTCAGCAGTTCATGGTTTTTATTGGCACGGGTGCGAATGGAAAAAGTGTTACTCTGTCCGTCATGGCCGGGCTGGTCGGGCAGGCAAATGTTTGTGCGATCTCCATGAGCAAAATGGCCAAGGATTTTATCCTGATCACTCTTCGGGACAAGCTCGTCAATTTGTGCGCGGAAAGCAACACCAGTCGCGGCATGGACTCGGAGACACTCAAAACCTTGACCGGTGGGGACCTGCTGACCGTGGACATCAAGTTTAAAGACCCGGTCACCTTTCGACCTAAAACTAAACACACCTTTGCGGTCAACGAAATGCCCCGGTTCCGTGATTCGACTGAAGCCTTGAGACGCCGGGCACTTTTTATTGAGTTCAACCGGCAGTTCAAGAAAGAGGCCCGAAACCCCAACTTGGTCAGTGAACTCATGGCCGAACTTTCTGGAATATTGGTCTGGGCTTTGAAAGGACTAGAAGAAGTCATGCGATCAAAAGAGATTTTCGAGGCCCCTTCTTCTCAGAAACGTAAGGAGCTGTTTGCTGAATTGCAGAATCCCATTCTTACCTTTATCAACGAGGCCTGCAAATTTGTCCCTGGACATCGAGTTGAACGCGGTGAGCTTTACAGTGATTATTGCCGTTGGCATCAGAAGAATTTCAGCGACCACCCGTTGGTTCGTATTACGTTTTACGAGCGCATCCGTCAAGAATTCCCTGCACAAATCATAGAAAAACGCATTCGGGGAACCGATTATTTTGAGGGAATCGAAGTCGCTAATAGTCTTGGTGTGGGGAACATGGGGAAGCCGAATTTGCCATCTTTTCCAAAAAACCAAAACCCCACGCTGGACGCCGAAAAAAAGGCTAAGGTTCCCCCTTCCCCATCTTCCCCCCATTTTTTCAAATCCCAACCGGTGAAAACCGTACCAACTCCAAACAGCATACTCCAAAAAAGTAACCGGCCATTGAACACTCAGGCGGTTCTCAAATTGAAAAAGCCACGTCCTAAGCTGGTAATCAAACCGAACAGGATTTTCTTGCCCAGAAATCAGGGGCACCCCTAGCCCGAAAGTCGGATTGGGAAAGTGTTGAATTCTGAACCCAGTGAAAGCAAAAAAAGAAGGAGTTAAAAAATGGAAAACATTTTGTTCATACTATTCGAAGATTACATCACCGCTTTGGTTAAGCGGTATCACGCTGCCCATAAAATTGCCATCGGTCCCTTTGATGTTGACGTTGAAAGTGAACCCGACTTTGTCATGATCTACCTGATGGAGGATCGGCTGACTGTAAACTGGCAATCACCGGAAGCTGATCGAACCATGCTTCAGGCCTTGGATGAAATTGTGTTTCGGTATCCGCACCGAGTGCCAATGATTGCCCGCTGGTTTCCCGTCCCGGAATGGTGGCCTGAAACTACGCTGGCACTTATAAGGTTAAAAGCAAAAGTTTTTGATCCCACCAACGAATTACTGCTCGGTCCGAGATTTTGCCCGATGGAGAATTAATTCAATCCCTTTTTACAATTGGAGGAAAAAATGACTACGCCAAAACTGCATCAATGGGAATTCGTGAATGATGAACCCCGTGAAGAAGATTTTATGGGTTGCCACACTCACCGTATGAAAGTCGAAGGAGGGTGGCTCTAACGTTGTGAAGTACATAATCTTCAGGCCATCGGCTACATGGATCGCTTGTTGAAGATATCAGTGGTGTTTGCACCCGACTCACCGAAACCTTCTCAGTCACCCACGCTGGTGATAAAAAAGAAAACGGGTAAGGTACCCGGCGGTCGAAAATCGTAAGTTGCTTTCTTTATATAACTTACAGCATCCGCACTCTCTCAGGGCGCACCTGGGGTGCGGATTTAGGGAATTGTTTTGCAATTTCATTAATACTTCATTAAAATAAGTAATAGTTATTTTAATAAAGGAGTTTCAAATGGGCGTGACAATTCGACAAAAGACAAAAGGCAAAGGCAAACCGTGGTGGATTTTCGTTTCCCAAAACAACCGACGGTGGTGCAAACGACTCGGTGATCGCCGGGCGGCAGAAGCTGTCGCATCGGCACTGCGTCAAAAGATCAAAGCCGGGGAATTCCACATTGATGAAAAAGCCCGGCTCAACCGGACCCCGGAATTCAGCCAATACGCGCAGCACTATCTTGAGAGCTACGCCAAGAGCGTCTGTAAATATAATACGTGGTACAACTACCAGATCATCATCGAAAAGTACCTCATCCCAATCTGGAAAGGAAAACACTTGGACCAGATTACGCGGGGGGACGTCAAACAGTTCCTTCTCCAGAAACAGCAAGAGGGGCTTTCACCCAAGACGGTGGAAAATTACAAGGCCCTCATCAGCGGGCTGTTTACCCATGCCTACGAAGACGAAATCCTGGTCGTCAACCCGGCCCTCAAACTCGGACGGTTCATCCAGAAAGACGACCGGCGAAAGGAAGTCCGCCCCTTGAACCGTGAGCAAGTCACAAAGTTTTTGGCCAAAGCCCAAGAACTTTACCCTCGTCACTACCCGATCTTGCTGTGTGCGTTTCGCACAGGGCTACGGCTGGGGGAATTGCTGGGGCTGGCGTGGGATGGTATCCGGTTCGATAACAACACCATCACGGTCAAACGCTCATATTCGCATGGTCGATGGAGTACGCCCAAGAGTAACAAGTCCCGGATTGTGGATATGTCCGACCAATTGCGAACGACGTTGCTGGCTCACCGTTCCCGGCTGACGCAACGGTTTAAGCGGGGACTGCCGACCACTAAGGTTCCCAATGGACACAAGGGCGAGACGGAAATCCAGTTGGTCTTTCCCAGTCGGGAAGGCGGTCCGACTGACGGCGATAATCTTCGGAACCGCGTATTCTATGACCTTCTGGAAAAGGTGGACATTCCGAAAATCCGCTTCCACGACATTCGGCATACCTTTGCCAGTTTGCTTCTTCAAAATGGAGAGTCATTGCATTACGTTAAGGAACAAATGGGCCATGCCTCGATTACAACGACGGTCGATATTTATGGCCATTTGGTCCCCGGCTCGAACCGCAATGCCGTCAACCGGCTGGATGATGCCCCGATGGAACTGAAGGTTGTCCCGGCGGAAGCGGGGTAGAAATTCGGAACAATTTACTTGTTGTTCTTACACCCGTTACGGGTACCAGCGTCCAATCCTAGGCCCCCAGCTTCGACCAGGTGACTCAAACTTGAGTGGGATGAGCAATGGGGTGGGGCGATTTTACCTGCGCCCTAGAATTTAACGCAGTGAAAAATGACCTTTTTGGCCTGACACCTTCTCTTTGGTTGCTCTATTCTGAAGTTCCAGGTATCCTTTAGATGACGTCGAGGCGATTATGGGAACCAATGATCTTTATTTGCATGGCCGAAAACTCGAAAGCATTTTTGAACTGCTGGGTTCAAATGAGAATGATATCACCTACAGCATTGGCTGGTCACTCTCGCAAAGCCCGTCATTTCTCCATAACGTGCTCTCCCGAATTTTTCCAGGTTCGAGAAAATTGAATGTCGATAAGATTTCCCTTCAGGAGTACAAACAGGGCTGCGGGATTACTGACATCGAGATTGCCAGCGGGGAGTTCCACACCATCATCGAGGCCAAAAGGGGCTGGCAGTTGCCGAACAGGAAACAGCTCCAGTGCTACGTTCAACGATTAAAAGACGGCTCCCGGCGGCAACGTGCCTTGGTCGTCATGGCCGAGTGTTCTCCTGAGTATGTCCAATTCCATCTTCCGAATTCACTCCAGGGCATCCCCGTGGTTTACCTAAGTTGGAGGGAAATCGCCCGGCTTACCAGGATCGAGCGGGGAAGCCATGCCGAGAAACGAGTAATGGAACAACTTCAGTCATATTTGCAGAGGATCGTTCGTATGCAAAACCAAGAGTCAAACATGGTCTTTGTGGTGGCGTTGGGCGCAGCTTGCCCTTCCTGGAGCAAGATTGCATGGAGAGATTTTGTAAATCGGAAGCAACGCTACTTCCACCCCTTCGGGAAAAACTGGCCGGTGGAACCACCCAACTACCTGGGGTTCCGCTACAACGGCCAACTCCAGAGTATCCACCACGTGGATTCCTGTAAGGTTGTTGAGGACATGCACGCGGAGTTCCCCGAAATTGACCCCGGTAAATGGGACCCGCACTTACTCTACACCCTTAGCCCGCCCATTGTCCCCGTCAAGACCGTCAAGACCGGGAACATTTTTTGTAACGGCAGAGTCTGGGCCATGCTGGACCTTTTGTTAAGTTGTGACACCATTGCTCAGGCCCGAGATCGGACGAAAAAACGTCAATCTGAGGTAGAATAACCTCCAATCCTAGGCCTCTAGGCTCGACCAGGTGACTCGAACGGGAGCGGGCTGAGCAACGGGGCGGGGCGTTTTAACCTGCGACTCTAATCGAACCAGGTTCGTGCTTCCTATCATTTTCTCAAATGATTTCTCCAAACTCGCTGGGGTACAAGGGTGGACCTTTATTACACGTAACCAAAGTTTTAATTTTAATTAAAAGAAAGAACGTTCTTGCAAGGCCAAATAAGGCACCCTTGTACCCCAGCAACCTTGGAGAAATCATTTTATCAGCAACCACCCAAATGGGCTTTTCACTGAGACAGATGAGCTTGAATTGGCCATTTGGTCGATTTTTTTGAATAACCAATCAAAAGCAATTTTGAGGGGTTTCGAACCCAAAACCATTCAAGCTCGAACGAAAATCGGGTGAGGCCGTTGATCGCCGGTTCTGGGAAAAAAGCCTGTAATCGAATGTGGCGAGTCGGAAAAAAAAGTGCGCACAATTGTGGGACAGGGTATAATAATGGCAGAATAAGAAAGCGTTACGGAACGATACTCGACACAAGCTGGGAGAAAAATCATGCCGATTCTTAGAGTAAGTTTATGGACCGGGAGAACGAAAGACCAGAAGGCTGAGTTGGCCAAAGCATTGACCGACACAATGGTTGACGTTGCCAAAGTGCTGCCGGAAACCGTCACGATACAATTTGACGAGTTGCCCAAGGAAAACTGGGCTACCGGCGGAAAGTTGCACTCAGAGTTGTTCAAAGACCGAAAATGAACGTTGCACCCCAGGCGCACCCAAGCCGATTTTTGAACACGGGCCAGAGCATTTCAAGGCATCCTTGGACTCATTTCTTGGGCACCAGCGTCATGCCGCACTTGGGGCAATTGCCCGGTTTGTCGGAAAGAACCTCAGGGTGCATAGGGCAGGTGTAAATCACGGTTGCAGGTTGACTTGCCGGAGTGGTTGGCAACTCGGTCGCCTTAATCGAATCTGGAGGAACCTCTTTCTTACACCCAGCGAGAAAGAACATCGCCAAAGCTGCTATTACAAGGTATTCGCGCATATCTACTCTCCTTGATAAAGATGGCCCGACTGTCATCAAACCTGCACCGTTGAGTTCCGCCTATGGCAGGGACTCATAGGCAATCATCATTATACCGCACCCTCGCATTTCGCCAACTTTCTTTCGACTTTTTTCTTTGGAACATCGGGGATCGACGAATACTGTCATGTTCATTTTGAGGGCAAACGGAAAAGAGCTTGTAACCGAACACAGGAAAATGACCGTTGCACCCATCCGCACCCCCCCCGCACCCAGAGCCATTTTTGAGCATCCCCTAAAAAAAGAAAACCGGCCCTAAGTGGCCGGTTTTGCTTGAGTTACCGAATAGCGGGGATAGGATTTGAACCTATGACCTCCGGGTTATGAGCCCGGCGAGCTACCAACTGCTCCACCCCGCAATATCTATTGCGACCATTAACCTTATCCACTCCATCGATCAATGTCAAGATACGAATTAAAACTCTTTGAAAAGTATTTTTAACATTATTTATTTTGAGAATTCAGCCAATCTCGGACGTAAGGGAAAATCTCCTCGTGAGCGTATCGACCAAGGATGATGTCGTCGTGGCCATAATCGGCGCGATAGCCGTTGATTTTTCCAAACACGCGAAGATTTTTATTCTTTGAGCCGATCTGTTTGTTCACTTGGGCCGCAAATCCTGGATCGACCATATTGTCCATCTGGCCGACTATCTGGAGAACGGGAACGGTGATTTTCTTCACCGATTCGGTATAGTTGATTTTCCCGTCATAGCTGAAAAAGCTTCCGGTCTTGACGTACTGCAGGAGCTGATCGAGCTGGCCGGGGGAAATATCTTCCTGGTTGGCGTAGTAGAAAACGCGAAGCAGGTTGGGATCGACGTTTTCCGCGTTCAAAAATAATTGATCGATGGGAGTTGTGACCATAGGACCAGCCAGGCTTCCGACGATCGCTCGAAAGTTGGTTCCCGCGGCCAGGTTTCCGATTTTCACAAAATTGGCTTGTTGAGCCATCAGTTCAAAGACGTCGTTGGCGGGATGGACCAGATACATCGGGGCGGAAACGGCGACGAATCCTTTGATCCGCGATTGGTCTTCGGTTCCGAGGTAAGCGAACATGATCATCGCTCCCATGCTGTGTCCGACCCATAGCACCTTGGGAGATTTGGTGTAGGTAGTGACGTAATCAAGGACAACGGGGATATCGTGGCGAATGTGATCGTCCACGGTCCAGTTCAGGTGAAGCAGCCCCGGTTGGCGATTGATGAGGGCATCGGGATTAAGAGCGGAAATCTGAAGCCGGAACAATTGTCTGATCTGTGAAAGGGTCGGTTTGGTAGATTGACCGCACCCGCGCAGGGAAACAGCCCAGACGTCGAAACCTTCGTTCTGAAGATATTTGGCGAGCGAGGTATTGTCCGTCAAATCCCAGAAATTGTTATTATGACTCAAACCATGACATAAAATGACCGGCTCGCGATGCGGGTCAATCGTCGCGGGCGGATATCGGCGGATATGAAGAGTCCAGCCGTCGTCGGTCTTTACCCAGTGGTCCTCAGGAGTACCTGGCTTACCACCCATTAATTTTTCGACAAAGGTTTTCTTCTGGGAACAGCCGGCGATGATCGTCAGAATGAGTAAAATCACCGGCAGTCGTCTAAACGTTTGAGGCATGTTCCAACCACTCCTGTAAATCACGGATAAAAATCCGATTATCTTTTTCAAATTCAAGCGTATGGCAGGCCTGATCATAAAGGATCAGTTCTTTGGATCCCGCCGTTCGCAGGCTGCGATAATACCGGATCGTGGCCTGATTGTCGATGATTCGTTCCCGACCGGCCAGGAACATCTTCATCGGCATCGCCAGCCGTTCGGGAATCCTGCGGATAAACCGATCCAACCGGCGTGACTGGTAGAGAAAATCGCCGGTGACGGCAGTTAGTCGCAATGGGTCTTGCCGGATGAATTCCTGACGGTCAGGGTTGCCGGTGAATAATTCAGGTTCATTAAGGGGAATAGGGAAATATTTTTTGCGTCGGAAAATGACGGCCATCGCGATTTTGAATTTCGTTTCCCACGCCACATCGACCACAGGAAAAATCCCCGGCGAGATAAGAGTTAAGCTGGCGATTTGACGTGGGAGCACCCGGGCCAGAGCCATCGCGATTTTCCCGCCCCAGCTTACCCCAATAACATGGACGCGATCATACCCGGTTTTTTCTGAAAGCCATTTGATCAGTTCGACATGATCCGAAATCCATTGCTGATAATCGCGCACATCTCCCCGCGCCGGCTCATTGCGTCCGCTGCCTCGCCGGTCGGGAAGCAAAACATTGAATCCCAATCGAGCCAAAGCGTCCGCGGACTGTTCAAACCACAATCCATGCGATTGAATCCCGTGAAGATACAAAACCGCCCCTTTATCGCCCCCGGACCACCAGCGGCAGCTTCCACTGTACCCGTCACGATAAACGATTTTGTGAAAATTATCATTCATATAAAATTGAATCGTCATTTCAATAATCTTCATCCGAAAACTCAAACGGTTTCGGACCAATATGCACCGGTCGGGCGCGATCGACGGAAAGGGCCAAGCCCATGAGGATAAAATAAGTCAACAGGCTGCTCCCGCCGTAACTGATGAAAGGCAAGGTTACTCCGGTAATCGGCATCAGACCCAGGGTCATGCCCATATTGATTCCCGCCTGCGTTAAAAGCATGGCCAGGACTCCCACGACGATGAGTCGTCCAAAGGGTTCGGCGACTTCGGCGGCGATTTCGACCAGTCCGACGGCGATGATCAGGTAAAGCAGGACCACCGACACGGTACCGATAAAACCGAACTGGTGGCCGATCATGGCAAAGACAAAATCGTTATGACACTCGGGTAGCCAACGGCTGCCGTCCATGTAGGGTCCTTTTCCCAATCCAAATCCCATCACACTGCCGGAACCCAGGGCAATTTTGGAATGATACAGATGGTATCCCTCTTCCGTCAAACTGCGGTCGAGACTTTTGTCCCGATAAATTATATTTTTAATTCCCGGATGTTTTTTAATCCAGTTGCGAGTGTTCTCCGATTGAAGCAGCATCCCGACGACCCGATCCCGCTGGTAACCGTGCATTAAAGAAAAGAGCAGGGGCAATGACATAACCATCAGCAGGACCACCGCCGCCAGATGTTTTATCTTCGCCCCCGCCGCGTAAAGCATGATGAACAATACCGGCAGCAGCAGCATGACCGTACCCAGATCGGGTTCCAGCAAAATCAGAATCATGGGAAACAACGTCAGGGCGAACGGACCGAGCAATCCTCCAAATTGGCGGTAATTTTTTCGATACCGCAAATAGCGAGCCAGTCCAAGAATGTAAGCGATTTTGATGAACTCCGACGGTTGAATTTGAAAGAAACCAAGCCGGATCCAGCGGTAAGAACCGTTGATTTTGGGGAAAAATTTATCAAGGAACGGCAGGTGTATTCCAACGATACCGAATATCACAACTATCAAAACCGTCAGAAGTAAAATCAACATGACGATAAAAAACGGATACGCCCAATCGACCAGCCTCTGATAGTTGAACGCGCGAACGATAAGCATCGTAACGACCGCCACCAGTAGATAAATCATTTGATTGCGAAAAAGATGTTTCGGAACCAATCTGGCGGGAAGATCAGCCTGATCGATGGTCTGCAGCATAACCAATCCCAGACCGGTGAGTCCGACGATACCCAGGACGACCGCCAGACTGGCCGCCGAGATACCAAAAACCGTCGTTTGAGTTGTCTGATTAATTTTTAACGTCATTGTCTATTTAATATATCCCAGTTCCTGGCATTTTAACATGATGTCCCGAAAAACAGGCCCTGCCCCGCTACCCCCCGCCATTCCGTATTCAATAAAAACCACGGTAACAATTCGCGGCCGGTTCGCCGGGGCGTATCCGGTAAACCACCCATGAGCCAAATGTTTCGCCCGGCCATAAGGGTCTTTCTGGTCTTCCTCTCTCAGCGTGGGAAAATAAGCAATGGCTCGGTAGTCGATCTGCTTTTTCGGGACCGGCGCTGTTTTGTAAAATTGCTCAAGGTCCGTTACATTTTTTTTAATCAGTTCGCCGCTGACCGGATCGTGATACGAAACCTCCCATTCTATCGGTTTCGGCTGGACCGTAGCGCTTCCGGTCTTGGCCGCGAGAGGAATCCTTTCCGTGTACGCGTCTTTGTATCCTGTGGCACCGACTTCATTGACGACATTAAACATTCCCTTACGGGCGAAACTCCGGGCATAAGCCCCGATCCCGACCGGCGAGGAGGGCGGGACCGGTTCATCGGTGAGTATTTTCGGCGGTTGATATTTGCCGGTGATAATTTCCCCGACCATCAGCGCCGCCTGCAACGGAGTAATTTCCAAATCACCCTGCCCAATGGCAAGGTTCCGAGCATCACCTTCGCTCATGCCCCGATTGTGATGACGAATGAACCACTCCTGGCTGGGGACCCGGCCCGCGTTGTTGGGTAAACCGCTGAAATTAAATTCCGAACCCCCCAGCGGAACCGGCTGCCCGAACCCGATGTGCCGGTAAAGGTCCGCCAATCCCTCCGCCGTCAGCAATTCCCCCACATGATAAAAATAAACGTCGCAGCTATTGGCAAGTGCGCTCGCGAAATCCATCAGACCATGACCAGGCGGAGCTTGCCAGCATTTAAAAGACGAAAGGTTCGCGGAAAGAAATCCTTCGCAGTTGAAGGTGGTGAAAGGGCTGACCTTCCCATGTTCGACCGCCCAGGCCCCGACGATGGGTTTGACAATCGATCCGGGTGGAAACCTCTCAAAAGCTCGATTGATCAGGGGAGAATATTTATGATCGGTTCTTAACTGAGAGAATTTTTCCTTAAACTCCGAGGGATTGAACGTGGGCAGGGAAACCAATGCCAAAAGTTCGGACTTTTGCACATCGATCACCACCGCCGCCCCGCCAATCGCATAGCTGATGTTGTCGATCTGCTGTTTCAGCCGTTTCTGGGCATACTCCTGCAAGGCGATATCAATAGTCAAAGTAATATCCCTGCCGTCTTGGGGCGAGGTTTCGATGGTTTGCTCCTTATCAAGCTTCACCCAACCCCGGGTTCCCCGCAATTGCTTATCGAAGACCAATTCCAATCCGTCCATCCCCTGCAATTCGCCCGGTAAACAATCATCGTCGTCGGTTTTTTGAAAAGTTTTGGAAGGACTTCCGGGAATCAAGAGCGTCCGGCCGAGCAAATGGCACAACGTATCCTTTTGTTTATATAACCGTCGAACACTGGGCCGGACGACAACCCAGGGAGTCTCGGCGAGTTTACCCCGCAATTCCAACGCCTGCCGCTCGTCCAAATCCGCAACAATCGGATAAAACATCCTCTGTTCCGAAATCGGGTAATCGACATATTCCTGTTTTTCATGGACACGGGCAATTCGTTTCTGAATAACCCCAACGATGCGATCCCGCCGGCCCAAAAGCTCTTCCAGAGGAACGTTCGTAGCCTCGCTTAACATCCGCCAAAATTGATCGATCTCATGCTGCAAACGAAAGGCAAGCTCCTCACCAGGCACTTGAAGCTTGGAGTTTTTAGACTCGGCGATCATTTTTTTACGGATCAGGCCATGCTCTTTACCGATCCACCACTCATCGGGGTCCATGACCGGGTAATACACAGCCGCCTCAAAGCAAGGTTCGTTGGCCACCAATTCCACCGAGCCTTCGCCGCCAGGCCCTCGGGCCAAAATTCGACCCCGATTAGCGGGTATCGGTTTTAAAGAAATTCGTTCCGGGGCAAACGCGGTCTTCTGATAATTTTCCGTCTGCCCGATCTGCAACCCAACCAGGCGGGAAATCAGAACGCACCCCAGCAAGGCGAACACGATCAACAAAATTTTCATCCGACGATCGAACATATAAATAAATCAGTCAGACACGAATGATCCCCTCTTTCTCTTCTATTGCCTGCTGCCCACATATTTCTCAATCAATTTCACCGGATGATACGATTGTTTCGCCTTCCGCAATCCGTCTATCCCCAAATCTTCCTCACGATTCACAAACGTCATCCCCGGCCACTCGTGTTCTAGAAACTGCTGAGTGATCATTTGGTACGCCCCCCGAATATCCGGGTCCGCCTTTTCAATATGAATCACCACCGTATCCTTCGTCAGCGACTCCCCAAACGTAAACGCCCCCGCCTTACCATTTATCTTCAACACCCCACCCTGAAATTTCAACCGATCAAAATATTCCACCGCCTGCAAAATCCCCTTCTTCTCATTCTCCAGCCCCTCATGCGACTCGCAATCCCGCTTCTTGCACCATTCGATCTCCGCCTCCGTCACTTCCCGCAAAACATCCGCCGACAACGGCAAATATTCATAGTGATACATCTGCTGAAAAATATTGATGTGATTCCGCTTCCCTTTGTATTTTGCCCCATCCAGCTTTATCAGATCCGAAACCAAATACACGTAATCAAATCGATCCCGTTCCACCATAAACGAAAACTTCCCCGGCCTTGCCTGCTCGATCTCCTCCACCATCCCTTTGGAAAGTGCCCGCATCCGAAACGGTGCCTCTCGCTCTTTACAATCCTCCTCCAACCCATCTAAAACCGCTCCCAAATCCCCATTTCCCAACGGCATAAACCAAACTGGCGGCTGCTCTGAATACGTAACCCGCACGCACAAAAAATCATTGACGACCGCAAAATGAATCAACCGGCTGAAGTGCCAGATAAACAAATTGGTAAATGTAAAATCCGACACCGCATATTGTTTCATCCAAAAATAGCGGTCGAACAATTCTTTATCGTCAATGGAAATTTCTTTCCAGTCCATCTAAATCAAATACCCGATCATCGGCAATTTTCCGACCAGGGGCGCGACATAATCCCGGAACGTGTCATTAATGTTATTCCCTTCCGGGCTGATATATTCCGCGGGTAACGGCTTGGTCTCCCGTGCCACCGACGTCAATTCCGTCGGAAACGTATCAATCGCGTACTTCGATCCATTCCCAACTCGCTTAATCGCCACCGACCCGCTCTTGCCTTCTCCCACCGCGTAATCCACCGCCTTCTGACCCACCAGCCTCGCCTCCCGAGCGTCCACCTCGCTGTAAATCCCCGCAAACGACCGCTGCAAATACCCAAACGTATCCGCTCGAACCCGAAGCTTTTTACCCAAATTGGTCTTAATGTGCTCCGACAGAAAATCCCCCAGCGCTCCGGTCCCCGACAATTGAACGTTCCCATGCGCATCGCGTTCCTGGAGCGAGGCGATCTTCGTAGTAATCGCGTTACCCTCTTTGTCATGAATCCCTTCGCTCACCGCCACCACGCACCGGTTATATTTCTTCATCACCGCGTCCACGTCCTTCAAAAACGTCCCTTCGTCGAAATTCACTTCCGGCACGTAAATCAAATGTGGTCCCGCGTCCTGGCGTACCCGGGCCAGCATCGACGCAGCCGTCAAAAATCCCGCGTTTCGTCCCATGACTACATTAATCTTAATCCCCGGCAGTGACCGATTGTCCATATCGTCGCCCATAAACGCCGAAATCACAAACTTCGCCGCCGATCCGAATCCCGGGCAATGATCCGTTACCCGCAAGTCATTATCAATCGTCTTGGGAATATGATACACCCGCAAATCGTATCCGCTTCGCCCTGCCAACTGATTGACAATATTGGCAGTATCCGCCGAATCATTCCCGCCGATATAGAAAAAATATCGCACGTCATTCTTCTGAAACACGTTAAATATTTTCTGGCAATAGTCCGCGTCCGGCTTATCCCGCGTAGACCCCAACCCCGCCGACGGCGTTACCGCCACCGCCTCCAGCGTCTTTTGATCCACCGTGTCCAACGGAATAAAATCTTCATTGACGATCCCCCTAACACCATGATGCGCCCCCAGCAAGCCCGTGATTTCCCCATATTTACGCACCTGTTCGATCACGCCCACAAGCGACTGATTAATTACCATCGTCGGACCGCCCGACTGACCCACGACCGCTTTACCTTTTATCCTGTCTGCCACAATTATACTCCTTAAACTTTAAATGTTTCATAACTAGCCCCCGATGGCAATCGGGGGTTCTTATCTTTCATCACAAAAACCAAGTTCCCCACCGTTATAGCCGAAACCCAAAAAAAATTCAAAACCAAAAATCGTCCTTGACGCTCTTTCTCTCAAAGGTTATTTTCTCAAAGATGAATACAAAATCCAAAATTCTTCCTTTGGCCGTTATCTTCGACATGGACGGAGTTCTCGTCGATTCCGAACCCTTCATCTTAAAAGCCGCCATCCTCATGTTCACCGAAAACGGTTTAAAAAACATCCACCCCGAAGATTTCCTCCCCTTCGTCGGTGCCGGCGAAAACCGCTACCTCGGCGGCGTCGCCGAAAAATATCACTTCCCCATCGACATCGAACGCGACAAAAAAAGAACCTACGATATCTATCTGGATATCATTAAAAACCATCTAAAACCCCTGCCCGGCGTGCACGAATTTATTCACCTCTGCCGCCAATCCGGGAAAAAAATCGCCCTCGCCTCCAGCGCCGACCGCCGAAAGGTCCACGGCAACCTAACCGAAATCGATCTACCCACGGAAACCTTCGACGCCATCGTTGCCGGAGAGGATGTTATCCACAAAAAACCAAACCCCGAAATCTTCCTAACCGCTGCAAAAAAATTAAATATCGACCCACACGATTGCCTGATCATCGAAGACGCCGTCAACGGCGTCGCCGCCGCCAAATCTGCAGGCGCCAAATGCTTGGCCCTAACCACCTCTTTCTCCAGGGAGCAACTGAACAACGCCGAATGGTTCGCCCCAAACTTAGCCCATGCTCCCCCCGAAGCCCTAAGCTGGTAATTCCTTTTTAGAGCATTTCAACGTGTATCGTACATATATCCACACGATTTGAACCATCCTTGGGCATCCTGAGCGGTGCCCGCATCCAAGGCAACGGCAATGGCTTGTTGATCCGGCAAAGGATGGCCTTGATTTTGCTCCATATTTTTTCGATTGGGTTGAAGTCCGGCGAGTACGAGGGAAGGAATAGAACCCTCGCCCCTATTGCCTCGATCCGGGCGATCGCCCGCGCATCTTTGTGGTTGTCCAAGATCACGACATCGCCCCCCCCCATAGGGTCGGCAAGAGAATCTGCTCCACATACGCCCGAAACATCTCCTGGCTGGTGGCCCCATCCACCACCATGCAAGCCGTCAACCCGTCGGACCGTATTGAGGAGATCATCGTGGTCGTGTACCAATGTCCAGCCGCTTGACCGCGTTGGCCACCGCCTGAAGGCTGCACGAGACCCGACCGCGAAGGCGGCCCTCCGGCCTCGCCGCCACGATCCGTTCCCGTAAATCCATCGAATATTGTTTCATTCCACTTTCATCGGACAAATGTACAATAATACGAAAAATGCTCTAAGACGCTCGGAAGCAAATATCCAAACATATATCGAATACTTGCCTCCGAGCGCATTTACTAATCCATTGCCGTATAATTTATTTTTTATAGATATGGGGGTTTTGTTTCTGGCATTGGTCAATGACCCAAGCTTGGCGGCGGACCTCTTCGAGTTTGATGGCCAGAGGTGTTCCCTTGGTGATGGAGTTATAGAGGGCGGTATAGAAGGCTCTGGAGATAGCGGTGAAGAGGTTGGCTTGAGCGGGTGGGACGGTCCAGGATTTTTCAATCCATCGAAGGTTTTCGGCGGGGTAAGCGGGGGTGCCTTCGGGAGTATTGAGAGGTTCGCGTTGCAATTTGGGTTTGGGGTTGTCCTTGGGAATGAAGTATTTCCATTTGAGTTCGGTCATGGAGCCTTCCAAACCGCCTTGTGTGGCGTAAATTTTATAGATGGGGGTGGGAAAAGGGCAAACGGAAGAAACTTCAATTTCAATAAGGGGGCGATGCTTGCCCCGGAGAATGAGCAGGACGTGGTCCTCGGCGTCGCCGGAGGTAACGGCACGATCCATAAAGCAGGTGACATGGGGCTGACCTGGGCCGAAAAGCTGTAGGGCTTGGTCGAGAGGATGTGGCCCGGTATTGAGAAGATTGCCGGCCATGTGGTCTTGGAGGGTTTGCCAGTCGTAACGGCGTCCAAAACCGTTAAACGCGATATTGATTTGGATGATCTCGCCGAGGACGCCGGAGTCGATAACCTTGCGGACTTGCTGGAAATAAGGGGCGAAGCGGGACTGCTGATAAACGGTAAAAAGAACTTTGGACTTTTGGGCGGCGGCAATCATTTTGTCTACGTCTTTGGGGTTTTGGGCGAGCGGTTTTTCGGTGACGCAATGATGACCGGACTTGAGGATGTCGAGGGTGATGGCCATATGGAGATGGCTGGGGGAGGCGTTGATGATGACGTCGATGTCGCGGCGTTTGAGCAGGGATGTGTGATCGGGATAGACATCACACCCGATTTCGCGGGCGGCGCGGTCGCGGCGGTCTGGGATGGGATCAGCGACGGCAACGATCTGGAAACGGCGTTTGTCTTGCAGCAGCCAATTAGCATGGATATCGCGACCACTGCGTCCCTGACCGATAATAGCAACTCTGACTTTGGACATAATTTTCTCCAGGACTGTTTTACAAAGTAGAAGTACCGAAATAACCGTTCTTCAAGTCAAAAAAAACACAGTAAACACGGGTTACTATAACTTAAGGGAAAGGGAAAATGCAAAAGAAAATATCTCGAATGAGTAAAGAGTGTGCCAAGATTTTCGGGCAAATTCTAAAACAGGCACAAATGATTGTTCGAAGCACGCCTTTGGGCTTCGGAAAAAAATTCCATTTCGATTTCTGCAATGGGGCCAAAGAAAGATGGGATACGACATTTATAATGACCTCCATGTCCAATGCGTAAAATTGCGTATAGGTCTCTTCCGAGTTTCATGCAAAACATCGGGGAAAAATAGCTGCGGAAGTGATCACAGGTGGGGAATTGGCTTGCAAAAGGGGGCATCTCAAGCTATAATGACTAAAATTGACTTCCTGGAGATGTCGGTGAACAAGGAGTCAAGAGGCTCGGTTGACAATGAACCCTTTGAACGAGGATAATTCAATGAATTCTAAAAAGGGTTTGAGTGGTTACAAAAATGTAAAGGTTGGAATTCTAGCCCTGATATTGTGCTTGTCTTCCCTTCCGTGGATTTCCGGGTGCGGTTCAAATTTGGGTGAGAACAACAGCCTGACTGAAACGTTGAACGCCGTGTCTGCCAAAGCCGCCTCGATTCCCGTGCCGACCGCGGCGGGTGATTATAAAGCCTATCTTCAGACGATAGCCGATTTTATGAGTTCTCAGAACCAGTTCACCCAAGTGGGGGTTCTTGAGGATTCCGGATGTGTCTGGGGCGAGTTGAAGAATGGCTGGAGCTATATTTTCGTCTCGAATCTCTTTCCCAGCCAAGCGGCATCGAAGGAAATTTCAACCGCTATCGCCAAATCCCAGGCTTCGGGTTCAACCCGCAAGGCTTGGTATGAACTTACTGAGATGCCATCCGTTCCCAAAGTGTATATGTGCAATTGTCTGGAGTCGGATTATATCGATATTACCCCCACGCTTCGGGAATGGTTCGTTCAAAAAGGGTATTCCATCCAACAACGCTTATACCCGTCCGGGTCGGTGGAGGATCTGAAGCATTGTTCCGAGGCCGGTGTCATTTATATCGGTTCACACGGAGGGGCGGGCAGCAATCCCGGGGCCGGGTCTCTGCTCAGTATTCTTACCAACACGGTGGTCAACGATGAAAATATGGCCCTTTATAAGGATGACCTGGATGACAAGTCCCTGACAATTATGGACACACGAGGCAGCCACTCGGGTCCGCGATACGGTTTTTCCTTTAATTTCATCAAGAAATATATGAAATTCAGCCCAAATTCCCTGGTTTACTTTGACACCTGCATGAGCGAGGGGTTTTCCAACACTTGCCTTAACGCCGGAGCCTCCCTCTTTTACGGCTGGACTACTTCGATCGCGGACACGTTTTGTTCCCGTGCCTCCAAATTCACGTTCGACCGGTTGCTTGGGATTAATTCTTTCCCCGATGAGGTGAAGCCCGAATTGAAGGCCCGGCCTTTTGATTGCATGCACGTTCAAAGCCAACTGGTCGCCAGGGAATGGAGCTTTACACAAGCCAATTGGGGTGGTCTCACCGAAATCACCTATACCTACGATGCGGATAATGGCAGTTGCGGGTACCTCGCGCCCAGTATCCAATGCCTGTACGTAAATGAAAATCCACCCAATGCCAAAATCAATACCAGCGAACTTCGAATTTATGGGGTCTTCGGGAGCGATCCGGGTGAAAACTCCAGGAGCGTGACTATCGAAGGCATACCCTTGAAAGTAACCACTTGGACCCCGACGAAGATCACGTGCGAGATTGCAAACTCCGGACTTGGTTCCGCAGGAAAAGTCACGGTGACCAACGCCGGACGACCGAGTAACGCCGTACCCTTGACCGAATGGCTGGTCAATATCAAATACCGGTACGTCCCCGCCCAAGTGACGGGAGCGGACACTCGGGATACCGATTCCCTCTACGACCAGATCGATCTGACTCTTCGGTTCCGATACGACGTCCACGGCTATCTTCCCGCCCTGGCGACTTATTCTTTTAACCATTTCCCCCCGGATTACAATACCTTGAACCCCACCCTTAATGTGCTGAATTCCGCATCGTTTGGAGCCTGGGAATCCGGCGGAAGCTATTATAATTATGAAATGGTGAACCACTATGCCGACGATCCGCCTTATGAAGCACTTGAGGTCGTCGGTATTCCTTACACATGGGGAGGAAGCGGAAACCTCTCCTTTGAAAATCTCAGCCAGAGTACCTGGTATATGGCGGTCGATAACATTACAACAAGTCCCTCGGCCAAGGCCTACGCACCCGACGGTCTTATCATCGTCGATAAGAGGCCCCTCCGCTTCCACGTCGTCCTGAATGTTAGCGCGGAGGGTAAAACCAGCACGGAAATCCTGGGTCCAAGCGATTTGATTCCTCCACCCACTCCTTTCGTAACGGAATTACCGGTCGGCTTTACCAACCGGGAGGTTGATCTGGTTTTGGATGATAAGTATTACATCAAGCCCGGCAAGGTCGAAAACAATGGGTTTAGCCTGGAGTGGACCTGGGGATCGCCGCGGTTCGCCCCGGATAACGAGACCGCCCACTGATGATAACTGAGCCTCGTGCAAAACATCGGGGAAAACAGCATAGTTTCTGGAAAATAAAAAATAGGCCGCTTTGAAAAAAAACAGGGAGCGAACTTTGTGGTATTTCGTAAAACCGGTGGTAAATGCCGATTCCGCGACTGATCTTCTTTTCTCTAAACCATTCATTTCCCAGCGATCACAGCAACGCGCCCGATAGGGTTCGAACCTACGACCTACGGTTTAGGAAACCGTCGCTCTATCCTACTGAGCTACGGGCGCGATTAATTATTCAAATAATTTTCTATTTTACATCCCGCAGGCCAAGATTGCAAGAAGATCAGAAATAGGCTTTTATTTCAGAAGCGATACTCCACCGGCCTTCGGCGAGAATATGCCGATAACTGGATGGAACTGATCTATCGAATCGGTCCCCCCATAATCGGCGCATAAAAAAACCCGTTCGTCGGAGAACTTGCGAACGGGTAAAGGAGAATGTGTTGTGTTGATGGTTAGTCAACTCTTTCACTATTGTTTACCACCGAGGATATTCCAGGTTGCACTTTTTTTTTAAAATAATTACAATTCAAGAATTTCCATCTTCGCCTTCGACATCATTTCCGAACCGTTGGGAGTCACCTGCAATCCATTTTCCCATCGCAGACCAAAATCCGGATCGTGGAAAAATGTATCGGCCTGAAAAGTCATATTCGCTTCGAGCGGATAATTAGAAATCGTCTCCATCCAGGGCTTTTCCACTTCAATCATCCCCAAACCATGACATGGACCATAAAGATACGTACTTTCAAAACCACGCTGTTTGACCAGCTCGATGAATTTTTTCGCCACGTCCGCGGCAATCACACCGGCCTTGATCCATTCGTATGTTTTATAGTGGGCATCGAGACCGAATTTTACGAGGTCTTTTTGGCGAGGGGTCATTTTGCCCAGGCAGATAGGCCGTCCCACTGACGGGGAATAACCATCCACGCGGGCACCCAGGTTCAATTGCACCATGTCGCCTTTCTGCAGCACTCTATGCGTCGGGCGCGAGATGGCGTGAGTGGTGGAGATTCCCGAAAGGGCATAGACCGGATGAGCTTCGTATTCCGCGCCGTTTTCATAGTACGCCTGCTGGGCGATTCCGACGACCTGCAATTCCGTCAAGCCCGGTTTGATTCTCTTCAAGACTTCGTCCAGGGCAATTTCGCTGATACGAAATCCCTCCCGCAGGCAGTCGAGTTCCGCGGGCGATTTGATCTGCCGAAGCGAAGTCATGATGTTGTCGGCATTGATAATCTGAGCGTTGGGAAAGGCGGCGCGAATTCCCTCGATAACAGGCATGGTCGTCACAAGGTAACCAGCCACGCCAATTCGCTGGGCGTTGCTGACTCCGATAGACGTGCAAACATCTTGGAAATTACTGACCTTGACTCCCGGATAGGCAGGATCTGCGGATTCGCGGTACTCGACCATTTTGTGAATGTTGGGAATTTTTGAGCGGTCGCGTGCGTATTCCCCGGATTCCGGTCCGATCATAAGGGCGGATTTTCCGCTCGGGGCGATGGCGACGCCTCCGATTTCAAACAGCGGCCAGTAACCTGAAAAGTAGCGGCAGTTGGCGTAGTCGGCCTCATTGGAATTGGCGATAAAAACATCCAATCCCGCCTTGGCAGCCAGCATGGCCGCTCGTTGAATTCTTTGTCCGTATTCCTGATCCGAAATTCTCACATGTGTTGACACTGTTTTTCTCCATTAAAAAAATTATTTCGTTTGAGTGTTTAAAAGGTTCCTCATGGATTTTAGAATCATATCTTTCGCGGCATTTCCGTAATCGAGACTGGCTTGGCCGGAAGTCCGACAGTACCATTTTTCCGTGGACAGTTTTTTCATATCGACCCCTTCCGGGCAAAAAGCCATCATCAGCGAGGTTTCCTGCAAACCGGCATGATCGATAGGAAATTTCGCCTGGATTTCAGCATCCATGAATGG
Source organism: Phycisphaerae bacterium (assembly GCA_041658725.1). GTDB lineage: Bacteria > Planctomycetota > Phycisphaerae > JAAYCJ01 > JAAYCJ01 > JBAZZQ01. The sequence continues at coordinate 33,809 of JBAZZQ010000015.1, read as the reverse complement.
ATGGACCTGAATCCAGTTAAACGGATTATCCCCCGCCGTATGCTGACTGTAATAATCCTGCATCTTGTTATCCCCCCACCATCCCTCGCCGCGATGGGTATCCAGAAATTCAAAAATCATCTGCCGCGCCGCTAATCTAAAGGCCAAATCCGTGGGCATTCCAACGGTGAAATTTTCGCTCTGGTGATGGATAAAAAGATGGATATTCCTAAATCCGATCCGCAGCAGAGATCGGAACAATTCTCGCCCGAAATTATTCAAGACTGTAGAATCGACATGGACCGTTCCACGGTTTTCAGGGGATTCGACGACGTAAGTTCCCGCCCCGTAGTAAAAAGGAGGCAGGATCACCAGGTTCATTTCTTTTTCCAATAATTCCACCGCCCGTATCACCAGCAGCGTGTCCACGCCGACCACACAATGCTCGGAATGATACTCCAGAACGCCGACCGGTAAGACTACGGGCCAGTTTTCTTTGATCGCCTTCCGAATTTGATCGGGAAACATCATTTCATATCGCATGGCAAACCCTTTCCATTTATTTTTGTCGAAGTTTGTTTATGTGGATTCTCTTATAACGAGTTTCGCTCGGATTATCTTTTTGACCGGCTCTAAAGCGTGACTCCCTCGAACCATTTCAATCAGTCCCAGCACGGCCTCACGGCCTAACTGCTTTTTATCAATGCTGATCGTCGTAAGCCGAGGATGGGAAAAGGCGGCATGGGGTATATCGTCAAATCCGATCACCCGCACTTTTTGAGGCACTTTTACCTGTAAATCCGCCAAGGCCCGAAGGGCCCCAAGTGACAATTCGTCGTTGCCGAAAATTCCGTCATACTTCCGCCCCTTCGCCCACACCTTGTGTATAACCGCCTCCGCCGTTTGGGCTGTATAATCGGTATTTGCGATATCGACTCGCTCAAAGTGTGATCTAAAATAATTTACAGCGGACAAAGTCGCCTGGGAAAAATAATGATCGGGCGGTCCCGTTAAAATCAGCAATCGTCGCACCCCACGATCCAGCAGATGCTGAATCGCCAATTTGCAGCCGCTAATGTTATCCGATTCCACCGACGCCACAGGCAAATTCTCCGGGGCCGGACCATCTACCACCACTACCCGCTTGGCATGCTGTTGAATATTTTTAATTTCCCGTCCGCTGAACTGACCCACAAGCACAGCTCCGCACAGACTGCTGATGGAAAAGACAGATTGCAAACGAGGCCAGGAGGCTTCGAACGTATTTTGCCAATGCACCTGAAGCGGACACAAACCATGTTCCGAAGCAGCCTGTTCCGCTCCTCGAGCCACGTCACAGAAAAAACCGTCCGCCAATTGAGTATCCGCTCCAAAAATCAGGGCAAAGCACAACGCGCCGGTTCCGCGAAGCTTATCCTTGCTACGCATGGCCCGGGCGGCAGGGGAAGGAACGTACCCCATCTGCCGCATCACCCGCATAACCCGGTCCTGGGTTTGCGCATTGACCGAGCCGTCCTGACGCATGACTCGGGTCACAGTCATTCGGCTCACGTCGGCCTTTAAGGCAACATCCAAAATCGATACACTCATGATCCACTTTCCTGATGTGAACGTTCACGGGAATTTAACATAATATTTCTTTCTTGTCAATCAGAATATTCCTGTCAAAAGAAGGCTTAACCTTTATAAATTTCCTGCTATAATTCCTACCATGAATGAACCGCAATCGGAATTGACGACAAAACTGGAACCGCCGGCTTCTGCTATTACGCCGGCCATGAAACAATACGTCGAGCAAAAGGCTCAGGTCGGCGATGCCATTTTGTTTTTCCGAATGGGCGATTTTTACGAGATGTTTTACGAAGACGCCAAAACCGCCTCTCGTGTCCTCGGTCTGGCACTCACCAGCCGAAATAAAGGCGAGAATCCCGTCCCGCTGGCCGGGGTCCCCTTCCACGCCGTCGAAAGTTATCTGGCCCGCATGGTAAAAGCAGGTTACAAAGTCGCGATCAGCGAACAGGTCGAAGACCCGAAACTAGCCAAGGGAGTGGTCAAACGAAAAATCGTACGGATCGTTACCCCCGGCACGCTGACGGAAAACATCATGCTCCAGGATCGCGAGGTCAATTATCTGGCGAGCTGCGATTTCAACGGCGAGGCAGGCGGTGTGGCGTGGGTGGAACTTTCCACCGGCGAATTTCGCACGGTCGTCGTCCCCGCCGAACAAGTCATCGACGAGCTGGTCCGATTAAGACCCGCCGAACTCCTCCTGCCGGAAGTCGATACCGGAAGTGACGCCGTCCGATCCGCCCGGTTCCGAAAACTCGCCCGCCAATTTCAGGAAATCCTCGAAGCCGCCGTCACCTATCGACCCGCATGGTGGTTCGACCAGAACCAGGCCCAAAACGCATTAACCGAGCAATTCGGAACCATCGGACTGGAAGGTTTTGGCTTCGATCAATTTGATATTTCCCTCGCCTCCGCCGGAGCGATTCTCGAATACCTCGCCGAAACGCAGCTAACCGCCCTGGAACACATCCGACGAATTCAGCGTCTCTCACGCGGAAAATACCTGCAACTCGATCAAACCACCGTCCGCTCGCTGGAACTCGAACGAACCATGCGCACCGGATCGCGAGATGGAACCCTCCTGGGCGTCATGGATCAAACTTGCACCGCCATGGGCGCTCGGCGACTCCGCCAATGGCTAATGTATCCCCTTCGTGATTATGACGACATCATCATGCGCCAGGACGCGGTCGATTTGCTCCTCCAGCGTCAGGATGTGCTTCGTCAAATTCGCCTGGAGCTAAAAAACTTCGCCGACATGGAGCGAATCTCCGCGCGTATCGGCACCGGCCGAGCCTCACCGCGAGACATCGCCTCTCTGGGTGAAAGTTTTCGCCGGTTTCCAAAATTAATCGAATTCCTGGAACCCGTAAAAGTAGCCGGCTCGTTTCTGGAAACCATCGCCGCACAATTATCAGGCCTGGATGAACTCGGCGAATACATCGGCCGCGCCATCGTCGATCAACCCCCCGCCCATCTCCGCGACGGCGGGGTCATCGCCGACAACTTCGACACCGAATTGGACCGCCTGCGTTCCATCAGCCGCGACGGACAAACCTGGCTCATCCAATTCCAAGCTCGCCAAATCGAGCGAACGGGAATATCCACGCTAAAGGTCGGCTACAATTCGGTCTTCGGCTATTACATCGAAATCACCCACGCCAACAAGGACCGCGCACCTGCCGATTACGTCCGCAAGCAAACCATCAAAAACGCTGAACGCTACATCAACGAAGAATTAAAAAAATACGAACAGGAACAATTAACCGCCGATGACCGAGCCAAAGAATTGGAATCCCAAATCTTCGAGAAAGTCCGCCGCCAGGCCGCCGAAAAAATCGAACGAATCCAACTCGCCGGCGCAGCCATCTCCAAACTCGACGTGCTAATCTCCTTCGCCTATCTCGCCGCCATGCGAGGATACTCCCGGCCGCAAATCGTAACCGAACCCGTCCTCCAAATTACGCAAGGCCGCCATCCCGTCCTCGACGTATCCCTGGCCGAAAAATTCGTGCCAAACGATACCGACCTGAACCCCAAAAAAACCACCATGATGATCATCACCGGCCCGAACATGGCCGGAAAAAGCACCTACATCCGCCAAGTCGCGTTATTGGTCTTACTCGCCCACACCGGCTCATTCATCCCCGCCAAAGAAGCCACCATCGGCTTGACCGACCGAATCTTCACCCGCGTCGGCGCATCCGACGAGCTTTCCCGCGGACAATCCACCTTCATGGTAGAAATGACCGAAGCCGCCAATATCCTGAACAACGCCACCGCCAATTCCCTCGTCATCCTCGACGAAATCGGCCGAGGAACCAGCACCTACGACGGCCTCGCCCTCGCCTGGGCCATCGCCGAGCACATCGCCAAACATCTTTTCACACGAACACTCTTCGCCACCCACTATCACGAATTAACGGAACTAGAAGAACTAATCCCCGGCGTAAAGAATTTTAATATCCTGATCCGAGAATGGCACGACCAGATTATCTTCCTCCACAAGATCGCCCCAGGCGGCACGGACAAAAGCTACGGCATCCACGTAGCCCGCCTCGCCGGCCTACCCAAAGAAACCATCTCCCGCGCCCGAACTATCCTCGCCGAACTAGAGCGAAACTTCGCCCGAGAAGCCAAACAACCCGAACTAGGCGGCAACGCCCCCGCCGACATCAATCTCTTCGACCAACCACAATCAGCCGTCATCGACGAACTCAAAGACCTCCAAACCGACCACATAACCCCCCTCCAAGCCATCCAAATCCTAAACGACCTACAATCCCGCCTGAAAGGACAATAAAAAGTTGAATATGCTTCCCATCAAGTTATAATGGGCGGATATGGTAGAACAAAATCCTAATGAATATGGCCGGACGTGTCCGGGGCAGAATTATACGATCAGTGATGCGGTGTGCATGGCTCGGCAGATGCGGCATCACCGGGTTTGCCAGGAATGCCGGTTTCAGGACTTGACGGCTAAACCATCAAACAAAAAAGACGAAACACCAATTTCGAGAGGCTTAGTCATGGATAAAATTTTTAAGGCTTATGATATACGCGGTACTTATCCGGATCAGTTGAATGAAGATATCGCCTGGCGGATCGGGCATGCGGCGGCGAATTTTTTCCGAAGCCAGCTTACCGGTTACGCGCGCAGCGACCCGAAACAAAACGTCCTGGCCGTGGGCAGGGATATGCGAAAGAGCAGTCCGACTCTATGCAAAGCGTTCATCGACGGAGTGCTGTCGGCAGGGGTGAATTGCATCGACGTCGGGATGATCGATACGTCCCAGATTTATTTCGCGGTCAATTTCCTTAAGACCGCCGGGGCAATCCAGACGACCGCCAGCCATAATCCCGGTCATTATAACGGTTTCAAAATCACCGGTGCGGGTGGTAAGCCAATCGGGCAGGACACGGGGTTACAGGAAATCAAACGAATAGCACAGGCAGTTCCGCCGCGAAGTTCCATACCCCAGGCTGAATTGACCACTCGCGATGTTACCTCTGAATATAAAACCTTTATTCGCGGGTTTATCAAGGAACCGGTTAAGAAATTAAAAATCGTGGTCGATGCGTCGAATGGGATGGGCGGTAAATACTGGCCGATCATTTTCGGGGATATAAAAGAACTTCAGGTTACCGCTTTGAATTTCGAGCACAACGGGGATTTTGTCCATGACCCCAATCCGCTGGTTGAATCGAATTTAAAGCAATTGTGCAACGAGGTTAAACGCCAGAAAGCCGATTTCGGCATTTGCCTGGATGGTGACAGCGACCGCTGCGTGCTGGTGGATGAAAAAGGTACGCCGGTGGCTTCGGATTTATTGACCGCGCTACTGGCGGGTTATTTTATCAAACAGAATCCCGGCACGACCGTGGTTTACGATTTGCGCAGCAGTTGGGTGCTCAAGGAAGAGATTCTTAAAGCGGGCGGGGTTCCCAGGCGGGAGCGTGTGGGTCATTCGTTTATGAAAAAGGCGATGTCCGACACGAAGGCCGCGTTCGGAGGAGAGCTTTCGGGGCATTTCTATTTCCGCGACAATTGGTATTGCGATTCGGCATTTATCGCCATCGCCACGATATTAGACATCGTGACCGAAACCAATAAATCCATCAGCCGGCTGATCGCTCCGCTGAAACGCTTTTTTGCCTCCGGCGAGCGGAACTTCCAGGCGGAGGACAAGGATGAGCGGATCAAAAGTCTCGCCGAAAAATATAAAGATGGAAAAATCGATTACCTCGACGGAATTACCATCGAATATGCGGATTGGTGGTGCAACGTGCGAAAGAGCAACACGGAACCATTGCTGCGTTTGAACCTGGAAGCCAAAACTAAGTCGTTGTTGGAAAGCAAAATGAGCGAAATTGCCCCCCTGCTGGGTACGCCATCCAACCACTAACACTGCCGAATTGCAATTCCGAAGTCAAGAGCGTCCGCCAATCAGCCGATAGTTCAATCAGGCAGGACAGGCTTTTGTCGCAGGTCCGATAAGGAATGTAAATTGTGGATATTAAAATTGTGGTAAAAACACACGAACAAATGGAGAAGTTGGTCGAGCAATTACGGACATCGACCTCCCAGAACGAGCAATCCGAATGGCGCCGGAAATGCTGGCGAATGAAGTTTGAAGCTCCGGGAATGGCCGCGTTGGAATGTAGTTCGATAACGGACGATCCTATTTACCTAACCACCCATGATATCAACCCGGACGGACTCGGCTTTTTGTGCCACCATAAATTAACCATCGGCCAGAAACTTATTATCAACATTGAAACGGAGAACGGAGAAATCGAAATCCCCGCCACCGTCATGCACTGCACGACAACCGTCGGCATGTTCAAAGTCGGAGTCCACTTCGATCTGCTCGACCCGAAAAACAACTAAATCGGATAAAATGACCAAATCCTAAATCCTAATGTCTAATCATTGATTGGATGTTAGGATTTCGTCATTCTCCTGTCTTATGGCGAAGATTCCATGTATCGGACCGAAGCGACCTGCGTGTTGGCTTGGCTGGTGCGCCCAAAATACAGGATGTCCGCCAGGATGATGAGAATGGGGTAAATGAAATATCGAACCCAGAGAACAAGCTGGGTGGTCCATGAAGCCGATACGCCGGCTTGAATATTTTGTTGCATTTCCCGGAAGGGAGATCCACAAGGCAAACAGGCTATTTGAGGAAAGATGCCGCCCCAGGGCAAAAGAAGGACCACCATCATGACCCCCCAGAAAAACGCCGCGGCGGCGCTGCCCGCGCCTGGAGCCTGTCCGGCGATAATCATCATGACCCCGAGCAGAGCACAAAAAACAAGGAAAATAACGCAAATAATCGAAACCACCGACGTGATCATCATAAGAGCGGAAAACATCGTGTGCCACTTTTCTTCCGATTTAGTACCGGGTTCCACGCGGGCAGGCGCTGATGCGGGGGACCGAAATAGGGGCGGGGTCGTGGTGGAAACCGCCACTGGGATTGACGGCATCGGATGATGAGCGAGACTGGTGAATCTCGCAAGAATAAAAATGACGATATTGATCACCATAGCCACGAGCAGCAGGACGGTAAAGACAGTCCGTGCCTGATGAAAAACGGTCCAACCTTCGGTAAAACTGGTTACATCGCGACTACTCATGGTATGCTCCTCCGCGTTTCAGGGTTTTAGCTGCTTTGACATAAGTTTACACATCGCGGACCAATTGTTCAAATGAAATCCGCGCCTGCTCCACGGTATATTCGATTTCAGTCGGGGTATGCGCCAGGGAAACAAACATGGCCTCAAACGCCGAAGGCGGCAGGTAAATGCCGCGATCAAGCATCAAGTGGAAAAATCGGTTGTACCTTTGGCGGTTGGTGTTTTGAACGTCCTGGTAATTGCGAATTGGACCCTCGCCAAAGAATGGGGTCATCATGCTTCCAACACGGTTGATGGAGAGCGGAACTTTCGCTTTCCAGGCGGCCTTGCCCAAGCCGTCGGCCAGGGCACAGGCCAGCGATTCAAGTTTTGCATACGCCTGCGGATATTCAAGGACCGCCAGCGTCGCGATCCCCGCCGCCGTCGCCAGAGGATTTCCCGAAAGCGTACCCGCCTGATACACCGGTCCCAAGGGAGCCAGAAGTTCCATGATTTCCCGTCGTCCACCATAAGCCCCCACCGGCAGTCCCCCACCGATAATTTTGCCGAGCACGGTCAGATCGGGCTTCACTCCGTAAAGCTGCTGTGCCCCGCCCGCCGAAACACGAAAACCCGTAATAACCTCGTCGAAGATCAAAAGCGATTTATGCTGATCGCACAATTTTCGCAAACCCTGAAGATATCCTTCCATCGGAGGGATAACCCCCATGTTACCGGCTATCGGTTCGATCAGAACGGCACAGATATCCTGGCCGTACTTGGCAAACGCCTCCTCGACAGCGGATAAATCATTGTAAGGCACGACAATGGTCAGTTCCGCGATATTCGCCGCGATCCCCGCCGAAGCGGGAAGCCCCAGCGTCGCCACCCCCGACCCTGCCTGGACGAGAAGTTGATCCACGTGACCGTGATAACCGCCCGCCGCCTTGATAATTTTGTTTTTTCCCGTATAACCCCGAGCCAACCGCAAAATGCTGGTCACCGCCTCCGTCCCGCTGTTGACCAGGCGAACCAGATCGATCGATTCAAAATTCCGGCAAATCATCTGGGCAAGAAGTGTCTCGCCCTCAGTGGGTGCTCCGAACGTTAATCCCCGGCACGCGGTCTTGGCCACAGCGGCGAGAACGGTCTGGTCCGCATGACCCAGGATCAGCGGCCCCCACGACCCGACGTAATCGATATATTCATTTTCATCGATGTCGGTAATCTTACAGCCTTTGCCCTGGTGAATGAACCGAGGAGTTCCACCCACCGAGGAAAAACTCCGAACCGGCGAATTGACTCCGCCGGGAATGAATTGAACGGCCAGATCGAACGCTTTTTTGCTCTTCGCGTCATTCATCGTAATTTTCTCAGGAAGTAAAAAAAGTAAGTGAACGATTTATAAATTGCCAAATTTCGATATCATAAAAATATAGTCTTGGTTTATAATAAGCAAACATTAAAAACAGACTTTGTAAAAGGATATAACGATGAAAGTATTGATTACCGGCGGAGCGGGCTTTATCGGCTCGCATTTATCGGAAAAAATGTTGAAATTGCATCACCAGGTCGATGCGATCGATGATCTTTCCACGGGGAAGATTGATAATATCACTCATTTGCTTTCCAATCCTAATTTTCGATTTATTCAGGACACGGTTCGCAATGAGCAGATCATGCACCTTTTGATTTCTCAGGCCGACATGATCTTTCATCTCGCCGCCGCGGTTGGGGTAAAATTGATCGTCCAACGCCCCGTCCACACAATCGAGACCAATATCCACGGTTCCGAGGTCGTCCTGGGGATCGCTAATAAATTTCGCAAACCGGTCTTTATCTCCAGCACCAGCGAAGTCTACGGTAAAAGTGAAAAAGTGCCGTTCCGCGAGGACGACGACACCGTGCTCGGCTCCACACGCTTTAGCCGCTGGGCGTATGCGTGCAGCAAGGCCATCGACGAATTTCTCGGTCTGGCCTATCATCGCCAATACGGTCTGCCCGTCGTCATCGCCCGATTTTTCAACACCGTCGGTCCCCGCCAGACCGGCCAGTACGGAATGGTCGTCCCGCGATTTATCGAACGCGCCTTGAAAAATGAACCCATCGAAATTTACGGTGACGGCAAGCAATGCCGATGCTTCGGACACGTGGACGACATTACCGACGCCGTGATCAAACTGATGCACGAGCCCAAAGCCTTCGGTGAGGTCTTCAACATCGGCAATAACGAAGAAATCAGCATGGAAGGACTCGCCGACCTGGTCATTGCGCGTACCGGCTCAAAATCAAAAAAGGTCTATATGACTTACGAGGAAGCCTACGGAAAATCCTTCGACGACATGCGCCGCCGCGTCCCGTGCCTGGAAAAAATCCAATCAATCATCGGCTACAAACCGAAACATAACCTCGAAAAAATAATAGACGATGTCATCGCCTACGTGAAAAACAAAAAAGAATAGTAACCGTTCAACCCCCTCTGTCATTGTGCATTGTGCCACGGCTGGCTTGTCCAGCCGTGTCTTAAGAGTACGGTCGGACAAGTCGAATTACCTCAATTCCACTTCGGGCTTACCCGCCTTGATTCTCCCGATCTTATACACCGTTTCACCGCATCGTAAAAGCGTCTGAGCAATGGAATTAGCAAACGCCGGACGAACGATCAGGACCATGCCGATGCCCATATTAAAAACGCGAAACATCTCTGATGGGTCGATGGGGCCTTTGGTCTGAAGATAGGTAAATATTTTCGGCACCGGCCAGGAGTCGGTGTGGATAATCGCCCGGCAATTCTCAGGCAGAATACGCGGAATATTCCCGACCAATCCACCGCCGGTAATATGCGCCATCCCGCGAATGGGTTGTTTGACACGGTATTTCCGCAACGTTTTAAGAAGGGGTTTGACATAAATCTTCGTCGGCCTGAGCATTTCTTCCGCCACCGTGCAATCGAACCCCGGCAGCACGTCGTCCAGCTTATGGCCGAGAATATCAAACATCACTTTTCGTGCCAGCGTATAGCCATTACTATGCAGCCCGGAACTGGCCAATCCCAAAATTGTATCGCCGGGTTCGATCGATTTACCGTTGATGATTCTCTTTAATTCCACCACTCCGACGGCAAAACCCGCCAGGTCAAAATCGTCATTTTTATACAAATCCGGCATTTCCGCGGTCTCCCCGCCGATGAGCGCGCAATCCGCCTGCATACATCCCACTGTAATCCCCTGTAAAAGTTCCGCCGAACTTTTCGGATCAAGTTTACCAATCGCCATATAATCCAGGAAAAACAAAGGCTCAGCCCCGCACACCACCATGTCGTTGACATTCATTGCCACCAGATCGATCCCAACGGTATCCAGTTTCCGGGCATCGCGAGCGATAAGAATCTTGGTCCCCACGCCGTCGGTGCAGGCCACCAGCACCGGCTGACGATAGGTTCGCTTAAAGAGTTTTTCATCATAAAAATCAAGCCCAAACAGCCCGGCAAACCCGCCCACTCCCGACAGCACGCGCGGACCATAAGTCCGCTGAACCATTCCTTTGATCGTTTCGGTCCATTGATCGGAAGCATCAATATCCACACCCGCCTGACGATATGAAAGCGTCTTGGCCATCTTTTTGTGTCTCTCTTAAAACCGCTATTATAAAATATCTTTCACGCGGAACAAAAATGAAAATTAAAAAATGAGTAACCGTTCAGACCTCGTCATTGCGAGGAGCGCAGCGACGAAGCAATCTCGTTCTTTTGGCGAAGGTACGAGATTGCCGCGCCCGCTGCGCGGTCTCGCAATGACCATTTTCAATGGGGCCTGAACGGTTACGAAAAATAAAACTGGTAAATTTTCATTCGCAGGTTAGAATTAATTCCGTGATTGATGATCCGTATAACAATATGATGTAAATCATGGGGTGATGAATTTATTTATGTGAGGGTATTACGATGCAAGAAGGTTATTACATCCTGTTGGAATTAAAAAAGCGGCGTTGCATTGTTATCGGGGGTGGGTCGATCGCGACTCGTAAGATTGACGCACTTCGCCGATGCGAAGCGGATGTTCACATCGTGGCCCCGCAGTTTTGCGATGTTTTAGCTCAGCGCACCGATGTCACATTCCATAAGAAAGAGTATGAAAAATCAGACCTGGAAGGAGCTACCCTTTCTTTTGCCTGCACCGATAACGCCGAATTGAATCATCAAATTTTTAAAGACTCGCGCGAATTAAGAGTTATCTGCAACGTCGTGGACGACCCTGATTGGTGCGATTTTACCGTTCCAGCGGTTTTGAAGCGTGGTCCGATCCAGATCGCCGTGGGAACGGCCGGCGCTTCACCTTACCTCGCAGGTCGGATTCGCGATCTGATCAGCGGATGGATCGACCGGGCCTATGAACCCTTCGCCCGACGTCTCGCCGCCTTAAGACCGGTCATTATCGAACGGATCAACCGACCGGACCTGCGTAAAGCCATCTTTCAACAGTTGGCGGGGAGGGATAGTTTCGACCGCTTTAAACGCGAAGGTTCCGATTCCTGGTGTGAATGGATATCTCAAACCACGCAGCGAGGACTCAGCACTGAAGAAGTTACCGCCATTACCGCCGCCACGATGAAACACCGAACTCAGGAAACTCAACCGGAGCATGACAAAGCCCAACAGTCGGTTTAAGGCTGGGTCACCTATTACTTGGATGGGCATCGAGAGCTTTTAGTTTCTTTACTGTTCGACCGGGCATATCAGGCTCAAGGGAGCCGGGGTCGCGATCCCTGCAAGCCCTGACCGCCTGCTGCCAGATTTCCCTCGCCTCCGTGTTCTTGTGCAATTTATGGCTGATATCCCCAAGATGATCCAAAACCACAGGGTCAGGCTCATTCATTCCACGATATGCCATCATGGTAAATTTGTACGCGAGTTGGTATTTTCCCTGCCGGAAACAAACCCAACCCAAGCTGTCTAGGTAAGCCGCATTTCCCGGCTCGCTCGCCAGTGCCTTCCGTACCAGTTTTTCGGCTCGCGGTAAATCCCGCCCCTGATCGGCCAGAGAATATCCCAGCGAATTGTTGGCCCATCCAAGATTCGGATTGGCCGATAAAATTTCCTCAAGCAATTTGATTCCCGCGTCGGCCTTGCCCGAAGATAAATATAAAGCGACCAGCGTTTGTTGCCATTGGGATTTTTTCTCGGCCTTACATTTATTCATAAGATCGACTATTGATTTTTCCGCGTCGCCGAATTGTCCCGCCAATTGCAGGGAATAGGCGATTTGCTGCTGAAGGAGAAATGCAAAGACAGAATCCACAGGCTGTTTCGCCAGTTCCGTTCGGGCCAGTTCAATGGCTTTGGCATAACGCCTGGCACGTTGATAGCAGTTGATCAAAACCAGCGTCGCCGGGAACTTCTGCTGCGGATTGGCGGTCGTAATTAGTCGCTGGGCAAGGGCAATGGCGTCGTCGAATTGGTTTAATTCCAGAAAAACCGGAATGTTCAACCCTTCGATAAAATAGCGATCTTTCGAGCTACCCCGAGCCATATACTGGTCGATTTTGTGCAGCGCCTTGACCGGCTGGTCATTCTGTAAATAGACCGAAACAATCATCTGCCGCCACTGCGAAACAGGAGGCTCTTGTTTTTCCACCCATTGATCGAGTAACGCCAGAGCGTCGTCATAACGATGTTTATCGACAAGGCAGCCGACCTTCAACCGCAGCCATCTTGGTCGATCCTGTTTTTCCGCGGCCGCGATCCAGCCATCGAGTGTTGTAAGAGCTTGACTCAGTTTGTCCTGCCCCATCAGACCGGCAATAAGCCACATCTGCAACTGCTCTTTTTGTTCCGTGTTTTCCGTATCCCCCAGCAATCGAGTCGTCAGAGCTTGAATTTTAGGATACTCCTGGGCATCCACGTACATCCTGGCCAGCCCGAATTGCAAAACGTTTTGTTCGGGCCAAACCGAAAGCAGCTTCTTCCAAGCCAGTTCCGCTTTGTCATATTCCAGCATTTTCCAATAAGAAAAAGCCTGTATCTGTAAAAGCCTTTGGTAATCTCTCGGATTGAATATCGTAGGGGAAAGTAAAGCCTGATCGACCAACCGGACGGCTTCGTCAAAATTGCCCTGATCGAATTCCAATTCCACCGTTTCACGGTCAAGTGAACCTGATCGGAATCCTTTGACCCTAAGCTCAGTCAGCTGCGACCGATATCTCGCCGCGTTTCGGTCTTTAAGGAAATTTAATTTCGCCGCCAATAATTTGTATTCATCATCCTGCCCGAAATGCCGATTGTACTGCTCAAGCACCGATTCGCCCAGAACCACGCTGTCCGCCTCAACCAGAATTTGGACCAACCGGCGGAAGGTTTGCGGCGTAGGCGAGGCACAGCCGATGATTTGCTTTAGTTGGTCGAACGCCTTTTCCGGTTTTTCACTTCGTAAATATGTTTCCGCCAGGGCGAGCAAGGTCTGGTCAGAATCGGGATTTAAGGTCCGGGCCTCCTCCAGGGCAGCGATCGCGTCCTTGATCTTGTTTTGTTCCACCAGAGCGCTGCCCAGGAGATATAAAATTCCCGCGTTTTTCAGTTTGTGCGACAAGGCCTGATGCATCAAACGGGAAGCATCGGACCAGCGATATTGCTCAAGCAGCATTTGCCCAAAGGCAAGATACGTCCCGGGAAAATCCTTCTTCAATTCCAGCGACGACCGGTAGTATTGATCCGCTTGCAGGAATTCCCCCGCCGTCTGATACGCCAGCGCCAACAGGTACTTCCTGGCATACTCCGTATCCGCCGGTGTGTCGATCTTTTTCAGAGCGTCCGCGAGTTTTAGGCCCAGTGTGACATCCGTATTTCGCAACATGAAGGGAATGGTAACGCCGGCTTTGTCCGTGTGAATGGCCGCGTCAAAAAGTATCCGAGCGGCTTGGTCCATCTTACCGGATTTTGCAAACGATTTGACCAGCAGCCACATCGCCTGGTTATGAGCGGAATCGACCCGCAAAATTTCCCGCAAAACTTTTATCGCCAGAGTATTCTTGCCATTTTTTTGAAGTTCTTCGGCAACCTTTACTCCCAAATTCAAATTTCCAGGACCAGCTTTATAAATCTCCGCTATTTTCACCGGCCACTGGGCTGACGGATACAGTTGCTGATAATACTCGACCAACTGTTCGTCAATCCCCTGCTCGAGGGATAATTTATCCAGCAGTATTCGGGCTTCCGCTTTCTTATGCTGGGAAAAATAACAACGCACCATTCCCCGGCGTGCCTGATTTTTTATCTCCGGGATATTTTCCGCCTTTTGATAATATTCCCTCGCTTGCGGAATCCGGCCCAGCTTTAAAAAAAGTTCACCCATCAGCAAGGTCAAGCTCGGACGATAAATCTGGACCAGTCGTTTTATCCTCAGGTCGTGAACCGTGTCGTCCCCATCAAGCCGTTCCATTTGCGCCAGCAACGGACCATAGACTTCCAGTGCGGCATTATAATAACCCTTGCCCGAAAGCGCGCTGCCGAGTTTCAAACCGGTAACAAGCCCGTCAAAGTTTGAAGTCTGGCCGGGTTTGTTTCCAAAAACTATCGCCCGATAAAGATATCTGCACGCCGTTTTGAACTCGTCTGTTTTCAGGAGTTCGCTTCCCAGAACATAATTCGCCGTGGGATCATTGGCATCCAGGTCAAGCGCCGCCCGGGCATGTTTAATCGCCAACGGAGATTTTCCCTGATCAAAATACGACTTCATCAGTAAAATCTGGGCGGGAAGATAATTTTTATCCAGGGAAACAGCCTTTTCCAAAAGCTCAATCGCGCCCTTTTGGTCTTTATCCAACAGAAGGGATTTAGCCTGAAAATAGGCAAGCATCGCGTCAGGATTTATTCGTGGTTTGCTCGCCGGCTGAGTCTGCGTCGGTGAACTTGTGGGAACTATCTCGCCCACCAGCGATTGAAGCGTCAGGGTCGCGATCGGCGGTTCAACCCTTCGACTATTGACTGGATTTTTCGCGGAAGGAGTGGACTGACATCCGGTCGAGATCAGCAAAAGGAGGATGACACAACAACTCCTCGCAATAGTACAAATCACGGAATCACCTTATTTAACGCGTACGTTATGATCCCCGTCGCACCAGCCCGTTTCAATTGAGGAATCAGTTCGCGTTCCTGAATCTCTTCCAGGATCACCTCGACCGCGCACCATCCTTTTTCCGCCAGGGGGCTTATCGTAGGAGATTTTTCAGCAGGAAGGAGTTTTAAAATCTCCGCCCGTCCGCTTTCCGGAACATTCATCTTCAATCCGATTTTAAACGCGGCATCGATCGCGCCTTTCAAGAGCATGGCGATGTTTTCTACTTTCGTCCGCTTCCACGGATCGTCCCACGTCTTGGTGTTGACGATCAGCCGGGGGGTGCTTTCCAGAACCTCGGCCAGAACCTTCAGATTATTGGCCCGAAGGCTGCTGCCCGTTTCCGTCACATCCACAATTCCGCTTAAAAGCCTGGCCTTGACCTCCGTCGCCCCCCAGGAAAACTCCACTTTCACATTCACGCCCCGGTCGGAAAAAAACTTTCTCGTCACGTTGACCAGTTCCGTGGCAATGATCCCACCCTCCAAATCCTCGACTTTTGTAACAGGCGACTCCGCCGGGACGGCCAGAACCCATCGGGCGGGACGCTTGCTCACCTTTGAATAGATCAATTCGCAGACTTCCACCACATGAGAATCGTTTTCACATATCCAGTCATATCCCGTCAAACCCATGTCGATCACACCGTCTTCCACGTACCGGCTGATCTCCTGGGCACGAAACATCACGCATTGAAGTTCGGGATCGTTGATGGACGGAAAATAACTTCGAGAATCCACCGAAATATTGAATCCCGCCCGCCTGAAAATATCCAGGGTGGAATCCTGCAGGCTGCCCTTCGGCAAACCGATTTTCAGTATCTTTTTCGTTTGACCGCTATCGCTCATCATCACTCCTATCCTTTTTTCTTTTTGCCGGGTTTTCGCGTCTTATGTTCCGCTTCCGAGGCCTTTCGCAACTGCCAATAAAAGGCACCGATTTCCGATGCCTTCACCTGACGCTCAATAAATGCCTTGGCCTCCGGAAGGTCCACCTCGGCCGGCAGCGCTTTGCTGACCACTAAATACTCTCGCATACGATCGTCGATCGGCATGCTCGGAACGTCGAAGCAAAACAACAGCATCGCGCATCGAGCATGATCTGGACAGCCGGGAATCTCCTCAAACATCTTGCTCAATTCTCCCTTGGTCTTATCTTTTAATTCAGAGAGATCAAAGGTATCAAACCGGGTAAACACCGAATTCAACGTCTTGACAATCTCCACCGATGCCCGCGGCGCATCGCAAATATGCTCTTCGAGCAACTCCGTCAGTTCCACCGTCGGGGTCACGCGGAGTTCATTATAATCCACCATCTTTTCCTGGAGAATTTTAATCGCCTGCCTGGCACGATGGAATGTGTCGTTCGTGGCGAGAATGCTCAGGATTAAAACTTCGGTGGCGTTTTCAGGCAGGGCCTCAAAGTCTTTATCCTTCAGTTTGGAAAATGCGCGGCGAAGCTTGTTGAATGATTTGACGTATTCGCTTGAGATTTTCATGTCTGCTGTTCTCCTTCGCGCTTGGCTCGTTCTGCCATGGATTTATCGATCAATTGCATGGTTTCAAATCCTTTCTTGATGGATTGATCCAGGTGAAATCGCAAAGTCGGACAGGTCCTCGTCCGAAGTATCTTGGCCACCATCGACTGCAGAATCCTATGGGCGCGATTTATGGCCTGCATATAATCCCGCTGCTGACTTTCCGTTCCCATTATGGAGAAACAAACGTCGGCAAACGAAAGGTCCGTCGTCAATTCCACTTTGGTGATACTGGCTAACCGGTCCAGCCGAGGGTCCGCCAGCTTCCGCTGCATCGCCTCGCTGATCACCAGACGTATCTGCGATTCTAATCGTTTTAATCCTATATTGGCATTGGGCATTTTAACTCGTTTCCTTAATCTTCTTTCACACCAAATCGATCTTATAATCCACCAGCAAAGCCCCACGGCACAATCGAATGTGGTTTAAAACTTTGTCCAGGCTTTGGCGGACAAAATGTCCGTCATTTCCCACCAAGCAGATACCCAAAATGGCCTGACGGTGCCGATCGAGGGCATCGACTTCCGCGATGGAAACATTGAACTCATGGGCGATGCGATCCTTGACCGACTTTACCACTCGCCGCTTGTCCTTCAGCGTCATCGCATCGTGGATCATAAGCTCCAACTGCATTATTCCAACAATCATTGTCAACTTTTATCTTTACCCACAGATTGCAGAAACAATTGGCAAAAATCTTCTCGTCAATCCAAAATTTTATCCGCCGGAACCCGCCGGCTGAAGTTTTCTGCTCACTTCTATCATCTGATACGCTTCGATGATGTCCCCTTCCTTGACGTCGTCAAAGTTGGCGATCTTTATTCCGCACTCAAATCCCTGGCGGACGTCGCGGGCGTCATCCTTAAATCGCTTCAGCGACTCCAGCGAAGCATCTTCGCGGACGATCACGTTCTGCCGGATGATCCTGACCTTGGCGGAACGCTCGATGAGTCCTTCCGTAACCAGACACCCCGCCACACTCCCCACTCGCGTAACTTTGAACACTTCCCGAACCGCGGCCCGGCCCAGAATCTTCTGCTCGTAGGTCGGGCTGAGCAACCCTTCCAAAGCGGAGGTGATGTCTTCCAGCAGATGATAAATAACGGTATACGTCCTGATTTCAACGTCCAAAGTCTTGGCCTTGGATCGGGCCAGGTCATCGGCCACCACTCCGAAACCAAGAATAATCGCGTTCGACGCCTCGGCCAAAATCGCGTCGCCTTCCGTAATCCCTCCGACAGCGATATGTAAAATTCTGACCTTGACCTCAGTGGTTCCCAGCTCGGTCAGTTTGTTGCGAAGAACGTCCAGTGATCCCTGCGTATCGGTCTTGACGATCAAATTCAAATGCTGAACCTGACCGGCTTCGACCTGCTGCAAAATAGTCTCCAGAGTCACTTTCGGTTTGGCCTGCAGGTATTCCGAGCGATCTTCCTGACGCTTCTCGTCCGCCATCTCCTGGGCCCGGGCCAGACTATCGGCTACAAAAAATTTGTCGCCCGCTTCTGGCACCTGGTCCAGACCAAGAATTTCCACTGGGCTAGCCGGACCAGCTTTTTCAATCGGTTTTCCCGTATCATCGAACATCGCTCGGACTCGACCGCAAGCCGCGCCCACAACAATGATATCCGAAAGAGAAAGCGTTCCTTCGTGAATCATCAAGTCCGCCACGGTTCCGCGATTCGGATCCTGTCGAGCCTCAATCACCACGCCCGTCGCAGGACCAGTCGGATTGGCCTTCAGGTCCAGCAAATCCGCGAGGGTATTTAAATGTTCGACCAGTTGATCCATCCCCTCGCCGGTCGTGGCGCTGGTGCGAATCACATCCACATCACCGCCCCACTCCGTGGGAATCAGATTATGCTCCGCCAACTGGCCGAGCACCTTGTGCTGATCGACGTTCGGAAGATCGATTTTATTCAAGGCCACCACAATTGGAACATTCGCCGCCTTGGCATGACTGATCGCTTCGACCGTCTGCGGCATCACTCCGTCATTGGCGGCCACCACAAGGACCACAATATCCGTCATCTGGGCCCCGCGTGCTCGAAGGGCCGTAAACGCCTCATGACCAGGGGTATCCAAAAACACCACAAATCGATCATGAATCGGAACCCGGTACGCTCCGATATGCTGAGTGATCCCTCCCGCTTCTCCAGCCGCCACTCGCGTATTACGAATCCTATCCAGCAAACTCGTCTTGCCGTGGTCAACGTGACCGAGGAACGTAACAATCGGGCCTCGACGCTGCTGATTTTCTTTCTCACGCTTCGTAAACTGATCGACTAATTCCTCATAGTGACTCTTGCGGTGAAGCACTTCGATTTCGATCCCCAAGTCCAGCGCCAGCAATTCCGCCTGTTCCGTCGTAATCGCCTGATTGATCGTCACCGACATCCCCTGCGCCATCAACTTTGGAAACAACTTGCTGAAAGGCACTCCGACCGCGGAGCAAAACTCTTTTACAAGGATTGGCTCGGTGATTTGCACCTTGCTCTGGCGAACCGCGGGAGCGGCGGCAGCAACCGCGGCTTTTTGTTTCTTCGGCTCGGCTCGGCGAACCGTCGACGGATGGTCGCTCGCCTGGGCCAATCGCTGACTGCGCTCCAGCAGGTCGCGATCACGCCATTCCTTCAACTGCTCGATGGATTCGACCACGCCCCCTCTTCGCGGATTGACTCGGCTCTTGACCTTTTTATTTTTTGCAGCCTCTTCTTCCGTCTCGGCAACCGGGGGAACTTTACCTTTTTTCCCGGGACGACCTGGGACTAAAGGAATGGCGACGTCCGGCTCAATCGCTCGTGGGCCAAAATCACGAGGGACCGGCTTGGGAATAATATCGGCTTTTTCCACACGGACCACGCGAGGTCCTCGCATGACCGCAGGTTTGGGAACATTCATGGGACCGACGGGTCTGACGGGTTCTGCCGGGGGCTCTTCAATCACCTCCACAGGCTTGACCGATACGGGTTTTGTGTGCGGTAGCTCGACCCGGGCCGCAGGTATTAATACGTCGCGTTCCACGCTTTTTACCGGATGAGATACCGGCTGTACGTGCGGTTCCTCTACGATGGACGGTTCAGAAGATTTGGCCTCGATTTCCTCCGCCACATCTTCAATTTCCTGCTCCGTGCCAACTGCCGCCTGCTCCTGGGCCTGGTCCGACCCTTCGGCCACGGGGACCTCTTTTTTTCGACGCCGGCCTTTGGATCGAATCTTCTCCAGATTCACACGTTCCGTCGTTTCTTCCGTCGTCTGATGTTCGCCTTCGCTGAACCACTCGCGTATCGTCGCTTCCAGACCCGCGGACAAAACGGTCATGTGGTTCTTGACATCCAGACCTTCAGCCCGGCATTTATCCAGAACCGCCTTGCTGGTTACTCCCAGCTCTTTCGATAACAAATGTACACGGGTTGCCAATCGGCACCTCCAAATCCTATGACTTCTTCTCATTATCGTCATTCCCGCCAGGCGGGAATCCAGTCTTTTGGGGCGACCATATAGCCGCCTCTGGATCATCCGGTCAAGCCGGATGATGACGTGTTTGCAATTCTTATTCCACCGGAGTCTCCGGGGCCGCCGCACCGTCCGCCTCTTGCTCACCAGCGACCCTGGCAGAGAAACGCACCCGCATGGCTCCGGAAACCTTACCGTCAGTCTGACCTTCTGCCTCCGTCAATGCCAGACGCTGCGCCTGGGCCTTGGCCTGTTCGATCTCCGACTGAATTCGCTCACCTTCCTCCATACAGGCTTTGACGAAAAGCGGCGCTTGCGATTCGGAGAAGCCCAATTCGCTCATCAAGGGGGCCGACCCGACTTCCGCGACGTCCGTCACGGAAACCATCCCCAACGCCACCATCTTGTTCAGCATAGTCTGATCAGGCAATTCACTCTGCTTGATGATCCGTTCCAGCCGCTCGATGCCAACGTTGTATTCCGCGGGTGTAATTATATCAATGTCCCATCCGGTAAGTCGTGCCGCCAGACGAACATTTTGCCCACGCTTGCCAATCGCCAGCGAAAGCTGCTCTTCATCCACCACCACCGTCGCGCGGCCCAACTCAAAGCACAACGCGATTTGATTTACCTCCGCCGGTTTCAACGCGTTTCCGATCAGAACCGTGCTCGAATCATTCCACCGCACAATGTCGATCTTTTCGCCGTTCAGCTCATCGACGATGCTCTTGATCCTGCTGCCGCGAACACCCACGCAGGCGCCCACCGCGTCCACCTTGCTGTCCGCGCTCACCACGGCCACTTTCGATCTATACCCCGCCTCACGCGACAAAGCTTTGATCTGAATGATCCCTTCCGACACTTCCGGAACTTCCAGCTCAAATAATTTCTTGATAAAATCCTTGCTCGTTCGCGATAAAACGATTTTGATTCCCGAATGCCCCATCCGTGAGGCTCCTTCCCGCACTTCCAGGACCATCGCCCGCAACCGCTGCTTCAATTGATATGTTTCACCGGGAATTTGCTCGCTCACGGGCAAAAACGCTTCGGCTCGACCGAGGTTCACAGTAACCGCTCCAGGATCGATACGGGTCACCTGGCCCGACACGATCGAACCACGACGTTCCAGGTACTCGTCATAGACGCTATCACGTTCCGCCTCACGAATCTTTTGTATCATAACCTGTTTGGCCGTTTGGGCCGGAATGCGACCGAGGTCCCGAAGACTGATCTGCTCACCTCCGCGAAACGCGACGATTTCTCCGGTCCCACGATCAATTTGAATCTTAACCTCATCGGTGGTGCCGAAGGATTTCTTGACCGCGGAAACCATCGCCATTTCCAAATCGGCAAAAACAATTTCCCGGTCGATATTACGCTCTTTCGCGATCGCGTCAACGGTTCTTATCAATTCCTGGTTCATTTTTTCACTTCCAGTATAAATAACAATAAAAAAAAGTGGGGTCAAATTATTCCCACTTTCTCCCGGTCGATATCGACCATCATCTAAAAAGCCAGTCTATTTACCGGCCTAGATCATAATCCTGCCTCCATCGCACCCGATGAACGACCGGAAGAAAACAAGTCATTCCTTACCCTATCCACCGCTGCCATGCTCCAACGTTACGTTGACTCCGATATCGTCGGAAAAAACATGGACCCGATTCACATCCATATACATCAAAATCTCCTGACCCTCTTTTAATCCGGCATGCGAATCTATTCGGCATATAATATGCGAATGATTCGCCGATGCCATATACAAATCCATCTTGTCACCCAGTAGCTCGACCACCTCGATTTTCACTTTCATCGAATTATCGCGCCCGGCAAAAGCACCCTCGGCCTTGGGATAAAGATTTTCCGGCCTGACCCCAAGCACCATTTTCTGGTCCTTATATCTGGCCAACCGCTCCCGCCACTTCGCAGGCAAAAGTATCAAATTGGCGCCTTCATCAAAATAAACGTCTTGGTTCCGATACACAATTCGGCCTGTGAATAAATTCATCGGCGGTGTTCCTAAAAAACCGGCGACAAATTTATTGACCGGCCTGTCATATATCGCCAGCGGGTTATCCACCTGCTGAACCTCGCCGTCCTTCATCACCACGACCCTGTCACCCAGCGTCATCGCCTCTTCCTGGTCGTGCGTTACATAAATCGTCGTCGTTTTCAACCGGCGATGCAATTTCTTCAATTCCGCACGAGTCTCCACCCGCATCTTGGCGTCGAGGTTCGACAGCGGCTCGTCGAACAAAAACGCCTTGGGCTGACGGACAATCGCACGACCCACCGCCACCCGCTGCCTCTGACCGCCCGACAAAGCCTTGGGCTTACGCTCCATAAGATGGTCAATGCCCAAAATCTTCGCCGCGTCCATAACCCTTTGCCGTATCTGATCTTTCGGCATTTTCCGAAGCTGCAATCCGAACGCCATATTCTTATAAACCGACATGTGCGGATATAACGCGTAGTTCTGAAAAACCATGGCAATGTCGCGATCTTTCGGAGGAACATCATTGACCACACGTTCACCAATCTTGATGTTGCCGCCTGAAATCTCCTCCAAACCCGCGATCATACGCAAGGTTGTCGTCTTACCACATCCCGATGGCCCAACCAGAACAACAAATTCCGAGTCATGAATCGCCAGATCCACTTCCCGGACGGCCTGCACTCCGCCCGGATATACTTTGGACACTTTTTCCAGTAACACCTGTGCCATCGTTACATCCGGTCAAATCACATCTAAATACAATAGCCCGCTAGTTGTCCTAAACGGGCTATCGCCTAATCGTTGTAATTATACCCTATCAAAATTGTCTGTCAATGTTTCACCATCCACATTTTATTTATAATTCAAATATCGCCCGCACGCAAAATGGACAAACCTCTTTATTCCACAATCAAATGTGGATATAAAATAATAAACAGGATATAATCTGGCCTTTTGAAAGGGCAGCATGTCAAGAAAAAATAGAAAAGTCGAAATACCCGAGCCGGTAATTCCAGAATGCCAAAAAACCTCAAAAATCGTCCGAATCGCCATTCACGTCTTCGGCATAACAATTCCCATTCTCATTGGCCTGTTTCTGCGGTTCAATTCGCTTTCCTATTGGAACAACCAGCCGGAGTTCAATTACAACGGCACACCGATCCTCACCACCGCCGATGCCCCCTATTTCACTCGATATGCAAAAGAATACCTCAAAGGTGAATATAAAACGAACAAACCCGATTGGCATCGCGATTCCCCCGATAAGGAGGTGGTTTACCCCGATCCGATACCCATGATAAGTTACATGACGGCAAAAATTTCACAAATTACCAAAGCGGATGTGAACCACGTCGCCTTTTACCTTCCGCCAATCCTGGCCGTTCTGTGCGTAATCCCCATTTATTTAATCGGGGTGGAGATTTCCGGTTTCTTCGTCGGTTTTGCCGGGGCTATTTTAGCAGTATCCTTTCAACTCTATCTGGCCCGAAGCTGCCTCGGAAGATTTGATACCGATTGTTTGAATCTTTTTTTCCTCTTTTTTATCTCGTATTTCCTTCTTCTGGCATGGCGGACAACCTCCCGGCGAAATTCGTTCATCCATGCCGCCGCCGCGGGGCTCTCCCTGCTGCTCTTTAACTGGTGGTACGCCCATCCTGGATTCGCACTTCCTTTTCTGGTCTTTTTTGTTATTATGCTCTTTCTGCCCAGAAAAAAACAACCCGTACCGACCAAAGTGAACTTAATCCTGATCGCGATTTTTGCTCTCTTTTCCAATCCCTTACAGTATCTTGATGCCGTGGCCAGTATAAGCGGTTTTATCAAAAATCATCTTCTCCTGAAAAGCACAGGCGGCTACGGGTTTCCCAATATTTTGATCTCCGTCAGCGAATCTTCGCATTATACCATCGCCCAAACTTTGAGTACGATTAACAACCTTCCAATTGGAATCGCCGGGATGATCGGACTAGCCTGGCTGATTATTAAAACACGAATCCGATTTCTTCCTCTGCTTCCCGTTCTGGCTTTGGGCTTGCTGGCGTTTAAAAGTGGAAACAGGTACGCCATGTACATCGCACCTTTTATCGGAATGGGACTCGGATTCCTGGCGGAAAGAATTCACGTCCTTTTGATCGATTGGAAATTAAAATCCATCCGGTGGCATCATCTCGCCGTATCCGTATTGACCCTGATCTGCGTCTGGGCTACCGTTTCTCCCGGCTCATTGTCATTTAAACCACAACCACGCTTTTTTTCCTCTACCTACCGCGGGATCGATGCCCTGAACAATTTATCCCCCGACGGGTATGTCTGGACCTGGTGGGACTGGGGCTATGCCATCGAGGATATCGGAAACAAATCAACCTTTACTGACGGCGGAAGTTACCGAAAAGCTTATTTTGTCGGAAAGGCGCTATCGACCACCCAACCCGCCGAATGCCGAAACGACATGCTTGGGGTGGCCAATCTGGGATTTGACGGCATATATAGGGAAATGAAAAAACAAAAAATCCAAAATCCAGAACCCATCCTGGACCAGATCGCCCAGGGAAAGTTCAACATTAAACCCGACAAGCCCCTGTACCTTATGTTTACAAACGATATGATTTCCAAGTTCGGATGGATTTATTACTTTGGAACCTGGGACTTTGCCAGGCAGGAAGGCAACAAGACCAATGTGGTGAACGAATTTATGCCCAAATCCAAGCAAGGATCAAAACTCTATTGTGATCGCGGAGTCATAGACCTCGAACAGGGCGTGATGGAAGTTCCCGGCGGAACCGTTTCTTTGCAAAAAATATTCCTTCTTACTTCAGACGCCCCCCCCGCCCTGATCGGAAATTATCGCAGCGAAGGCTATATCGGGGCATTCCTTAACACCCCGCAATTCACCATGTTTTACATCATCCACCCCGATGTTTTTGATACCGTCTTTGTCCAGATGTACCTTATGAAAAATTACGACAAAAACTTTTTCGAACTCGTCTTCAACGATTATCCCATTACAGTTGTCTATAAAGTGAAATAGCAAGTCAGCGATAGGTATTAAATTGCAGCTCCGCCGCCCTCTGTGGATCCAATTTGCTGCCCCTGTTTATTAATGTCAAGGTTTGAAACCTGTTAGGTTTCGTATATAATATTTTACGCAACCGTTCAGAGTAGGGGCGAACCTTGTGTTCGCCCTTCTGAATGTGGACGGTTACTATTTTGTAGTCTATAAATTGAAAGCTATTTTATGCGAATTATATCAGGTCAATGTCGGGGCATGAAATTGTCGGTGCCGAAGGGTAAGATCACCAGGCCGATACCGGACCATGTCCGCCAAGCCCTGTTTTCTTCCCTCGGCAGCGAATACGGAACACCCGGAGAATTTCCGGAAATAAACGTCGTCGATATGTTCGCCGGAACAGGATCGTTTGGCTTGGAGTGTTTGTCGCGCGGGGCGAAGCTTTGCTGTTTCGTGGAAAAAAATTATTCGCCGCTTTCCATCCTTCGTCAGAATATCGAAAAGTGCGGCTTTGCGGGAAAAGCTTGGATTCTTCATGGTAACGCGTTCGATTGCGAACTCCCCGCCGCCCCGGGTAATTCCGGCTGGAACCTTGTTTATCTTGACCCGCCTTATATCAACGTCGAAATCAATCTCGATCAAAACTCCGTGCCGAATCTTTTAATCAATTTATGCGACAGCAACCTGCTGGCCGCAGAAGCCCTGGTCATTTTGCGGCACCCGATTGCCATCGACTACGAACGGCGTATGGGCCATCTGACGCCCTTTCGCACAAAAACGTACGGCACGATGAAATTTACCTGGTTTCGATATGATCGGTAAATTCAAAGATTTTTTTGAACCCGAAGTCGCGTCGAGGCTTGGCCGGCTTAACCTGGTCGCTCGGCAGGCGGTGGAAGGATTCATCACAGGCCTGCACAAAAGTCCGCATCTGGGTTTTGCCATCGAATTTGCCGAACATCGGCCTTATACCCCCGGAGACGAGATTCGGCGGGTCGATTGGCTCGCGTACGCCCGGACGGATCGATTTTATGTCAAACTTCATGAACAGCAGACCAACCTTCGCTGTCAGATTATTCTCGACGCAAGTAAATCAATGGATTACGCTAGCGGACCGACTACCAAGTTTCAATACGCCAGATACCTAGCCGCCCTTTTAAGTTACCTCATGCTCTCCCAGCAGGACGCCGTCGGCCTGAGTGTTTTCGATGACGTCCTTGAGCATCATTTCAATCCTTCCGCCAAACTCGGCAGTTTGCAGCGGATATTCGATGTTCTCGATAAGACCACCCCGAAAAGCACCACCGCGCTGGTTCCAGTTCTCCACGAACTGGCCGACCGGCTAAAGCAGCGGGGAATGATCGTGCTACTGTCCGACTTGCTCGACGAGCCGGAAAACGTTTTGCGGGCTCTTCGGCATTTTACCTTCAAGAGACACCAGGTCATCGTGTTTCATATTCTCGATCCGGCGGAGATTGATTTTCCGTTTGTCAAACTCGCAAAATTCGTCGATCCCGAAACTGGCCTGGCGGTTTTAACCGATCCCCAACAAGTTCGCGGCGAATATTTAAAAGCGTTGGGAAATTTCCTGACCACCTATCGCCGCCAGTGCGCCGATGCCGGTATCGAATACATCCAGGTCAATACCGCCCAGCGCTACGACCAGATGCTGGTAAGCTACCTGGCCGCCCGCAGAAGGACGGTAAAATGATCCTCGCCAATTTTATATTTTCAGCGCCCGTTGTTCTGGTCGGATGCTTGTTGGCGGCCATCCCATTGATCCTTCACCTTCTAGGCCGTGCCACGGCGACGACTTTTGAATTTCCCACCCTGCGATTCGTCCGCGCCGCCACCGTCAAAACCGCTCGCCGAAGGCATATCGAAAATATCATGCTCCTGCTCTTTCGCATGGGTCTATTCACCTTACTACCACTCGCCCTCGCCCTGCCATTCTATCGCTCAAAGTCCGTTCAATTCGGCGCCGGAAAAAACCTCGCCCTGGCCATCGTCCTTGACAACACCGCCTCGATGAATCAACAGGTCAAAAATCAAACCGCTTTCAACCTGGCCAAACAGCAAGCCATTCGGCTTCTTCGCGGAACCACTGCCATGTCACCCCCACAAATCGCCATTCTCGTTTGCCCGATGGACCATCCGCCCGTCATTACGTCGAACCTCACCCAACTGTCCGACCAGATACGCTCTCTCTCACCGACCGCCGCCGAAACCGACATAACCCAAACCATCCGCCAGGCGCAAAAACTTCTCGACGATCAACCAGCCCCCAACAAACTTATTTACGTCCTGACCGACCTGCAAAAATCCGGATTCCATCCCGATCAACTTAAAGATTCCAAATACCCACTCGCCGTTCTGAATTTCCACGACACGTATAACAACCTCGGTATCAGCGAAGTCAAATTATCAAATCCGATTATCGCCGGTAAACCCGTCACCCTGACGATTCAACTTTCAGGACAGTTTACCTCTTCGCGGAATCTCAGCATAAAACTTTTTACGGAAAACAAACAACTCCGCCACAAACAGGATATTCTGTACACCGACCAACCCATAGAACCGATACCATTCGACGTAACGATTCCGAACCCCGGTTTTTTCAGCGGTTACCTCGAACTAACCCCCGCCGATCAATTGCCGATCGACAACCGATGGTATTTCACCTGTAAAATCAACCCGCCCATCCACGCGCTTATCTGTGCCGATTCCGTATCACCGAAACAATGGTCCAAAGACCCAGCC
Source organism: Phycisphaerae bacterium (assembly GCA_041658725.1). GTDB lineage: Bacteria > Planctomycetota > Phycisphaerae > JAAYCJ01 > JAAYCJ01 > JBAZZQ01. Next base: position 5,778 of record JBAZZQ010000015.1, on the reverse strand, counting down.
TTTTTCGTCTCCGCCGCCGTAAACGCCCCCGGATGGATCAAACCGAAAACCGTCAAACAAGCCAAACTCGCCACCGAAAATCTTAATAATTTCAACGTAATTTACTTACCCCGTTCCGACCATCTCGACATCGACACCCTGGAAAAATTTCTCAAATTGGAAAATAAATCGGTCGTCATTTTTTCTTCCCTCGAAATCTCCTGCCCGTTTATCGAAAAAATGAATTTGGGAAAAATCATCTCGATAGCGAATTCCGATCAGCCCGCCGTCATCGACCAAACCGATATCGCCGATCCGCTCATCGCCGGACTAGGTTTCAAAAATTCCGCCTACCGTCAAATCGCGGTCAGCCGTTACGCAAAATTATCCTGCGATCCGAGAACCGAGCAGCTCCTGACGCTTTCAACCGGCGATCCGCTTCTTGTTAAACGCAAAATCAAAAATTCCGCCCTGTATTTCTTTACCTCCCCGCCGCAAATGACCTACGGAACTTTGCCCATAACCGCACCCTTCCCCGCCCTGCTCGCTCAGGTCGCCGCCGATACCATTTCAACCGACGCGTCTTTCACATTCCGCGCCGGAAAACCCTTTGCCATTAATGCCGACAACTCAACATTTTTGACATCATCGCAACCGGCAATCCCCCTAAAACAGGGGCAAAATCAGCTAACCCTCTTCACCGCCGGTTTCTACAAAACCGCAAGCGGTTCTACTCTAGCCGTCAACTGCTCCGAAAAGGCCACAGATTTATCCGCCTATCCCATCAGCGAATTTTCAAATAACGCCAAGTCGCCTATTTTCGCCGCCAATTCCCCCGACACCCTCGAATCCCGCTTAACCCAGTTAGCCCAGGGGAAACCCCTGTGGGATTACATTCTCCTGACTGTCCTGATTATTATCCTCGCGGAAACTCTCCTCGCCAATCTCCGCAAATCGGCAAGTTGATGCCGCATTTCATTGATTACATGCCCGCTCATTGTTATGCTTCTACTTTTGAACAATTCGATAATCGACAGGAGCCATTATGAAAGAGCGTCTTTCTTATGAAAAAGCAGGTGTGAATATCGATACCGCCGATGCGACCAAAAAAGCGATGGCGAAAAGTCTGGAAACATCGGATTCACGGGTGCTTAATAAAATTGGAGCCTTCGCCACGTTATTCGATGGCCGGTTCCCCGAATATAAACATCCCGTCCTCGTGTTGAAAACCGAAGAGCCCGGCTCCAAGCAAAAACTAGCCTTTCAATACAACCGTGTTTCCTCCATTTGCTACGACATGATCAATCACCTGGTCAATGATATTATCGTAATGGGAGCTAAACCGCTTTCCGTTCAGGACGCGATTATTTGCGGTAAATTGGAAAAAGAAGTTGTCGGTAAAATCGTTGAATCATTATCGAACGCATGCCGGGAGCAGGGCTGTACGCTCACGGGCGGAGAAACGTCGGAACAGCCGGGGGTCATCGAACCCGGAACATATATTCTAACCTCTAGTATTGTCGGCGTGGTCGAAAAATCAAAAATCATCGACGGGTCGGCCATCAAAGAAGGAGACTGCGTTCTCGCCGTTGCCTCCAACGGTCTGCACACCAACGGATACTCCCTCGTTCGTGCTTTGATCCGCGACAATCCGGATATTTTAAATACCAAAGTCGAAAATGAATCTTTCCTCGATGCCATCTTAAAGCCGCACAGATGTTACTATCAGGCCCTTCGGGATTTGTTCGAAAATCCCGATTTGCACGGTTTGGCTCATATCACTGGCGGAGGCATCGAAGGAAATCTGAATCGAATTTTACCGAATCATCTAAATGCCGTTGTAGAACTACCTGAAATCCATATTCTTCCCATCTTCAAAACCATTCACCAGGTCGGCAACGTCGAAGACCGCGATATGCTGCGAACGTTTAATCTCGGTGTGGGAATGACCGCCGTCGCCGAGCCAACCTCTATCGACGCCATCCAAAAGCATCTTTCAAAAATGGGCTGCGACAGCAACGTCATCGGAAAAATCACGAAAGGCGAAAAAAGAGTAGTCTTTTCGGAAACTCTGGATTGGGGATAAGATAAACCGGTGTCTTTCGCGGACCCCCTGAACGGTTACAAAGTTTTTAATTGAATCGTTCGGTTTTCTGAATCTTCACCACCAGAACTTCCTGTTCGCTTCGCAAAACTTCCTGCCACTGTGCCAATATCTTCTGCGAATGAATATTTTTGAGTAAAGTAATCAAAAGCGAATCCTGTCTGCCTCTGCCGCGATCACCCGTCCCGCACAGACGATCCTGCAATTGTTTTAATCCCTTGCGACGGCTATTTTCAGACTTGCTTTTCTTCACGAGTGTGTTACAATCCTCCAATAGTTACTCATTTATGAATATTTGAGTCTACTTGACGACACAATAATAATACACGATTGCGTAACATGTCAAGAAATAATTCTCATTTGTGTAACTTTTTTCAATTATTAGGAAAGTTATGTCGGATTCTGACATCAGTAATCGTTTATCTTTTTTGCGAAAAAGAGCATTCGGACCGCGAGGGAAAAAAAGTTTTTCCGCCGCATTGGGAATTCCCCTAACTACGTATGCCAGTTATGAATCCGGCAGAATTCCCCCGCCGGAGCTTCTGGTAAAGGTATCGGAAATAACCGGCTGTGACTTAAGTTGGCTGTTGACGGGAAAACTCCAAACCTCAACCGCAAGCAGCAAAGACCCGGAAATTTCCGAAATTCTATCCCGAATGGAAAAGTTAATCGCGGCGCAACCCAAGGCAAAACAAGCAGTTAAATCACTAATGGAAGTCCTGGCCACCGGCCTGGCGTCCAACCGACCGCAGTCCCTTTTTCTGGACGGTACGAATCAAACCATAATTCCGATTTTAGGAACCGCTGCCGCAGGCCTGCCCGCGTTCTGGCTGGACGCAAAAAACGAACCAATCCGCTCATTTTGCGATATGGTTAACTCATGGAATCCAAACGACTTAGCGCAATTTCTACCCCACCAACTCGTTGATCCGCTACCCCCCTACACACCAAAAGGCGAGGTCCAAATTTTCCAAATCGTAGAACCAGTAGACATTCACGGCCTACTAATCGACGGATTTTTAATGACCGAAAATTTAATCCCAAAAGGAAAACTCCTGGCGGTGCGTATCGATGGTGACAGCATGGAACCAACGATTTTACAAGGCGATATAATCATAGCCGACACAGGCCAACCGGCTCAATCCGGCCAAATCGCCCTCTTGGAATTTGCAGGCGGCATAGGCGCGTTGTGCAAATTATTTTTCCGAGAAAAACAAGCCATTCGCATCACATCAATGAATCGGGAATACGAAACTCAAGAATTCGGCCACGAAAAATTGAACTGGGCCTTCGCTGTGGTTGGAGTTGTGAGAGGCAAAGGTTGAAAATTAGGTAAGCGTTCAGCCACATAAAAAAACCTCCATTTCTGAAGGTGACAAAAAAAACTTGACCGAAAGTGTACTGTTTTTTGACCAAATTTCAATTTGAATGGGTGAGTTGTACAGTTTGTACGAATGGCGAGGGGAGCAAGTTCACTCCCTTACGGTCGCGTCTCTTTGGGACGGATCGCGGCGATCCGTCCTGTTTAAGTATGACACATTTTTCGGTAAAAGCAAATCGGCAGGGGGATTTTTTTATAAGAGACGAAAATGGTGCTTCCAAGAAATTAGGTGAGGGTCCCAAATTACCGTAATTATATAAAAAGTCTTGCCCCACGTAATTTCGTGGGGCAAGACTTTTAACTTGGTTTACCAAACTATTTGACAGATTTTTTTTCTTTGCAAAAGTTAGGATCGGTGATTATTTCCGTAGCGGCTTTATCAGCTCTGTCATTAAATATATCCTTGATACCTACATCTTGATCTTTGGAATATTCAGTTTGCTTTCCACCCAGAGCGTGATCAGATAATACAGTTCCCTTGGGGACATGAATCTTCATCATATCCATACCAAGTGTATTATTAAATTCCACTTTTTCGACCGTATATTTTCTGAAGCTTACCAGTTTATTCTCTTTATAATCGTACTGCTTGTATGTGTAAGCAAACGGAAAAGGTACGCCATTCACCATGCGATAATCATCGGCGAGCATTTCCCATACCAAATGCCCATCGTAACGGTTCTCAATAGATTTAAAACGATACCCCGTGGCCGGTAAACATAAAATTATTCGTTTACTTTCATGACCGTCCTTTGACTTGATTCGCTCAATTCTCAGGACATTTATGTTTTCCAGTTTTTCTTCTGATATACTTGGCTCTTTCAACGATAACAGCATCCTCTCGTCGAGAATCCCTAAAAACATAAGATGCTCGTATAAAAGTGGTGGGGATTGCCCGGAAAAAGTAGGACTTTTCTCCAGCAAGAGTTGTGGCTTATCGTTTACGTTCTTACTCTCGATAAGCGTGAGTTGATATGGGCCATTCGCGAGCATAATCTTGTCAAGCGAAACAGCCTTTTCTTTCCATGCAGGCAAATTATAAGTTTTTAATAAACTACTGATATCACGCAGGTCTTTAACGGTCAGCTTCACGTCACGAGTGAGTAGATTCAAATAAAGTTCATTATGTGTTTTGGTTTCTTGACCTGCCGCCTTAAAGGCTTCTACGTCACTTCCGCTTTTTTTGATTGCATCGATGGTCCTTGGGGAGAAAATGGTTTTTGTTTCTTCAATAAATACAATGTGGGCAGGCAACTTTTTGAGATGTTCACGCGATTTATTTGATATTTGGACCAATTCCGGAACAGAAATAGCAAAACAATTACCCATGCACAATAAAATCCAAATATTTATGGCGATTATGATTGTTTTAAAATGTTTCAATGGTTTCATTTTAAATTCCTTTCCCGTTTAAGTATTTTTAATTACCAGACACAAGAACATACGGGGCTGTCACCCCAAAGGTAAGTTTTAGGATATACGCCCCACCCGCATGGTTGCACGGGGAGTGGCGGATCATCCACGCAACCTAACCACTTTTTATAATATCAAAACGGTAAAGATTAGTCCATAGGCTCACCTCCTTTAAATACTTCCGCAATTACCTGTTCTACGGGAGGGAGTTGCGTAATCTCATGAAAGGCTGCTCCGAAATCTGTATACTTTCGGGTAATGCTATTATATAGCCGAAAGGCAGAAAGGAGCAGCCTTTCATGAGATTACATGAATTTTAATATTGAGTCCGGAGGGGCGAACACTGGATCATCCGGGCAAGCCGGATGATGACAAGGAAGGGTGGGGGGAAATAAAACTGGTCCCGCGCTTTGTAAGCGCGGGACCATTGGGCTCCTTTACCCTCATATCGAAATTTACAAAGTGGTTTGTATACTTTGCAATTTCAGAATCGAAATTTGTCTCTCACGGCAGGAAGATACTGATATGACATTCCGCGACAACCTGCCAAACCCTCATATAAAATGTGAAGATGCAGTATATCATTTCCGGTAAATCAGGTCAAGGGAATTTTGGGTATTTTTTTATCTAATGTTACTTAAAATTCTTTCCGAATCTGGAAACAAAAGCGGTAGCCGTTGGGACCCTATCGAGAATTGTCATTGCGAGGCCATTCCGATGGCCGAAGCAATCTCGATCCATCGCCCAATAACGAGATTGCTTCGTCGCTCCGCTCCTCCTAAGGAACTGATGTTTTGGGGTGGCATGGGCAAGTCTTCTTGCCCGTGTCTTCCAGGCGTGGATTGGGAAAAAAGACACGGGCAATCGGAATTGCCCATGCCACCCAGTTCGTTGTGAATAT
>JBAZZQ010000014.1:0-68682 GCA_041658725.1 Phycisphaerae bacterium | reverse complement strand
TTCGCGGAAAAGATAAAATTTCAAAAATAATTCCCGTATAAATGCATATTCGCGGGATAAATTCAAAAATAACATTTTTATATCCCCTGATAATTCATACACTTCCAGTCATCGCAAATAGCTCAATTTCAGATTGGAAAAGTAAAGGAACATCGTAAATTTCAAATTTAGGAGCCTCATGCAAAAACTCCCCGAATCGCGATGGCAGGACTTGGGGAATTCCAAAGATGCCAAAAGGGAATTAAGTATAGTGTCCCAGGAATTCGATTTTTGTTTTACATCGTTATCAATTGTTTTGTGTCTGCTCTTTGAGCCATTGCATAGCGATCTTTTCAAATTTCTCTATCGCCATCTCCACCGCCGAACGATTTGTTATGCGTTTTACTCGCCACTCTCAGCAGCTTGCCGTAGGGCTAAAAACGCCTCTTTAAGCGTCTGACTTACCGCAGAATCCGGCTCATTTAGCACCAACGCCTGGTAAGCATTGAGATATTCCGAACGGATACGATGGAACAGGTGCAGGAAGTGCCGCAGGAAGCCGACACAATCCAGAATCGTAATCTCAGTGCCGTCCGTCTTTTCATAGAACGTGGCGGCATACTCGGCCACGATGGGGTCGATGGTATCCGTGGTGACGAACAGGTAATTGTGAATCCGCTTCGGCGCTCCGGCTATCTTGGTCACTGCCGCGTCGATGTCATCCTGCGTGACGCGCTTCATCTTCATTTCATAGGCTGTGACGACAGAATCATCCCCTACAAGGCAGATTTCCACATCACCCAATGAGCCAGTTTGCAGGTCAGCGGCGTTGTGCGAGTTCAAGGGCAACATGCTTTCAGCAAGCCGCGTCCCTGCCGCCTTATAGGCCGCAGCCACAACAAGAACGGGCAAGCGGCTTGCATTCTTGCAGGCGAGGTGCTGGCTTATCAGGGTGACGATGGCCTCGGACGATAACGGCAAATCGCCTTCGGTTCGCTCCAATGATCCAATCAATGAAGCCATACGGGCCAGCTTCTCGTCACGCAACAGCAGCAAGACACGCACGGTTTCAACAAACAGCACATCAGCGGCTATCCGTTGTTCGGCCACATCTTCCAGCAGTTCAAGCGTCTTTCTGTAGAGGTCACGCGGCCTGCCGACAAGCTCGCGGTCGGTAATCAGCGGATGGTCGATATTCCGCAGCGTTGGCGTAAGAAACGCCGTTGTCGGATTGACGGGTAAGCGATGCTCGTTGATGAACTTGGTCAGGTAGCGCTCGTCATAGGTACGGCCAGAAAAGCTATCAGCACCGCCGATTTCGGTATATGGCTTGCGCGGATCGACGTTGGGCTTGTCCATCTTCCCCAGCAGGCAGGACATGAGCAATCGCACCCCGGCGCGGTTGCTCATGCAGCGGCACACATAATCAACCCGATCCCTGATGATCGGGTCGGGAATGACAGTAGTATTTAAGGTTGCGGCAGCACGTTCATGGATGCCATGCAGTATTTCGTCGGGCGTCATTCAAAGAATCCTTTTTGTTTTTGTGGGTCATAGTTCGTCCATAGCACTTCCTGCCGGGTGCCCTTGGTTGAATGGATGGTCTTGTCCGCGCCCAACGTCTTGAACCAGCATCCTGGCTTGAAAAGATCATCCATCAGGGGATGATCGTAGCCAGACACCGCCACCATGCCTTTGCACTCATTGACGGCTTCCGCAAACTCCTTGTGCTGGCCTTCGTCCATCTCAAACCCGTAGGCCTTGGCGTCGCCGCGTGTGGCGTGCAGATATGGCGGGTCGCAATAGAACAAGGTCTTGGGGCTATCGTAGAGCCGAATAACATCAACAGCGGGCCTGTTCTCAATCTGGACACGGATTAGACGCTGCGAGATTTCATCGAGCGCTTCCACGCCGCCCAGCCAACGGGAAACCACGCCAGACATACCGGCACGGCTTGTATCTTTGCAGTTCGCCCAACGGCCAAGGGATGCCGTCTGGGCAAGCCCGGTGCGAGTCTGCCGGGCCTTGATGTAAAATCGTCTAGCTCGCTCAACATTGCTGATCCCGTGCGTACTACCATAGATGGCGAGGTGGTATTCCTCACGCGAGAACGGCGTCAGGGAAATGGCCATAATCAGTTCTTCGTGCCGGTCACGCAACACCCGAAAGAAGTTCACCACATCGCCATCAATGTCGTTGTATGTCTCGACCGGGGACGATTCTCGATTGAGTAACACGGCCCCTGAACCGGAGAATGGCTCGCAGTAGTGATGGCACGTTGGAAGGAGTGGAAGCAGCCAGTCCAAATGCGAGAACTTTCCGCCATACCAGCCAAATACAATGCGGCGACGGCGGCGGCTTCGGATGTAAATGACGTTGGAACTTTCTTCCGCCATCTCTTCATCCAAAAATAGCGGTGATGTGCCTCTGGTTTTTGTCGCCATTAGGCTGTTACTCCTTGCTGATAGATTTGTGACGCATAACAATAATTATACAGTCTGTATAAAACGGGAAACACAGATTCTTTCTACCAGTATAACAACGAATTCCGGGGACACCATACTTATCGTATTTTGCCAAGCATATAATTCCAATTTTAAATTTACGCCTTACAATCTTTCCCAGATCAAGTAAGTGGGTCGTTTTCGGCTTTGGTGGTATAACCGTCCAATGTAAAAACCCGCAATCGTCATTCCCAAAAGAACTGCGCTTGCCGTAAACGCGAGTCCTGCCGCCAACGTGGAAATCGAAACCAACAAAATAATGCTTAGGGCAAATAATAAAAAACTGACGATGGCTGGAACCAACAAAACCCCCGTCCCGCCCGCCGTCAGACCATCAAAAGCCAACTTGAGCATCCGTTTCCAGTTATATTTGCTCTTACCAAAAGCCCTCGCCGGCCGATGGTAATTTATCCCGATCTGCTTTAATCCAACCCATGCCCAAATTTCTCGGTTCAGCCGTTCCTTATCGCTTACATGCAAAAATAACGCCCTGGCTCGCGCTGAAACCAGTCGAAAGTCCCCGGCGTCCAAAGGAATAGGAAAGGGCGAAAACAAATTAATCACCCGGTAAAAAAGACTGGCAGTCCCTTTTTTCAATGCCGTCTCACCTTCCCTGCTCGTCCGAACACCATAAACAACATCATAACCTTCCCCCGCCAGAGCCAACATCCCGGTTAGCAATTCAGGCGGATCTTGTAAGTCAGCGTCCAGAATAAAGTTATAATCAGCATGAGAATGTGCCAAACCAGCCGTAATCGCCGCCTGGTGACCGAAGTTCCGTGAAAATCGGATCAATTTTACCCGTTTATCATTTTCGGCAATATCTTTTAATATCTGCCACATATTATCAGTGCTGCCATCATCGACGAAAATGATGTTACCGGTAAGATTTGACGACTCCAGAACAGTAATCAGGCGCTCACAAGTCTTGACAATGCCTTCGGATTCATTAAAAGCCGGCACGATAAACTCGATTTGGGCGGGATTATTCATAGTATTAATTTCGAACCTTTTCCCTCGGCAGAAGGTATAATTAATAGGGAAAGAATTACATTTTTTACATAAAGCGCTCCGTAAGCCGATATCTTAAAATATTAGGATAATGTTCGCTATGGAAAATTTTAAAAAATCGATAATCGTCGCCGGTGCCGGCCTGATATTATGTTGGTGTGCTTCACCGGGCTTGGGGCAAGGGCGTTTTAGCGGCCTGCGGTCACACTCCTCGAACCCGGTGGCGGGATTGAGAGAGTTCTCCGGTTTCAACGCAAGCAATGGAATGGGTAATTTCATTAATGGTTCGTATGGGCTTCAGTCGCGAACTAATTCAAGTAGTTTTTCCCAACCGAATATGGGGGCGTCTTCCGGTTCAGGTCGTTCATATCGGGGCGCGATGCCGCAATTCAGTGGTCCGAGTTTAATAAATCAGGGTAATTTCGGGTTACAGAGAAACGCTTATTCGGGCCTCTCCAACTCCGGTGCGCGAAATTCTTTTTCAACATCCGGGCGATCTTCCATGCTTGACCTTTCACAGCCGTTTTCCGAAGGCAGCAATGTAATCCTGCTTCCCAGGAGCGCAGATTTTTATGAGGCCCGCAATCGGGAGTCCGACATTGAGGCATTTAAACCGTTTGTGGACAACGGACTGCTGCGTTCGAGCAAGGGAACCCTGCCGATACAGACGCAGGACATAAAATTGAATTCCATATCCACCGCAACGACCACCGCACAGGGCGCATTTTACGCGGCCCAGCAGATTTCCCGGGCCAGGAATTATATTCGCCAGGGAATGTACGAACAGGCTTTGAACTGTTATCAGGCGGCAAGGGATATCGACGAAAAGAACACCAATTCACTGATCGGAATTATTTATTGTCATATCATGTCGGGTAAATTCCAGGTAGGGGGGTTGTGTGTGTTGAGGCTGTTTGAGCAGTCCCCCGATTTTTGGCGGCAGGAGCCGGATTTTATCGCTATTTTCAGCGTGTCCAGATTTGATATTGTTAAAAAAACGCTTGAGGTGGAGCCGGAAATAGATCGCTTGTTCAAACTGTACCATGTGAACGATGGTAACCAGGTCTCGGAGGATTTAAAACAGGTGTATTTGTCCAAAACGTTTATCGCCTGGCTGAAGGGTGATTCCGAATCGATGAAGATAAATATTACAGCCGCGGCGAAAATGGCTCCGCTGGACGGGTCGGTGCAGCAATTATATCGCGGGTTAACCGCCACAAAGTAGAGACGCATTGAATGCGTCTCAAGGAATGCTATTAAGAGCCGCGCACGTAAGTAAGCGGGCCTTTCGTTTGAATTATGAAGCAGTTTGGCAGACAAGGATGTAATGGTTATAGATGAATTCATGATTTTCCTGACGGTATCAGCCGTAGTGGTGGGCGCATTTCTGGTGCTCAGTTTCAGCGCGTACAGGCTCGGGGTCCATAAAATGCACTTGCAGATAACCGCAGCGGAGGCTCGCAAGAAAAAGAAAAAAATCGAATCCACGCCGCCGGTCGAAGTAGGCTAAATCGAGATTCCCCTCCGCTTCCCCATCTTCGACATTCGATATTTTCGGTTCGAGAACCCGGGCTGTGAAATAATTCAAATTGTACAAATTGGAGGCGATTTTTACCCGCCAAGAAGAAAAGATTTTTTAGCCACGAATTTCACGAATGGCCACGAATAAGAAAGATGTTTTTATTTTTAAAGAACGCGGCAGGAGATTTGCTAAAGTAGGGGCACAGCATGCTGTGCCCCTACAAGTAAAGATAACACATCTTTGGCCAAATGCAAATTTTGGGGAAAGAATATTTTTTAACCGCCAAGGTGCCATGACGCCAAGATAAAGAGAGACGTGGTTTATGAAAAAGATGGTGCGTCAGACGCACCATACGAAACTCTTTCAATCGACCCCAGCTACGGGGCGCGCCAGATCGGCTTCTCGTTCTCGTCGAACAGGCCCAGCACCGGCCCGGCCTTGCCCACGAACAGCGCGACGCGGCGCTTCTCGTTCTCATCGCGCAGGAGCAGCCGCGACCCATTTAGCTCGGCGCGGAACTTGCCGTTCTCGTCGAGCAGGAGCAGCATCGGCCCAACCTTGTCCACAGTCAGCCGGGCGCGGACCTTGCCGTTTTCGTCCTCAAGAAAGAACGCAGTGGCGCGGACTTCCCGCAAGCCACTTTTGCCTACCTGGGCAGAGGCTGTTTTAGCCATTAAAACCCCAGCGAAAAGATAAGTCCCCACAGCCAAGCCCATAACTGCCAATAGCCCGCGGGCCAGGCGCTTCGCGTGGGCTAATCCTGCCTTGGTTTCGGCCAATTCCCTTTCCAGCTTCTCCAGGCGTTTTTCTGTAGTCATTTCCGGCCCCTTTCTTCTGTGGATTAAACTTTTTATCAACTTTTGATAAAAGGTCCGTTGTTTCACCTCACTCGTGCGTGTCAAGTTTTGTAGGATGCGTCTTGACGCATCATTTCCATGATGCCACCTAACCTAAATTTTATCTGTGCGTCCAGACGCACCCTACCAAGCTCTACGCGCGTTTTCATGTTACGATTCCTGACATAATGATTTCTGGAGATCATGAGGCCATTGGACTTGTTGTGATCCATCAGTCGCCAAACGAAGCTGGTCGTTCCAGCTCGACAGCCACCAGGGAAGTACGGTATTTTGACCATACTGCCAGACGGAAGCCACCAAAGCAAGAAGTGCCTGTCCTTGGGTAACGTCCTTGTCTATACGCCAAAGGCGGAACGGCGGTGACTTCCGACTCCCATCTCGGTTGACTTGTAAGAGGTATTTCTTTTGGACGAGTACGACATCGGGCCTCAAGTCATGGTTTTTGGTTGGATCCTCACGAACGAAATCCCAGAATGCTTCAAGTGCCTTCTCAGCATACATACCATCGTAGGCGTACACAGCGTACAACCCTTGACTACGTAATTGCCTTCGGAGTTCGGCTTGGGCCTTGATCGTTTCTCCAAATATTTTGGTTGAATCAAGCCTTGTCTTGACCTCGATTGCACCGACAAAGGACTTGTAGTCGATAACAGTGCAATCGCCGACTTCAAAAAGCGTACTGAAATTTCGCTTGTGGATCAGTATGTCCTGCTGACGGGAAGTACAGTTCGGAGAGGCAACGAAGCCACTGCTGATTCTAATGTCTCCGGGCAGAAACCTAGCGAGAATGCCGCGCAAAAAAAACTCGTGTGCCCGTCCTATCTCCCCGGGGTTCCTCGCGAAGTGATTGAGCGTCCCAATCTGCGAGTCGAGTTCGCTGGCGTAATGCTCCGCCAAATCCTTCATCGCCCGAGATACGTTCGGTTTTGTTCGGTTAGCGCTCATGTGCCTATCATATAGTTTTGTAGGTTGAATCGTCTTTGATCCACCATTTCCATCCATCCGAATTTTGATTCTAAGAATTCAAAAACTGGAGAGCAAGGAAAATATTGTCTTGGTCTACAATCAGCAGGAAGATAAAAATTTAGACGCTTTTATAAACATGTATGGTAAGCGTTCAGACCAACCTCTCCTTGTCATCATCCGGATTGACCGGATGATCCAGTGGGTGTTCCTCCGGCCATGAGAAAAGAGGACTGGATCGTCCGGTCAAGCCGGACGATGACGAAAGAGAGAGAGTAATGACGGGATAGGACCGAGACTTGAATGGTGCATATTTTCTTATATGTAGTGATTTTCTACCTGGCCTGTCAGGGGTTCCTGGTCGGTTTGGATGATCTTTACTGGGTGAAACTGGTTGTCGAATTCTGGGTGGCCGGGGAAGCGGACGGTGAAATATTGATCTGCGCGGCCTTGGCAATAGCAGAGGTCTGGGGAGTTGTCAATAATACCTGCGCCCTTAATGCCCGTTTCCTCAATATGCGCTCCTTCAATACCCACTCCCTTACGGTCGCGTCTCTTTGAGGATTTAGGGGGTTCGATTTTTTCTACCAGGACGCGGACGAGTTGGTTTTGGAATTTTTGGCGGAATTGCAGGGCTAGAGTTTTTTCCAGGTCATTCAGGATTTGGAGGCGGGACTCCAATTTTTTGGGGTTGATTTTTTCGTTTTGCCATTGGGCGGCGGGAGTGCCGGGGCGGGAGCTGAAAGGGAAGATGTGGATTTTGGCGAAGGCTGATTTTTCGCTTACTTTTAAGGTTTGCTGGAAATCTTCGTCGGTCTCGCCTGGGAAGCCTACGATGATGTCGGTGGTCAGGGCTAGATTTGGTATTGATTTTTTGGCGGACTCTACGGCTTGGAGATAATCGGCGGAGCGATATTGGCGGCCCATGCGGCGTAGGATATTGTCGGAGCCGGATTGTAATGGTAAATGTAAATGACCGGCAACCTTATCGGAGGAACTTAGGACCTTTAGGAGTTCATTGGTTAGATCGAGGGGTTCGAGGCTGGACAGTCTTAATCGGCCCAGGTTGGGGATGGCCAGGAGATTTGTGATTAAATCGGCTAGGGGTTCACCGGGCTGGTTGAATCTGGTTTTGCGGGTGGTGTCTTTTCCATAGCCGCCGAGGAAAATTCCGCACAGGACGATTTCCTGGTGGCCGGCCTGTATAAGCGTTTTAGCCTGGTCGATAACTTCGCTTGGAGAGAGTGAATGGACTTTTGGTCTTAGTTGTGGGATGATGCAATACGTGCAATTCGCGTCGCAGCCGTCCTGGATTTTTAGAAACGCGCGATGTCTGGATTGAGAGGTTTTAAATTTGTTCTTGACCTTTGGCGAGAAAAGCGGTTTGATATCTACAACCGTTTGGAGGAGAAAATCCTCCAGCGCAGACGTAATTCCCCGATGATGATCGGCGATCAGGACGACCTGAGGAATGTTTCGGATGGAAAGATCGACCGTGGACGCGTAGCATCCCAAGAGCACGATTTGCCCGGCAGGGTATAATCTGGCAAGCTTGAAAATGAGCCGTCGGGATTTGCCCGCGGCGGTTGAGGTGACGGCGCAGGTATTGACCACGCAGAGGTCGGGTGGTTCATCCTTCGCGGCTTGGAGTAATCCGAAGCGGTCGAGCAAAAGTCGCAGCTGGTGGCCTTCGGCCTGGGCGACTTTGCAGCCGAGAGTGTAAATTTTGTATTTGCGCATATATAATCGTATAACGTAAACGAGCGAGAAACTCAAATTTTACTCGTAGGAGATGAATAGATGCCTGCATCCAAAGCGGTATGGGCGATTGATATCGGGCAAAGCGCCCTCAAGGCGATACACGCGAAACTGGTTGGCGAGGACGTCGAGATCGACAGCTATGTCATCCTTCCTCATGAGCAAATTCTTTCACAGCCGGAGGCCGACGAACCGGCGCTCATTCGTCAGACTTTGGCGAAATTCGCCGCCCAGTTTCCTGTGATCAAAGACCCGGTGATTATTTCCGTTCCCGGTCATCGAAGTTTTGCCCGGTTTTCAAAACTTCCGCCGGTGGAGCCCAAAAAAATTCCCGACATCGTCCATTATGAAGCGACGCAGCAGATTCCGTTCGGGATCGACGAAGTGGTGTGGGATTATCATGTCTTTCAGCCGGAAGGATCGCCGGAAGTGGAAGTTGGGATTTTCGCGATCAAGACGTCGATTATTTCACAATATCTGGGTTATTTTCATGAGCTTAAAATTCATCCGATTATGGTTCAGACGGCCCCGGTGGCTTTGTATAACGCTTTTTTCTGGGAGGGATTGATCGGCAAAGAGGCCGGCGTGATCGCGGACGTCGGGGCCCAGAATACGAATTTTTTGATTACCGAGGATCATCGGCTTTGGCTGCGGAATATTCCGTTGGGTGGAAATAATTTTACCGAGGCGTTGCAAAAGTCTTTTAAGTTGAATTTTGCCAAGGCGGAAGAGTTAAAATGCACCGCCGCAACGAGTAAATACGCTCGTGCGGTATTCCAGTCGATGCGTCCGGTGTTTTCGGATCTGTCGGCGGAATTTCAGAGATCGATCGGTTTTTACACATCAGTGAACCGCGAATCGCATGTGTCCCAAATGCATGCTCTGGGGAACGCTTTTCGATTGCCTGGTTTGCTGAAATTTCTACAGCAGAACCTGGGTATGCCGGTCAAGCGGCTGGACTCGCTGTCCAAGGTGAGCTTGACGGGTGGTATTAACGAGGCCGATTTTTCGGAAAACGTTTTGACTCTGGCCGTGGCGTATGGATTGGCGATTCAAGGGTTGGGTCTGGCGAAAGTGAATACGGACTTGATGCCCGCGGAGATTGTCCGTCAGGTGGCGTGGAAACAGAAAGGATATTGGTTTATGGGCGCGGCGGCCTGCCTGGTTCTTGCGGCGGCCGGTGTCTGGTTGAAGGCGCTGAGCGTTACGAGCGTGATCCGTGCCGACATGGAGCAAAATCAGCAGGTGACGGAACAGATCATCCAGGCGGGCAACCAGAACAGAACGGATTATCAAACCTACTCGAACTTTGAAACCCTCAAGAGCAAGCTTGTGACGGACCTTGAGCAACTCTCGAAGCAGAGGCTGGTCCTTCCGCAATTGATGGGTTTAATCGCAAAATCGATTCCGACGCAGAAGGAATTGGCTGAGGCGCAGAGCCTGGATGAGTATAAAAAAGCCGCAGGGTCGATTCCCAGGGAGAACCGCACTCAGTTGATAGTCAATACCATTCAAGTGACTTATGTGCCGAACCTGACGGATCAGGCGATCGCTGACCTGGAAAAGTCCGGTCAGAGCAGTAATCTTCGCACTGTGAGCAGGACGAGCGAGGCGAGTCCAGGGATGGGTCAGATGGGTGGACCGATGGGTGGTATGCCGGGTGGTCCGATGGGCGGTATGCCTGGTGGTTTTCCTGGTGGTCCCGGTGGTATGCCTGGTGGTCCGATGGGCGGTATGCCTGGTGGTTTTCCTGGTGGTCCCGGTGGTATGCCTGGTGGTCCTGGTGGACCTGGTAGTCCTGAACCCGGGGCATCGGGAAGCGGATTACACCGTCGTTCAGAATCTACTGGTCCGGGTGTAGCCGGCGACGGCCAAGGGGCCAAGGCCTTCCTTATTACGATCGACGGAACGACCCCGCACGCCGGGGCACCGGATTTTCTGACCGCCACGTTGATGAAGTCGTTACAAAATTACGGGAAAAAATATGCCGTTAAAAACAAGATGCCTTTCTGGATCGATCATGTTCGGTTGGGAAGTTGTCAGACATTGGTCCCGCCTGCTTCGTTAAACCAGGGGGAGATGAATCGAGAAAATCTTTCCAAGGATCCTCTGACGGATGAGGTGATCGTCAATGATTCGTTATTTATCGTGACCTTCGTGGTTAATTTAGGGGCTCCGCCGGTGGAACCTGGGAATTCTACCAAAGGCGGTAGCCTCGAAACGGAACAAAAATAAGAGGTTTACAGGATATGGATTTTGTCAAGAAAAACTTGATCTTGGTCGTAAGCGGTGCGGTGGCCCTTTTGGCGCTGGCGGGTTTGGTGCTGGGAATTGGCCAGATTGGAGGAGTCGCCGCCTTATTAAGCCCCGCGCAGCAGGAGGCGGATACGGTAAAATCGCTTTTGACCGGTGTGCCTGTCGCGGTGCCTGGGGGTGAGACGAAAAATCTTATACCGACGCAAGGAGTCATCGAGAACCTCAAAAAGGTGGGAGTTCTATTCAAGGTCCAGGGGAACAAAGCCCTTCAAGAGGTCCTGCAGGAAAATATCGGATATGATCCGGTCAAAAAAACGTTGAAACGCGGACCGATTTTGGATGGAATTTTTCCTCAACCGGTTCCGGAAACACTTTCCTACAAGTTCCCCGTCAAGTACAAGGAGGCGATCAACTCTCTTCTCGTCAAGATGCAGGCGGGAGGGATTCCCAACGCCAAAGAGATCGCCGGGGAAAAGGAATGGTTGTTGCGGCAGCAGGGATTGATGAGCGAGGATATTACCAAACCCAAGGGGACAAAACTCACCAGGGGTAAACCGGGCGCCACATTTGGGATTGGGCAGGAAAATATGGACGTCCAGGCCTCTTTCGGGGCCGCCATGAAAAAGGCGGAAAAAATAAAAGTTTACTGCGAGCCTTTTAGCTCGCTGGACATTATTTCTGAAGTCTACTCACCGACCACGGGACGACCTCCCGCCGTTGAGGATATGTGGTGGGCCCAGCTTTCTTACTGGATTCAGGACGATATCGCCAATGCGGTGGCCCAGACGAATGCCTCGGCGAAAAATGTTCTCGATTCAGTCGTCAAACAGATCAACAAGGTCCAGGTCATGCATGGATACCTGCTTTCTTCCGAGGAAGGCAAAGTGGATTTTGTCGGAGCGACCGAATTTTCCGGCCCGGAGAGTTTTTCCGGCTTGAAGTCGGATCAATATTGCGATGTGCTTCGATTTTCGATCGTCCTGACCGTCGACTCCCGTAAGATTCCCTCGTTTATCGACGCCATGTACCGGCAAAGCCATTATCTGCTATACATGTGGAATATCGAGGCCGTTAATCCCTCATCGGTTTCCAACGCCGGAAATTATGCAACCGCTAAAACGCCGGATTTGTATCAATTTGGCAGCGCGCCGGTCGTGAAGCTGACCACGTATTGGGAAGGCTACTTGCTGCGTGATTTTTATCATTGGGGAATCGTCGGATATGGTGTCAATGACAAGGGAAAAAGTTTTGTTTCGCTGTACAACGGGACGACGAAAGAACTGGAAGATATGGATAAGCGAACGGGGTTGACGGGATTGATGCCTAAAACGATTCGTCAAGCCCTGGGAAGTGAGCCTGGAGATAATCCTGAGGAACCACCAAAATGACCCCCGTCCCCCCTGTAATGTAGAAAACACGGGGGGACCAGGGATACGGGAGATTAATATGCCCACAAAAAAAATCAATCCAATAGAAGAGCATTTTGAAAAGGGTGTTTTGGGTATCGCCGTCATCGTATTGCTGTATACCCTCTTTGCCTACATGATCAGTTCGCCCACGAACGTCCTGATCGACGGTGAAGTCGCTCGTCCGGGCCAGGCGTATCTCCTGGTTCGGCAAAACGCGGAGCGGATCGAACAGAAGGCCAGGGATCAACAAAGCCAATGGCCGAAGATTCAGGTTCCCGCTACCGCGACCACCAGGGACCCGGCGTTAAAACTGGTGGGATTACCCGATGATCTTAAGCTCGCACTTGCGCCGGTGGTGCCGATGAACATAGGTGGACCCGAGCGAAATAAACAGATCACTATACTAACGAAATATGATCTTCCGCCGGTGCCCGTTCCTGAAAAGCTCGTCTTTTCCACCGGTCGAAGCACGCTGGAATTAAAAAGCACGGAATACCTTCAGGACTTACTGAAGAATTTTGAGGATGAAGCGGAAATAAGCTGGGTAACCGTGGCGGGGCAGATCGATATGGAGAAACAGCGTTCGGCCATGGAATATCTTCCGGAAAAGCTGGAACGCGAACCCCTCTTTTTCCGAGCCGACCTGCAACGAACCCAGGTTGGCGCGGATGGAAAACTCGGGAAGTGGGTGGATGTCCCTTCCGTTTTGGATCCAAAAGCATTGCTGCTCGAGCCGAACAAACCTTTAACTGTTGATTCCTTTGATAATCTAACCGCAGCCATCGCTAACCTGTTTCGAAGTCCCACGGAAATAGAAAATTATGCCTTGACACCGGCATTTCCACCGCTGACATTAGGTGGTCCGGACGAATGGAAAGACCCCACGGAATCAGAAAAAGAGATCAAAGCCCAGGCTGAAGTCAAACCCGCGGTTGAAAAACCCAAACCGGTTCGACGCGCGCCCAGGAGTAGGTCTGTTGGCCCCGGACTTGGCGGTGGGCTTACGGGTGGTCCGGGAGGACTAGGCGGGAATGCTCCTATGATGGGTAATGAACGACCCAGGCGGGGTGGAAATCGTCCGACCGAGGCGATAAACCGTCAGCGTGCCGGTGGTCCTGAAATGGGTCCGGGAGGGATGCCGGGGATGCCGGGGATGCCGATGGGCCCCGGAGGCATGGACCCAAGGGGTCCGGGCGGATTTCCGATGGGACCCGGTGGACCGGGGATGCCGCAGCAGAGAGTCACCCCGCAGCGAGAAACAATGCGCATGACGGACGAACAAAGAAAAAACCAGAAAACACTCACGGTCTGGGTGCATGATTTAACCGCCACGCCGGGAAAGACTTATAAATATCGGATGCGGGTGGTCATGTTCAACCCCTTGGCTGGTTACACCCCGATCTTAAAGAAGCCTGAAAATACGCTTCTGGTCGGTATCGAAGGCTCGTGGTCCGAGTCCTCAGTGCCGGTGACGGTGGAGCGTGAAAACTATTTTTTCTTGAGCAATGTCTCAAACGGAGCCAAGAGCGTGACTGTGACCATTTACAAGTGGAATGCGGGATATATTTACAAAGAGAATTTCGAAGTAAAACCCGGTCAATCCATTGGCGGAAAGAAAATGGTAGGCAAGACTTGGCGCAATCAACTGGATGGAAAGATCATCGAGTCGCGTCAGGAAATTGATTTCGGCACCGGAGCGACGCTCCAGGAGGTTACGCCGAATGTTGAAGTAACTGTTCAAGAGGCGGGTAAGCCTTCGACCGAGGCCCGAAAGGAAACGGCCACGGTCATCACTGTTAAAATGGATGATGGGACAATCTTGAAACAAGATACATTAAATATTAGCTTTGATAAAGACATTAAAAAGTATAAGGATGTTCTCTACAAACAGGGACGACGCCTGGTAGAAGCCAAAGCAAAAGATTTGATCGAGAAGGCCAAGGCCGGTAAAGAAAAATAGGAATCTGGTTTTTGTATGGTTTAGCGAAGACGCGAGCCGTGACACCCGGCGATGAAAGTTTCCTTAAGTCTTTATCTTATTTGATTTTTCGCTTGCTCAAAGGATGTCTCTGCGGTAAACTTCTTACCGACAAGGTTTGAAGCGATAAAGCTACGAAAAAATGCGTGAGGAGATTTTTTCTTCGATCCCTCTGCACCAGGATATAGATATTTTCAGAATACGTGGAGGATACGACATTGCGGACTGATAAATTTCTCGCTCGAGTGTGCGTGGTTCTGGCGATTTTTCTTTTCGTTGGCTTTGGCTACGCACAAAATACCACCCAACCACAAGACCCTGGGGCCTTGATCGAAAAGGGGATGCAGGCTTTTGGAAATCATAAATATGAACAAGCCAGCGTTCTGTTCCGCCAGGCTCGTCGGGTGGACAATCAGGTCAAGAAACTTTCTCAGGACGAGCGGAGCAAGCTGGACAAGCTGCTGGACGACTCGGCCCGCGGGGCGACCCATTATCGGGTCGCCGAAGGGGCGAGATCTCAAGGTAAGCGCGCGATGGAGAGCGCGGATTTTGCCGGGGCGCGAAAGTATTATTCCAGAGTCATCGACGCGGAAAGCTTTGTTCCTAAATCCTGGGTCCAGGACGCCAAAGTTCAGCTCGGCGTCATAACGGAAAAAGAAAAAGTAACCGTGAAAGTAGAGGCTTCTGTGGTCGAGGCGAAACCCACGACCAAACCCGCGGTATTTGCGGGCAAGCCCATATCATCCTCAAAGAAATCACTCACTAAAAAGGCGTGGCCGACAAAGAAAGAAAGCGACGCCACTGTACGATTAACGGTTTCCGAAGGGCAGGTAAACGCTCCAGTCACGAAATCGACTAAAGTAAGACGGTCCGCCAACCAACGCCGGACGGTGGTAACGGAACGTCCCACACCCGTGGTTATGGCAGGCGGACAATCCCGTCAACCTTCTCAACCGACCTTGCTGGATGAAATCCTCGCTGGTCAGCAGGTCCAGAAGGAACAGGCGATAGCGTCCTATCGGGGCACCGAGCGTCGGATTCGCCAAGCCGTGGTGGATCATCAATATTTGGCGGCGCGGGATATGCTTCGTCAGGCCCACGATGATATTTTGCGGTCCAGACGATTGTTCAATCAGGATGAGATGGAACGGGTTCTGTTAGAGAACGACAGTCTGGCCAAATTTATCGATTCCGAAGAGCAGGCATTTCAACAGCAACAGGTGCTGCTCCAGATGAAAGAGGCCCAGCAGAAGAAACTGGATCGTGAGCAGCAGATTCAGTCGGAGAAATTCAAAAAGATCATGCAGTTGTTCGGGGAGGCGATCAAACTTCGCCGGGATCATAAATATAAAGAAGCGTTGGACATGGTCCACCAGGTTCTGATCATCGATCCGAATAACGATCGTGCCAAATGGTTTATCGAAGACGTCCAGGACATGGACCAATTTGCCCGTCAGCAGGAAATAAAAGAATTGAACCATCGCGAAGGCCAGAGATCTTTGGTGGACGCCGAGGAAGCCTTGATCCCCTGGGCGGATGAAACCACGTATCCCAAAAACTGGCGGGAAATGATGGAAAAGCGGGAAAAGCTCCTGAAGAAAACTGGCCGATTAGGCACCGGGGAATCGCTAACCTCGATTACGAGAAAAGAATTGAAAACAATAATTTTCCCGGACACGGCCGCGTTCAAGGGGAACCTTCGCAACGCCTTCAACCAGTTTAAACTTAAGGGCATAAAAGTACTCGTTAGCTGGGATGTTCTTGAGACGGAAGGAGTAACCCCGGACGATGAAGTTAAAATGCAGGATTTGGATGATTTGAAAAATGTTACGGCCAAGGATGCCTTGGAAATCATCCTCAAGGCGATGGGTACCGTGGAGTTTAATTACGCGATCGATTCGGATGGAAAGGTGAGTATTTCAACCACTGATAGTCTGCGCACCAAGGGTAGTAAGCCAGAGATTGGGTTGTTGGCAACCCAGGTGTATGATGTTTACGATTTGATGTTTTCCTCCCAACGAAATATTACGGTCGCACAGCTTCAGGCACCCTCCACTGGAAGTGGAGGTGGAGGTAGCACCGGCAGCGCATTGGGTAGTAGCCAGGAACAAACGAGAACCCAAAACACAGAGGCGGAAAATGTGGGCGGCAATGCCAAATCGATCGTGGATTTGATCGTTACGCTGGTCCGTCCGGACACTTGGAGTCCCGAAGTTCCGGGTTCAATCGGGCAGGGTTCGGGAACAGTCGATCTGTGGAATCGGCATTGGCTGATTATCTGCCAGTCACCCGAGGTCCACAGTGAAATTGAGCAATTTCTGGCCAAGATGCGGGAATCCCAGACAGTCCAGATTTCTCTGGAGGCCAGGTTTGTAACGGTTTCCAGTAATTTTCTGGAAAAGATCGGGGTCAATCTGGATATGGTTTTGAATCAGGGCAATGCCGGATATGACTATACAGGGGCGGAAAACACCTTTGGTGATCCGCGATTTGTGGGTTCCGGCGTACCCATATTGCAACCCCGGGCATTTTCTTATCTGAGTGGCCTTCCGACCCCTGCACCGGGAGGGACCGGTGTTATTCCCAGTGGTTATGCTCAACCCTGGGGAAGTCAAGCGTTGGTTCCCGGAGGAAACCGTGCCGGGTTTTCTCCATTTCCATTCATGAGCGGCTCCAATTCGCTGGTCGCGCCGGAGTCGACCAACGTACCAGGAAGCCTGGCCGATAGAGCAACCAGGCCGGCGTTCCAGGTGATGGGCGCGTTTCTGGACGATCTTCAGGTGAACTTCCTCCTGGAAGCGACCCAGATCGACCGATACAGTAATATCGTCCAGGCGCCACGAGTCATCATGCAAAATGGAACAGAGGGGCTTATCCGGATCGAATCGATTCAGCCGTATATTGGCGGTGTGAGTCAACAAATCGGGAGTGGAGCTGCCGGTGCGAATATCCAGGCCAGTTTTATGTCATTCGGAACGCTACTAAGGGTTCAGGCCAATACGACAGATCTGCGATATGTTAATCTTCTCGTCGAGCCAACGATTACCAGTCCGGATGCCGCTTTGGATTTGAACGTCCAAGTCCCCACCGTAACAAGCGGGGGTGGATCTACCACTGCCACCGGTACCGGAACGGCCAGTAGCACGGGCGGTGTCGGGTTTACGAATATGCATGTTCCAGGATTACGTTCCCAGGCGATCATAACGCAGGTCTCCGTGCCGGACGGCGGGACTGTCCTTATCGGTGGTTTAAAGCAAAGCGGGACCGTGGAAAGCGAAGCCGGCCCTCCCGTCTTAAACAAAATACCTCTTATCAAGCGGCTCTTTACGAATAAAGCGGTGACCAAGGACACCTTTACCTTGCTGATCCTGGTCAAACCCAAGATTATTCTGAGAGAAGAAACCGAACAGGCCGGTGCCGGTGAAACGACCAGGTCGTCGGGCGAAGGGACCGAGGATTAATGACTAAATCCTAATGTCTAATGCCTAAAAAGAGCTGTGCGTGGGCTCGTTGTTTAGATATTTGGACATTAGTCATTAGACATTGATTAGACATTAGGATTTAGTCATTCTGCACTGATTCCCTTTTGCTGTATCTGGTCCGGGTGGTAGACACCGAGTCCTTTTTGCGCGGAAACGATTAACTGGGCTGGAAAATCTCCCTCCTCGATCAGTGGTTTAAATCCTTTCTTTTTACGCAGGCCGTCGAGAATTTCAAATCCGGTGGCATCCACTGCCACGACGTCATGTCCGAAAATGAGGCTGTTGTCTTCCATGACCACACCCGCCGCGCCGGAGGATTCATTCTGCACCAGAACGCGAAGGGCATTTAAGAGATTAAACCTTACTTTTTTGCGAATAATGGGCATCTGATAGATATCCGCGATATAGGGGGTGCAATGATTGGCATGATAACGTGCGGGATGCTTTATCAATCCGTAGGCCATATTTTTCAAACATCCGCTCATACCGGCCACGGGGTTGGTTTTCAGCAGACCGACGTTCACCATCGCCGTAACCTGATCGAGAACGCAAGCGAACGAGTCTTTTCCGGACCCGAAATTCATTTCCTTTCCCCATCCGAATTTAACCTTGCCGACCCTGGGAAGTGTATCGTCGCTTGGTTGAACTTCGATGAACAATATCCGCGATGGATCATACCCGGATCGAGTCATCAGCCGCAAAAGCTCCTCTGCCAACGGGGTGTTGGTTCCCAGCAGTTTGGCGCCGGAACTGTTGAATTTGAATCCAATAATGTCTTTTTTGGTAAAGAGTTCCTTCAGGGCCAGGGAAAGTGAAGTTACTCCGATCAATTCATTCAGTCCGTAAGCGATCATATCCCGCAAAATTCGCCGATTCAGACCGTCATACCCCATGACCCTTTGAGAGCGAACGCGAATGACCAGGGATTTGCCCTGATCCATCAAAAAAGGTTCGGTGGCGGGAACCTGACCGAAGACTTTCTGAGCAAAGGACGAGGGCAGACCCATTTTTAAAAGCGCAGTGGAGACTGCTCCACCGGCCAGCACCTTTAGAAAGGCCCTGCGATCCAGTTTTTTATCGTTGCCCATTTAATCTTTATCGGAAAATCGGGTTTGCTTGCATTATGGATATTGGTCGGGTAAATTTATAATAGAATGATCGAGATAATAATAAGTATCAGTTGCATGATTTGGGGATTATCCGGTTCGTTATCCGGAACATCGCATCCTTCTTCGACGAAAGGTGTGATGAGTGTGTTACACGCGCCCACAACTCAAGCGAAAGGCACCTGCCTTTTCATCGACCGGTTCGCTAATATCTATTTTCACGATCAATGTCTTGAATTGGGCGAAATTATTCCTGCCCTTGCCCAGGAAAAGACCACCAAAAATGAAATTACGATTATTTATGAACCGTATACTCTGGAATCAGACATCAAACTGATAGAAGATATTTTGAAGAGGGACTTTCCCGAACGTCATCTAACGCTTAGGAAAATCGAAAAGGGCGACAATGAAACTCGTTTAAGTTTTCCTCTTCATCGTCCCTCTGTGCAGAATGAAGCGATCTCGCAGCGAAATTCGACGTGGGAGGAACTGTTTAGTCGGCATGAGCAATTGTTGGACCAGCTACGATTTTATATGGCGAATGTTTCCGCCCAAATGACCAAAACGAGGGCTGATCTTTCCGCTATTCATCAGGAATATCAGCATTTAACAATGCCGAACAGCGGCAAGCCATTCAAATCCCGGTAAGAATAGGAGAAAGCAAAATGACAGACATCGTAAACGTGGGCATTGCCACTGTGGACGCGATCGGAAGGACGATTGACACGGTGCCGGCTCCAAAGGAATTGGTTTTGTTTGACAAGTTGGCCATTACGACGGGCGGCTGTGCGGTCAATGCCGCGATTGACCTGGGAAAGATGGGTATCGCCAACAGCCTGATCGTCAAACTGGGGACCGACATGCTGGGCGATTTTGTGCTCGAACAGGCGAAAGGATTTGGGATAGACGTTTCAGGCGTCATCCGTGAGAAGGCTACAAATACCCCGTTTACGTTTGTTATGGTAGACAGCACGGGAGAGCGAAGGTTTGTTCATACCATGGGAACCAACGCCACGCTCCAGGCCTCGGATATCAATATCGATTTTATCGCCCTGCACAAATTTTGCTACATCGGAGGTGTCATGCTCATGCCCGCCCTGGATGGCAAACCTCTGGCGGGAGTTTTGAAAAAGATTCGCGCGCGAGGTGTTCAGACTCTTCTGGATACGGTTTACGTCCAGGCCAGTCAGGACCGATGGCGAGAGGTGATTTTTCCCATGCTCTCGGAACTGGATTATTTTGTCCCGTCCGAGCCGGAGGCCATGGCGATTACCGGATTGACCGATCCGGTGGAAATGGCAAAATTCTTTCAGGATAACGGCGGCAAGAATATCGTGGTCAAATTGGGGGAAAAAGGGGTTTACTATCGCAAGGCGAATGGGGACAATGGTTTTGTTAAAGCCTATAAAGTTTGCAGGGTCGAGGATACGACGGGCGCCGGCGATTCCTGGGACGCTGGGTTTTTGGCGGGATTGAGTTCGGGGCTGGATTTTTCCGAAGCCTGCCGACTCGGGAACGCGACGGCCACGTTTTGCATCCAGGCCCCCGGGGCCAGTACGGGGATCCCGTCCTTGCAGACGATATTGGAGTTTCAAAGACAAAATAAACAATAATTCTATGGTTGGAGGTAACAAACGATGCAGGAATATCAGCAGTTAAAGGCTCTGGTGTTGCAGGTGGAAGAAGATCTCGCCAAGGCGACCGGAGGAAACCGCGCGGCCGGCACTCGGGTCCGGAAAGCGATGCAGGAGATCAAGAGCATGGCCCAGGAAATCCGCAAACGGGTTCTGGAAGTTCGCTCTACGGAAGAGACCCAGTGATATTTGCCGTCGATTTTCAAGAATAGGAAAAGTTATGCCCCCGCAGCCGGTGATCGATCTATCGAAGATAGATTTGAATAGTATTGTCGTCGATAAAGAAGGGATTCGAAAAGGGAATCCGCAGCGCTACGAGATGGAACATCTCGACGGGATTCTTTATCTTAATACCGAGGAACATAAAATCGCGGGTTTTAAAGATGTTCGGGAAGATGAGTTCTGGGTCCGCGGTCATATTCCGGGTCGGCCTCTTTTGCCCGGGGTCATCATGATCGAGGCGGCGGCTCAACTGGCTTCTTTTTACACCCGTCACGTTTTACATAACGGGGGATTTTTTGGTTTCGGGGGAGTGGACGAGGTCAAATTTCGCGGAACCGTTATCCCTCCGTCGAAATTGATTTTGCTGGGAACGGCCCTGGAAGTCAGGCCTCGGCGAAGCATCCACTATATCCAGGGATTCGTCGACGCGAAAATGGTATTCGAAGCTAAAATTATAGGCATGCCTGTTTAGGAGAACTAATGATGAAGAGCGGTAAATATGTCCTGTGGGTTTTACTCTTGACCGCCCTCGCCAGTTGCACGGGCTGCCAAATGTTCATTGCCAAACGACTTCTTCAGGAAGTGCGAGGAGGGCAATCACAACTGACGATCATCAAAAACGCTTCACCCTCCGCCCTGATCGACTATAAAAGGATCAAGATGGGTGATTTCCGAAACGAGATGGGAAGGCAGTTCCCGTCTTATGCCGCGACGGAAGTACGCCAGGCCTTTATCGACCAGATTGTAAAAAATCCAAGAATCTACGACCTGGCCAGTGAAAACTCCAACGCCCGATCCATGCTGATCATGCGAGGTTCGATCATCCACTACCAGCCCACCAGTGCGATTTCCGGGGTTATGGGTGGTTTCTCCCAGTTAATTTGCCGGGTGGAATTGATAGACGCCGCTACGGGCAAGATCATCGGAGTCGCCAATTGCTGCGGTTTCAGCAAAGCCATCGCTCGTTCCGGTGTCAAAGAACTCGCCGCCGGCGCCGCCAAGGCCATGCGAAAATGGCTGACAAAGCAATCCGCCGAAGGACAATAGTATATTATTATTCCGTTATGTCGGCTTGCCCAGATTTTTTTCGAGCGAGTCAAACAATATACGATCCGCGACCGTGAGGAAGCGGGTTACAAAAGTAATTACCCGCTCCCTTACGGTCGCGGATCGTATGTCGCCCGAAAATCTTGGCTCGCACTATATCCATTTCAAGAGGAACTTCGCTAAAGGTTTCTTTCAACGAATGTCGATAGATCGTAACATGAGTCGATCATTACATCCAATAGCCGGAAACGTTTGTCCGTTGATTGATATCGCCGATATCCGCTGCGAATCCCGGCTCTCGCTTGGCCATTTGAAAGACGCGTTTGACCTGTGCCTTTGCAACTATCATGGCTGTCCGGTTTATCGACAGATGAAATATGAGCAATTTTCTCGAGAACCCGCAAAACTCGTTACGGCCTGCGCTGGCTGAGTTCCTGAACCATTTGGTCGTCGAACGCGGGCTTTCCCCGAATACCATTTCCGCTTATACCCGCGATTTGAACCGTCTGGTGGATTTTTTGTCCGACCATAAAATCGACCGCCCGGACCTGATCCGAGGGTCGGCTGTTCAGGGCTTTCTGGGATATCTTGCTCAGCAAAACCTCGTTCAATCTTCCATCGCCCGATCAGCGGCGGCCGTCAGGACATTTTTAAAATTCCTTTTCCTGAACAATAAAATCAAATCCGATCCCGCCACCATGATCGATACTCCCAAACCGGGGCATAAACTTCCAAAAGTTTTAGCGCGGACGCAGATTGAAGCCATTCTCCAGGCCATTCCGACGGACGATAAACTCGCCCTTCGGGATTGTGCGATCCTGGAAATGTTTTACGCCTGCGGACTACGGGTCTCGGAATTGTGCGATTTGAGACTGTCCGACCTGGATTTTACTCTCGGAATAGTCAAATGTATCGGAAAAGGCCGGCGGGAGCGAATTGTTCCTATTGGCCGTCCGGCCATCGAGGCGGTGGAAAAATATATCAAGCATTTAAGAGGCCAGCTCGGCGCACACGCTCGATCATCGGGGCTGTTTCTGACCCATCGGGGCGGACCCTTGGACAGGATCAATACCTGGCGGATGATTAAAAAGTACGCACTCCGGGCCCAGTTGAACCCCGGCAAGGTTTCACCCCATACCTTTCGCCATTCCTTCGCGTCACATTTACTGGAAGGAGGAGCGGATTTGCGGGTCGTTCAGGAACTTCTGGGACACGCCAACGTGGCCACCACCCAGATTTATACGCATATCGATCAGCGAAGGCTCAAAAGCATCCACCGGCGATTCCATCCGCGGAGATAAGAAAGAATTTCTGATACGAAAATGGATTAATTAATGCGCTCGGCGGTAAGTATTGGTATGGTTTGTGGTTAAAAACTCTTTTTGAAATTCAAAATCCAAGATCCAAGATTTGATCACATCTTCGGCATGGCGGGCAGTACTCGGATTTGGATGGCGGTTTGGAGTTTTTGTCCTTCGGGGGAGAGGACCTCCACTTTGATGTTATGCACGCCGATCTGGACGATGGTGGCAAAGAGCATTCGCTTGCCCCGGCCCTGGGCTTGATCCTGTAACTGATCGTCCACATACCAGGAGAATTTGTAATTGTGATAATCCTTGTAGGAGATTCCCGGCAAATTGGCCAATAGGTTGACGGTGAATGGAGTAACACCGACGGCTCCGCTGGTTTCGATTTCCACCAGTTGAACTCGGTTGGCCATTCCGCTATTTTTGGAAAAGAACGCGGCTGCCAGGTCAGGGACCCGCACATGTCCTTTGCCCGGGACAACCGTTCGGGTTACCGGTACTCCCAAGTTGGTATACCACTCCACGGCGCGTTTGGATTCTTTTTGGATTCCCGACAAATCGTTTTCACAGTAGTAAATCATGACGGGGAAATTGCGTCGGGCCATCAGCCGGGCGTTGTCGACGCTCAGAAGGTCTTCGGAAAAACAGCTTCCCCGGGCGCACAGTCCCGCGAACATGTCCGGATGGCGATTGACGATGTAATGAAGCATATACCCGCCGGAGGACCAGCTGGTGGCGAAGATACGGCTGCGGTCGATGTTACAATGCGTGGTGACATATTGCATAATGGCGATGATTTCATGTTCGTCCTGTTTGACGCTGCTGTTGATATCTCGAAGGGGATATTGCATGAAAAGATCGGAATTCAAAAGCTCCGGTGCCACGATGACCATGCCGTATTGATCGGCGGTGCTCTGCCATTCCCGGCTTTGGGCTGGGGCGCTGTCGAACGGTTTCATGCCGTGCAGGGTCAGGATCAACGGCCAGCTTTTTTTAGCGGTATATGTGGCCGGCAAGTAGAGATAGTAGTTGCGTTTGCCTTCCGGCTCCTGCATTAGAAATTGCGATCCTCTGCCGGCGGGTTGAGGAACGGCGCAGCCGGAAATAAAGATCATTGCAAAATACAAAATGTAAAATGCAAATTTCAAACTAGGGGAAAGCAATTCTTGTCTTCTATGCACTGCTGACTACTCACTACTGGTTCAATTTTTCTCGTATAATTTTTTCCGCGTGGGCCAATGCTTCGGGGAGCTTGTCGGGGATTTTTCCACCTGCCTGGGCCATCTGATCGCGCCCACCACCGCCGCCGCCGACGATCTTCGCGATTTCTTCGATAATCTTACCGGCGGATAAACCTTTACCGATCAAATCATCCGAGACCGCGGCCAGGAGTTGGACCTTGTCGCCGTCGCGGCTACCGAGCACGGTGACCAGGCTCTGGGCCTTTTTCTTTAACCAATCGACCTGTGAACGTAATTTATCGATCGGAGCATGCGGTAATTCACCGATGACCACAGTGGCGGAATCAATTTTTAAAGCTTTGTCCAACAGTTGCCCAGTGACCGCGCCTAAATCCGCGGCGGGGGGGCCGGACTGCGATTGTTTCTTGAGTTTTCGATTGTCCTCCAGCAGGGCGGTTACTCTCGCCTGGAGCTGATCGGAAGGGACTTTGAGCGTTTGGCATAACTCATCGACCAGATTATACCGGTCCCCCAGTAATGTCCGAAGTCCGCGACCCGTCCGGGCGGTAATTCGCCGAACGCCTGTCTGAAGCGATTCTTCGCGGATGATTTTAAAGTTCATGATCTTGGCGGTATTGTTTATGTGCGTTCCACCGCAGAGTTCCGCCGAGAATGCCCCGGCGATATTGCCCGGATCATCAACCCCGATGGCCAGTACGCGAACGACCTGGCCGTATTTTTCACCGAAAAGGGCGGTGACTCCCATTTTAAGGGATTCACCGATGGGCATTTCCTGGCTGATTACAGGCAGGGACGAATCGATTTTTTCCACCACCAGTTTTTCGACATGGCGGATTTCTTCGTCCGTCATGGCCTTGGGATTGGTAAAATCAAACCGCAGGTATTCATCCGAGACCAGTGAGCCGGCCTGCTTGACGTGATCGCCGAGGACCTGCCGAAGGGCCCACTGCAAAAGGTGAGTGGCGGTGTGGTTGTTCATGATATCGTTTCGCCGCTCGGCGTCGACCGCGAGTTCCGCCAGTTGGCCAACTTGTAATTTTCCTCTTACCAATTTTCCTCGATGCAGAACGGTCTCCGTGTTGACCCGGATCGTCTCTTCGACAATGAATTCGGCATCTTCGGTGGAAATTTTTCCCGTATCTCCGATCTGGCCGCCTTGTTCACCGTAGAAGCACGAGTGGTCGAAAACCAGATCGACCTGGGCGGGGGAATTGATCTGCCCGCTATCGAACCAGGCGCCTTCTTTAAGCCAGCCCAAAAGGTGTGCCTGGAGTTTCATCGACGGACCGTATTTGAATTTGTCACCTGTCGGGGGAAGTTTTACGTCCGCGGAAACATTGATCGCGGCGGTGGTTGATTTCTCCGCCGACCTGGCTCGATCCCGCTGCTGTCCCATCAATCGCTCGAACTCTTTTTCATCCACAGAGTATCCACGCTCCCTGGCCATCAGTTGCGTCAGATCGAGCGGAAAACCATAAGTATCGTACAATTTGAAAGCTTCTTCGGCAGGGAAGGTTTTCGTTCCGGTGTTCTGGACCTTTGCGGCCACCAGTTCAAAAATATCCAGTCCGCGATCCAGCGTTCGACCGAAAGCTTCTTCTTCCCCGCGAATGGTATCGGCTGCGAATTGTGCTTTGCTTGCCAGTTCAGGAAACGCTCCGCCCATGATCTCGATTACCGTTGGCACGAGTTTATAAATGAACGGCTCATGGACGTTGAGTTTTCGCCCGAATCGCGCCGCTCGGCGGAGCAGTCGTCTGAGGACGTAGCCCCGTCCTTCGTTGGAAGGCTGGGCTCCGTCGGCGATAGCGAATATTAGTGTGCGAATATGATCGGCGATGACCCGGCAGGCGATATCGACGATATTCTCGGTATCGTCGCTGTCATATCGATCCGGTAGATTCATTCGCTTGAGGCCATAGTTGCAGCCGGTGATTTCCTCGATATGCGCGATGATCGGAACAAAAAGATCCGTTCCGTAATTTGAAATCGCAGCCACTTTTCCGCTTTTGAGTTCATCCAGATGTTTGATTACCGCGCAGATTCGTTCGAGTCCCATTCCCGTATCCACGTGCCTGGCGGGCAGAGGATCGAGTCCGCCGTTGGCATCGCGATTGTATTGGATGAATACCAGATTCCATATTTCAATGACCCTGGCATCGCCCGCATTGATGAGTTTTCCGCCGCTTTTGTCGGGCGTCAGATCGATGTGGATTTCACTGCACGGTCCGCAGGGCCCGGTGTCGGCCATTTGCCAGAAATTATCGTCCTGCCCGAACGGTAAAATGTGTGTCGGATCGATATCGGTAACTTTCTTCCACAATTCGATCGCTTCGTTATCCTGTGCCAGCCCGAAGTTTTCATCACCAGCAAAAACCGTGGCATAGAGCCGGTCTTTCGGCAAGCCCCAAACTTGCGTGAGCAATTTCCAGGCCCATGCGATGGCATCGGCTTTAAAATAGTCGCCAAACGACCAGTTTCCCAGCATTTCAAAAAAGGTATGATGATACGTATCGGTTCCGACCTGCTCCAGGTCGTTATGTTTTCCGCTGACCCGGATGCACTTTTGCGTATTGGCAGCCCGGGTGTAAGGACGGGTACCGATTCCGAGAAAGACATCCTTGAACTGGTTCATCCCCGCGTTGGCAAAGAGCAGGGTCGGATCGTCCTTCGGCACCACCTGTGAGGAGGGAACAAAAGTATGATCCAACTTTTCAAAATATTTAATAAACTCGGACCTAATTTTCTTGCTCAACGGCATAAGTTTCTCTTTTCATATTCGCATTACCGTAAACCATGTTTAAACCCATTATTTTACCAAAAATCCTCTTACCAATCAACATGATCATGAATAATCGATTTTACATAATCGGGAATATTCTTACCCAAGGTTTGCGCACGATCTTTCAATTTTTCATAGAGTTTGATTTCGTTCCCGGACCAGACAATGTCAACTCTTCTAAGGGCCTTCAGTGCGATATGCTTATAATTTTCGGGGATTGCCCAATAACAGGTCTGACAAAGAAGTGTCGATTTTTCCTCCAACCAATTGAGGCAGTGCTCACAGGACCAGGACTTTGCCCGGTTACAAGAGCCGCAAATAAGCATGTAGTCCTCGGCCTTTCTTTCGCACGTTCCCTGATCCCCACACACTTCATAGGGGACGCGGTGATCGATCTGGAGATACCGGTCCTCAAAGTTTCCCAGACAGATAAAACATCGGCATCCATTTTTTGAGATCAGGGATTCTTTAAAGGCTTTTGAAAATACCTTTCGCCCTTCCAGCGTATCAGCGCGAACTTTCTGAAGGTCTCCGAACCTATAAGCGGCGATGGTTCTGCCTTCCGAATTTTTAACGCGGATGGTTTCCAGAGGGATTCCCAGTTCCCGAACATCTCTCGCGGCACGTGGGGCATGGGCATAACCGTACTTAGATTCCAACTCTTCGGTGGTGATGACGCCATGTTTCAATATATGTTCGATAACGGTTCGGGGACGTTTTGCTTTAACCGTTTTAAGTAGATCGAGGAAATTCTGAGGGAGTTTATTTTTTGGCATGCAAATTATCCAAAAAGAACAAGTTGGTTTGCGATCCGGCGAGGAGCGGAAAAAGGAATAGTTTTGGCATCAAGGTCGATTAGGCCTGTCAATGCAGGGGACAAATAAATGGATTCGTATGTTCTCACATTTTGGCCCAACAAAGTGGCTTGCGAGGACCGACCGACTTCAATCTCAAGATGTTTCAATTTAAGATGGGTGGGGAGGGGTTTGCCGTAAGTTTTGGTTCCGGACTTCCCATCATAGCTTAGGACGTAAAGGCTTTCTTTTTTATTCAGGAGTTCCAAAGACTCGATAAGATCAGTATGTGTTATCCCGCCAATGTACCGATGATTTCGGTCTCCGCAGACTCCCTGGTAGGGGGGGTCCATGTAGATTAAATCCGTGGAATTCGCTGACTTCAAGACTTCTCGAAAATCCCGGCAGGTGATTTCCGTTTTGCCGCGAAGAAGCTTTGATACCCGTAAGATATTGTCTTCCATCGTATCTGGGCAGGTACCTTTTCTCCTATTGTCGGGGCTATTGTTAAATTCACCTTTCGAGTTGTACCTAATGGTCGCCTTGGCGCAGCGAGCTAAGAGAAACAGAAAACAATCAGGCCTTTGCGTTTTATTAAACGTTGCGCGAACTTCGTTAAAAAATTCTTTTTCACGCCCGATTTGTTGGTTCCAGAGGGTTCGATACTTGAAAGCAATGCTCTTGGGGTTGTTGATGATTTGCTCCCAAAGTTGTATCAACGGGGAGTTTATGTCGTTTAGGAGAAATTTTTGTGCCTTCGTATGATAGGCCGCGGCTAAAGAGACCGCAGATGAACCGGCAAAAGGTTCAACCAAACGATTGCATCGAGGCGGAACAAAGCGCAAGATGAAAGCAGCAAGACGGCGTTTGCTACCTTGATAAGGAATAGGATGGGGTATGTTCATCTTACGGTCTCCGGTTTTTGCATATCATATTTGTATTATATCATTCTGTAGTCGTCTCGTGTGTTCCGGTCAAAAGTGTCTCTTCCAGCTCGGCTCGACGGGCGATAATCTCCTCGCGAATCTTGGCCATAATGTCCTGGTTTTCGCGCAAGAATTGCTTGGCGGTTTCCCGGCCTTGGCCCAGCTTGGTATCTCCGAAGTTGAACCACGATCCGCTCTTGTCGATGACCTTGCTTTCCACGCCCAGATCGACGATATCGCCTTCGGGAGTGATTCCGCGGTCAAACATGATATCGAATTCAGCCGTTCGGAAGGGGGGGGCTACTTTATTTTTCACCACTTTTCCACGCACTCGGTTGCCGGTGAGCCGTTCGCCTTCCTTGATAGAACTGATCCGCCGAAGGTCCACGCGGACGGAACTGTAAAATTTAAGTGCCATCCCGCCCGAAGTTGTTTCCGGGTTTCCGTAACCGATGCCGATCTTCATTCGCAACTGGTTGATGAAAACCACCGCCGTTTTGGATTTCTGAATGGCTCCGGTCAACTTGCGAAGGGCCTTGCTCATTAACCGTGCCTGCATCCCGACCACCTGGTCGCCCATTTCGCCTTTGATCTCGGCTTCGGGGATAAGTGCCGCCACAGAATCGACAACAATCACATCGACCGCGTTGGTTCGCACAAGCATTTCCGTTATATCCAGCGCTTGTTCACCGGTGTCCGGCTGCGAAATCAGAAGGGCTTCCAGTTTCACACCCACCCGTTTTGCCCAGCTCGGGTCCAGTGCGTGTTCCGCGTCGACAAATGCCGCCACTCCGCCTATCTTCTGAGCTTGGGCGATGACCGATAGCGCCAGCGTCGTTTTGCCTGACGATTCCGGGCCGTAAAGTTCGCTGACCCGACCCTTGGGAATCCCCTGGCCTCCCAAAGCTAAATCCAACCCCAGTGATCCCGTGCTGATCCCTTCGATCCCCACTATTTCCGACTCGTCCATCCGCATGATCGCCCCTTTGCCGTAGACCTTGGTGATCTGCTGCAGGGCGTGTTTTAGCACGTCATCGCGCTTCTGTTCTCGCTCGGCGATTTTTTTACCCGCACTTTCCACCGCTTCCTCTGCTTTACTCGATTTTGCTGCCATGAGTTTTCTCCTACCATAAAAGTGAATGCAAAGAATCATACTTGTCGAGAGCCGAAATTGCAATTTGTAAATCTCGATCTTTTCCAAAGGTTAAAAGCAATACAGCCGGTTTCCTTTTTAACCAGGTTTTAGTGGAAATATCGGATCGAGATTTTCAGCTAAAGTTTTGAGTTCCGCTTCCTGGTTGTGGGTTAATGGTTGATTATGAGGAGCGAAGTCTATGGCCAATCGGTAAATCTTTTCGTCTCCGGGCGGAATGGCTAATGTCACACCCTGGGATAGTGTCCAGTAGAGAGCGAGTCTCGCCTGTTCGGGTTTGGTCAGGGGTTCATACCAGCAGTTTGCGTATTCGGAGTGGTTGGCGTTTTTGGGCCATTTTTGTTTGGCGAGGGCTTTAATGGCGATGATTCCCATATCGCGTTTTTTGGCTTGGGCGAGTGGTTCGACTTCGAACCTGTTGCGAAAGTGGGTGCAAAAATTGATTGGGTACATCATTGTGTCGAAATCGAATTCCTTCATGGCCGCCAGTGCCGCCTCGGGCGAGTGAGCGGTAAATCCGATGTGGCGGATTAATCCTTTTTTCCGTGCTTCGAGAATGGCTTCCATGGCTCCGCCTTTACCGAGGGCGGCATGAACGTCTTTTTCCACGTCCGCGATGGCGTGGAGCTGGTAAAGATCGAGATGATCCGTTTCCAGACGTTTGAGGGAATTGGTTATTTCTTTTTCAATTCCCAGGCGGTCGCGGTGAGTGGATTTACAGGCGAGAAATATTTGGTCCCGATAGGGTTTCAACGCGGGTCCGAATTTTAATTCCGCATCGCCATACGTGGGGGCGACATCGAAATAATTGATCCCTTTTTCAATACTGTCGTCGATGAGTTTTTTGGCCTGGGCCGGTTCCATTGGGATCATTGTCATCCCCCCCAGGGCAATGATGGAAACGTCGCGTCCGGTTTTCCCCAGCCGTCGACGGGGGAAGCCCGTTTGTTTATTGCTATTAAAGGCCATCAATTTATTCTTTCCCGCGCAGCCTGTAATCACCGCCTGTCCGGCGGCGATGGCACAAACCTTCATAAAATCGCGTCGATTGATTTCCATTTTTTTCAAACCTCCAATTATTTGCTATTATAACAAAATAAATTGGGTTCACACAAAAAAACGCTACTGCCGTGTGCCTATTTCAGAATTGAATTTTTGACACGAATTTACGCGAACGGACAAAGAATGGCCACGTTAATAACGTGGCCATTCTCATATTTTTATGATCGATGCGGTCTTTTAATTTCCAGAGGTCAGGTAGTTGTCTTCGAATTCCTTCGGCGTGATATTCATAGAGGTGATATCAATCATAATCCCGGGGCCGTTATTTGAAATGGGAACATATCCTGCCGATTGACTTTTTCCGTTAAAGTCCGCCAACAATTCCAGATTTTGTCCTTTGGCCCAAATTTTTTTAATTTTGTCTCTCCCTTCCTGGTTCAGAACGGCAAATACCTCGACCTGTTTCTTCAATTTCCCATTTGTCAATGTAGTGTAAATGCCTCCCTTTTTCATCGAAAAAACATCCGCAACGTTCAAGATCAAAGTGCCATCCTTTCGTCGAACTTGAAACGGAATGTCATTGCGTAACCGGGTACAGGAGAAGAATACTTGTTCCGAGCTGGATCGAACCTCTTCAACCTTCCAACCTTTCAAGTCTGGCAATTTGAAGAGATCATCCGACAGAACCGCATTCCATTGAATATGATCGATCGTCGTTCCGGAGATATATGTTCCTCCTTTTGCTTGATATTGGAGTTCCACAAGCACGGGAATGCCGGTGTCTTTCTCTGACCAAACCCGTACCTTTCCCTTCATCGGAATTCGGGGTTCAAACGCATTGATATGGGCCTCAAAACCCACACATGCTATCCCATTAATCTCTTTATGGCCGATTTTACAGGTTTTATCCGAGGTAATTCTGCCGAGCTTTGACCATATTGCCATCGCCTCTGTGGGCAATCTAGTTATCGGAGGTGAAAACGTCGTGATTTGAATCCATGCCTTTTTTTCAAGTACGGCGAGATCGTAAGAATTGGATTTCGTTGGGGTCATCCCACGGATATTAATCCTGTTACATCGCTCCGTAGCATCTGGCAAGACGGAAGGTTGAGTTGTTCCAACTATAAAATGATCTTCCCGCGACATGCCGGGATCTTTATAGTAACACTTCCACCTCCCCTTTACCTTGGGTGCCGAATAGGCTGAATCTATTTCCTCCTCATTCCATACCCAGACCAATGACTTTACTTCGTGAATCTGCCTAACTACATCCGCCCAGGCAATACCATCTTTCGAATTGACAGGCCAGAAGTTGAGGGCCAGTAACATAATTGCGGCGGCAATGGCGGCGGCTACGATTTGGCGTTTCATTTTTGTACCTCCCAAAAAATACCATAGTTTAAAAACATTGCGACTTAATGGAGGTTCACACGGCTGGGCGGGAAGTGAACCCAGGAGATTCCCGCGGAGCCGATCATGGTCGTGATAGAACACTTCGTAAACGCGTTTTAATTTTTCATCTATTGGCGAATTCATCGCTTGTCCTCCGGCAGAGATTGCATTAGTTTGGCCAACCGTTTTCTGGCCCGGTCCAGGATGCGATAAAAGCCCGATTTCGACATATCCAATGTGCGACAGGCGTCTTCGACCGAATTTTCCTGCAAGTAAAAGGCATGCAGGGCTAAACGCTCTTTTTCCGGGAGCTTGGTAATGGCGGATCGCAGTTCCTCAATTTGGCCGTCATTTGAGATCTCTTTAGTTTCCAAATTTTCAGGTTCCAAAGTGGTTTGGTGTTTCCGTAGTTGTAAATGCCCGCGAAGCCATTCCTTGCAACACATCCGTGAAATTCCAATCAGCCATCTGGAAAAAAGTTCCGTATCACGAAGTTCACCTAATTTTTCGTACGCCCTCAGAAACACTTCCTGTGCCAAGTCCTGGGCATCGGTCAGATTTCGTGTGGTGTCGTAACAAATGGCCCGTATCAGCGGGGTGTAACGGTCGTATAGTTCGGCATACGATAGTTTGTCTCCGCCGAGCACCGCCGCCACCAGGGTTGTGTCGTTCTTTTTTTCCAATCAGGCTTCCTTGTTTATCGCTTCACTAACATAGTGGCAGATGGAGGCAATTTGTCTACGAGATTTTTAAATTTTTTCAGGGTGGCAGAGTGTTGGTGTGACATCGCCTCGTTAAACTCCGATGTTTCAGCATGGGGGTATTTGTGCCGATGTTCAGAAATGACACGTGTAACAGAAATGGTACGTGGTGTTTAAATTATGGAAACGGCTGATAAAAACATTTTATTCAGTGCTGAAATGCTGGAACTGGCCCGTGCGGTTTTGCAGGCGGGGATTGGTTGGAACTGGTTGGTAGACCAGAAGGGGACGGTTCTGACCTGCAATAATTCGGCGAAGGAAATTTGCGGCGGCAAGAGCGAACTACCGGTTCTGGACGGTCCGCAGGTGCAGATCGATCTTGCCGAACTGGTTTTTTCCGCGGGTCGGGAGGCAAAGATCATCGAGCTTTCGGGTTTGGAATTGGAATGTATTTGCCGCGAAAAGAAGTATTTGGCGCAAGTTCGGGTTATTCCGCTGGAGTTACCGGCGGGGTGGGGGAAAGTGTTTTTGATTAACCTGACCGGTTATGAGTATGGCCGGGAGTTGTCCCTCCAAAATGTGGAAAATGACAAACTTCAAAGTATGACGGGGCTGGCGGCGAAAATCGCCCATGAACTCAATAATCCTCTGGATGGTTCCATGCGATATATTAATCTGGCATTGCGACGATTGCAGCATGACGGGGAAGTGCTGCAATCGCCGGAAAAAGTGACGGCGTACCTTTCTTCAGCCAGAGATGCGTTGGGGAAGATCAACGAAATATTATCGGACCTGATTCGGTTTTCGCGGCATGGTCAATCGGCAATAGAGAGCGTTTCGATCAATGATATGCTCGATCAGGCGATTCGGACGTTGACGGCCCGGGTTCAGACGGCGGAGGTGAGTGTTGTCACGATGTTGTCGGAAAACCTGCCCCGCGCAGGAGGGACGCGGCTGTATCAGGTGTTTTGTAATCTGCTGAAAAATGCGATTGATGCGGTAGTGCAACGCAGGCGTCGGGAACCGGAGTGCCCGGCGATGATCACGATCAGCACTCGTATGGAAGGAAAATGTGTTCGGATCATTTTTGAAGACACAGGAGTGGGACTGCCGGTGGAACGCAATTATTTGTTTGATCCGTTTTTTACGACCAAACCGGCGGGAGAGGGGACGGGATTGGGTTTGGCGATTTCGCGGGAGATTGTTCAATTGTATGGTGGCACGATTTTGGCGCAGGATGGGGCAAATGGTGGGGCGCGTTTTGTTGTGGAACTTCCAGTGGCGGGGAAAGAAAAATTGAAAAGTGAAAATTGAAAAGTGAAAATATTAAAATGAAATTAGTGGAACCTCCAATACAAAGTCAAGTTACTGCGAATATTCTGATCCTCGACGATGACAGAATTATTCTTGATTCGCTGGGGGAGTTTTTGTTGATGGATGGTTACGGTGCATTTACCGCAAATGATTTTCAGGAAGCGAAGAAAATACTTTCCCGTCAATCAATCCAGATTGTCATTACCGATCTGAATATGCCGAGCATCAACGGGTTGGAATTTTTAAAATATGTGCGGGAGAATTATCCGCAGATAGTGGTGATGGTGATTACCGGCTTTGGGTCGATTGAGTCTGCTGTCGACGCGATTAAATTAGGGGCGTATGATTATCTGACCAAACCGATTATTGATGACGAATTGCGGATGAGTATTCAGCGGGCATTAAAGCAGCAGGCGCTTCAGGCGGAGAATGCGGCGCTGAAGAAACAACTACGGCAACAGAATCGGTTTTGTGAAATAATCGGCCGGGACCGGCAGATGCAGAAGGTGTTTGACTTAATTGAGGCGGTGGCATCGACCTCGACCACGGTTTTGGTGACCGGAGAATCTGGGACCGGTAAGACGCTGGTCGCCCATGCCATTCATCGGCGCAGTCCGCGGCGGGACGGACCTTTTATCGAAGTCAGTTGCGGCGCTCTTCCGGAGAATTTGTTGGAAAGCGAGCTTTTCGGGCATGTCAGGGGGTCGTTTACCGGGGCGGTGGGGGATAAGCATGGTCGATTTATGGCGGCGGAGGGAGGAACGATTTTTCTCGACGAGATCGACAGCGCCTCTCCCGCCCTGCAGGTCAAATTACTTCGTGTTTTGCAGGAACGGCAATTTGAGCCGGTGGGTTCGAATAAAACCATCAACGTCAATGTCCGCGTCATTGTCGCCACGAATAAAAATCTCAAGAAATTAGTGGAAGAAGAAAAATTCCGGCAGGACTTGTATTATCGAATAAATGTTATCGACATTCGTTTGTCGCCGCTTTGTGACCGGGTCAGCGATATACCGATATTGACGAATCATTTTCTGGAAAAATTCAGTCAGATGCATCAGAAACCGATTCAATCGATCAGTCCGGAGGCGATGAACTTATTGGCGCGGTATCGCTGGCCGGGAAATGTTCGCGAATTGGAAAACGCGATCGAACGGGCGGTGGTGCTTACCCGAAGCGAGATTATCTTTCCCGATGATTTACCCGCCGAAATGATCGAACCGCCAGCGAATGATGACGGTCAGAATTTTACAGATCAAACAGGGACGTTGGAGGAATTGATCCTTAAAACGGAAAAACAAATCATTCGAAAAGCGTTGGGACGTTTCGAGGGAAATCGTCAACTGACCGCCAAAGCGTTGGGGATTTCCCGGACGAGTTTGTTTCGTAAAATGCGGGATTTGGAGTTAATGGAAATGAATTGAATCGGTCTTTGGTTTTCCTTTATAATGTCGTCCAATGAGGAGACGACATGACATTTTATGACAAAAAACCGATTTCGGATCAAGGTAAGAATCGACAGACTGGTTTACCTCTTCGCGAAGGTTTCACGACGAAAAACCGTCTCGTCCTCGCGCACCATCTTATCTTTACAGGATACGGTCACTGGATCGCGAACGATCCCCGCGGAAGCGAATCGGTGGAATTGAGAGAAAAGAAATTCGAGGATTTGGGACCGATTCATCCAGGGCGAAAACGTATTCAACCACCGCGAGGGCAGGTGAAGGAATTTTACAAACAAGCAAACCCACGAATGGAATTTGAACCTTTTTGGTTCGACCAGGGGATGAGAAACGATATCGCTAATGCGTTTTCGCGAGTGATTCGGAAACGAAAATATACGGTCTGGGGGTGTGCGATTTTATCCAATCATGTGCATCTTTGTGTGCGGAGACATCGGGATAACGGTCAAACAATGTGGAAAATACTCGCTGGTGAGGTCCGCGAAGAGATAAATCATTGGAACGGTATTTCTCCAAATCATCCTCTTTGGTCGCAGAGGGTTTATGTAATATATCTGCATACTCCCGATGATATTCGACGAGTGGTTGGATATATTCAAAATAATCCGATCAAAGAACGATTGGAAAAACAGGAATGGGAATTCGTCCAACCTTACAACGGGTGGCCTTATCCGCAAACATAAGTCTTGAGTTCTCAATATCTTAAAAATAAAAGGTGGAAGTACAAATCGCCCAATCTTTAAAAGAAAAAATATCACATTCTATGGTATTATTTAGTTGACATGATGTAAAAAATATATTACATTATGTTGGTTAAACGTTACCTTGTTTGTGTGTATAGGAGATTTTTATGGTACCGGAACAAAAAAGAGCGTGGTTTATGCTGGCGGTAATTATTATTTCCGTTATCTGTTTTCTGATACTGATTCCCCTGATCGGTATACGTGCAGCCCCGGCAGCCTTTGGACTCATTGGCTTTTCAGGTTTGGGACATACGTTGTTTCGTAAAAAACATGATCCTGACGAAGTGGAGACGGACGAACGCGATGAAGCGATCCAAAAAACCGCAACCGCGGCGGGAGCGTGGACCTCTTACGGTGTTTTTGTGGCGGCGTGTATGATTGTCTGGGAAGTCTGTCGAAGCCAGGGCCAAACCACCATATCAATTCACGTGCTGCCTTTAATCGTAGCGGCAGGCGGTATAACTCTTTTTGTTGGCAGGTCCATCGCGGTGCTTATTCTCTACCGTCGGGGGGAAGTTCATGACGAATCCTGAAATTAAAAATAAAATCCGACGGCTGCGGTTCGATCATGGCGAGATGACACAGCAGGAATTGGCGAAGCAGGCGGGAGTGACCCGTCAGACCATTATCGCGATCGAGGCGGGAAAATATTCCCCCTCGTTGATGTTGGCGTTTCGCATTGCCAAAATCTTTGAGGTGAAAATCGACGAGGTGTTTGAATATCCCGAATGATTGAGGGGGCAAAATTTTGCCCCGATTGTCTACGGCAGGACAAATTCATGCTCCCCGGAGTGGATGGTGAGAACCGGACAGGGGGCTTTTCGCACCACGCGCTCCGCGACGCTGCCCATCAAAACGTGTTTCAGACCCGATCTGCCGTGGGTGGCGAGGATGATCATGTCGATCTGCTCTTCCCGTGCATATTGGATAATCTCGACAAAAGGTTTTCCGGTGATGATTTTGGTTTTTAGTTTGGGCACGTCGGATAAATTGGTTTTGATGAAATTATTCATCTGCTCCTGGGACAAACCGAATAATTCCTGGGTATTCGGAGCTACCGTCGCCCCGTCCGGTCCGAACAAAAGCCAATACTGGTAGGCTTCATCCACCACATGGATGCAATGCAGTTCGGCGTCGAACTGTTGGGCGAACGATTTTGCATAATTCAATGCCGTCATCGACAGGTCGGAAAAATCGGTCGGATAGAGAATTTTCGCCATTTTTATCATCGCGTGCCTCCGATCAGAAATTGAATCGCCGCCAAAATACATTGCCTTTGGCTGGCAATATTTTGATTATCTAATATAATCTAACGAAATATTGGAGATTTGCAAGATGATGATGTCGGAAAATTTAGATAAAGGTTCCATACCGGACGAACACGGTCGATATGGTCTTTTTGGGGGGCAGTTTGTCCCGGAGACGCTGATGTCGGCCCTGACGCAGCTTGAAGCGGAATATGCCAAAGCCAAACAGGACCCGGAGTTTACCCGACAACTGGACTGGTACCTGGACAGCTACGCCGGTCGGCCTAGCAAGCTCTATTTGGCTCGCAATCTGACAAGCCGCCTGGGCGGAGCGAAGATTTATATCAAACGCGAGGATTTGAATCACACCGGGTCGCACAAGATCAATAATACACTGGGTCAGGCCCTCCTGGCGGTTCGCATGGGTAAAAAAAGGGTGATTGCCGAGACCGGAGCGGGTCAGCACGGGGTGGCGACAGCCACCGCGGCGGCGGTCTTCGGTCTGACCTGTGAAATATACA
This sequence comes from Phycisphaerae bacterium, assembly GCA_041658725.1. GTDB lineage: Bacteria > Planctomycetota > Phycisphaerae > JAAYCJ01 > JAAYCJ01 > JBAZZQ01. Next base: position 30,407 of record JBAZZQ010000014.1, on the reverse strand, counting down.
TGGGTAGCGAGGACATCCGCCGGCAGGAGTTGAACGTTTACCGGATGAAACTGCTGGGAGCGAAGGTAAACCCGGTCGATACCGGTCAGCGGACGCTTAAAGACGCGATCAACGAGGCGATGCGGGATTGGCTGGGATCGGTTGACGGTACGCATTATGTCTTCGGAACGGTGGGTGGGCCGCATCCTTTTCCGATGATCGTTCGGGATTTTCAATCGGTGATCGGCAAGGAAGTTCGCCGGCAGATGGTGGAGTTGGAAGGAAGGTTGCCTGATGTTTGCATCGCCTGTGTAGGCGGCGGGAGTAACGCGGCGGGTATATTTTACGATTTTATCAACGAGCCGAGGGTTCAACTGGTCGGAGTGGAAGCAGGGGGGTATGGATTGGATAGTCAGATGCATTCAGCCTCGATCAGCAAAGGCTCTCCGGGCGTGCTGCATGGGACGTATACTTACGTGTTACAGAATGAAGAAGGGCAAACCCTGCCCGTTCATTCCATCGCGGCGGGACTGGATTATCCCGGTGTAGGCCCGGAGCATTCACACTGGCATGATATCGGGCGGGTGGAATATACCGCCGTCACCGATAACGAGGCAATCGACGCTTTTATGCTGCTGTCGCAGACGGAAGGAATTATCCCCGCGTTGGAATCGGCTCATGCCGTAGCGTACGCGGTCAAACTGGCTCCGAAACTGGATAAAGATCAGCTGCTGGTGATCAATCTTTCCGGCCGGGGTGATAAAGACTGCATGGAAGTGGCGAGACTCGATGAACTACGAAAGAAGAAATAGAAATGGAACCGCAAAGACCGCAAAGGTAATTCTTTTATAAATCTTCACTTTGCGTCCTTTGCGGTTAAATGATTTAAAATGGAGATTTAAACGAAAAATGGCAAATCGAATTGATCGGAAATTTTCGGAATTATCGGCGAGTGGAAGGAAGGGCCTGTTTCCGTTTCTCGTCGCGGGTCAGCCGGATATGAAAACCACCATCCAGATCATTCAACGGCTTGAAAAAGTCGGAATCGCGGGCGTGGAGTTGGGATTTCCTTTCACTGATCCCGTGGCCGACGGTCCGGTGATTCAGTCCGCATTTACGCAGGCGATATCCGATGGGATAACCGTGGCGACCATTCTGAATGAAATTGCCAAAGCACGCTCTTCCATCGCCATTCCTATTATCGCTATGGTTTCGGCATCGATTGTGTACAAAATCGGAATCGATCAATTTCTCAGCGGTTCAAGCCAGGCGGGGATCGATGGTTTTATTATTCCGGATTTATCGCTGGAGGAAGCCCCGATTATAGCGGATAAAGCCGCCTCGAAGGACTTGAGGCTGTCCATGCTGATATCGCCCAATACTCCGCCGGCCCGGCAGGAACGGATTGCGAAAACCGCCAGCGGATTTTTATATTACATGTCGATCAGCGGGATCACCGGCGAACGGGATCGATTACCCGACGACCTGGTGAAAAATGTCGCACGGATTAAAGAGATTTCCCGTGTTCCCGTTCTGGTCGGTTTCGGGATCAAAACAGCCCAGCAGGTCCGTCAGGTCTGCACGGTGGCTGATGGCGCGATTGTCGGAAGCGCGATCGTCCGACGAATTGCCCAGGCCAAAACGGAAGGGAAAGATTCCACCGGGATTGTCGAATCCGTGGAAAGCTACGTGGTGGAATTAATGACCGGCACTACAGGGGTTGGAATAAATTAGAGCGAAAAGTATCAATTGGCGGTGTTCAACGCGATGGCAGAACATGAGAAATTCACGGAATTCTTACTAATTCGTGACATGTCTTGGTTAGCCGTGCGTAATAATAACCGAGGCAGACGTATCGAACGGAGTGGTACGTAACGCCAGGGAGAAGAGGTAGGGGTAATCGTTCTTCAGGTGCTGCATGTAGACCAGCCATTCAACAACGAGGAGGCCATAAGCCCGTTGAATGTCCCCGGAGAGGTGAGCGGAGTCGGTTTCCGGCAGTTGGAGGGTCTGGGGTCGATGTGTCAATTCCTCGGTCAGGTGAAAAACTGCCCATAGCAACTCGGTAAACCGCTCATGTTCGAGTAGATTGGGGTTTTCCAGTAAACGGAGCATGAAATTGCGTTTGGTCATGAGCAATTTTTTCAGGGCATCCAGATCACCACGTCGGCTGTCGATGTTATACGTCAGGGACCGTAATTCATGGAAAGCGCGAGAGAACTTCTGGTCGGTCCAGTCTTTATCGATGCTGGCCAGACGGCTGAGATTTTCTGGAGATTTATCGAATTGGAGAAACAATCGCAACAGATCACTGCCGACCTCGCTGTTAAAAGTGCCAATGACCATATTCAACTTTTGAAGCAAGCTTTTCTTCTCGCGGGCGTTTAGGATTTGATCGACGCCGATAGTGACTAACAGAACCTGAATTGGTAGAAAGGCGATGTCCAGCAACGGATAGTAAAAAATATAATAACGGTCCTTAAAAATTAAATAGTGGAGCAGGTAAAAGATACCGGATAGCACGACCAGAAGGATTGCCAAATTAAATCGCCAATTATCATCGCGTTTCACATTACACCTTCCCTTTTGGTATTGTCAGATTTTTGCCAAATCTGGCTGGACATTTTTTTTAGCGGAAGATCAGGATCACCGAAGGTGGTGCAACTGCGATTGTCCATGACGAGCAATCCTCCGGCTTTCAGGGAACGATAAAGGTTGACCCATATTTTTTTCGGTTCCTGGGCACGAACCAAAACGCAAAGGCAGACAATCACGTCCACCGGCACGGGGTATGCGTTGATCGAAAAGTCAAACACGTTCGCTTCCACGCGAGGATATTGTTTTTGGATCGCCGCAATGACCGCTGGGCTGATGTCGGTTACGATCAGTTTTGCTCCTGCTGGGAGAAATTCTTGAAGTTCACCGGGTTCATACGAGCATAACGGCATATTCGGAATTCGCCGGAGTAATCCATCCAAATTTCTCAAAACCGCCCGGTAATGGTTTGCCAGCCAGGAAAGATTTTGTCCCTCGCCGGAGGCCAGTTGATTACGTAACAGGGTTGTCGTTGCCCCCGGACCGACCTCCAGGACCGTCGGCGAAGAAATGCCGAAGCGATTTAAACAATTTCCCAACTCCCGAAACGTGCCTTCATGCCGATCCGGCCAGGTGGTGGTTGATACATGTCGTTTTTCTCTTAAAAGCATAAAATAATCCTTTTGTATTCTGTTTTTTGTAACCGTTCAGCCCCCTCTGTCATTGTGCCACGGCTGGCTTGTCCAGCCGTATCTTAAAAGCACGGTCGGACGAGCCGACCGTGGCACAAAGGGGTCTGACGGTTACTGTTTTTTAAGATACGCAGGATGATCGGATACTTCAAGATAAGATTTTCTTTTAACGAGGCTTCAATTTTATTTATCGAGCTTTATTTAATGCACTTATGACCCATCGTCCGATAAAATAGGATATGACAATACTGCAATAATTAACGTTGAATAAACGACAAGCCGATAGATGAAATACAGGTGTTTACAAGATAAATAGCTGGGGAGTGTTTTTTTATTGGGCGTAATGGAGGGTATCGGCTTGAAGGAGAGAAGATGCGATCAGTAGTTCACGTAACGCATGAGGCGGTTGAAAAAGTAGGTGGAATCGGCGCCGTTCTGGAAGGGCTGGTTACCAGTGCCGTATATAATGCCAAGGTAGATCGAACCATATTTGTTTGTCCGTTGTTCAGCTTGCAAGGATCGGCGGAAACTCGTCTGGGAAAGGACGGCGAAGTTCTGTACAGTTCGGTCGATGGATTTGTTCGCAGTGAATGGGCCGCCAAGTTTCGCAAGGTTGAAGACCAGTTTAATGTCGGGATCGTTTATGGTCACCGGCATTTTGTAAATCGGGACACTGGGCTTCGGGTTTCCCCGGAAGTTATATTAATTGACATTACCCGTATCGATCACGGGCCTATTAATGCGTTCAAAGGAAAACTGTGGGAACACTTTGGAATCGAATCGCTTAAATATGAAACGAGCTGGGATTACGAGCAATATGTGAAACTGGCTCCTCCGGCCCTGGCGGCGATTGAAACGATTGGCGCTGTTCCCACCGATGGTCATTGCGTGATTGTGGCCCACGAATTTATGGGAATGCCGACCGCGCTGGCGGCGATCCTGAGCGAACGGACGAACTATCGAACGGTCTTCTATGCCCACGAGGTGGCGACGATTCGCAAGATTGTTGAAGATCATCCCGGGCATGATACGATGTTTTATAATGTGCTTCGAACCGCGCGGCGTGAAGATTTTTACCTCGAGGATATTTTCGGACCGCAGGATCATTTTTTCAAACACGCGCTGGTCTCCGCGAGTAAATATTGCGACAATATCATGGCGGTGGGGGACTTTGTCATCAAGGAACTGCGATTCCTCGAGCCTGAATTCGGGCACGTGGATATCGACCTTTGTTACAACGGTATCCCTTCGACCCAGATTGATTTACAACAAAAATTGGTGAGCAAGACCCGATTGCAGCGGTACTGCGAAGTATTGCTGGATTACCGGCCTGATTATATCTTTACCCACGTCTCGCGTCTGAACATCAGCAAGGGTCTTTGGCGTGATTTGCGGGTACTTGAGCATATTGAACGGGCGTTTCGCCAGCAGAACAAAACGGGGGTGATGTACTTTTTGACCACGGAATTACCCCGTCGACGGCGCGAAGATATCTTGCATATGGAGCATTGGTGGAAATGGCCTGTGGCTCACCGCGAAGGACTTCCGGATCTTTCCGGAGGGGAAGCCGCACTTTATACGGGTATCCAGGAATTTAACGCCAAAGCTCGGAATCTCAAGGTTCTTTTGATCAACCAGTTTGGTTTTGATCCGTTTACGTGCGGAACGCAGATGCCGGTCGATACGGAATTTCTGGACATCCGTCGCGGCAGTGACGTGGAGTTCGGTCAATCGGTCTATGAACCGTTTGGGATCGCCCAGTTGGAACCTCTGACGTACGGCGGCATTTGCGTGGTGACGAACGTTTGCGGGTGCGTCGGCTTTGTCAATACCATCAGCAATTCGGAACCAGTCGCCAATGTAATCCTCGCCGATTATACCGAACTGGATGAACCGGCGATGGAGGTGGATGATCTTTTGCGGATCGATCAAGTGAAACGCAACCAGATCGAACAGCGGGTCGCCCGAAAACTGGCTGAGGAAATATTGCGACGTTTACCAAAAAATAACACCGAAATGGATTGGTATATTAAGAAGGGCTACAGCGTCGCCAGTCACATGGGATGGGACAACGTGGCCGAGGAATATTTCCTTCCCGCCGTTGACCGTGCCTGCCGGAAAATCCGTGCCTTGCAGTTGGTGTGAGTCGGCAATGATTCTCAGAGCGTCGATGAATTTCGCCGCCGGTTTAAAATTTTAAGAAATTCAAACCAGATGATGCTCACTATGCCTGCCCCCAGGCAAATGACCAGATCATTCAGGCCAAGCTTCTCGAAAAGGAACAGGTTGCGCAGGAAGGGAATATTAAGAACCAGCCCCAGAAAGATCATGGCCCCGCCTAAGACATACCATAAAGCCCGGTTGGGCGATTTCAGCATGGAGAACATCGTACGGGTCCAGGAGCGATTAATCAGGATCAGACCCAGGTTGGCGATGATCAGCGTGGTGAACGCAAGGGCCCTGGCTTCACGGTCGTTGTGTCCCCAGTAACGAGCGGTGAGGAACACAGCTAAAATAATCAGCAATACGCTAAGTCCCTGGAGCAGACTTATACACACGGTGCGTTTACTGAATAGAGGCTCGCTCAATTTTCGCGGTGGGCGGCTCATTACGTTAGCCTCATCGGGTTCCGCCTCGAAAATGAGCGAACAGGCGGGATCGATGATCAGTTCCAAAAACACGATGTGAACAGGAAATAGCACCAGGGGCCATTTGAAGAGCACTGGAATCAGAGACATTCCGGCGATGGGAACGTGAATGGCAAAAATATATGCCATTGCTTTTTGGAGGTTATCGAAAATCCGTCGGCCCATTTTGACGGCCTGCACGATCGAGGAGAAATCGTCATCCAGAAGGACCAGTGCCGAAGACTCGCGGGCGACGTCCGTTCCGCGACCGCCCATGGCGATTCCGATATCGGCGGCTTTAAGAGCGGGGGCGTCGTTGACCCCGTCGCCGGTCATGGCCACGATTTCGCCGTTTGCTTTGAGGGCTTGGACGAGACGGAGTTTTTGCTCCGGAACGACGCGGGCGAAAATGTTGACGGTTCTCACCCGCTCTTTCAGTTCAGCGTCGTTCATTTTGTCTAATTCCACGCCGGTGATAAAATCATCGTTGGGCACGAGACCGATTTGCAGGGCGATATTCTGGGCCGTCCCCGGATAATCGCCCGTGATCATAATCACCCGGATACCCGCTTGGTAGCATTCCTTGATCGCTTCGGCGACATTCGGGCGAACCGGATCGGCAAAACCGACGAGTCCCAGGAATTCAAATTTAAAATCGTGCTGCTCGCCCGGAAGTTCCTTGATGCGAAAATGGGCCTTGGCCACTCCGAGCACGCGGAGACCCTCACCTGCCATCTGGCTTACATGTTTCGATAAGTCCGTCATTTGGACCGCGTTTAAATGGCATAAATCACCAATCGCCTCCGGAGCGCCTTTCGCCGCGATGACATAATCCTGCCCGTCGGGAGATTTCCACACATGCGACAGAGCAAGCAAGTGCTGCGACAGAGGATATTCCTGCACCAGCGTCCAATCGTCGTGAAGATGCTCCGTCTGGGCCAGGGTATCGCTGCCGAGTTTCCGCAGGGCCTTTTCCATCGGGTCGAAAGGATCGCGCTGACTGGCCAGGATACTGAATTCCACGTTTTCATGAAACTGTTCGGGAAGACGCTCGGGCTTGTCGGGATGGATATCCAGAAATTCTCCCCGGGCAAATAGTTTGCTTACCGACATGCGATTAAGGGTCAGCGTGCCGGTCTTATCGACGCACAGGACGCTGGCGGAACCCAGGGTTTCAACCGCGGGAACCCGCCGGGTCAGGACTCGCTTTCGAGAGATTCGCCAAGCCCCCAATGCCAGAAAAATTGTGAAAACAACGGGAAATTCCTCCGGCATCATGGCCATCGCCAGAGTGATTCCGGCTAAAAAACCGTCAAGCCAGTCTTTACGAGTATTACCTCGCGTCAGACCATAACTAACGACCACAATGACACACAGGACTAATCCCAAAAGGGCCAGAATTCGCACGAGCCGGCGAGTTTCCTTTTTCAAAGGCGAATCCTGAGACTCCACCGTTTGCAAAGCCCTGCCGATTTTTCCCATCTGGGTTTGCATCCCGGTTGATGCCACACGGGCGATACACTGACCCTTGACCACAAGCGTTCCTGAATAAATAAATGGAAGATCATCCCCGCCCGGACGACCCATTTCCATTTTTTCATCCCACGGAATCTTCCGCACCGCCACCGATTCTCCGGTGAGCAACGATTCGTCGGTCGATAAATTCGAGCAGGAAAGGACCACAGCGTCGGCGGGAACGCGGTCGCCCTCCGCCAAAACCAGGATATCATCCCGAACCACTTCCCGGCCGGGAATACGACGTTGCTCCCGGTCTCGGATTACCAGCGCCCGCGGGCTGGACAAATCCCGAAGAGCCTCCAGCGCCCTTTCGGTCTTGCGCTCCTGGTAAAACGTAATCCCCATCACCACGAAGACAAACCCCAGGAGCATAATCGCTTCCTGGACATCCCCCAAAATCATATAAATCGCCCCGCCCGCCACCAGGAGCAAAAACATCGGCTCGCGAACAACCTCCAGTGCGATATTAAAAATATTTCGAGGTTTGGAGGATGGAAGCTCGTTAAAACCATCTTTCAAAAGCCGCTGGGCCGCCTCCCGCTCGGAAAGGCCGTCGATCGTTTTGATGTCATATTGTTTTACCATATCGTATGATATTTTATAATATCTGAACGTTCATTTTGCAATGATGGAATGAAAAAATAGACTGTAGACCGAACAATATTTCCCTTGCTCGCCAGTTTTTGAATTCTTAGAATCAAAATTCGATGGATGGAAATGGTGGATCAAAGACGATCCGGCCCCGGATGGGGCGACAGAAAGAAGACCAGGAAGAATTGTATCGTCCCCCTTGGGGGCTGATGAGTGTTGATTACAGATTCCCACGGTTCACGCGGTGGGCTAAAAACTTCCGCCCCAGCCGGGACCAAAAAGTAATCGGTCAGTTTGAGTAACATAAGGACACGTTTCATGATTCAGACAAATACGGAGAATTCCATCGGCGTTACTTCCTCCAAGTCAATGGAAGGTCTTGAACCGGGTCGCTGGGTTTGGCTCAAGCATCCTCTGGTCGTTTCAATGATGGCTTTGGGAGTCACGGTCCTGGTTATCGGCGGAGCGGGGTTGTGGATGACGGAAGGGAACTTCACTTACGTTCAGGACGACGCGTACATTCATTTGGCGATGGCGAACACGCTGGTCCTGGAGGGCGTCTGGGGGATCGACGCGCGGGGGTTTACCTCCTCGTCCTCATCGTTGCTGTGGACGTTACTGGTGGCGGGGATCCAGCGGGTTCTGGGCGACGGGTATTACGTTCCGCTGGTGTTGAACCTGCTGTCGGCGGGCGGGGTCTTGTATGCAGCGTACCGGGCGCTGATGAAGTACACGGGTTCGGTTCGGTTCACGCGGTGGGCGCTATTGGGGATCGTCTTTCTGGTTCCGCTTCCCGCGCTGATTTTTGTCGGCATGGAGCACACGCTCCAGATGCTGATCAACGTGGGGTTGGTTTTCCTGGCCGCAACCTTGCTGGGAAAAGAGCGGATTTCCCATCGGCAATTGGCGTGCTTGTTTTTACTTTCAAGTCTGGCCACCCTGATCCGGTATGAGGGGGCGTTCCTGGTGGTGATCGTCGCGGGGTTGTTTTTGGCCAGAAAGCGGGTGTGGGTTGCGGTGGGGACGTTGTTTTTTGGCGCACTTCCCGTCGTCATTTACGGCTGGGCCTCCGCAAGTCGCGGGTGGTTCTTTTTACCCAACACGGTTCTCCTGAAAAAGAAGAACGTTGCGTGGACGGTCCGGGGGCTGTGGAGGTTTGCGGAAGGTTTCGTTCACCAGTTTTTCCGTACCGACAGTTTCCATGTGTACTTGTTGCTGGGCCTGGTGGCGGGGTCTTTGGTGTATCGCCTTCGGAAGGGCCAGTCCCTGTGGCGGCCTCTGAACAGCCTGCTGGCGATCACAACGGGAACGATGTTTGTGCACCTGGTCTCGGCTAGGCAGGGAGGGTTTTTCCGGTACGAGGCGTACCTGATGGTGCTGGGATTGCTCGTCCTTAGCTTTAGCGTTTACGATTATTTTCCCCACCGGGTTGCCCGGGTTTTTGAAAAAGGTGGCCGTCCGAATTTCCGGGGGATGGGGATTATGTTTTTGTTGATGGCGGTGGTATTGGTGGGGCGGAGTTTGGTGGCGCTATCGTGGACGCCGCAGGCGAGCCGGAACATCTACCAGCAGCAGTGCCAAATGGCACGGTTCGCCCAGCGGTATTACGCGGGCAAACCGGTTGCGGTGAACGACATCGGGGCAATGGCGTATTTTTCAGGGTCGCACGTCATCGATTTGTGCGGCTTGGCCGATCTGGAGTCGGCGAAAATCTGGAGGCAACATCGGCCAAGGGAGGAAGACCTGGCTCGACTGACGCGGGAGAAGGGAATGGAACTGGCGATCATTTACGATCACTGGTTCCGCCACAGTATTCCCCGCCAGTGGGTCCGGGCTGGCCAGTGGACCATTTCCGGAAACGTGGTTTGCAGCGGCGACCACGTCTCCTTCTACGCCCCCGACGCCGAAAAAGCGAAAAAACTGCGCCGACAACTACATGAATTTGCCCCGGAGCTTCCGAAAGGTGTGGGGTCGGTCATTATTGAATAACAGGCTTTGACAGGTTCAATGATCGCGGACCCCGCCACCAAAAGTCAAAGCCGTTTATGAAGATTTGTATGATCTGGCTTTGAGTATAAAGGTAATCAAAACCACCCCCTCCGCCGCGAGGATGGGGAAAAAGTATTTGGTGCCGAGGTATTTTATGACATAGGAGCTTGAAAGCGGTCCAAAGGCCGCCCCGAGCGCGCCTATGCCGATCACACAGGAGGTAAAGGCCGAGGAGTTGCGCATCTGTTGACTCATGGTTACAATCGTCGGCCAGAGGGGACCGGCGAGTAATCCACCCACAAGCACAAGGATGGTCGCGGCCAGGGGACCCCATTTGAAACTTAAGACTATATTGCTGAGCATCATCCCGGTACTTGCGGCCAGGAGCGCGGGCCACAACGTCCATCGACCGCGGAGAAGCAGGATCAGCGACCGGCCCAGCAGCATTCCCGCCCAATAGACGCTTAGCCGCCAGGCGGCATCCTTGGCCGGTAGGCCGAGATTTTTTTCAAAGTAGGAAGCCACCCAGACGATGATCGAACCTTCGACGGCCACATAGGTGAAAAGCGCGCCGCATAAATAATAAAGCAAGGGGTCGGACAAAAGGGGAATTTTGACGGTCGGTGCAAAGGCATCGGAATTTTTATGTCCGATATCCGTCATTTCCCAGGTTGGCTCCTTGAGCGTTCGCGTTTGGTAAATGAACCATATCCCAATAACAAGGATCAAAATTCCCAAACCAAGAAAAGATACTCGCCAGGAAAACCCATAACCGAGGATAAACGCGATTAGTGTGGGGGCGATGATGGCGCCGAGGCAGAAAAATACCTGCCCGAAATTTAACATTTTGCTGGACTGCGGTCCTCCGAAGCGACAGATCATGATCGCACCGAAGGTTTCCACCAACCCACCGGCAAATCCCAGGGGAATGGCCCAGAAGATAAACCACTTAAAATTGGGAAAAGTCGATCCGGCCATCAAAAGTATTGCCAGAAATAAAATACCCGTAATGACCAGACTTCGATTAGAGAAGCCAAAACGATGGGCCGCCCATCCGCCGCAAAGCGAGGCGAGGGCGAAAAATGTAAATTGAAGCATCACCACGTATCCGCCGAAAGTGGCGTATTCAATATGAAAATCGTTGGCGATTGTGGTAACCAGCGGCGGAATGGCATTGGAAGAAAACGCAAATGCCGTCATGGTGGAAAAAGTCGCAATCAAACCGATTTTGGTTTCGCGGGTGAACATTTAAAACCTGTCCCCTTAAAGAAATATCTTATCCATGCGCCAAGGTCGGCTTGTCCGGCCGTGTTCGTTAAGACACAGCGGGCAAGCCCTTCGTGGCACATAACGTTTAAGGATTTTCAGGGCCAGGTTCCGGTGTACTGCCGCTCAGGGCGGTGATTCGGATTTGGACATCCGAGTTGTTCGGGTCCAGTCGATAGGCTTCCTCGTATTGCTGAAGGGCCAGGTCGCGTTTTCCAATTTTTTCATAAAACTGACCGGTCTTGACGCGAACATCGACGTTTTTCGGATCAACGGCGATGGCTTGTTTATAAGCGACTTCGGCTTCGTCATACGCGCCGACATCGGTGTAGGATTTGGCCATCAGAAGCAAACTGGCGGGATTGGGCCCCTGCACATTGACACCCCATCTGGCGGTCTTTAGCGCCTGTTCGACTTCACCCTTGAGATTGAGAATTTCAACCCTGACCACGGTAACCTGCGGATTGCCCGGATCGGCATCTACGGCAAGATTTATCCAGTACATCCCTTCTTCCAGGTTTTGCAGGGCGGCACCGACATTTTTTTTGGTGAAACTTTCCCGGGCAAAGTGAAGTTGGCATTGGGCCAGACCGATCATGGGACCGGAATATTCCTTTTTCAAGTCCAAAGCCCATTTGAAATTGCCGGCGGCGGTGCTGTAATTCCCGGCGTAATAATCCGTCAGACCGCGTTCATAGAGGTCTTTTGCGTTATATTTTCGTTGAATGACACAACCCGAAGCCAGAACCATTATTATCAGTCCCGTCGTTAGTAATTTAATTTTTCCAGCCATGACTGGATGTCCTTTCATATAAAGTATTTCTAGAAAACAAGCGTAGATCATAACACTCTTGTTGCCCAGATGCAATGGCATTTGAACCATGACCAAAGAGTTTCTAGTATTAGATTCTTCGGCTATTTGGGGGTTTGGAGTTTAAGGGTTTGCGGGGTCCTGCCGACTTATCTCTATATTCGGCAATAAAAAAGTTGATCTTGCGCTGTAACAGAGGCTAGAATCCAATGTTTTGATAGAAGCGGTTTCGTACGCTTAAGAAACGAACCCCCGATTACCATCGGGGGCTAGTGGTATAGTTGTGAAACCACTTGTTGTGACCGAACGTTAAGTTTGTTTTATGGGAATCCTGAATGTCTAATTTTTATCGTGATCGAATTCGTAACGGCGTCGGACGGATCGGCGTCGTTTTAGTATCTTTCCTTTTTGTTTTGCCTGTTTTCGCCAAAAGCACGGGGGCATCACCGGAAGAACTGGCCCGAATGATCTACCGGGGGAACTTTGCCCAGGCCGGGAAGGTGCTCAGTACCCAGCCTGCGGGGATTGTCACTCGCCCGACCGATCCTTTGGGAATGCAATTGCAAAAATATGACTTGTTGTCCAATCAGAGGGAAAAAGTCCGGGCCGAGACATATTCGGCGAACGTCAAAGAATCCCGGGAATATCTTGAGAAATCCAAAAAGGTTTCGACTTCGCAAAATGCGACGACAAAGCCGGCTTCACGCCCAGGATCGGCAGCGACGAAGGGAAATATCGAAAAAGCCCTGACGGGAGCGCGGCGGGCAAAATATTATGCGGTGGACCCGAAGAAATTCGGTCAACTCGACTGGGTCCGGGAAATAGCCCAAAAAGCCAAAAGTCAAGCCGGGGAATATCTGAAAAAGCATGAATGGCTCAAGGCAGGAAATATTTACGCGGAGCTGGCGACCATTTATGAGGACGACAAGGGGTATGATAAATCGACCCGCGATTGCGCGATGCGGGTTCGGCTGGAAGCCACCTATAAATCGAAAACTGAATGGAACGAACAGATCAAAGACATCAAGATCGCCGTGATCCCGGAATTGAGCTATAGCCTCGCCAATGGATACGTGGAAAAGCCCGAGTTCGGCAAGATGATCGTTATGGGTCTGCAGTCGGTCGCCATGCTGACGGAAACCCCAAAGCTGATGCAGGTTTTTCCCTCCCTGAATGACAAAACCAAGACTGCCTTGTTCGATTCTAAAATAAAATCCCTGATCAATGAGGTCAACAAGGAAAAGGCTAAAAAAACCCTTTCCACTCGGGAGTTTTACCAGGCTTTTATCAAACTCCTGGTCGATAACGACGACACCATCAATCTTCCCCAGGAAGTGATCATCAAAGAATTCGTCGATTCGGCCCTGGGGGAATTGGATCCTTTTACCAACGTGATTTGGCCTGCGGAACTGGACGATTTTGATAAGCATACGACCGGTCGATTCAGCGGGGTGGGGATTCAACTTTCCATGGAAAATAACAAACTGAAGGTCATCACTCCCGTTCCAGGCTCGCCTGCCTATCACGCGGGAATCCTTCCCGGCGACTTGATCGTCTCGATCGATGGCGAAAGCACGGAGGGGATAACGATTGATAAGGCGGTAAGAAAAATCACGGGTCCGAAGGGAACTCGTGTGGTTTTGGGAATTACGCATCCGTGGGCTGAACACTCGCGGGAAACCCCGATGATTCGGGATACCATTATCATCCAGACCGTAAAAGGGTACCGGATGGACAAGGACAACGAATGGCAGTTTTTGATGGACCCGCCCAACGACACGATCGGATATATTCGCATTACCAGTTTTACCGATACCACCGTGGATGAACTCTCGCGGGCCTTGCGCCGGCTGCGCCAGCAGGGAGTGAAAGGGCTGATTATCGATTTACGATTCAATCCGGGCGGGACGTTGAAGGCGGCGGTAGAAACGGTCAATTTATTTATTACTCGTGGTGTGGTGGTAACGACCAAAGGCAGAAACACCGAGCCGATGGAACTGATCGCAGCGGCGGGCAGCGGGCAATATGCGGATATACCCCTGATAATTCTGATTAACAACTTCAGCGCCAGTGCGGCCGAGATCGTCTCCGGGGCTTTGAAAGATTATCATCGGGCCTGGCTGATCGGGGAACGAAGTTTCGGAAAAGGAAGCGTTCAGAATGTTTTACCCCTGGTTGACGAATCCAGTAAATTAAAAATTACCACCGCCTACTATTATCTTCCCAAAGGCCGATGCCTTCACCGCAAACCCGACAGCAAGGATTGGGGCGTGGACCCGGATCTGAAAATCGATCTAACTCCGAATGAACTGCGAGACATTATCGATATTCAGAGAGACGCGGAGATTGTTACGCAGGTCAACGGAATGAAAGTTTCCTCTCTTGCGACGACGACATCGAGTGCGCGAGTGAGAGCTTCGACGGCAACGTCCTCCGAATCGGAGGATGAGGTTGAAAAACCTCCGGTCCGGAAATATCCGCCGGAAGATATTCAGCTTCAGGCCGCCGTCGCGGTTATGCAAGCTCGTTTCTTACTGAAATTACCGTGGGAAACAATCCCAACCACTACTAATTCCGCTTCAGAAAAAATCGTGGTGCAAACAGGAAAATGAAATTCAATTTCAACAAGACAACTTTATGGAAGATATGGTTTGGCGGCTTGATAGCTCTTTCCCTGCCGGGCATCGGATGCGATCAGACTGAGGAATATCAGTTTGTTAGTGTCGAACATGACCAGCGCCGGGAAGTGGTCGATCCAATGAACAAAGTGGATATGGCTTTGATTTTTACCGGTTCGACACGCGGGGAATTTGAACCGTGCGGGTGCGGTGGAGTTTATGAAGGCGGTTTTGCCCGCCGAGCCACCGTGATCGACCGGATCAAGACAGTGAACCCGAATTTACTGCTCCTGGATACCGGAGATTTGACCAGTAGTGCCTCGCCTTCGCAGATGGAATTTATCGCCCATGCGTATCATTTGCTCCAGTATGATGCTTTGGCGGTCGGCGAAGGCGATTTGCGTGTCGGGATGGAGGTTTTCAATCGTTTTGCCGGTAAGTATTCCCTTCCCTTTGTCGCCAGTAATCTGAAATTCAAATCGCCCACCCCGATTCGCCAGGTGATTTCTTTTCAGCGTGGTGGAAAAAAGATTGCCGTTATTTCCGTGATCGCCGATCGCTGGCTTGCGATTTTACCTTCCGACATTCGCGATCAGTTCACCTATGAAACCCCCGCCGCCGCTTTGCGACGGCTGGTTCCCAAATTACGGCCGCAGTACGATGTCATTATTCTTCTTTCGCATCTTGGACCGAGCGTCAGGGAAACGATTTCCGAAAATCTTACGGGCATTGATCTGTGGATCGATACGGGCGGACATCCCTGGACGGTGAACCGAACAAGTACGCAACCCGCTCAAGCCGCCGCGGCTAAGACCCCAAATGAAATGAGCCTTTTCACCTACCGCCGCCCGCCCTTGATGATATCCTGGTCAAATGACCGCAAGGTGGGAATTGCCGGACTGAAATGGCAAGATTCCAAGCTGACCATTTCGACGGCCGAGATGATTCCACTGGCCAGGGGAATTATCGAAGACAGGCGGTTTATCGAAATTTACGATGCCTATAAATATATTTCCCGACAAGAACTCATCAATTGGAATCGCGACCCGCTGCGTAAGTCCACGACCCAGCCGGCGGCGTTTCAATATGTTGCGTCCGAAAAATGCGGCGATTGCCACAAGAAAATTTATCAGTTCTGGCGGACGACCCGACACGCCCATGCGTTCGAAACTCTGCGACAGGATAAACGCGATTCCGATCTGAATTGCTGGGCCTGCCATACAACCGGGTTCCGACAGCCAGGCGGTTTTGATACGCCCCTTGCCACGCCGAAACTCGTCAACGTCGGATGCCAGGACTGCCACCAAAAGGACCTGCGAACCCACCCAAATCCGAAAACCATTTCCACGCCCGCTCAAGCGGTTAAATTTCAACGTCTTAAAGATAACCTGACGCAAGCCTGGCACTGCCAGCGTTGTCACGTTCCGCATCGCAGTCCGAATTTCATGCCCGGCGAGTACATAAAGCGAATCGCATGCACCCAAGCCCTGCCAAAAAGAAACAAGGCGAAATTCTAAGAGCCCTGATGTTTATTTTGCGATGAGTTTGTTGTAAGATACAACTTGGTAGTTTGCTGAAGTTTATATCTGAAATAGTGGGAGACAACGATGAAATTCTCGAACACATCCAAAACGACCGGAGCGGTGCTTTCTTTTTGCGGTTTTATGACTTTTCTTTTCATCGGCGGTTGTGCCGAGCAGCGATTTTCCGGTGGGCAAGTGCGATTATCCGGGGGTGGTCCGCAGGCGGTGGTCCAGGTGGGTCCGAGTTTTAAATTTGTGGTGCTCGGCGATAGAACGGTTCTTGGATCGACGGATCGCACCGGCAGGGATACCTTTATAAAAAATATAGAAGAGATCAATCAGATCGATCCTGATTTGGTCATTAGTGTCGGCGATTTGATTAACGGGGCGAATGACGCCAGGACAATCCTGGCCATGTGGAGCGAATTCGATCAGATTATCAAACAGTGTCGCGTCCCGTTCGTCATGCTTCCGGGAAATCACGATATCAGCAACCCCATCGCGGAGCAGATTTACCGTAATTTGTTTGGCAAAACCTATTTTTCTTTTGATTATATGAACGTTCATTTTATCGCGTTGAATTCGGAAACCCTCAATGAAAAGGGTGAACCGATCGAAAGGATCGACGACGACCAGTTGCAGTGGCTTAAAGACGATCTTGCCTCGCACAACAACGTCGCGTTTAAATTTGTCTTCGTGCATCGCCCCTACTGGGTGTCCGGGCCTGGCGGGCATTGGATGAAGGCAGTCCATCCGCTTCTCGCCAAACACGGCGTAACCGCAGTATTCGCCGGACACGAGCATAAATATATGAAATTTCCACGGATCGATTGTGTTCAATATTACATTACCGGAGGCGGCGGCGGCACGCTTGAATCCGAGTCAAAATCAGGCGGTTTTTATCACTATTGCCTCGTTACCGTCCGGCCCAGGGATTGGAAAATCGCGGTCATCAAAACCGGATCGATTCTGCCGGATAACGTGGTAACCGCCGGTCCGGCACAAACTTTCGGCATGATGAACAATCCGACTGTCATCGAACCGCCGGTCGCTGGAAATCCTTTCCCAGTTCGCACCACCTTGAAAAATCTCCTGGGAGAACCTGTTGTAATAACTGTAAATCCCGCGCAAAACAACAATCCGCACTGGAAACTTATTCCGGTCTGTAAAACGCTTTTGCTAAACGCAGACCAGGAAGGTGACATCCGCTTTGACGCAACCGTAGACGATCTTAAAAATATATATCCTGTCCCGACGTTCGTCGCCGAAGTCAAAGGCGAAAGTAAAAAATCATATACCTTTAATTTTACTATTCCCATCAAGCCGGTCCGGACTGCTGTTTGTCCGTGGGCAACCCAAGCCCCTAAAATCGACGGAAAACTCGACGACCCCACATGGACCGGCCTTGACGCACTTTCAGAGTTTACCTCACCGTCGGCAGATCGTGTAACAGGATTTCCCACGAAAGTTCAGGTGGCCTATGATTCCAAAAATCTTTACCTGGCCATCCAATGTCATGAACCGAAAATTTCCAGCCTGGTTACCAAAGTGGCGAAACGCGATGGAGATGTGTGGGAAGACGATTCTGTGGAAATACTCTTAAATTCTAAAATCGATGGCCAGCCCAGTTATCATTTTGTTTTCAATGCGAATGGAGTGATTTGGGACGGGATTGGAAACACCGCGACACCGAATGGAGAAGAAGTAGTCGCTTCCGGTCGCCAGGCCGATACCTGGACCCTCGAAACAGCCATTCCCTGGAAGAGCCTGGGTATTGCAAATCCTAAGTCGGGCATGACGATAGGATTGGAATTTGTTAGAAATCGCGTTCAAAAGCCCAGCGAAATGAGCCAATGGTCCCCGACGTTTGGCGAGAATGATTGTCCATCGCAATTTGGAACGTTAATCCTCAAATAATTTGGAACATGATATATTACGAGCCGCGACCGTAAGGGAGCGAGTAATCTCAATCGATTTAACCCGCTCCCTTACGGTCGCGGCTCGTAAAGAGCGATAGGATCGATTGCCAGAACATGTGGGCAGACGCCATAAAGAAATACGGGCAAATTTTCTTGATTTCCGAGAAGTTTCAGGGTGGAATGGCAAAATAGATAATTTATGTACTGGAGGCACAAAAATGTTTACGTGGTTTAAGGTCTGTTCAATCGGTCTGGTTTTGGTGGTTGCCGTCGGGTGTTCCAATTCGCAGAAACAATTTAATTCTGCCGAGGTTAAGCCGGCGGACGAAAATAGTTCGGCCAAAGAGTCGGAATTGTCCGGGTCGAACGGACTTGCCGAGGCGGACATGGTTAGTCAGCTTCGCCGGAATCGAGCCGATTACAAGCGAATGCTGGAAGTGTTGCATCGCTGGTACATCGACCGGGGTTTACACGATAAAGCCACCTGGGCCTCGTCGGAGCTGCACGACCTGAACCGTGTCCGTACCTATTCGTATATGGGTGAGGCGAAGAACGCGGAATCGACTCAACTGGGCACGATGGACGAAACCCGCACTGCTTCGCTGCAAAGCATCGACTTGGCGAATTTCTCAGAGGCGGACCGCATCGAGCAGCTTTCTCAGGTGCGGACTAATTATAAACTGGTTCTTCAAAGCTTGCTCCAATCTTATCGTGAAAGCGGTCAAACGCAAAAGGCCGGCTGGGCGAGCAAAGAGCTGGATGATCTTCGACATGTGCGGAAATATCCCTACCTGGTCGAAGTCGATATCCAGGATACAAACCTCAGCCCCAGGGACAGCATCGTCGAAGCGGATCGACTCTATGAGGAGGGAGTAAAACTTCTGCACGGCGGAAAATTCCTTCCCTTCATCAACGACAAGCGGAAACTCAAAGACGCGATGGATAAATTCACGATGCTGATCAAGGCCTATCCGACGAGCGATAAGATCGACGACGCCGCGTTCTACGCGGGTGAAATTTCAAAGGAATATTTTAATGACGATGTTCAGGCTCTTCGTTATTACGAAATGGCACTGAAGTGGAATCCCAAAACGCCCCATCCGGTCCGGTTCGAAGCCGCTGTCATTTATGATTTCCGACGGCATGACCGAGCGCGAGCCATGGATTTGTATCAGCAAGTTCTCAAGGATGAAGCGGATATCGATCAAACCAATACGAGTTTCTCCGCCACGCGATTGAACCAGTTACTGAGGGAAAAAGAGGAAGGAACCGTGGAGGAAGGCGCACCCAAACCGACGGCGGGCACTCCATCGTCAGGAAGCCCTTCGGAGTTGAAATAGACCTCAATCCAAAACAGTTAAAAAAAGATCGACCGGGTCCGGCTGGACTCGGTCGATTATTTTTTCAGGTATTTGTCCCACAGGCTGATTCTTCTGTCTTAGCCTGCGCCTCTCTCCCGGAATACTGCTTAACAACCTTTTCCGATAACTGGTCGGATGGCTCAAAAGAGATCACGAATCTCGCTGGAAGGCGAAGTTCTTCGTTGGTGCGTGGATTTCTGGCCACTCGGGCAGCCCGATGAAGGATTTTGAAAGTGCCAAACCGGCGAATCTCGATCCTGCCGTGGTCGAGTGTGGCCGAGACGATTCCATTCAAAACTTCCTGAACAGCCTTTCGGGCCTGGACTGTGTCCAAATTGAAGTCATGGGATACATGATTAATGATATCACGTTTGGTTCGAACAGCAGTTTCCGACATACAAGTTACCCCCAAATTTTTAAAAACCAAACCCCACATTGATATAATCCAGTATAATTAGTTAAATTTATTTGTCAAGAGAATTTTTGTTGGAATACAGCCTTTCAAAGAGTAATTTTACGAAAAACACATTTCTCTTATTGACAAACGGGTGGTAAAACCATAAATATTAATAAGTTGAGTTCCTCGATAGCTCAATCGGTAGAGCAGCCGGCTGTTAACCGGCAGGTTGTAGGTTCGAGTCCTACTCGAGGAGTTTGTAAAAAAACAGTAACCGTTCAAAGGGGTGAGTGAATGGCCGAACGTCGGATTTGGCTGGAAGTCAAGGCTATGCTGATCGCGAGGACCAAAACGACGGCCTGATAATTTCCGTAGGCGCGGCCATAGACACTCGCGACCAATACATATCCAAGAATGTAAAGTGCGAGCATGATGTTCATTGGCAGATCGCGTTTGTTGGTAGTCGCCCAGATCAGAAGGGCGACGGCGGGCATGAGGATTGTCAAATAATAGGTCATTACATGCGGGCTGAACCAGATCATAGGCAGACAAACCGCGGCAAAATGGACAGCCTCTATCGAAGGCGGATCATCTTTTCGAGGCCAGATCAAATAAACCCAAAGCAATCCACTGACCAGGACAACGGTGTACCAGATTTTTAAAATAGTGGTTCGTGAGAGATTGGCGATATTGACGTAAAACGGTTTATCGTGATGACCGGCGCTGACCGGACTGAGCGTGTGCAGCAAGACGTTGGCTAGGGATTGATTGATATAGGAGATACCGGAGCTTTCCACGATCATGTATTTGGCGGTTCGCCGGCCAAGGGCTTCGCGGGACCAGGTTTTCCAGCTATCGAAAAAGTTGTGGCTGCCCACAAGGAGCATGCCGGGTAAAATACCGACGATTAATGTGCAGGCGGATGTGATAAAAACCATTTTCCAACGCCGTTTGACGGCGTAGAAAAAGATCATAAAAATCGGCAGGAATTTTACCACGATACCAATAGATAAAATAATGGCCGACGACCAAAGCCGTCCGCGGCGATATAAAAAGTAGCTGATGACAACACTGGCCAGGATGAGCGGGGAAACGTTTCCACCGGCAAGATCACTGACCAGCCAGGGCAGCATGGCCAGGTAAACGAGCGAAATCAACAGCCAGGGATCGGTGGGTTTGACCGGAAGCAAAAAGTTTATCAAAAGATACAGGCAAAACAAATGCAGACCCACCGCCATCAGCCACCAGACAATAGCGGCCGGACGCAAAGGCAGCAGAGTGAAGATCATCAGGATCGGTCTGCCGCTGGGAGGATAATAACCGAGGGAATTAGGATCGGCAAACGATCCGGTCCGTCCGGCCCAGGCGGAGGCCTTATACAGGGCGGCAAAATCACCTTTGCCGACCGCAGTTTTTACATAATTGCTTTTAAAAGTTCCGATCAGGGCGATTAAAGCAATTCCGAAGATGATGCTGATTACGACCGTGCGATTTAACATTGTAATTCAGGATGATACGGCGATAGAGCGAGAAAATCAAGCAGGAAGAGAAGAAACCACGAATTACCTGAATGGGCACGAATAAGAAGGGGAATGTTTTTAAAACCGTCAGGACAAACCTCTCATACGATATCGGATTAATTAATGCGCTCGGAAGCAAGTCGTCGACGTTCGTTTATGGTGGTTATCATGCGGATTAGACTTCAAAGCCGTTATTAACGCGGCGACGGATATTTGCCGTCGAGCGCATTCGTTAATCCGGTATCGTGAGGAGGTAGATTTCAATTTCCTTTTTTGGAGTCCGTATCACATGAATTCGATGGGGTTTAAAGTTCAAGGCGGCTGCGGTGCCGGATAAAGTTTGCAATACGGTTTGTCTTGCAGAGGGCGAGAAATAGAGGGCCAGGTAGCAGTTTTTTCCTCTATAGTTATGAATCGAGGCCATCACATCGCGAAAGAGGAGCGGAGAAACTGAGAAATTCTTTCGGAGGCAGTAAAATCCGATCCGGTTATCGCCGGCGTACAGGACGCTATCGGGTGGGCTGTTGGTGGCGATCCAGTGTGCCGCGGCGAGTATCTCAGGGCGCCGTTGATGGTATGCGCTGACGAGAACGGATGGAATCAGGATAGCCAGGGTCAGGAGGGCAAAGGGTAATGATGCTTGCGTCAGGCTCCAGGTGGGGTATTTTTCTCGAATTTTTTTCAACATTTCGGCCAGCGCGATTCCCGCCACGGGAAAAGTTACGACTGCGGCGGGGAAGAGGTAGCGGGTAGTAAAATAGCCCATTTTCAAAGTAAATCCGACGACCAGCGCAATCTGAAAAACAAAGGCAAAAAGCGGAAGGAGGGTTTTCCGTGAGGAAGACCAACACCGGGGATAAAGAAAAAAAAGGACGAAGAGGGTGGCAGGGATAAATCCGCTGAGCTTGAACCATCCGGCCAGGAGGAGGAAAGGTATCTTGCTGTGAGAAACGCCCCAGATCGTTGCCAGAGGCAGGACTGACAGGGGTGTACGATCAAAGATGGGGAGACGCCAAACGGCGGTCAAACTTGACAGGTAAGGCGTCAACCAATAAAACCGACCGCCGATCGACGCATAACAAGCCGCACCGCCCAGGAATCCAAGGAAAAAGAGCAACAAACCCAGGAAACGATTTGTGAGGCTTCTATCCTTTTGCAGAAGGAGATAAACCACAAAAATTCCGGGAAGAATTACGCCATCTTTGCGAATCAGCAGAGCAAGAAACGAACTCATTCCCGCCAGTATCAGGAGCCGGTTTAGGGACGGGCTTTTACGCAGGGCCAGGCACAGAGCAAGCAAGAAAAAGACGATATACGAGGATTCAGTCAAGCCGTTGACGGCGTAAATAATGCCATAGGGTTGGAGAGCCGTAAAAAGGGCGGCCCAGGCTCCGGCGGTCTTCGAGTGCAGTTGCGTGCCAAGAATATAGATCAAAATGATTGACAGCAGCGAGAAAGTGAGGGTGGCCGCAAAGGCCGCGGTCTGCCATGCGGCGGGATTCACGGGGTTGGTGGAAACATCGCCTGGAAAAAATATTTTGTGCGCCAGACGAAGAATCAGAGGATGCAAGGGTTCCTGGAACTGGCTGCGCAAAAGGCTGTCCGAGGTGAGGGTGGAAGCGTCCATAATATAACCGATGCTATCCTCATAGAGGGTGTCCTGGATATTCCAGCAGGTGATCCTTAGCCCAAGACCCAGGAGAAGGATGAGGATCAGCCACCGAAAGGGGTGCACCATATTCATGGGGGCAGAGAATTTTAGGGCTGTTTCGCTCAATATGCGCCTTCACGTTTCAGAATCACTTTAAATGTTTTCAGGATGATAATCGTGTCGAGCCATACCGACCAATTGAGAACATACCATGTATCCAGTTTGACCCGTCGATCATAATTGGTATCACTTCGCCCGCTGATCTGCCAGATTCCAGTAACCCCTGGTCGAACCATAAAATAGAAACTCGCATAGTTTTTATAATACAAATCAATCTCTTTTTGAATGACCGGTCGAGGACCGACCAGGCTCATTTCTCCCTTGAGCACATTAAGAATCTGGGGCAGTTCGTCCAGAGAAGTTTTTCTCAAAAAATTTCCGATCCAGGTAATCCGGGGATCTTTTTTTAGTTTAAAATTCGTTTCCCATTCCTTGCAAATATTTTCATTCGACAGGAGCATTTTCCTAAGCCGTTCCTCCGCGTCGAAGTACATGCTTCGGAACTTATAGATTTGGAAACTCTTACCGTTGGTTCCCACCCGCAACTGGCTGTAGAATACCGGGCCTCTGGAGGTCAGTTTGATCAAAAAAGAAATAATGGCGATGACAAGTAGCAAACAGGGGAGGAGGATAAAGCTGACCACAATATCAAAAACACGTTTGGTGGCCTGGCTGAGAGGGATTTTCAGGTTATTGTTGATCTTCAGCAGGAAGAATTCCTCGTTGAAAAGGTGGTACAATTCCGTGTTCAGGATGCCGATGCCTTTCAAATCGGGCACGAACAGAACATTCGTGGTGAATTTCTGAATTTCGTTGGTTAGTTGGATCAATTCCTCCTGAGGCAGGGCGGGAAGAGCGATAACCACGGTGGTGATATTCAGCAAGTGGATGAATTTACTGTAATTTCTTATTTTACCGAAAACTTTAAGATTCTTGCCCTCAATGCTGATTTGTTTTCTGATTTTATCTTCATCGTCATCCAGAAAGCCGAGAACTCTATAACCCATATACTTATGTTTCTCGAGGCCTATAGCGGCTTCGATTCCCATTGGCCCGGCTCCAATGATGATCACGTTCTTTTTCCAGAACGGCATGTTGCACAGGACCCTTTTACTTATGATCCTCAGAATAGGGAAAAAGAACAGGGCATAGGCCCACAGGAAAACAATGGCTGTACGGGAAATACTGTCCCCCATTTTACCGAGGGTGATGATGGAAATAACCACAATGATGGAAATCGTGATGGTTTTCAGGAGGGTTTTGACTTCGTCCCAGAAGGGCAATCGTTTGAAGTACAGATTTTCGTAAAGAAAAAAAGCCAGGAAGATAGCGGGGATCCACCACCGGGAGAGAAGGTCCCCCAGACTGATTTGGAAGGGTGGGAGGATAACATCGAGAGATTTGCGGGTGTAGTAGGAGGAAAAAATCGAAAGATAAAAGGCTGCCACATCGGCCAGCAAAAGAAAAATTATCCCGATATTTTTACTCATGGTCCTGATCCTTATTCGATGTATATATATTCCAGGATGTCTGGACAAAATTCCTTATTTTGTTTTGAAAATTATTAACCGAAAATCGACCGACCCAGGCCGATAGATTCTCCGGGTCAAAATCAATCGCCTCAAACCGCGAAATCGCGTCGATCAGACTTTCCGGGGATTGCAGATCAAAGAACACCCCCGTCCTGTTTTCGTCAACGGTTTCCAGGGATCCTCCTTTTCGAAAGGCGATTACAGGAGTCCCTGACGCCTGTGCCTCCAGGGGGACCATCCCAAAGTCCTCGTGGGCCGCGAAAATAAAACCCTTTGCCTGACGTAGCAGGTTTATTTTCTCATTCTCGGGGATAAACCCGATAAATTCAATATGTTTGGCTCCCTGTGCCATTTTTTTAAGCTTTTCCAACTCCGGTCCGTCTCCCCCGACGATCAACCGATGGTTTGGCATCGCTTTAAAAGCCTCGACGATCAGATCGACCCGTTTATACGGAACCAGCCGGGAGAAGGTAAGGTAAAACGTTTCCTTTTTTTGATCGGACGCGGGAGCGAGTTTGGCCACCTCGATGGGGGGGTGGATCACGTGGGCTTGTCGGCGGTAGTATTTCCAGATACGTCTTTGCACTTCCCTCGAGTTGGCGATAAATTCATCCACTCGCTGGGCGGCCAGGTAATCCCAGGTCCGGATTCGGTGCAGGATCATCCGTGTCAGACCATTTTTCCAGCGGCTGCGAATTTCCGGGTGGTCCATATATTCATGATATCCGCTCCAGGCATACCGGAGGGGAGTGTGCATGTAGCAAAGGTGCAACTGGTGCGGATCGGTGATAACTCCGTGTGCGAACCCCGAGGACGAACTGATTACCACATCGTAACCCCTTAAATCGAATTGTTCGACGGCGAATGGAAAGAGAGGAAAATAATGACGGAATTTTTTTCTCGCCAGGGGCAGTCGATCAATGAAGCTGGGAGTGACCTTGTGCCGGGAAATAACCGAATTGACAAATATCTTCGGATCGTAAACCAAGGTAAAAATATCGGCGCCGGGCCAAAGTTCGCAAAGGGCCTCTATACATTTTTCACCCCCGCCATAGGTGGTCAGCCAATAATGAACAAGAGCGACTTTCAAGCTCATGTTGTATCCTTAAAAAGTTTTTACAATTGGTGATTATACAGAGACCTTTTTGTGGAATCAAGAAAGTGCTTGCGTAAACAGGCTGCCGACCTTTACCATAGCCGTAATGATGGAAAGTATTTCAATCGTAACACCCTCTTACAATCAGTCGGCATATCTGGAGCGAACGATTCAATCTGTGCTCGACCAGAATTATCCTCATCTCGAATATATCATCATCGACGGCGGGAGTACGGATGGTTCGGTGGATATTATCCGAAAATACGAAAAACATCTGGCTTACTGGGTCAGCGAGAAGGATCGTGGACAAACCCACGCCCTGAATAAGGGGTTCATGCGAGCCACCGGTAAGATCGTCGGGTGGGTCAACAGCGATGACATGTATTGCCCGGGATCGTTCCAAAAGGCCGCCGATGCCTTTGCGCAGAACCCTGAACTCGGTTTGGTATATGGCGATTTATTGATTGTCGATAAAGATGACAAGATTCTTCGCCCGTTGAAAAGCCCCTACTGGTGGCCCGCGCATGTCATGCTTGGAATGACTCTCCAGCCGGCGGCATTCTGGAAACGCAGTCTGTTCGAACAATTTGGGCTACTGGATGAACGGCTGCGATTCGCGATGGATTATGAATTCTTCTGCAGGGCGGGAAAGGATATTGCCTCGAAATATCTTCCGGTCAATATTGTTTGTTTTCGGTCTCATCCTGATCAAAAAACAGAAACCCTTCAGAAGGTCTGCATGGAGGAGACTTCCAGGATACGTCAACAATACGCTCGTGCGGCCTGCGGTATTTTTCCCGAGCGCATCTTCCTGGGGATATGCAATCTCCATAAAGGCGCATGGCATCTGTACCATGGCGATTTCGCGTATCTTCGTCGCCGTATCCATCAAGGAGCCAAAAAAGTCTTTGCTCAAAATCAAAAGTGGGTTGAACATTGATGAAAATATTGGTTACCGTTCCATGTTATAACGCGGAACGAACGATTTTGGCTTGCCTGTCGTCGCTCCTCGCGGGCATCGAAAATGTTAAGCCGGAACATGACGTTCGGGTTTTACTGGTCGATGATCTTTCCACCGACCAAACGAGTCGTTTGATCCAAGAGTTTATCTCCAGCCAGCCTTGTTTTTCCGGCTGGTCTTATGTTCGTGTTTCCGAAAAAGCGTATTCGGGCGGAGCCAGAAATTACGGGATCACCAAAGCCCTGGACGACCATTTCGACATGCTGATTTGCTGCGATTCGGATTGCCTGATCAATCCCTTGCTCGTAAAACAATACGTTTCTTTCTTTCAAACCCATCCGCAAGACCCCGTTACCGCGGCGGCGTATATCCCCGCCGGCAATTTTTGGCAAATCGTCGATACACTTCTAAATGCCAGCAAATTTCTTTATGAAAATACAAACGCGGTCAGGTACCACAGCAATCTTTCATCCGCTAATTTCGCGATTAACATCAGACGATTTCGGGAAAAGCCGATTTTCTTTCAGAAAATATTTGATGGCGACGACTGGCTCTTTTTCAATGAATTAAAGGAAACGTTCGGAATGACCGGGCTTGCTTTTTTACCTTATGCCGGATTTAAACACCTATCTTCAACAAATTCCTTTGCCCGTTGCGTTCAATCTTCCAAACGCTACGCCAACGCTTACTGCCATAAATTTTCCTGCGGGCAAATCAGTCGGTTCGACAAATATCCCCATTTGCATTATAGTTTACCACGATTTTGGTTAATACTGGCGAGAATGTTCCAGGCGGGATATTTTCATTATGTTTACTGCCTTCCCGTTTTGCTTTGGCTTGATTTGTTGAGAAGCAGGCACGTTGTAAAAAAAATAAGAGAGAGCAGACATGACTGATCCATCGCTGAAATATAAAACCGTACACACAAATAGTCGTTGGAGAAAAATCGCTCCATGAGTAAAGCTGCCAAATCAGCCCTGGTGTCCTTCTATTTCTTTGTTCTGCTCTTCGGAGCCACCGTTCAGGATTTACCCAGTTTTTTCCTTTTCGGCGAAATCGGTCGATCTCCGATTTTTTTACTGTTACCCGTATTTTTGCTCGTGGAGTTTTATTTGCTTTTTAAAAATAGGACGATCCGACTTAAAGGCAAAATAGAGCCTTGTGCGCTTTTTATCGCCGTATGGCTTTTGTTCATCTCCCTGGCGTATATGTTGTATTTTTTGATCATAGATCGGCCGGTCGTTCTTTATAACGACACGTTGCTATCCAAAGGCATAAAGATTTCCGTCTACTGGGTCGTTATTCTTCTCTTTGTTCGCCAACTTCGGTTTTGTGCGGAATACCTGGGTATTGTGACGGCCTGGAATACCGTTACGTTATGCTATTGGGCTATTGTATTTTTTTTCCTGATGGAGCTCGTCCGTCCTGCGTTACTCGTCCCTTTACATGCGACGCAATATTATTCAGGAGGAATTCGACTCTTGACGTCGGAATGCAGTTGGGCCGGCTCGGTTTACATCCTTTTCTATATACTGAGCCTGTATTATCTTTACTCCATATCCGCATCCAAACATAAAACCATTCGGTTCATTCTTTTGAGCATCCCGACCGGACTGTTTTTGTTTTATTCTCATTCCAAGGGAATGTTGTTCGCGTTGGCATTAACTTCTTTATGCTTCGCGCTCAGATATTTTGCCACTCGGAGAATTCGCGTAAGAAACCTTGTGTTGATGGCTCTGCTTCTTCTGTTTCTCATTCCTTATCCGGTCTACAGAGCCACGAAATCCCTCAAAAATGATATTGCGCAATACACATCCACCTCGACCCGTTTGACCAGCAATATCGCCAGTATCGTAATCTGTCTGAACCATCCCCTGGGGGTAGGTTCCGCCTATCTTTGGTATTTCCCGGAGGCGCTTCGGGAAACCGCCCAAACTGTCCTTGATATTAATCCGAACTTCAACATGAGAGAAATCTATAACACGTTGAAGGATGATATCGGGCTTTCTCCCAAATCAGGTTTCTGCAGCGTCATTATGTTTGGCGGATTTCCAGTGCTGATTGGCCTGTCGATTCTATGGATTCGCCTTTATCGAAAAGCACGAAAGAGCAATCTTTTTGTTTTTGGCCTTCTTTTCGGCCTGATTTCGGTTCTCACGTATCTTAATCTGGAAATTAAATACGAACTTTGGGTCTTCATATGCCTGATCGACTGTCTGGCCTTTTCCTCCGGCGCCGAACATCGAACGGTTACGAAACATCATGTTCACCGCGGGGTCTCGGATATTTACTCAAATTGACCGGTTTTGGTTTGAACCTTATGCAAAACCACTTAAAAAAGTCATTGCGAGCGCAGCGAAGCAATCTCATTGGAATGTCGTCGGCGTTTGTACGAGATTGCCGCGCCGATGCTGCGCATCAGCTCGCAATGACACTTTGGCACTTTTTGGTTTTCACAACCCGGTCAATTTGAGTTAAAAACATAAAACCTTCTGAAAGATATGTTCAAGCTTCCGTGCGTAATTTTCCAGCGTCATGGTTGCAATGCGTTCTTTGGATATCAACGCCAGTTCAGTTCGCAGGGCTTCGCTGGTCCAGAATAGAGAAATCTTTTCCGCCATATCGTCAACGTTAAGCGGATCGAAATACAGTCCTTCTTCGCCCAGTTGTTCCGGAAGCGAGCAGGCGGTCGAGCTTACGATGGGAACACCCAAATGCATGGCTTCCCAGATCGGCATGCTCACGGATTCAAACAATGTGGGCATAACAAGGCCGGTGGAAAGTGTGTATAAGCAGGGGATGTCGCTATCCGGCACGTACCCCAGGTATCGGATTTGCTTGCCAAGGCCGGCTTTTTGAATTTCCGTTTCGACCTGGGAAAAATAATTCTGCTTTGATCCGATCAGAATCAGGGGGATATCCGTTCCCGTATTTTGTTTGATAAGATAAAGGGCTTGGATCAGCCGTATATGATTTTTGTGAGGCCAAAACTGTGCCGGATAAAAAAGATACCTCGTCGGCAACTGATATCGTAGTTTCGTCTGTTTCATTTGATCTTCAGTCACGTCGCTGTGAATAATCGAGACTGGAGGCGGGGAAGGAATAACCGCGACTTTTTCTTCCGGAACGTTCAAATAGGCGCAGATATCCCGTTTGACGAATTGGGATTCGCAAAGAATCGCCCGTGCCTTTTGTGCCGTATTTTTATAAAGATAATCCCGTTTCAATCGTTCTCGGAGGGAGAAAAATTGGGGGTAATATTTGTGCTGGAGATCGTGAATCGTCACGACGTATGGCCGATCGAGATAAGCGGGAAGGCAGGTTGTCATGGGCGAGACAAATAAGTCGATATCTTTATAGCTTTCCGAGGGGAGAAACCCCGCTAAATTTCCCAATCGAATACCGGTATGCAGGTAGACATACCGTAACGCTTTAACGGCAACATTTACCGTGAAATCGGGTACCTCTTTCTCCTGATCCATCAATCCGGAGGGAAATTCAGGGGTTCGAAAGACCCGATAGTTGGATTTCTCGCCGTGCAGGGAAAGAGCTTGCGCCATGGAGATCGCGTATTGAAATATCCCGCCGTTATTTTTCGTCACAAGAGCCAAAAGACCAATCATGGAATTACTCCGGCGCTTATATTGCCTTATTCTTGATTATTTCGGGTGTAGTTTTCATTTTACGTAGTCCTTATGCAGAATCTTTGAGGCAAAGGTAATGCGACCAAAAGTTTTCCCATCGACCGGATTTGACCGCCG